>DASYYZ010000154.1:0-61246 GCA_035946735.1 Terriglobia bacterium
CCAACATGGCGATTTGCTGAAAGCTCGGGTGATAATCACCTGCGATAAATCTTCATCGCTGGCTCCTTTCCCCCGAGTCTTGGTTTCAGACAAACCCAAGCTTACTCGGGAGGGAGCCAACATCGTCATTCAATCAGCGAAAGCGGGAATCCACTGGTAATCCAGATCAAGTGAATCTGAGCGCATCGATTCCCGCTTTCGCAGGGAATGACGACGGCGAGCGCAGCGTCTTTCTGGCCACCTCGGGTAGCCGGACTGGAGTGAGTAATGACACATTGCCATAGACGGGCCAAGTGTATTCTTACCCACATTGGTATTGGTTTGAGTGGGCGTTCGGTGTATGCTTCCAGAGCCCCGCTGCGGCGGGTGCTGCGAGTATTTCCTTACCGAAACTTATTTCGAGCCGTACAAGCAGGGGAGGATGATTCATGAAGAGCTCTCGAACCGGTCATAGATGGGCCGCAATGATGGTAGCTGCGACCTGGATGATGCTGGCGGCGGCACTTGCCGCGACTGCGCAGACCTTCACCGCGCTGGCCAGTTTCACCGGGCAGCATGCGAACCCTTGGACAGAGACCCTCGTCCAAGGCAGCGACGGGAACTTTTACGGCACAACCATTTATGGCGGAACCTTCAACACCTGCTCTGAGGGCTGCGGCACGGTTTTTAAAGTGACGCCCGCCGGCCAAGTGACACGGCTGCACAGCTTTGACGGAACTGACGGCTCCTATCCGTTCGCTGGGTTGGTCCAGGCTACTGACGGCAACTTCTACGGCACAACTTCCACCGGCGGCACCATTCCAAACTGTGACAACGGTCCATACGGCTGTGGCACCGTATTCAAGATCACTCCAAGTGGCGTGTTGACCACGCTCCACAGCTTTGACTTCCGTGATGGCCTTGCCCCGGAAGCTGGGCTGGTTCAAGGCAGTGACGGGAGCCTGTATGGAACAACCTACGAAGGAGGGTCCGGCAACGCGGGTACCGTATTCAAGATCACGCTAGGGGGAACGCTGACGACGCTCCACAGCTTCGACGTCACTGACGGCTGGTATCCCAGTGCGGGGCTCGTTCAGGGCACCGACGGGTACTTCTACGGGACAGTGTCGCAGGGAGGGGCCTACGGCTATGGCACGGCCTTCAAGATCACCTCAAGTGGCACGCTGACCATCCTCCACAACTTCGACGACAATGGCATCGACGGCGCCGTTCCCACCGCAGGGCTGATTCAGGCAAGCGATGGAAATTTCTACGGGACCACGTACGGCGGTGGGACCGATTACAGTGGCACCGTCTTCAGAATCAACTCGGCGGGTACCGTGACGATTGTACACAGCTTCGTCCAGACTGACGGTTACGAAATCCAAGCCGGTCTTCTCCAGGGAACTGACGGAAATTTCTACGGGACAAACCTCTCGGGCGGGGCGCACGACCAAGGGACTATCTTCACAGTCACCCCAGGGGGCCAGTTGACGACGCTTTACAGCTTTTGCTCGCAAAATCAATGTAGTGACGGTGGTACGGCCAACGCCGGGCTGATGCAGGCGACCGACGGGAATTTCTATGGAACGACAAGCTACGGCGGAGCCCACGACGGCGGTACAGTTTACAGTCTTGTGATGGGGCTAGGCCCATTCGTGAAGACCGTGCCCATCACCGGCAAGGTGGGAGAGGCCGTCGGCATCCTCGGAACCAATCTGACAGGGGCGACCAGCGTGACGTTTAACGGCACGGCGGCTGTCTTCAAGGTCGTTTCGAGTTCCTTAATCTCAACCACCGTACCTGCCGGCGCCACCACTGGCCCGGTCCAGGTGGTGACGCCGAGCGGCGCGCTCACGAGCAACGTGAATTTCCGAGTGAAACCGTGAAGCCCGAGTAGCATCAGACCTTGAGAAACAGGGCTGCGCTACTCGCTTGATAAGTCGATTGCCAGCCCGGCAGTGCATAATAAGACGACCGGGGTGCGATGATGCCACAGCAAGTCTGCAACGGAGCGATGCTGCAGTGCAGTTTCGGCTTGGCGCCGAGCAGTCTGGTGGTACTTCCGATGAATCGGGTCATGACCGCGGAGCAGCCCGACGCCACCATCATGGACAACAAGCCGCTCGTGAACATCATGCCCTTCGGAATGTGCGCCTCGCCGGCGAATCCGTCCGTAGCGGCGGCCACGGCGGCAGCGATGGGTGTTCTCACCCCGATGCCTTGCATTCCGGTTACGCCGGCCCCCTGGGTTACCGGAGCGCCTACCGTGCTGATCGCGGATATCCCTGCGCTCGATAACCAGTCCACGTTGATGTGTACGTGGGGAGGTGAGATTCAGATCGTCAGTCCGGGGGAGTTCACGGTGTCAATACCCTGATCGGCCTTCAGGCGGTCGTCACCTCAAATTCCGCCAAGTCCTGGCCGAGACGGAAACGGCTTCCTGCCGGCAACAACTTGCTGCCGGAAAGTCTGACCCATTTGCCAGCGGCGCCCGCCGACTCCCGGTAATAGGTGCCGTTGGTGGAGTTCATGTCTTCCACCCAAACCCCTGAAAGGGCGCTGTCGCGCCACACGCGGACGTGGCGCGCGGAGACTTCGTCCGAAGAGAAGACCCAATTCACCTGCTTGGGGTTTCTGCCGATGAAGACTTCGCCGTTCTCGAGTTCCAGGTCATCGCCCTGGAATTCGCCCAAAACGCATCGCAACAGCAGCCGTCCCGCGGGGACGCCCGGCGGGATCGCGAGATTGCCAAGCGGAGCAATCGAGAGACCTTGCACGCCCCCGAGAGTGTTAACCGAGTCACACGCCTTAGAGACCGCCAGACACAGTAGAACAGCGTTCACCAGACCAACTGCCTGGTAAAGGCCTGGAACCCAATACGTGAACACCAGAACCGTGTAAGTGATGTTGGAAGCGAGGAACAGGCCTTCGGATAACTTCGAGGCGCCGGGCGCGTGGCGATCGACGAACCGGTTGTAATCGCGGGAGAATCCCCAAAAGACCTGAAACAGCCAGTAGAGATTAAACACCGGGATAAAGAGAAGCCCGACGGCCTGACCGGGAGAGGTCCGCGCATGGCTATCCTGGATAGCCTTCCAGAGCCGGTACAGCAGTACCATCATCACGATTGCCGCGTAAAGAAACGCCACCCAGCGTAGAGCAGGTAGATCACTATCCCGACTGTCAGACGACATGCTGAAAAGAATGGACAGGCCAAGGCCGCCCGCGACGGAAACCAAATAGAACGCCTTCGACAACTCTGCCTGCGGCAGCTTCGGGGGCTTCGTGACGGGCGGATCGGGCACGATGGCCGGCGGACTCGCGGGCTCGGTTATCAAGCCCATAGCTTTGCGGAATTCTGCCACGGTCTTGAATCGATTCTCAGCGCGTACGGCGAGCGCCTTCAGCAGGGCCGACTCTGAACGCGGCGGCATTTTGATCCCGTAGCGGCTCGGCGGGATGAGCTCGTCCTGAGCCAGGCGGTCGGGGGCTTCCGGGGGCGCGTGCCCGGTAAGAGCCCGGTAGAAAGTAGCGCCCAGCGCATAAATATCCGTCCAGGCGCCTTGCCGGCCCTTGCTCCGGTATTGTTCCTCGGGGGCGTATCCGGGCTTGAGAATCACCGATAGACTCTGGCTTTGCTCGCCCATGGCGTTGCGGGTGGCGCCGAAATCCAGGATCTTGGCCTGGCCGTCGTCTTCGACATAGATGTTGTCGGGGCTGATGTCGCGGTGCAGCATTCCTGCGCCATGAACCTCTTCGAGCGCGTTCATCACCAGGGCAATGACCTTTAGAGCTGCCTCAAACGAAATCCGGCCGCCCCGCTCCTCCAGATACTGTTTGAAAGTGCGGCCCTCCACGTACACCATCACAATGTAAGCGGTCCCATTCGCATAAAAGAAGTCCAACATGGAGACGATGCCGGGGCTCTCTTTGAACCGGGCCAGCGCCTGCCCCTCTTCGGCAAACTTCCTCAATCCGTAATCAAGGTCCGCCTTGCTCCTCGCGCTGATCGGACCGACGGTGACCCGGTCCTCGGCGCGGGTGGAGATGGCGAGTGGGAAATACTCCTTGATTGCCAGTTTCCCGCCCCTCGTCAAGTCCCGGGCCAAGTAGGTGATCCCGAATCCTCCCTGTCCCAGGGCCCGGCCCAGCAGATACCTGCCCTGGAGCACGGTTCGAGGCGCCAATTGCAAGGGAGATTCGGCAGGAGAGCCTTCGCGCCAGCCGCAGTGCGCGCAAAGAGGGCCGCCCCCCTTCTCCCGCATACATCCCATGCAGAGAGACTGTGGATTCATGACGCTCGTATTTCGAATTCGGCGATGTTGTCACCGAGACGAAAGCGCGCGCCCCGGGATAGCAGAATCTTGCCCTTAAGCTGAACCCATTGCGACGGTGACTGCGCGCGAGGCTGGTAGTAGGTGCCGTTCAGAGAGTTCCAGTCCTCAACCCAGGTCTGCGATCCACCGGGCTCGGGCCGCACGTAAACATGCACGCTCGAAACCTCGTGCGAACTCAACACCAGGTTTGCCTTTGACGGATCGCGGCCAATATAGAGGCCTGCAGAGGGAATCTCGACCGTGTCATGCGCGAATTCGCCGGAAACGCAGTAAAGCGACGACGAACCGGCGCCGGGCGCTGCTTCTTGTACGGCTTCGATAGGCCCCACTACTCCCGGAGCCGGAGTCAGTGCCGGCGAGGGCCGGGCGCCATCACTGGAGAATGCGAGGTAGCCCGGTACGATCAAATTAACAACCGGGACGATGGTAAGAATGCCCCACCACTCGGGCTTGTTTAGCACCTTGGCGATCGCCATCCAAATGATCACGACCATCACGAGGTTGACCACGGGAATGAGGCAAAGCACGATCCACCACACGGGTTTCCTGGCGATATTCAGCATCAGGATAATATTGGCAATGGGAATCCAGGCGAGCCAGCCGTTCGGCGTATTCGTCTTCTTGGCGATCGTCTGCAGGCAGATCGCACCGTAGACATAGAACGCTAGAAAGAAAACGAACGCCACCATGAAAAAGGTGCCCGCGAAGGCCATTCGCGCAGCGAGCTGGTTATCCTGCTGAAAGGCGAAGGCCGGATGCGCGATCGCTACCAGAGCCAGAACCCCGCAAGCCAGAAGCCGCCGGGTCCACGCGCGAGTTTTCGTTTTCATCGTGCTTCCTCCTATGGCAGTCTGGGTACGTGCCGACTGTCCGGCGTCAGGCAGAACCCGCGCTTTCGCTCGATCGGGGCGGTCAGTCTAACGCCGGGAGCTGCTCTCGTTCGGTTCTACTTTGCTTTTTTCACCCTTCCCGCTTTCGATTTCGGGTCAGGAGCTGTGTCCGTGGCCGCAGCAGGGCCTGCATTCGCCGCTTGCGGGGTCCCCGCGCATACTGGTTTCAGCTTAGTGTCGCTGCACAAGCGATCCAGGCTTGAGAGCCCGCTAATCAGCCTGGGAATCAGATCGGAAGGAACCTGCTGCTGCGCCTGCAATTGCCTAAGAACCTGAGTTTGGTTGTCTGTCGCCTGCTTCACTTGGCGTAGAAGGAGCCAGTCCCACACTCCCACCGCAACCAGAGCAATTAACATGATCCCCGCGAGCACAAAGGTTGTTCCCAAACCTGTTCCAAAGCTACCCTTCATTTCTCGATCCTCCATGACCTTCGGAGCCGGCGTCTCCGAATCAACGAACACCGCAGTCGCGGTGTAGTTGTCACTGTCCGCGGTGATTCTTTCCATGAGCCGGGTTTCCATTTTGCCAAGCCAGTCGCCGGGGCTGTCCGCTTTGGCAAGATCGATCTCCATCTCGCTCTCGCTAACGTTTTCCCAGAACCCATCCGTGCAGAGCAGGAATGCGGTGCCTTTATAGAAGGTGCGGCCTTTGGGAGCGATTTCGGGGCGGAAATCGCCGTTCGGGTTTCCCAGGGCGCGCAGTAACCGATTCCGATCCTCGTGATGGCGAATATCGCGCGCAGACAGCTCTCCGGCGCTCACCATAGCCTGAACCACGCTGTGGTCCTTGGTGCAGAAGGCGATCCGGCCCGCGTCGAGACAGTAGAGCCGCGAGTCGCCCACGTGGGCCCACAGAGCCTGCCGGGAATCGGTGATGAGTACCACAATCGTCGTGCGCATGCTCGCAAGTCCGGGTTGTTCCTTCTGGACCTTCAATAGGGCTTGCTGAGCGGCCTCCAGATGCTGCTGAAGCGCGACGGCGGAGAACTCCGGGTTCGATTGAAACGAGGCCAAAACCGCCTGAACCGCCAGGTTGGAGGCCGTCTCGCCGCCACGGTGACCGCCCAAGCCGTCGGCCACCGCCCAGCATCCGGCGTTTCCCAACCATAGGTCACCGCAGGCGTCTTCATTGTGCTGACGGCCTCCCAGGCGGGTGATCCTATCGGTTAGGAACGGCATCAGCTCTTTCCGTCTTTCACCTCAAACATGTAGCGAGTGTCGCCCAGGTAGAAACGGTCATCTGCCTGGAGCGATTTCTGTAAACCCGGCTTGAGCCGCTCGCCAGGCCGCCCCGGCTGCCCCGATTGCAAAAAAGTCCCGTTCATGGAGCCCATGTCCTCCAGGACCAAGGTGCCGCGCCGGGGATCATAGCGAAGCGTGCAGTGACGCTTGGAGACAAGATCCGCCTTGGCAGGGAGTACCAGTTGACACGACGCCGGGTCGCGCCCGATGGTCAACGGCTTGGCCTCGAGCGCAACCTCGGTGCCAGCCAGGTCACCCGAGACCGCGCGCAAAACCGCCTGACGAATTGGTTTGAGCAGCACCGGCACGGGGCGGAGACGAGGCCGCGAAATGCTCCTCACCACCTGCGAGGCTGCCGCCCTGCCACGCTTGGTGGAGGCCAGCACAAGGGCGCCGCCACTTAGAATCAAAGCGCCAAACACGGCGGCTACCAGGAGCGGAGGCGTAGACCCGGGAGACCGGCTGGTTACGGAAGCCAGGCATGGCGAACTTGCGATCTGGGGTTCGATGCCGAGCTTGCTCAGTTGCGGCAGGATTTCGTCACTCGTGATGGCCCAGGCAATGCCGGAGCCCTCTGGAATACGCTCCACAACCGTGGCCGCACGGCCGCTCTCGTCTTCACCGACCACCACCGCCTGGACGAGCGCGGCCATTTCGTTAATGCCGATAACTTCGCCGCAGTCGTTTGCCAGCGGGCCCCCGGAGTTGCCGGGGTTAATGGGAGCATCGATCTCGTAGAGGTCAATCTCCGAGCTCGCTTTCTTGACGGTTCTTCGGATGCTGCCGCGGCTGATGTCGACCTCAAATAAGGCGCTCTTTTGATCGATGAAATCGTGTTCCGCTGCGCCGGGGAATCCGAGAGCCCACACCGTTTCTGTTTTCTTCGCGAACCTTCTCAGGGACAGCGTGACCGCCGGCTTGCCCGGATCTGCATCGAGTTTCAGGATCGCGATATCCTTTTGGGCGTCGGCATCAGCCACCTGCGCGCTCACACCCTGTCCATTGCCGATGCCGACAATTGGATTTGGCAGGTCGGCCACAACGTGCCAGTTCGTCACCACGTACCCGGGAGAAATCACAAATCCGGAGCCGCTGCCCACTTTCCCGTCACGGGTCTTGCCGAGCACCCGAACAGTGCTGGCTTCAGTCTTGTTTGTAACTGCTTCATTCTGCGCCAGCGCCGCGCCAAGCCCGAGAAAGAGCGCGAAAACGAGCAGCAATCCGGTCGGCCAGCGTCTTGCGCTCCTTCGACTGGCGCCTGATTGATTCAAGCGGTCCGCCGAGCCCCCGGGCGGAAATCGATCGTTCAAAATTACCCCCCTTCTCTTGGAGTTCCGGTCTCGGTGGCGACCACCACTTGGCGAGCTATTGGGCATTGCGACATACAGTGACGACCGCTGCTGTAGCGCCGGTCTGCGACCCGGCGTCTTTCGCCGCTCATTGAGCGGCGCTACAGAGGATGACGTCACTGTATCTTGCAATCTTCATTAAATCCGAATCGAGCTGCCTGGCAATGCGGACCACGATCTGGACTTGCGCGGTTCATTCCAACTTCGGGCCAGTCCAAGCCGTGGCGGCACACCCGAAGCGTCCGGCGGAGGACTCGAACCAGGAGTCGGGTTCGCCGGCGGCTTTGGCCCCGCACCCGTATCCTTGGGTTGAGACGTGGAGGAATCCGGAGGTGATGACGACGTGGTTCCAGGGACGTTTTGGGTACCCGGCGCCGTCTCGCCGGGAGTTGCACCCTGTCCTGCCTGCTGGCTCCCCGGATCGCCAGATTGCCCGCTGCTAACTGATCCCGGCTGTCCTTGACTGGTTTGCCCTTGATCCGTCGCCGCCTGAGCAGGCTGCGTCTGTCCCCCTTCCACTTGATTCCCGTGCCCTCCCGCTGTACCCGGCGCGTTCCCGGTAGCAGATGCCGGCTTGCTCGCACCATTGGGTTTACCTTTGGCCGAGCCTTGGTCTTTGGCGATTGGCGGCGCGACTCCGGAAGCTGCATTGCGCCCGGCGGCGCCTGCTGACGGTCCGGCGGAGTTCGCCGGCGACGGCGATTGTGGTGTCGTAGCGCCTGTTCCGGCCGGAGCAGCGGGGAACGTCTGTGGAGCGACATTGCCATTTGCGGGCGGCGCCGGCGTCGTCTGCGCACGATTATGGTTCCACCACCAGCGCGCATAGATCCCACCCCCGATTGCGGCCGCAAGCACAAGAACTGCGAAAACCAGGAGAGTCCTGTGCCCGGCTGCAGGGTCGGGCGCCGAACTTCTTTCTGTGGACAAAGCGATGATGGTCAGGTTGTCCTGGTGGTTCCGCTGCTTCGCTACCGCCTGCTCCACAAGAGTGTCACACGCCGTTTGCGGATCGCCACGAAATGCCTCGGTAATTTCAGCCTCAGACAGTGCTCGATAAAGCCCATCGCTGCATATGAAAATATGGTCGCCCGGTCTCACAACGAAAGGCCGCAGGCTTCGATCCACCTCCTTCAGGTCTCCCAAGAAACTGGTAAGGGCAGCCCGCTCCGCGTTTCCCTCGGCTTCGGAACGCGAAATCTTTCCCTTGGCAACCTGTTCGTTCAACTGTCTGGAATACACGTGATCCGAAGTGATGCGGGTTAAGATGTTCCCATGACACAGATAAACCCTGCTATCTCCGGCCGAAACCCAATAGAGCGAATCGCCGTGCAAGACGGCTGCGGCCAGCGTCGTACCTGTCCCGTTCCGGGAGCCAAAGTGATCAGCGAGAGTAACCACCGCCCGGTTGGCGTCAATAAGCGAGCGCGCCAGCGCATCGGGAATAGACTCGCCCGGCGCCTTCGACTCGTACGCACTGAGGAAGGTCCGGACGGCAGCGTGGCTCGCTTCGCTGCCGTGGGATAGCCCTCCCATACCGTCCGCTACCACGCCGAGGAAGCCTCCGTGAGCCACAAAGGCCTCGTTGCCGGGGTCCGAAAACCCAAACGAATCCTGCTGTTCCTGCCGGGCGCCAATATGCTGGGCGTTGCCCGCCACGATCTTCATTTGGACTCCTCAAATGTGACACGAAGCTCAGTTCGGCCCACGCGGATGAGGTCGCCGCTTTCAAGCCGTCGACGCGCCGCTACACGAGCTCCGTTCAAGAGGGTTCCATTCCGCGATTTCAGATCTGCCAGCTCGATTGCACGGCCCGCCAGAGTGAGTTCACAATGCTGCCCCGAGACTTCAGTGTCTTCGGGCAGCGGCAAGTCACACCCCTGATCGCGGCCAACCACCAGTCGCCCCACCAAGTTCAGCCGGTATTCCCGGCCCGCTTCTTTTCCTGCCACGGAGGTGAATCGAAGGGGAAGGCCTCCGCCTCCAGATGGGGCGCTCTGCGGAGGCGGCTCCGGCTTCGGGGATTCTTTCTGTGGAACCACGCTTGGTAAGTTTTCGGGACGTTTCTTCCTTCTCAAGATCCAGAAAATCGCAGCGGCAATTAGGACAATGATCAGCAAGGCCAAACCTAACTTGGACCACACCAAGTTCCAAACCAATTGCCACCAGGGAAGCTCGGGCGTACCGGGCGGCTGCAATGACGTTCCTCCCGCCCCTTGATTTGTCGGGGGCGTCAAAGCGAGATCAACCGGGATGGTGCTGGGCGCGCCGCCCCTCAAGCTGATCTCAAGGGGTTGGGCTTGCGCGGCCGGACGGCAGGAGTCGCAATTAAGGCTGGCCACGAACACGCTGTCGACGGCGGCCTTCAGGTCCGCGCTCAGCGCTGCTAGCGGCTTGGCGCTGGCGTCCCAAAAGAGTCCCTGGGAGGAGCTGGCAATTTGATTTAATGCGTCGAGACCCCGCTGGCGGTAAGGGGCGCGCAGGTGACTGGCGCCGAGGGCGTAAACCGGAACATGACTTTGTTTCAGGGTGTTGAGCAGGTCACCTTCGCCAATATCACTGCCTTCGTCGAAACCGTCACTCAGCACCACGATGACGCGGCGGCCTGGGAACCCCTGGTCGGTCCGTCCAGCCAGACTCACGGCGTTCTTCAGAGCAAGATAGAGCTTGGTTTCCGGATCGGTGGGCTTGAGGGCGGCCAGGGAGCTCTTCAGTGCCTGCTTGTCGGCTGTAAAATCCACCACTTGGCCGTAGTCGTCACCGAGAGTGAACAGCGCCATGCGGTCGGCCGGCCCCAAAGCGTCGATCCAATTCTTGGTAAATTGCTGATTTTGGGTAAATTGAGGTACCGTTACCGATTTCGAAACATCGAGAAGAAAGAGATACGCCACTCCTTCGCCGCTCGCATCGAAGGAGTTCACCCGGGCGACCTTTAGAGGTTGGCCTTGGAGCTTGGCGGAGAGATCCGAAACCGCAAGGTTCGTCGGGATCTGACCATTCTGGCCGCGGATATCAAGGTACGCGGTAATGACAGGTTGCTGGAACGAGACTTGGCTTATCGCAAACCTGGGTTGCTCGTCTGCCCCGGCGCCTGCCGACAGAAGCCAGAACAGCCATGGCAGCCAGATTGAGCGGCGTCTCACTCCCATTTGAAATGCTCTCCGCATAGAGGGACAAAGACTAACTTCGATTGGCCCATCAGGATCTCGTCATAGGCGTGAAGCTCCTCGGCTTGAAAGACCACGTTGCCGTTCCGATGCACGAGACCTCTCGCCTCTCCCGGCCTGATGTAGAAGTGGTTTGTTTGAGGGTCGAAGGTAATGAAGGCGTGCCGCTCGCGAGAAATCATGTCGTCTTTGATCGCGATAAACATCTCGTCAGAGCGACCGATTGTGTTCGTCTCGGACCGGATGCGGTAGTCCTTGCCTTTTTCCGGGCCGTGAATGCAGACCAGCCACCCCACGACCGGGTCAATACGCGTCTCCCCCATGCCAACCCGGATGGTCAAATCACCGCCTTGCCCGGGGTCGGACACCTGCGAGAACCCTCCCGCCGGCCGCGTTGCCCCAACGTTTTCAAGTGCGGCCACAACCGGTTCCTTCTTTTTAGGTGTGGTCGCGGTATCGCTGCCAGGTACATTGCAATAGGGGCACGTGGCATGTTTCTTGGGATCGAAAAAGTGACCGTTATCACATCGTATAAGCACTCTGTTCTCCTCCTTGTGCTTCTCTTCATGCTTCTGCTCTCTCCGAGGATGGGCTCGCTCTTCTTCCGCTCTGGCCGCAACCGGAACCCCCTCGGATTCCGCCCTGAAGTAGAGGTCGTGACCTTCACCGACTCCGTTTTCGCCTAATGTCTTGTTCGGATCGAGCTTCCGATCTGCGGGATCGTACATGTGCCAGCGGATGCGGCGCCCTTCGGCATCTTTGGATTGAAGGTGCAGTGGCTCGCGAAGGTCGTCAAGGAACTTGCCCGCCTTGACGTCAGCCGGGGCGTCCACCGAAGTTTTTCCCTCCGGTGTGTGAACGTGAAGGTGCATATCTCGCACAAAAGGTCGCATTAGCGGGACCTCCTAGGTAGGCTTTCCACAACGTAATTTCATCTTCGCCTGCGGGCTTCACAATAGGGGCAGGCCTTGTACTTTTCCGGGTCGTAATAGTGAGCGTTGTCGCAGCGCTTGAGGACGTTGACGGGATGTTTCCCATGGGTTTCATCCACAACCTTTTCCCGACGTTCCATGGCCGCATCATCCGGGGTCTGATCCCGAAGGTAAAGGTCATGGCTTTCGGCCACTCCGTTCTCGCCTAATGTTCGATTCGGATCGAGGCAGTTCCCATTTCGGTCGTAAATCCGCCATTGAATGCGTCGTCCCTCGGCATTCTTAGAGCGGAGTTGGATGGGCTCGCGAAGATCATCCAGGAACTTGCTGACCTTAACGTCAGGGGGAGCCTGTACCGACGTCTCCCCGTTCGGGGTGTGGATCTGCAGTTGCAAATCCCGCACAAAGGATGGCATATCTTAACTCCCGAGCGTGTGGTTAGCGGTGAGAGACCGGACCCGGAGCTAAAGGCCGCCGCGTCCTGCGGTAGCGGCCGAGCTTCCTTGCCTCCGGCAATCGTTCCGTCAAGCACGCCTCAACCGATCGATGAGGCAAGCCCAATATTTGATTTAGAGACATCCAGCGTTTTCAAGCCGGAGGTCTCAACTAGGAGCGCTTGCGCCCGTAACTTATCACGTAATGCCCTCGACTTCAAGGCTGCCGGGCTCTTAGGGCAACGCACCCCGACGACCCTGCGTCCGCTTTGCTCTTGGCGCCGGCCCATTAATTAGCAGTTGTCGAAAAATGATTCGTCGGGCCCCTTCGCGAGGCGCCCAGGACTTCTCAACAAACGGCTTGGTTCCCGCACCTACTCGAAGCGGGCCGCGACCAGCCAGATTGTGGTTGTTCCCTCAGCCACCACCGACAGTGCGAGTGTATGCGATTCGGGATTCAGGTACTGCAAATCCTCCTTCACCTCGAGATGCTTGTGAAAAGAGGCCTCGCTGATCGTTTCCTTCACCAGCAGAGTTTGCTCGCGTTTCTTTGCCTCCAAATTCCACCCGGTTCGAAACAGTTCCATCTGAACGCTGCCGGCAGTCTCTCCGGCGATGCGAAACGCCTTGATCCTGCTCGCACCCGGAGGCGGGGGCACGGGCATGGTTCCCCGCGCGCCTCTCTCGCCGCAGTACGCAGAAGCGATGTCAACAACGAACTCTGCCTCGGCGTCACGCTCTTTGTATTGGGTGGGACGCAGCCGCTCTCCAACCCGCAGGCTCTCCAGCCGCACGGGCTTGAAAGGCAGTCTCAACCAGCCGGCCACGGGAGACACCAGGCCGCCGGCCCTTTTGCGTTGCGGAATGTCCGTCTGCACGTGACGGATGTTTCTCGAGGCGTCGTCGAGCTGAACCCGCGCGAGCGGAATGACGGAGCCGTCCTGCAGCGGCTCGTGTGTAAAGCTGATCTCGGCGCCTTCCGTGATGCGGTTGTAGTTTTCTACGCCGCCCGAACTGCGAAAGTCTGCTTTGTCAGAATGCTCCTTGTAGCTGAGGGTGACGTAGAGAGTGGGATGCTCGGTGAAAGGACTGACATCGTGGGTGGCGGGCGCGGCAAGCACGATCTCTCTGCCTTCCCGATCATAGGCCGCGCCCGGATCCACCACGATTTCACGATCGCCCTTGCGACGAACTTCAAGTCCCTCCGCCACACCCCAGGAATGAAGCAGACGATTGTGCAGCCGCCGTCTCTCGATGTGGTACGACTGCTCCGCCTTGAAGTCCTGCTCCTCCAGGAATTGGTGGTTAAAGTAGTTGAGACGCTTTAAAGACACGGCCAATCTCCTTTTGGGACGCGCCCGGCAGCTCAGCTCCCGAAAATCGTATCCACGCCCACGGTCGAATGCACCCCGACCTGCATCCTGTGCGACTGAACGCTCAGCTCATAAAGCGTATGAGCAGGCTTGGCGAGGTCAATCACCCGCCGTGCGAGTTGGCATTGAGGCTCTACTCGCCGCCAATCTGTCTCCGGAAACGCCAACCGCACCCGAAACCAGTGCGGCGCGCCTCCACCCAGGTAACAGTCTTGCCCGATCGTAGATTGGCGTCCCACCTGCAAATGGGGTCGCTCCTCGTCTTCGACCACTATCGTGGCCTCAGCCTCCAGGTGTAGCCTTAGGAGCTCCTCAACGTATGCTTTGGTGCCGCGAATCCTGTAGAGCGGAATAATCCGGGCGACAAGCCGGCGCTTCTTCTCCAGGCTGAGGCTTGCCTCCAGGCTCAACGCCGCCCAGCCGGCCAGCCACTCGAGAAACCGTGCCGGCGTGCGCTCGGGTTCGAAGATACGGTGCAAATCATCGATCTCATCTTCCAGGCTTTCAAAGCTGCTCTCCTGGTCGCGGCCGCGGCTCGATTTCGGGGCCCCCTTGCCTGCCGGGTGGTCCTTGCGCCCAAGCAGCAGATCCTCAAACGCCAGCAGAAAATAGTTGAGAAAAGGCGGCCGGCCAGAATATTCCTGATCGCTCGGCTGGAGATCAGTGTCGTCCAGCCCGTGATATACGGCCGGCAGGTACTCCAACAACCGGCCCATCTCAGCGTCGTGAGGTTCCATCGCTCAGTTCCCAGAAGTCAGTTTTTGGTTTCGGGTTCCGTTGTCAGTTATCGCTTTTCCGTTTACTGAGAACTGACCACGGAAACCGCGCCGCGCCTCACTCCACCCCTTTACCGTTGTGTTCGTGAACGACGGCGATGTCCCCTTCCTGAATCTGAAGGTGAACAAGCTCGTCCGGATCCAGGTGGATTGCTTCAAGCTTTCCGTCCTGATTCAATCTGCGCCGGCCAGCCTCAGAGGGTGCCACCGCCAGTTCCTCGATTGATCGCCCGGTCCGGGGATTGATACTTCTCCTCACGAACCTTACTCCCGGCAGCTTGGCAAGCAACTCGTAGACTTCCGACACATAGAGGCTCCGCCCGAAAGGCCAGCCCGTTGACTGGAGTCCGCCTTTGAGCGGATCAAAGAAAGCGGTGAGAACCTTGATGGCCTCCTTGTTCACCTCCTGAGCGTGCGCGGTTGTCGGGATCACGAGAGTGGCGTGAACCGCGAAGCTCAAGTATCGTGGCCCCACAACGTGTACGCGGGTCGTGAGGAGCCGGGCCGGTTCGAGCGCCTTTCGCACTCTTTCAAGAAGCTCCTCGCTGGGCTCGGTGCCGCTATTTTCCGCATTCGGAACGACGATGACGCTGACGTGGCCTGGAGCGTCCGGGGAAAGTCCATCGCCGGCCAAGTCGCGCCTAAAAATTGCCTTGGCCCGCGCCACCCCCGCCCTCACTGCGGCCAGCGCCAGACGCTCGAAATCGCCGGCGGTCACCGCGCGCCGGGGCTCACCGAGATCCTTCAGCGTGTCGAGCCTGGCCTGATCAAGCCTGGCCTTTTCGAGCCCTGCTTTGTCAAGCCTGGTCCCGTCAGGCGCGGCGATATCAAGATCTTGCGGCGGCTTCCAGTCAGGGCCATTGATCAGCCGCAAGAACGCCCACATGTTGGCGGCAGAGATTCGGTTCAGCCGGTAAATCAGGATCTCGCTCAAATAGGCAAACAACTCGACGAGCGTTATCCCCGGGTCGGCAGCGTTGTGATTAGTCCACTCCGGCGCCCAACCGGGAATCGAGGACCGCCCCAGCTCGGCCAATTGCTGCCAAGTCAAGTCATCGAGATTAGGCAAGTCGAGGGGCACGCTATTCCTCTAGTGTCACCTTGACCTTGTGCTTGTCACTGCTGTAAATCAAAAAGCGTGAGGTCATTTCCGCTCCCGGCCGGTCCGGGATTGGTAAGGTTGCGAGCTGCCGCACATGACTGACGCCGCGAATACTCTCCAGCATCGCGTATAGATCGGATTCGGCCGGCAGCCGGCCGAAGTCCCAGCCCCGGCCGTTCCGTCCGGTTAACGGATGCAAGAACCGGCGAATTCCATCATTTGCCGCGCGCTCCACATCGCTCGCAGCGTTGGGGTCTCTTATCGCAAGCTCTGTTTCCACCCGGATGGCGATGTAATCGGCGGCAACCAAGACCAGATCAGTCGTCAGGAGGCGGTGCTCATCCAGAAAATTGCGAATGCGGTCGCACAGCTCGAGACTGGGCAGCGGCTTGGGATCGGTCGCAAGCGGCACCAGAATCAAGCTGATCACACCGGGTATCTGCCGTTCGGCGCCGGGGTCCGCGGCCAGATCGTGAAGAGGGACGCACAGCGCCCGACCGATCGCGGGCGAAGCCAACAAGGCCATGTCCTCAAAATCCTCGGCGGTCACAGCCCGGCGTCCGTGACGAATTCCGCGCGGCGCGCGATGGAGCAGAGCGGACTCGGTCTCGGCATCGGCTCCACCGCTCGCCGCCTCCAGGTTGGCGGCTCGCTCGACGTAAGGAATGGTAGTGCGGAGCTGTCCGACTGAGCCGACTGGCTTGTTGCCTTGAGTGCCGCCCCCGGTGCGATAGCGCCGCATGCGGACATTACCCGTCATAGCCGGCGGGATACGGCCGTGCTCGCCGTCGCCAAATTTCACCTCTCCTTTTAGGCGATTGAGGACGTAATGGCGGCTTTGGGGCCCGGAGGCGTAAAAGTTAGGGACAAGATGCCAGCGGACCCAAATCTCTTCGCGCTTGCTAAAGGGGCGCAACAATCGGGAAACTGCATCCTCGCCTTCCTCGCCCTGGATAAGATCCGTTCCCTCGGCCGAGGGCATGGTGGGCTCATGCACCTCGAGGGTCTGTCCTTCGAGGACGGGGGCGTGCGTAGTGTGGAAGGTCTGATCGGGCTTCCCATTGCTGGAACCCAGGACCTCGTCGGCAAAGGTGACCGCCTGAACTGCCATGGTCGTATTCGGGAGTACCGATGCCAGCTCAGGCTCAAAATCGCTGGTGGTATCCGCACGGAGGGCGCGAAGCCAGTAGCGTTCCCGCCCGAATTCTCTGGTGATGGAAGAATCCTCAGGCGCCAGAAAGGGGATCGCGCCCGAGCCCCTAAAACCATGCGTGTCGTCGCGGACCGCGAATGGGGTCCACCTTTGCAAGTTCGCACTCCAGTACTCCCACACCACTGCCGTCGGATTGGACGAGGGAGAAGTAGCCGCCTTGCCGCCGGGAGAATCGGCCAGGCCGAAATACACGGTCAAGGTGGCAGATGCGAGAGACTGGCCGGGAAATGGGGTAAAGCCAAGATAGAGAGCGGGGCGGGTCTCGTCGCCGGGCTGGAAGAGTACCAAACCTTGGCTGCTCGCGGGCGTGTACCGGAAATCTTCGTAGCTCAAAACGGCTTCGGGAGTGGAATCGGTCGCAAGAACATAATTGATCGCCGCGGCAGAGAGAATAGGGGGCGCGATGGTGGCCGGCACCACCACGAAACCCTTGTCGGGATCCTGCTCCCAGTGGGCTTCGGCCCCGTAATCGCCGCCCGCGATCCTCACCCGCACCCAATAATTCGTCTGCCCGTTCACCGTGGCGGGGTGGGGCAAGCTGGGAAATCTGAAGCTCACGTCGCCTGTATCCGAGAGGGCTTCGCTGGAGTCGGAGAACTTCGTCGTTTCATCAGGAATTTGCGCCGATGGCTCGGATGTGCTGGTTCCTAGTCTCGCCCACGTTTTGCCATCCCAGAACTCCCAGATGAGCTTGGCGGCCCGAGGCCGGGCCGCGAGAATCGGTGGCTGCGACGTTTCCGAGGCCGGGTTCAACAGGTCGAAGTGAAGGGTCACAACGGCGTTCGTCGATGAGAAGGCTTCGCGGCTTGCCAGGTACAGGGTATCTCCGAGTTTTGGCCTTACCCCGAACGGAAAGAATTCCTTGGTCAGATCGACCGACACGGCGTTCGCAAATGCCCGGTCGATGCGGAGGGCCGCACGCTCAATCTCGTAGTGAACGTTGACGCCCTTCAGGGTGCGGCTTTCCGTCCCCGGCGGAGCGGTAGGCAGATCGTGTTTCGAAGGCGGCGCCAGAAAGCGGCATCGGAGCCATCGGCTGCGGACGCCGTTAATTTCCGTCTCCACTACCGGAGCGAAGCTTTCGAACACCACATCGCCGCTCCGGGTAAGGTCAGCCGTCGCGTCGGAGGACGGCTTCAACGGAATGACTGTGAAGCGCTCATCCTCTGGCACAGAGCCGGGGGGAGCGCTCGAAGCTGGCGAAGGAAGGACCCCCTGGATCGCCTCCCAGACAACGCTACGCCCTGGGGCGGACGCCGGGGCACTCTCATCAATCCCGAAGGTCAGCCGCAATTTCTTCAAGACCGGGCAAGGCGAAGGCAGCCCAAGCGCGACGTAAAGAATGTGTGGAATTGGCTTTTCGCCCCGAAAGGCAGGTAGCGGCTTGTGCTCGACGGCGATCTGATCCGGCAAAGGGAGCGGCCCGGAAAGTATTTGACTGCCATCCGTATAGGCGTCACGAATCGGATCTCTGATCAAGAGAGAATCTAGATTCGCGGCGGTGACTTGAAGTTCCTGCTCGGTCTCGAAGATGACGGGTTCCTGCTCGCCTGGCGCAGGCGCGGCAGCTACCTGCGTACGCGCCGGCACCGTAGCGCCTTTTGCTTTTTGCGCCAGATAAAAGGTAAGGGGCGCGCGAGCAGGCTGGGGCGGTAGAGGCGAAGCTCCCAAAAAGTCCAAGAAGGCGAGGAAGTTTTTCTCCGGCGCCTGATTGAGACGGTCGATAACAATTTCACAGAACCGGCCAAAGATGCGGACTAGCGCTTCACCGGGTCCTTTTTCGCGTGTCTTCCAGCCCGGGACGTAGTGGGGCAAAAGGTCTCTGACCTGAGCCGCCACCTCTGCTGCATTTCGCTTGTCGACCAACAACCTGGAAAGCGGCATCAGCGCGTCCTCCCCATGGTGTAAAAGGGATAGACGAAGTTGAAGTAGTTATTCGTGGAGCGAACCCGATAGTGGATATTGATCAGGAGTAGCTCGCCCAAATGTCTTGTTTCCGCATCGACCCCGAGAACTTCGATCCGGGGTTCCCAAAGAATAAGAGCGTGCCGCACCTCCTGGACTACGCTGGCAATCGTCGTGGAGCTGTTTACCTCGAATACCAGATGGTGGATGCCGCAACCAAAATCGGGGCGCATCACGCGCTCTCCGGGCGCGGTGGCCAGAATGATCCAGATAGCCTGCTGGATGTTCTCCTCGCCTGCGCTCATGACGATCCGGGCCTCCGCACGCGTGAGTTCGGCCCTGAGGTTGTCCGGATTCCATCCTCTTCCTAAAAAATCGGCGTGCACGGCTAATCCCTCTTATTGAGCATTGCAAAATACAGTGACGACCGCTGCTGTAGCGCCGGGTCTGCCACCGGCGTCTTTCGCCGCTCATAGAGCGGCGCTACAGAGAATGACGTCACTGTATTTTGCAATCTTCATTAGTTAGCGGTCTGTTGCACAACACCCGGCAACCTCGCGAAAGGGCACGGAGGTCCCCCTGAGACTCTCAAGCCGCTAGTTAATGCTGACCGTCGCTCCCTTGATGGTCATGGGAGCACTCGATTCGATGTCCATTGTGGTGCTCGCATTCACATTGATGCTTGTATTGGCCTGCACTTTGATGTCGGTTTGCGAGGTGATCTCAATCGACTGGCCCACGATCTTCACCTTCCCGTTCGCGGTGATGGTAATGCTGTTGTCGGAGCTTCCGATCGTGATGCTATTGCTTCCCGTCTTGTCGATCACCTCGATCTTTTCGTTTCCGTTCGTGTCGTCCAGTCGAACGATGTGTCCGCTTCGGGATTTAATGACCCGAATATTGTTCTGTCCGTCCGAGTTCGTTGTGGGCGGCGAGTCCTGACCGTTCCAGAGAGCGCCGAGAACGTAGGGAAACCGGACATCGCCGTGTTCGAAGGCGATCATGACCTCGTCGTTAACCTCGGGAAGAAAATAACTGCCACGGCCTGAACCGGCCATAACGGTGGCGATCCGGGCCCACCAGCTTTCGTCCTGATCCGACAGCCAGGGGAATTTAACCTTGACCCGGCCCATTCCGTCGGGATCCTTGTTGTTGGTGACGATTCCTACCACCACGCCGTAGATACGGCCAGACTCGTGCTGGCTGCCGGAGTTGAGCAAGTCAAAAAGGCTATGGCTCATGATGCTGATTTGGTGGAACTGCTCGAACTGCTCGAGCTGCTGGAATTGGTTGAGTTACTGTTCACGCTCAAACTTGTTGTGTATCCGCCGCTGCCCAGCGTATGAACAGCGCGTTCGATATAGTACTTGCCGCTGAAGCGCGGACCTACGCCCTCGACCATGACTACCTTGCCCCATTGCAGATCAGGAACTCCGATGGTCTCCGCGGTTCCGGTCACAAAGGCCATTGCCCGCTGATTGAGAATCGCTTTGGCGTGATCGTCAGCCTCGCTCTGAGAGGCCACCGGTATGTTCACACGAACGTATTCCCTTGACCTGCCGAAAGCATTGGCTGTTGCGACGCCGCCACCCTCGCTTCTTCCCATCGTCGTATCTTGACTACCCGCCTGTCCCACGATCTGTTGTTTGGATTTGGGATCATATCCACGCACCGTGACTTTGCTCACTTGATGTGACGTGTTGATCGTGGGGCTGAAGCTCTTTAGAGGCAAAGTATTTGGTCCGCCAGCCACGCCGGCCTGCGTATTGCCCCAGACCAGCGTATAGATCTCGCTGTCGGCTTCCTTCGCTTTGCGGAAGTATAGTGTCTTGTCTTCCACCAGCACTTCGAAATGGATCCGCCTGGCGCGTTCTCTAAGAAACTCCAGATCGGTTTGATTGGGTTGCATGACGTAGTCGTACTGGATTTGCGGGTCCTCAGCCTGAACCGATAGCTTTGCGTTTTGCCCGATCTGCTCAGCGATCTGTTTGTCCGACATGCTTTGAAACGTCTTGGTCTTCTTGTCGCCTTGCAGCCAGTGCAGCCGGGTTTTGGCATCAACCTTAACGGTAGGCGCGCCGCTTGCCGGAAAGGTCGAGGTGACGGTTGTGATCTCGCCGTTAAAGACTTCCTGCAGGTCGTCGACGTAGCCCATTGAGACGATGACCGAATTGCCTTCCTGAAAAAGCGTGGCGTCGCTGGTGTGAGTCCAGCGCATTTCGGGATACGTGTTGGCAACTGTCAAGCTGCACGTGTTCATCGAATCCTTTTCGCTCGTGACCGAGACCTCTTCGATGTTCTTCGAGATATCGGCGCTTAACTGGGCGCCGTTGATCTGAACCTGAAATGCCGGAGCGAAATAGTTCGGCATTCTCCCTCCACTAGTTAAGCGCCGGGATCACCAGCAAACGGCCAGGTTCCAGCTGGCTCGGATCGTCAAGATCATTTGCGTCTGCAATCGGACGCCACTTCTTCGGGTCGCCGTATTCCTCGGCGGCGATGCTGCTGAGCCGGTCTCCCGCACGGACCTCCCGCGCCTTGCGGTGATCGGCAGACTCGGTCGGGTTTTCGCGAACGAGCACTGCGACGTCGATGTACTCCTTGAAGACAACGCTCAAAGTTGCCCGAACCGGCGTGCCATCAGCAAGAAACAGGGTAAACTTGCCGCTGCAGTGATCGAGCACGCCGCGAAAACTGAAGCTGCCCCACGAGATGTCGCAAATCGGCGCCACGTGGGTGTCCGGATCGATCTCCAGGAGGCCAAAAATCTGGTCCGTGACGGCGCTGACATCGGCTTGCTCCTCGTACGTATCGCAGAACAGCTCCATGGTTAGCGTGCGCGTGTTGCCGTGCACGTACTGCAGTATCGGCGACTCAAGACCCGGTATTGCGATCTCTGCGATGGTGTTGCTCTTTGCGACAGAGTAGTCCGTCGGATTGAAAAGTACATTAATCTGCCCCTGTCCCTCGGGAATTATCGAAACTTTCGTGAATCCACCCATTTACTAGAGACCTCTACGATCACGCTCCGTGGCGACCCGCCGTACGATCAGACGGTAGACTTGCTCCGCAAGCTGCGCCATGTCCGGCCCAGGGTTCTGTGGTGTCGCGGCTGGCGCTGGAATCGGAGCCGCGGCGTCAGTTGTGAACCCGTTTTGGTTTGGCCCGCCTGAAGGTGCTCCCTGCGACTGCCGCTGCACTGAATGGTGGATCGGCCGTTGACCCGGCGAAGTGTTCCGCATCGGCACAAAGCTCGATCGAGGCTCTGTCCGGGAGGTTGATCCTTGGGGCAATCCCGCTACGCCGAATGACGCTGGAAAACGGCTCACGATCATCCTCGGATTCGAACCCGGACCGGGCGCAGACCCACGCGAATTGAAACCGAGAATGACCGGACTCTCAGAGCTTTGAGAAGGATCAGGTCCTTGGGGACCCGCCAGTTGCGCAGTCGAGTGTTCCGGTTGCAAGACCGGCCAGGCTGCACCGAACCTTGGCGCGCTGAGCCTGTGCGCGGCAAAACGAGATAAGAAAAATTCTGATGGCGCTCCGGTTATGGGTACGGTCGCACCAGGAAACCTGCCGCCGACGCGTATCGTGCCGGAGGGGAGGAGCCGGGCCGCATCCGAGGGGGATGCCTCTGCGCTCGTTCGCCGGACTCTTGTGTCAGGCCACTGGGCTGACACCCTCGCGAAAACTCGGCTGCTGAAGTCCGGGCCCCCGATCGATGTCGCAACCACGAATCTCCCGCGATCTTCAGCCGGCTTCCGGGAAGCTTTCGGGGCGCCACGATCAACCATGCTCGCCATAGAGCCGATTGGCATTTCGAGGTGTGCTTGGTCTGCGAAACAAATCGGGCCGGGACGAACTGTCGTGGAGTGGCTTTCTCCGCCGAATGCTTGAGACCCCGGGCCTGCATTTACAAAAGAACCGGGTTGGGCCGCCGGTTCTATTGAGGCCCCCGGTCCAGCCGCGGCCTGACTTGCCATTGTCCGTGTCCCGTGCAGAAAATCGACGCCCGGTACGCGGCTGCTCCTCAGGAGGCGGTACTCAACCGGTCGCGTGACCGGCACGGACTGATGCCGCCGAAGAAGGTCAGGAATGATACTATGCGCCCTTCCGGCCAAAACGCTGACCCCGGCCGGAAGCGCGGCCGGCGGCACACTTCCCAGCCCAGGCCCATTAATCTTCTGAGGAACCGGCAAACGGGTGAGGCTGGATGAAGGCGATTCTAAAGCCGATTCCCGACGGGCTGATGTCAGGCTTGGCATCTGCTCAGGCAAAGGCGGTTCCGATGGTCTGGAGGTCGTCAGAGAGGCCTCTCCAAGAACCGGCGACTGAGATTCAACTGGCGACAGGATCAGTGTGCTCCGGTCTTGCCGGTGAAGAAGGCGTGGCGAAAAATTTCCGCTACTGACGGTCAGAACGCGGTGGACTTCAGGTGACATGTCGCGCGATGCGCCTGCCCGAAGTGGAAGTCCCGCGGCTTGGAGAACGTCCAATCGGAAGGCCGGTATCGCTTGCCCGGCCCGCTCGCGGCTCTCCAACGAGCTTTGAGGCACGCCCGAGGCCATGTCAGCTTCCCGACCATGCTGCAGCCGGGCTCCCACGGAGGGGGCCTTCGGTGCGCTTGCGGGAGCAGAGGATTCAGAGGCCGTGGACACGTCCGGTCGTACGATTGGCGCTACTTCAGCCAGTCGACCACGACCTTGCCGGAGGGGATGCGGTGCCGTGAGGGCTTGATTCGCATCCGTGCCAGGATGCGGAACCCGTGTCGGCGTCTCGAGCTGCAAGAGTGCCGCCGGGGACTGATTCGAAATCGGCGCGCCTCTCTGCGACATCAATCTCTCGTCCACTCCATCAGGCGTAGCCCGAGTCGCGGCCTTCAGGGCAGCCACATGAGGGAAGAGCGATCTGCCGGCCGGTAAAGCCCCGCGCTCCTGCGGAACTCCCGAATGTCGCTGGAAAATGGCACTCCCCAAGCCTTTTCCTGGCACGGAGTTAGCGACGAAAGAACGAGACCCTGCGCGTAGTGGCCGGGATCCCACTACGTGACCAGAATCTCTGAAGATCTCCTCCGTTTGCGCTCGGTGAGGTGACACCGCCGGAACAGGATGGGCTTGGCTTTCGCTTTCGCTCGCTAGCCTCGAGCGTGCAATCGGGCCGGGAACGGCCGCCTCTGATCGAGTCGATGACGATGGGTCGCGCGGACCACCCTGGGCGGATTCGTGCTTCGACGCTCTTGGATTGGTGGCTATAGATGGTGCTGCTTGCACCCCGTCCTCGGTTGGGCGGGGCCGCGGCGAGGGCTTTACGGTTGACTGAATCGGCAGGCTGTTGGTTCCGCCTGCGGACCCGATCGGAGGTCTTGCCGCAGCTTGGCTGGACCGGGTGGCTGCCTCAAGCCTGGGGATTCCGATGTGGCGCTTGACGATGGCTGCCCCCAGTCGGGTTTGCGAGGATACAAGCGGTGACGACACTTCGACTACGGGCGGAGGGCCTTCATTCCGGGAGTCGGACGCCAGACCCTTCTCGATTGCATTTGGAGGCGCAGGGTTAGGATTATCAGCTCGGTTGGCCTTTGGCGTTGACTTAACATCTTCCGCAAGCGCCTCTGCCGAAAGTGGGGGCCTCGGCGTCGGCATGGCCGAGCCTGTCGCTCCAAGGCTCGTGGGCGCGACGAGCCGCGACTCCGACCGACCTTTGACCACCTTGTCCTGCAAAGGATCTCCGATCCGGCGGCGGACGATGGAAGACTGAACTCGCCGCGCAGGGTCGGCGGGCGGAACTTTGCCCTTGGTTAGAGCCCCTGTGCTTGATTCGATTGTTGGCGCTGAGTCTCTGGAGTCCGCGAGGAAATTCTCTGACCGGCCACTCGCGCTTTCAAGCTGACCTACCGCTGCCGAGGACCTGACGGGCAGTTTGGGATCAGGCCTTCTATTGGACGCAGCCGGATCAGGGGACTTCTCCGTTCCTCCGGGCGTCGCGCGCTGTATGGAAGGTACAAGGGCGCCCCTCGGGCCTTCGTGTTTTGTGGATCCAGCGAATGTTTTGCCGGAAGCGCCAGGCGCGTTTCCAAGCGGCACCGCTGCATTTTCTCCATGCTGGTCGCGGGAGGTGGCACGGTGGCGAACGCCGCTTCCTTCGAATGCTCTCAAACCGGACCCTGACTCTCCGGACCCAGGCGCGTCAGGCGGCGGAGCAGCCCGAGCTGCGTGTTTCATGAAGCCAGCCGGCCAGGCATAGACCGGTGTTAGCCAGCCAGGAGGAGCGCCATCTGTTGACCAGCGACGTTGCAGCTTAGCGAAAAAGGATAGCCGGCTGCCCCCAAATTCGTTTGTGCGGCGTGCCGGCGCGAGTGTTGTCCCGAGCCGGTAGGCGCCCGGGAAGCTCTCGTGTCGCGCAGAAAGGCGTTCCCCCAGGTCGAGCCCGATATTGGCGGCCTCACCTGCACTGTCTTGATTGATCTTGTCGCCACCCGATCGTTCCATGAGAATCCAAACACCAGCCCCGTTTGCGCTAGCCCGTCGCGAGCCCGCTATGCGCCAATTCCACCGCCTCGACGGCAACTTCAGATGAGGTCCCTTTCAGATCGGGCCCCACCCATTTCACGGGATAAGCTTGCTCGAAGTTCCATCGCAGCTTTTCCTGACCCGTGCTGTCCAGCAACAAAACGGAGACGTTCTTGCGCTCGATGGTGCCCTGAGCAACATCCCAGTACCACTCCCACAACGTCCTGACGTCCGTTACTCCCTTTTTCAACACCAGATTTGACGGGTATTTGGCGGGTCCGGCTCGCTTGTGAATGTACTGATTAACCCCCCCTTCGCGATATTCCTGCACTTCGATTTCTGTCTGCAAGCCGGAGACTTCGCTGAATCCGCCCGCGACCAAGCCCTCAATCTCCACCGCGAAGTTGTAATCAAGGTACGGGTCTCTACGTCCGCCCAGCCCCATTGCGGGCGGCGACACTGCGATGCCTGCTCCCAGGCTGAGACTGGCTCCAACGCTGACGCTCGCCGACAGGTCAACTTCGGCGCTGGCGCTGAAGCTGGCGCCAGCTTCTATGTCAAAGCTCCCGCCCATCATTCACCCGCTGATTGATTTTGGACACTTCCCCTACCCAGCGCCGCCGCTCGAGATGGTCGAGCTCCATGATCTGGTCGTAAGGCCAGTGCAAGTAGTACCCGATGAAGGCTACCTCCTCGAAAAGCAGGTCCGAAGGGTAGCCTCTCATTCCCCCAGGTGGTTCAGCTCCACGTCAAACTTCGCCTCGCAATGAGGGCAGGTTATCCCGGCGCGGCTATGGCCGTTCTGGTTGATGCGCTGGTAGAAGTCCTGAAGGAACGCCAGGTCAGCCGAGAAAAGGCCCTCGATCACCTTGGGATTGATGTGTGTCAGGTCGCCAAGCTTAGTAATGACGCGAGAGAAGAGAATCACGACCAGGTACCCCGGATTGTTCTGGACACGGCTGTCCTTCATGGGTGCGATTTCGTCAAACGCCGTGGCCAGTCTCATCACCCCTTCACGATGCACATTACCTTCAGGGTCGAGATAGCCTCGAGGAAGCGTAAAGGGGAATTCGGTCTGCAGCGTCATGCCTTAGTAACTCCTTCGTGGGTAATCTCCAAGGTCTCGATGGCGACGTCGTTGGACGTAGCGTTCAAGGCTGGACCCGTCCACTTACTGGGCCATCCGAAAACAAAGTTCCAGCGAAGCTTTTCCTCGCCCGATTCGTCCATCAGCACGACGGATCCGTTCTTGCGGTCCGTCTTGCCGTCGATGCTTTTCTTTCGCCAGTCCCAAAGTGAATGGTCATCGGTGAATCCGGCCTTGAGGGTAATGGGCGAGTACTTCACCAAACCTGGCAGTTTTCGAGCTGTAAAAACTTTTTCGTTGCCTTCCCGGTAATCGGTCGGGTCCTGAGTGGCGTCCAGGCCGGAGCATTCCCGGAACCCGGCTTTGTTGATGCCGTCGATCTCCAGCTTGAAGTTATACCCCTGGTAGGGGTCGATTCTTGTTCCCGTTGGCATGGCTCTTGTTCATCCTCCTTGACAGAATTATTGGGGCTGTGTTGGCTCGCTGATGGTCACTCCCCGAGCGCCGTGGATCAGGCGAACCACCACGAACTCGTAGGGGACGGTTGGCGCCAAGCCGATCTCGGTTACCACTTGACCTGACCGGACCAGCTCAGGCGGGTTCGTTTCGGCGTTACACTTGATGTAAAACGCCTCTTCAGGTTTTCGGCCCTTGAGGGCGCCCTTGCGAAACAGATCCGCAAAGTACGTATGGAGTTCCCTCTCGATCCTCCCCCACAAGCTTGGGTTGTTTGGCTCAAAAGGGATGTCGGACATATTCCAGTCGATCCAACGCACGGCCGTCAGAAAGAGCCGGCGCACGTTGACGTAAGTCCAAGCCTTCTGGCCGCTCAGAGTTCGCGCACCCCACACCCTGATGCCTCGGCCCGGAAATGAGCGTAGACAGTTGACGTGCTTCGGATTCAAGTAGTCCTGGTCAGCACTGGTTAATTGCCGTTCGAGGTCAGCCACGCCCTCCAGGACTTCGTTGGCAGGCGCTTTGTGCACGCCGCGCTCGCGATCGGTCCGTGCGTAGACGCCGGCCACGTGACCGCACGGAGGCACCGCGACTGGCTTCCCATCCCCGGTTGATGCGCTCAGCTTTATCCAGGGATAGTAAAGGGCTCCATTCTTCCCATCGATTGCGGACCACTGCTTCCAGACCTGGTCGTTACTCTCGCGTTTGGAAGCAGTGAGCTCATAGGAGGGATCGAGGATGGCAAACCGGTCGTTCATGGTCTCACAGTGGTTTACCACCAGTTGCTGAAGCTCGAATGCCTCCGATGCCGCCTTCTTTACCAGATCCGGCGCACAGACCAAGTCGATGGTGTTGAGCGCGGAAATCGCTTCCAACCCTGCGTACAAACTCGCTGCGGTATCGTCTTCAAGCACCCACACGTAGCACCAGTGTCCTCCGTTTTCGAAAAAGCCACGGACGGCATACCCGAGATAGCAGTCTCGGGGCAGCGTCCCGCGGGGCGGTATCTTTGCGATGTACTGCTCGAAATGCGACCAGAGGCTGATCATGAGAGGCTTCTGTTTCGTGGCTTCCTCGGACCCTTGCATCAGCCCGAGGAAAGCCGGCACGCCGGTCGAAAAGAAAGCCCGCCGTGGCGGCCGGAACTGGCTTTCCAGATATACACCAGGGGCCTTGGTCCCGAAATACTGGCCCCGGCTTCCAGGGTTGCTGATGTTCTTGTGAGCCTCGGAACGCATGCCTCTTGGGCCTCTCTACTCTACGTAGCCTGTGGTCCTGCCCACTGCGAGATGCGGAAGATCACGAACTCGGCTGGCCTCACGATCGAGACGCCGATTTCGGTGGTTACCCTTCCAAGCTCCCGCTCGTCGAAGGGGTTGGTCTCATCGTCACACTTGACATAAAAAGCTTCCTGGGGAGTACTGCCGAAAAGAGCTCCGTCACGCCAGACATTGGTGAGAAAGGCGCTTACGTTGCGGACGATCTTCGCCCAGAGGCTCCTGTCATTAGGCTCGAAGACCACCCAACCTGTGCCTTGATCGATGGACTTCCGCAGGAAGATGAGCGTACGGCGAACGTTGATGTACTTGGTGTCCGTATTGAAATCGCCGCCGATGGTCCTCGCGCCCCAGACGGTCACCGTATCGTTGAAAACGCGGATACAGTTGACGCCTTCCGGGTTTAAGCCATCCTGCAAGGCTCTGCTGATTTGGACTTCCGTCGCCAGCGCGCCTCGCACCACCTCATTGGCCGGAGCCTTGTGGACGCCGCGCTCGTGATCGACGCGCGAGTAGATGCCGGCCATGTGCCCGCTCGGACCGACGTAGATCTCGCCATCAGTGTCGGGTTGGGTCAGGCTGGTAGCGGCGTCAAACACCATAATCCGGGGAAAATAGAGTGCTCCGTAATCGGTGTTTGGGACCACTTTGGTGTTGTCCACAGTCGGGTCCTGGTCCGGCGGAACCTCAGGTGCGTCTAGTATCGCGAACCGGTCTGCCATGTTCGCGCAGTGGTCGATGATATTATTCTGCACAATCACGTTGGTGATCCCAGGCGCGGCCACCAGCGAGATCTCATCGATGGGTTCGAGCGGCGTGAGGTGGAGGGGATCCTCCAGCGGTTGCAAGGGATGGTCCTTGTCCGCACCCGGCGCATAGCGCATGACGTAGCAGCGTGTGCCCCCATTGTTGAAGAAACCGTAAACGCCGTGGGCCAAGTTACTGTGATTCGGGTCTGCCGAGAAAGTGCCAAAGTGCCTGGTGAACTCGTTGAAAGTGGTGCACAGTACTGGTTGGCCAGCCGCCGCCATGGTTCCCGCTGACAAACGTCCGGTCGCCGTGGCAAGTGCCGCCTGTGCCTGCCGGAACTTTTTCATCCCGGCCGGCGTTGAGTCTTGAGCTCGTGGCGGCCTTGCGCCGGGAACGCACAAAGCGTCGAAAGCCTTCTTCGCTGCGTCACGATCATCCTGAGAGAAGGGGAACTTCCATGTAACGGTGGGCGAGTTGGGCTGCGCGGCCGCTGTTCCGTCTTTCTTCTTACCGTCCTCTGTCGTAGCTTCCTTTGTTGGGTCGAAATTGGGGTTTTCTTCGACGATTGTGATCTGGTCCGGCACCACACCAATAAAGGCGGCGGTGCTGGTGCTAACACCGGCAATAGGCTTGATGGCTGATGGTACTTCTTCGACGTATACACCTGGCGACAAGTATTCTGGCATTCCTTAGCTCCTTTGTTGAATTCGGTCCGCCCTCGGACCTCGATCCTGGCTGAGACTACTTCCGTTCACGTCGATTCGTTGCCTTCGATCTTGTGCCGCTTCGTTTTCGCAGCACCTGTCGCGTTCGCAAGATCTCAGCGGCGACGCCTGCCGACTCTCCGCTCATACTTAAGTCTGCTGACCGGGGTCCGAGCATTCGTCTCCCCTGTTGCGGCTTCAGCTTTGGGCGTTGTCCTGGCCTTCACCTCAGGGGGAGCCTTCGGCTTGGCCTCCGCGGGGGTTGGCGCGACGTCTTGAGAGGCGGCTGCACCCTCAGTATCGCCCTCAGCCTCCGTGGGAGTGCCGGCCCCGGAATCGGCTGTGGCTGCGTCCTGGGGCCGCCTCCGAGGTGGTCGTTTCGTCCTTTCGGAAGTACCCGCACGAGGCTCCTCGGGAGAGGCGTCTGTAGTCTCGCCTGGCGTTACGACGTTCTCTTCATTCGGCATTAATTCCTCCTCCCGCTGGTTCTCGCCCTAACCGCAAGCGCTGCCTGAACGTTTTGCCGATTGTCCTTAGCCGGCTTCCGGAGCCAGCTTGAAATCCAGCGACACTACAGCGCCTGCCACGTTAATCGCCACTTGCTTGGAGTCGGGCTTGTAGCCTTGAGCGAAAACCAGAATCGTTCGCTTCGGCGTCTTATCGCCGGCCGCGCCGTCGTCCTTCGGCTTGACGGGTTCGATCCCCGCCAGCACGTACTGTCCCTGCGCATCGCTGAACGTGCGTTCGCCGCTGCCCTTCACGCGTACTTCGGCCATGGCCACACCAGTCCTGTGGCTCGGACCGGTAACCTTGCCCCGCACCGTTGTGGCCTGAAGGGCAAGATCGAGAAAGGCTCTTTTGAAGTTGCCATTCTCATCACGCGACACTGTGGCAGTTGCCTGCGCGGTGCCGTACCGCCTGCCCATGCCTGCGAGCGAGGCGGTCAGCGTGTAATCCCCGTCGGGCAGATCCAGAAAATAGAAGAGCCCGTCTGGCGCCGTTCGCGCCCGGTCCAACCGTTCGGTCATCGCGGCCCAGGCGTCCCCGTATTGCATCGCCCGAGCCTCAAGCAGGCTCTTGAAGGCCGCGGGCATCCTTTCATCCTCGTTGATCGCGACCAGCGCTCCGCTCACAGGCTTTCCCGTGCCGGCATCCGCGAGCCTGCCCGCGATGGCAACTTGATGCCGAACTGTTTGCCACTTGACCAAGGCTAAGATCTCTCCAGCGATGAACCAAACGCCAACCGCTTGTCCACCACCGGCACTTCGGTCTCGATTGCCCGGTCGGGCACCACGCCGATAGTTACCGTATAGTTCAGTGCGGCCTTGGGCTTTCCTCCCAGCGCTTGCCAGAACTCGCCCACGCTTTGCAGGCGCCCCGGCTGAAGAGTGGCACAGGGCAGCGGCGGCTCCTGACCCTTCAAGCTTCCTTGCAGCAAGACATCGGGAATCATGGGGTGGCGCAACAGCACCTTCATCACCTCGCTCAGCAGGTGATGCTCGTCCAGAGCGCGTGTTGTAGAACTCTCGCTGGACCACGCCGTGATCAGGTAAGAGCAGTCCACTCGCACCGGAGACCGCCTCTTGACTGCTTTCTGGGCGGCCTCGCCGTTACCCCGAGGCTCGAATTGCCGTTCCACGATCCAGGCAGCGTTGCGCAGTTCCGTGTTCTCACGAATGTCATAGAGAAACAAATCGACTGCGGGCAAGGTGACCGAGGAAGGCGGAAACTCGCTGTCCGGCGCCGCGAAACTGATGCCCACCTGCTCGACGAGCATAGGCGCGAGCTCTCGCCGGAGCAATTCTTCCACCGTCCTGTCCAGATCGTCGATCATGCTGCGTTGTCCGTGCCTTCGGATTTCGCGGCGACCTCGCATTGAGGCCAGTCTGGGCGTTGGAGGTTCGGATTCACGATCTTGTTCTCAAAATCCGCCCAGATGCGCTTGTCGTTGCGGCAGTCGTAGCCCCGGCACGGTACCGGCCGGTGTTCCCGAACCGTGCACTGGCAGGTGCCGCGCTCCAAATGAGTGCAGTAGCCGTCCTTGCCCTGCGCGATCAGGTAGGGCCGGCCCAGATCCCACTTGATCACGCCCTCGTGCACATCCTGCTTGGATAATGCAAAGCGAAGCCGGCAACAGGCGGCGCGGCAGAATTCGATTCGATTCTCACAGTCGATATGCGCTTCTCCCTGGAAGCTGTACTTGTCCTCCACGTCGTCCTGGAGCATCACGCCCAAGCCCTTTTCCTTGAGCTGGGCGATGAGCCGCTCCGCCACGATTTTCTTGCGCTCATCCAGCTCCTCAACGCTGATTAAGCCCTTCTCGCTCAGCAGTTCGATCAGGGCGTACACGAACGATGATGCCTCCAGGCTCTTGTTGGTGTTCTGGCTCAGCCGCGTATGTGTATAAAAGAATCCTTCAGCCGTTTCCTGGCGCAGGTCGCACGCCAAGCCGGAGTCGTCAGCCTCGCCGGCGAATCTCATCTTTGGTCCCTTCGATCGTTCACAAAACCAGCCCCGAGGCGATTCGTCGTGCCGGCTCACGGGGAGAAGACTTGCGACGGCAAATCAAAACCCCGAATGCTTCTGACCCGACTTCGGAATCCTGTTTCTCTCCGCACCCCGCGCCGCGACGGTCAGACGGCATTCTGTTCTGCTCCTGCGCTACTCTGCTCGCCGCCGCCACGGGCAGTGGGGGAGCTATCGTCGGTAACGAGTGCCTCGAAGTATACTGCGACATATCGTTCCGACCTGGCTTCCCCCGCGGCGGCGGCAGCGTCAAATCCCGCCGACGAAACATCCATCTGAGCCTTGCTCCCCATCATGTCGTCCCCGGCAAGAAACTTGGCAATGTGGTCGGCCCTGTCCTTCGCCAGGACAAGGTTGTAGGCCCGGGAGCCGGTCCGGCTGGCGTGTCCCACAACGGATACTTCCGTCTGCCCCGAGCGAACCGCTTGCCGCGCCTCGTCGTTCGGGAGTGGCTGCAGGCCGGCTTGACCGTCCCACCACAGTTGCAGGAGTCCCAGGTCGCCCGGCAAGGGGTCGCGCTGGTCGACACCGAACTCCGCGGTCATAGCGAAACGTTTCAGAGTCTTGGTCGGAGCGGGTTTCGGAGGCTGCTTGGGCTGATATTTCAGCTCGGCCGTGTAGGCCCTGCTGATCAGTTCCGTCTCATTCAGTGCCACTTGCTCCGCAACATTTGCCCCTTCGGACAGGACCAACACGGTCACGTTGAAACCGCCCTGGACCTGCTTTGCTGTTTGCACCTGGTAAGTAATACTTGGCGCGACGGTCACAGAACCACCCACATCGTCCGGATCTTCGGAAGTCGTCGGCTGTTTGTCCATCGCCGCCCCGGTGCCTTCTGAGAATTGCAGCGTAGGTCTCGTCTTACCGAACTTCAGCTTGTCGTCCTCGTCTTTGAGTTCTCCCTTAGGCACTCGGAATGGAGTCGTGGTTTGGAGCTGTGCTCGTCCTCTGGCGGGTTCCACCCCCAACCCCGGATTTTCAAAATCCCAGTCTGAATCGACGACGAACCGGATAAAACCCCGATCTCCGTTTGTGACATTGCCTAGACCTAGAGCCTGGTTTGGATCGCTGATTGGCATTAGAGGCCCTTGGTTGCCATTCAGGAAGCACTGAGCTCTGGGGACTATTCTGATGACCCCCGCTTGAAAAACCTGTCCCGGCGGAACTGTTCCCGGTGGCCCGGTCGGCAAAGCGGCCTGCCGATAAATGATGCCTGTGGGGTTTCCCATTCCGAATGATGTTCCCGCGATCATTGCGCCGACTGATTGCCTTTTAAGCTTTTTTTTTCCGTCTTCTTCCTTGGAAGCTTCCGGCTGACACTGCACACCGTCCGACTCAGCCTTGGTGTGAAGCTTCTTCTTTTTCTCTTCCTCGTTCTTGGGCATTTCAGCTTGGCGCTGCAAACCTTTCTGTTCGTCACTCATCACGGCCCGGGCCATCTCGTCGGCTTGGCGCTCCAACGGATCACCGGGCTGGCTGACCGAAAGCTTGGTCTTGATTCCAGGGCCGGTCTGCTGAACCACATGGGTTAGCTCGTGAGCCAGAAGCTCCCGGCCGCCGGACGTCGAAGGGCCGTATGCTCCTTCCCTGAAGAAGATGTCCTTGCCGGTGGTGAAGGCGACCGCATTTACTGCCTGGTTCAGGGAGTGCGCCTCAGCATCGGTGTGCGCTCTGACGGCGCCAAAGTCAGCGCCGAACGCCGACTCCATTTGCACCCGCACGCCCGCATCCAGCGCTTGCCCGCCCCCGCGCGCACGCTCGATCGACGATTCCACCTCGGGGCTAACCTCAGCGCCCTCCCCCTCCTGACTGGCCCGGGCCAACACGCGCTGTACGTAACGGTTTCCGTATTGGCGCTGCAACCGAAGCAGCGATTGAGGGGCTCGTGGTGATGGTGACGCGAGGGCACGGTTCGTAGGCGAGGCGTGGGCTTGCGCCCCTACGCCGTCAGGAGCGCGCGGGACCAGCCTATCCAGCGCACCAGGTTGGGTCGCGAAAGCGAACTCATGCGCTCCGCGGTCCTTTGAGCCCCGAGAAGTCCCTTGCCTGCTGTCCACCACGTTCTCGAATTGCCGTTCTGCCATATTTACTCCAGAACGTTGCTGTGCCGGCTCCCTGCCGCCAGGCTGCGCCTAACAGTTCGTGCAGGGCACCACCGTCGAGTTATGGCCTGTGGCGGAGTTGTGCCCACTTGAAACCTGAAAGGCTTGATCGGACGAATAGAATGTTGGACCGATCTGAGCATTCTCTTCGGGGCACATCACCTGCCATCCGTTCCTGCCGATCACTTCCTGGTCGCCCATTTGAACCTCCCGCAGTGAGCAAGTGGATTCGACCTGCGAAGCGCGCCGCCCTCGCCAGACCCGCAAAAAGGGGCGTGCTCTTACTCGAACTCCCCTTGCATAACGACCTTGCCCATCTTCTGGAACTCCCGCTTGGTGCCGTGAAGAAGGTGGGTCATGTTGACCACCCCTCCGTCGTTCGCCGCCAGGAATGCGGCCGCCAGCGCGATGTTGCGAATGTTGCCTCCCGCGATTTCGAACCGGCGTGCCATAAAGTCCAGATCGAGTTCGGCGCTTTGAGGGGTTTCGGCCGGCCAGACCCCTTCCCAGATGCGGCGCCGGTCAGCCTCATTCGGAAAAGGAAACTCGACGGTATAGTGCATGCGCCGCACAAAAGCGTCGTCCATATTCTTGCGGAAATTCGTGGCCAAAACGGCCACGCCTTCGTGTTCTTCCATTTTCTGCAGCAAATAGTTGATTTCGATGTTGGCGTAGCGATCGTGAGAGTCGCGAACTTCGCTGCGTTTCCCGAACAGCGCATCCGCCTCGTCAAAGAACAGGATGGCATTGCTGGATTCAGCTTCGGCGAAGATGCGAGCCAGATTCTTCTCGGTTTCGCCAATGTACTTGCTCACGATGGTGGATAGGTCGATCTTGTAAAGGTCGAGTCCCAATTCGGCTGCCATGATCCCGGCGGCCATTGTCTTACCCGTGCCCGAGGGCCCGGCAAAGAGGACGTTCAATCCTTTGCCCAAACTCAGCTTGCGGTCAAAACCCCACCGGTCGTAGACCAGCGACCGATACTTCATGGAGTTACAGATTTCCTGCAACTGCCGCAGCCTGTCTACCGGCAGCACAATATCTCTCCAGGTGTGGTGCGGCTTGATCTTCCGGCCCAGGGTTGCGAGCTTCCGGCTGGAGTGCAAGCGGCAACCTTCATAGAGCTCGGTCATGGTCACCTGGCCACCCTCAGGATTGCGCCAACGCGCGAGACTGGTGGCGCTGAGGGCGGCGCTTCGGATCTGGCCCGCGGTGAGGCGAAATGCATTGGCCAGCACCGGAAGGTCAATGTCGCCGGCGTGAGATCCGGGACGCAACGCTCCCTGCCAGAGTTGGGTGCGTTGCTCGCTATCGGGCCGGCTGAATTCCACTCGCAGGAACCGCAACTCTGAACTGCGATCGGACGGCTCCCAGGCGGTATCACCCGCCAGAAAGCTGATAGCTGGCAGTCTCTGCAATTCGCGGAGCAGGATATTGAGGAGTGGCCGCTTGTCCTCGGCCAGCAGAGCTCCAAAACCTTCCCAGTAGAGCGCCGACCGTTGCAGCAGCGCCTCCCGCCCCGCCAGCTTCACAAGGAGATCGAACGAAGGCTGATCAAGCCCAGCCAGAAGCTCCCCGTCCAGGGTCAGGAGTCCAATACCTGCCCTTCGGCAGAGCGCCCCGGCGGTGGTCCGCTTGCCGACGCCGGAAGCCCCCTGAAAGTAGAGCAGACCTCCGCCGGCCGCGGTTTGATCGAACACGGGAGCTAACCGGGTTTTCATTTCCGGGGAGAGAATCAGATCATCGAGCGCGGCCTCGGACTTGTCACTACCAAGGTACGGCAGCAGGCGAGCGTCAGTCTCATCGCACCCAAGCAGGTAGCTCGCGATCCGCTCGTCAAGGCGGAGATACTTGCCAAGGAGTGGCGCCGGTTGCTGCGCAGGGTCTTCGAACACGTGCAGGAGTCTGCTGTCAATCAGCGGAGCCCCCGCAATGAAGCGGTGGCGTCCGGCCAGCTTGGCTTCGAACGACGGGCAGAGCAGGTTCAAGACCAGGTCGACACTGACCCGCCTTTTCGTAACATCGTCCTGAAGGTATCCGTAAAGCCGGTCATAGCGAAGGTCCAGTTCAGGCGCCAGGCAAATCAGCAGGGAGTTCAGTTCAAAAGCGGACAACCCAAAAAGAGTTTCGACTTCCGAGAGACGCAGCCGGATCCCGCGCTCAAGGCTTCCCCTTTTGCGCAGGGCGATCTGCTCTTCGAGGCGACCGAGAGCGCCCCGGACTTCTATCCAGTCGTTCGATGACGAGCTGGCGAATTGGGGCACGCCAGCGGGGCGGGCAAGAAGCTCGTCGACCTCCTGTTCAGAAATCACCAAACCCTGAAACTGCTCGTCCGCCTTGTGCCGCTGACGCGCCCGGCGCACCTGAGCCTGAACCAGGAGGTCCAATCGCTCGAGCTCCGCCAGGATATGCTCCAGGGAATGGGCATAGTGGCTCCGCACCGATTCGGCGCCCTCGCCACGGGTGACCTCGCGGGCGCGAGGAGCCTCGATGCCGTCAATAGGGGCGAGTGTCATCTTGAGGATCGACTATGCCTTTGGGATAACCCCGAAGGTCTCTTCGTACTCGCCAACGGAAGCGGCGAGCAGCCTCAAGAGCTCAGCAACGTACGCCGGGCTCGTAATGATCCGGGTGTGAAGCTGCTCCGAACTGCCGCCCTGGTACAGTTGTCCAAAGTCGATTACAAATTCAAAAGCTGTGTGCCCCACTCGAAAAAAATTCGCGTAACGCCCGACGAGTTCTCCGTTGCCTTTATCCACCTTAACTTCGCTCAGCGAGGGTTGACCGCCCTGGTGGGGGCCAATTTGGGATTAGTGAGCGATGCAAGCGGTCCACCAATTTGGGTCTAATTCCTGATTCCCTGATAAGCCCAACTGAGCAAAGGTCTTATTTAACCAGTCGCATTTTCCGGCCCCGTCGGCTCTGCGAGGTTGTAGCAGGAGCCGGTACAACTGAAACGGCCCCAACCCAGAAAGCGTAAGCGCACTGACGAGGAGGACATGGTGTTTTCGGTCGGCGGCTCAGGACTTTAGCGAGAGAAGGGTCTCAAGGTCAAGTCTGTCACAGGGGTTGTAACTCTGTGTCACAGGCAACACCGCGAGGATGCGGCCGGAAAGCAGATTGCGCGGACTAAAAGGAGCGGTTCAAGCCGAAAGGCAGGATGCCTGATCTTCGATATTCACTACGAATAGCGGACGCCAAGCGCCGGGGATAGCCAATTCCATGCTTCGTTGTGACGCTGAAAGCGCCATGAGTTATTCGTATCGCAGCGCGACCATGGGGTCAACGCTGATCGCTCGGCGCGCCGGAATGAAACAAGCGGCGACCGCAACCGCAAAGAGCACGATCGCGACAACAGTGAACGTCAAGGGATCCACGGGACGCACGCCATAGAGAAGGCTCGCCAGGTAACGTGTCACGCCGAATGCCGCCGCGACGCCGAAAGTGCCTCCGGCAAGCGCCAGAAGGATTCCCTGGCCCACAACGAGGCGCAGCACCTCGCGTTGTTGCGCGCCCAGCGCCATGCGGAGACCGATCTCACGGGTACGGCGCGCTACTTCGTACGAAAGCAGGCCGTAGAGGCCGATGCAGGCCAGCACGAGCGCGATCAAACCAAAGAAACTCGACAGCCGCGCGACGATCCGTTCCTGCGAAAGCAATTGCTCGATTCGCTCGGACTGCGTCGCGACGTCGAAGATCGGCAGGTTGGCACCCGCACGGCTTACCATGTCTCGCACCAGGGGAACCAGTGCCGTGGGCAGGCTTGCCGTGCGCAGCTCGAAATGCGCGCCGCCGCCGGTAAGCGGCTGATACATGGCCGGATGAATTTCGCGGCGCAGGGTTGCGTATTTTGTATCTCCAACCACGCCTATAACTTGATAACCCGGCGATTTCGGCGTCGTCGTGGGCTCATCGCCTTCGGAATCGTCCAGATGCGCGTCCAAGACGTTCTGCTTGTCGAAGTACTGCCTGGCGAAGGCCTCGTTGACGATTACCGGAATCGGCGCGCCCATGGACGCGGGCTTGCGGGAGCCCGCACCGGTCGCGGCCGAGGAAGACGATTTCGACGCATCCTCCGCGGCTTTTCGCGCCGCATTCGTCGTCGCCGCGGTCGCGAAGTCGGCGGAATTGAACATGCGCCCGGCAAGAAGGCGAATGTGCATGGTGGAGAAAAAGCCTGGTCCAACGGCAAGCAGATCCGTCTCTACGCTGGACTTCTCGGGCTGTCCCGGCAGATGCACGTCCGTTGCCCACAACGAGCCACTCAGAAGTGGATCGGACGCATAACTGGCCGATACAACGCCGGGGATCGCGGCGAAGCGTTCCTGCAGGTCCCGGTAAAGGCTCCCAATTTGGGCGTCTTTGTAGCCCGAAAGGGTCGGGTCAATTCCGAACAGCAAAATATTACGGGTATCAAAGCCAGGATTGATATCGCGCAGATTTTTCAAGGTGCGGACCAATAACCCGGCGCCAATCAACACCACGATGGAAAGTGTTACCTGCGCAACCACCAGCGCACCGCCCAGGTGGAAGCGCCGGCCCGCGTGCGCCGCACCCATCGGGCGGGACAATGCTCCTTCTTTAAGCGCGGGCGTCAGATCAAGGCGTGTGCTGCGCAGTGCCGGGGCCAGTCCGAAGCAGATTCCCGTAAGCACCGACGCGCCAATCGTGAAGGCGAGCACGCGCCAGTCGGGCGTAACCACAAAAGGAAAAGGCCGATCCGAGTTGCTCGAGACGAGCGCCGTGATCGCGTGCACGCCCCAGTAGGCGACCAGCACTCCTAGGGCTCCGCCGACGACCGAGAGCATGACGCTTTCGGTCAGCAATTGCCGCACCATTCGCTGGCGGCTTGCGCCAAGCGCCAGCCGCACGGCGATTTCCTGCTGGCGCGCCGCCGAACGCGCCAGCATCAGTCCGGCGACGTTGGCGCAGGCAATCAGCAGAACGAATCCCACCGCAAACATCAGGACGTAGAGAAGTTTGGAGAATGTTCCGCGCCGGCCCGTGAGCCCTTCCGGCGCAGGCGTGAGCGCAATCGCCGGATCATCAGCCTCCTTTGAAAGGGGTTTCGCGCTGTAAAGCATCTCGTTGCGGAAAATCGATGTCGAGGCAGCTTGCGCCTGGTTCATCGAAACCCCGCCCTTCAGCCGCCCCAGCAGGACGAGCCACCAGTTTTGGGAATCGGTCAGCGCCGGCCTTCCTAACCACCGCATGTTGAGTGCCGGAACGGACGCTAACGTGATGAAAAAATCCTGCGTCTTTCCGGGAGCCAGGTTCGTAAAGTGGGGATCGGTGACGCCGACAATGGTGAAGGCGGTAGCATTCAAGTGAATCGTGCGGCCGATTACCGAGCGATCGCCGCCGAAGGCCTTCTGCCAGTAGCCATAGCTCAAGACCAGAACCGACGCAGCGGACGGCGAGTCGTCCGCCTCGTTGAGGGTGCGCCCGAGGGCTGTCTCTACACCCAGCGTCGAGAAGAAGTTGCCGGAGACAATCTCCCCTTGCGCCATGCTCGGCGATCCGTTGCCGCTGAGGACTACCTGCATCGGCCCCGCGATGGCGGTGAGGCCGGAGAAAACGTTCGCTTGCGAGCGCATGGCACTGAACAACGGTACCGAGAAAGAGCAGCCGGAATGTTCTCCACCGCCGCCGCAGTCGCCGAAGTCGCTATAACTGTGGTATTTCGGGTCGTTGTGCGCCTTCCATCCAAAGACCGCAATCCGCTCGGGATCGCGCACCGGGATCGAGCGCAGCATGACGGCGTCAATCAGGGTGAAAATGGCGGTGTTCGCGCCGATGCCGAGCGCCAGCGTGAGAATGGCAACCACCGTGAAGCCCGGAGACTTTCCGAGCATTCGAAGCCCGTAGCGGGCGTCCTGCCATAGTGTTTCCATGTCCCACCTCCGCTCCCGGCAATCCCGAGCCGAACAGTCAACTTCCGCCCGGATACAGACTAATCTAAATTAACAGTTTGTGGAAAAATGTTGCGACCGCTCCAGAAGGGGCGCGGGGCCGTTTCAGCAGCCGGTTAGTTTGGCGGGGTTAGACTAAGCACCGGATTCAAACTCAAGGTCGGAGTAAGACTCGCGCCGGACCGCGTTTTTAGCGACGAACCCCGGCCCGTCCGAAACGGGACGGGTCGAGGTTGGCTCGACAGACACCGGGGAATAGGGTGAGCCCAACCATCGATTGGCGATGGAGCCACCCTGGTGACCTGCCGGTTGGGTCAGATTCGGCTTGGGCGAAGGGCCGCGTGCTGAGCCGAGCAGCAGGCTCAGCAGAACAGTCAAAAACATGGTGACCGCAAAGATCAATAACAGAGTGCGAAGGAACTGCCCCGCTCCTGCTTCGATCAGTGGGCAGGCCGAATCGGGTTGGCGCCGGCGCACCAGGTACCAGGAAAAGATGGGCAGCCAAAAGAACAGAGCGCCGATACCCCAGTAAAGCGGCTTTGGGATGCCTTTCTGGTGCGCATCGTAGAACACCCAGATGGATGACATCACTTGGATCGCGCCGATCACGAGCAGCGCCCTCAGCGGTCCGAGCGCGGTTGCACCTTCCGAGGTCATTAGGCTTCCGAGCACCAGGAACACAACAAAGACGCCCCAGGGGAACCGCACCTGAGCCTGCGCTGGCGGAGCAAACCCCGGAGCCTGCTCGGCGGCAGCCGCTACCGCGGTCTTGATCTGGCTGGGGTCGATGGGTTTACGGCAGGCTACGCACACCCGGACGTCCGAACCGAGCATCTGCCCGCAGTTGGGGCACGGAAAAGGCTCGGTGGGAAATCGCGGGTCTAAAGATCGCGGTTCTAAAGAATGACTGGCAGGACTCGGGGCGTCAGGCGCGTCGTTCGTGGGTACGGCCTGAGCCTCTTGCGTTTCATCAATCATGAGGTTGGTGACCGCGAGAAGGCTCCTGTCGTAGGCGTCCTGCCTCTGGCCTTCACGCTTAAGGTTTCGCGGCGGCTTGAGGCTCCTTGTCATTCCAGCCGTCGTGCTCGTTCCAGTCTACCACTTCCCGGTATCGAACCTCGCGCGAAAGCTTGTCGAAGTCGTGAAGGTTGCCGAGGGCGCGATTTCCCCCCTGCGATTCGTAGTACCAGCCAGCCTCCTGGGCCAGGGCGGCGGCTTCGCCGGAGACGAAGAAACTGCGCTCCTGATACTTGTATGGAGCGGCGGGCATCTGTTTGGGATCGTAAACGCGATCTACTAGAACTTTCAGACCCTGCGGCAGGCTGCCTTTGGCCGCAAGCTGATGGAGAGCTTTCACAACGAAGTAATTGTTCACGATATGGTCGATATGGCCTTCGGCCTGCGGGTGCGCTGTTACGACCACTTCGGGCCGGAAGCGCCGGATGATCTCAGTGGCTGCGTCCACAACAGCGTCGCGAGCGTAGGGCAGGTTGGGAAACGCCAAATCTGCGTATGGCGAGTGATCGCTCGCGAGCAAGACCGCCAGATACGGATCGCCCAAGCTGGGATGGTGATACCAGATCTCGCCGGAACCGCCGTCCGGCAGGCCCAGGAACAGAATCTGGGCGGGCGAGACTCCGAGATGTTCCAGTACCGCGCGGCTCTCCTGCATACGAACCTCGCCGAAATTGAGCGCCTCGGTAGGTCCGCAAAAGTGCTCGTAGTAATGATCGCAGGACCCGGCGTCGCCGCTGGTGAAGTAGACGATGCGCATCGGGATGTTGTTTTCCACCGCGGCGCGAATCATTCCGTGCCATCCACCCTCGTCATCCTCGTGCGCGCAGAAGACCATCAGGGATTTCGGCAGGTTGTTCGCCGCCAGTTCCAGGTTGTTGTGAGCCAGCAATTCGCCGGAGCCTTCCATCACCCGGATTTCCACGCGATACAAGCCGGCCTCCTGCGGCAACTGGAACTCAGTTGTCTTTCGCAGCGATGCACCGCCCGGGTCGAGGTTAAGACTTTCGAAAACCACCTGGTGAGCGAGCTCCTTGCCATGGGAGTCTACGAGCCGGGCGTCCACGTGAACAGCCTGCCAGGCCTTCGGCGTGGGGTTGGCCAGCGCGAAGGTGACGTTCGCTCTCGCGCCCGTTTGATAGAGCGTTCGCCCGTGGTCAAAAAGAATGGCGCTCGAATCGTGACCGGCAGGATAAAAATGGCGATAATTCTTGACGTTCACCGAGGTCAGGTCCGGGTAGACATACTGTGGCGGATAAACGCGCGGCGAGCTCACGCCGCGCGGATTGATAAAAACCATCCGGCTGAAGGCAATCTCCAGCACCTGCTTCCGTTCCTGGTTCCACACTACTACGCCATACTGGTGCATCGACGGCTTCTTTACTTCAGGCGCCACGGCCAGGCGATCTCCACTAATCGTTTGTGAGGCCGCGGGCCCCACGCCCAGATCCACCGCAGCGCCGATCGGCACGATGCTTGCCTTCGCCAGTTCAGCAGGACCCGCGATCCACGGCCAATAACGGTCCGAGAACTCCACTCGCAGCCCGCGCATCGCCCTGCCGCTGAGATTGCTTAAATTCACCTTGACGCTCACGGGGTCGCCCGAAGTGTAAAAGGTCTGGTCGAGATCGATGCTGTTAATGCGGACGAGTTTGCGATGGACAGCAAACGAGGCCACGCGGGCCTGACCTTCGCGCGCGCGTCCCGAGTCCGGATCTACAACTTCGAGATCGATGTCGTAGCGTCCGGTGCTCGCATCAGCGGGAATCTTCCACAAGTTGACGTAGTCCTTGGGCGGATTGGCGCTGGTGAAAAGTACGGTGCGCGCGGCGGGCGACGGCCCGGGTTCGCTGCCAGGCCCTCGATAGCGCACACTCGCCACCAGGCGAATGGGGCTGCCGGCTAGCGGAGATGTCAACGCGCTGATCCGAATCTTCACCTCGCTGCCGGCGTCGTATGTGATCTGATCGGTGACCGCCTGGAAGATACTTGCTCCCGCTGACCAAGCGGGGCTGAGCGACAGGCCTAGAATAAGCAATGAGAACGCTATGCCGATTTTCGATCGTCGATTCTCGATTGAGAATTTCCAATACCCGCCGTCAAGCCTCGATCTTCGAGAGTTCCGATTTTCGAATTTCGATCTTCGAGTTTCGATTTTCGACGGCAAGGTGGTCACCTCTGTTTAGTTCTCAGCTTCAGGTCTCAGTCGCAAATCAAAGCGCGCCTCTGATCACGAGGACTGATGGCTGACGAGTTCTCCGCCAGCATAACATCGCTCTTTGCCAGCGTGCCGGCATCCAATTGAATATGGGGAGTGAAACCGCGAAATCGCTGATGGCGGGGCGCATCGGACGCGTCATCGAGCGGAGCCTGAGGCGCGCCTATGGCAGCTTCGCAGTGAATCAGGAGCGCTACCTCCGCGAGCTCCGTCAGGGGCACGGGCTGCCGCTCCGGACGTTTCGTGACGCATTTGAGATCCACCCCGCAGCGCTTGATCAGGTGGCTGCGCGCACAATTGCCGGAACGCGAAGACTGGCGATCGTCGAGGGCGCCAGCTTTGGTCTAGGCGGTCTCCTCACCCTCCTGCCGGACGTGAGCATTCTCGGCGTCATCACGTTTCGGCTAATCCAGAAGCTCGGCTTGATTTACGGGTTCGAGTTCACAACGGAGGAGGAACGTGCGGAGCTTTGGCTGGCCGCGGCGAGCGCTGCGGGCGTGGAAGCGGGGCGCGATTGGGTGAAGAAACAGGTGATCGAGCGCCTCGCGGCCAGGATCGCAGAGAAGGCCGGCACCGAACTCGCTGAGAAACTGTCGGCCGGAATTGTTCCGGTGGTGAGTGCCGGTCTGGGTGCAACTCTAAACGGCTATTTCATCAATGGCTGGGGTCGCCGCGCCCATGGCTATTTTCGCGATAAGCATCTGGAATGGCGGGACCGTCCGGCGATCCTTGCGGAGCGGGTCATGCCCCTGCTGAAGGAATAGGCGGGAGGGGTCGAGCCGGGTGGCCAGCGAATCCTCCCCCCGAGGCGCGGGAGGCACTGTGAGGTTGACTAGGCTTCCTTACCCTTGCCGTTTACCTTCAAGTGTCGACTACCAAACGCCGACTGCCCGGTCGCGTCGCTCGATTTCCCTAGTCCCGGCTCGATTCTCTTGGGTGCCTCTGGCAGCGCGGACAGAAATGGCTGCTGCGTTCTGCGAGCACCATCCGTTGGATGGTGGCTCCGCAGCGCGGGCAGGGCTCACCGGCCCGTTGATAGACCTTTAATTCCGCTGCGAATCGACCGGGATTACCGTCAATGTCGATATAGTCGCGCATGCTCGTGCCCTGCTTGGCGACAGCTTGGCCCAGAACCTTCCCCACTGCCCGATGAAGCTTGAGCGCGGCCGGGCGTTTCAGCCGTCCGGCTTCAGCGAGAGGATGGATGCCGGCGGCAAACAGAGACTCGTCGGCGTAAATGTTGCCCACGCCTGCCAGCCGTCCTTGATTGAGAAGCCAGTTCTTGATGGGGGTGCGGCGGCCCTTGAGATTTGCAAGGAAAGCGTCAGAAGTCATCGACGGTGCGTCCGGGCCCATGGTATCGAAAACCGCTTTAATCTCCGCCGGAGTGCAGAAGCGCAGTCGGCCGAAGCGCCGGATGTCGCGGTAGCGGATCTCTTCGCCGTTCTCGAGTTCCATGCGGACGTGAGTGTGGGACTCCAGGGGATCGTCGCGACGAACCACCGTGACCTGGCCGGTCATGCCAAGGCGCAGCAGGATACAGCCTAGTGGTCCGTCGCTCCCGCGTGAGCGACCGGGCAGTTGCGGGGCTGGCTTTCGTCGTGGAGCATCGAGTTCGATGGCGATGGCTTTCCCCTTGCGCTCGAGACGGCGGATCACCCCTCGAGCCTGCTCGGCGAAGTCCTCGGGCGAGCCCAGGATGACTTGCGGATGTCTCACCTCGACCGCAACAATGCGCCGGCCGAGCACTCGAGACTCCAGGCCGCGACGTACGGTTTCAACTTCGGGAAGTTCGGGCATTTCAAAGGCAGTGGCAAGTGACGAGCCGCAATCAATTAGTGACGTGCGCTCGGTGAATTGAGATTCGACCTGGCCGGGACTCCAGCCGAATGGCAATCCATAGTCTCAAATCGCAACTGTCACTCGTCACTTCTAACTTCAACTTCGATGGCTGTTCCCTCAAAGCGGACCGGGAAGGTTGCGATCTTCACCGACGGATCGATCAGCAGCTCGCCCGTGCGCACGTTGTACTGCCAACCGTGCCACGGGCAGGTGACAACCTCGCCATCGAGGTATCCTTCGCCCAGGGGGCCGCCACGGTGCAGGCACGTATTGTCGAGGCAATGGACGCTGCCGTCGACGTTAAAAAGGGCGAGATCGCGGCCCGCGACGTTCACCATGCGGCAGGTTCCAGGCGCGAGTTCCCCCACATCGGCGCACTTTTCAAATTCGGCCATCGTTGCCCTTCGCGCTCCGGCGTGATACGACCACGCGACCAAGATACCGGAGAAGTTGATTATAGGTGCCGGCGATCCGGTCGGGCAACGGGCCGCGCGCACCCAAACGGGGCGTCCTTCGGTGCTTGTTCCATCGGATTTGGATATTCTGAGGAATCCGGGAACGTGATTGATTACAATGAAGGGGGACAAGCCGATGCAACTGATGATTCCCATTCCCGACCGTCAACAGGCTTTCCGTTTGCCCGCGGGTGTCTTGGACTGGAGCGAAAAGGAGTTCTTCCATTTCTGCCAGGCGAACCGCGAGCTCCAGATTGAGCGGACCGCAAAGGGGGAGATCATCGTGATGTCACCGGCCGGAGGGTACTCGGGTTATCGCAGCGGAGTAGCGTTTCGCCAGCTAAGTGTCTGGGCCGAGAGCGACAAGACCGGGGTGGCATTCGATTCCAGTACCGGCTTCATCCTCCCAAACGGCGCGATGCGCTCGCCGGACGCAGCCTGGGTAGAGCTCTCGCGCCTGCGAGACTTGAGTGCCTGGGAGAAGGAGCGATTTCTGCCGCTCTGCCCGGATTTATTGATCGAAGTGGCCTCACCGTCGGATGAGATTTCAGCTCTCCGGCTCAAGATGGAAGAGTACCGGCAAGCGGGATTGCGCCTTGGATGGCTGATCGTACCCGCATCTGTCGAGGTTGAGGTCCACACCGACGCCGGCGTTCAGGTCTTGGACTCGCCCGAAGCGCTCGCAGGTGATCCAGTTCTTCCGGGTTTCAGGCTGGAGCTGGGGTCAATTTGGAATCCTCCATTTTAGCTTCCTGTCTGGTTGGCCCATCCCAGCGTGGAGGACCGGACGGGCAATCACTGAGTATCCAGTTGGGCCCGCAATTCCACCTCGCGCATTTTGCTAACGGAGACACGCATGACCCTCAGTAGGGGTAGCGGGATCGTCGACGTACTCTGCAATCATTCGGTGGACGAAGCGGTCGAAAAGCTCAAGGCGATCCTGCAGGCGAGGGGAGTTACACTGTTCGCGCTGGTCGACCACAGCGGAGAAGCGGAAAAGGTAGGATTGAGAATGCCTCCGACGAAGCTGCTGATTTTCGGCAGCCCGAAGGCTGGCACTTCCCTGATGCTCGCGTCGCCCAGCATTGCCATCGATCTTCCTCTCAAGATTCTGATTTGGGAGGATGCTCAGGGTAAGGTTTGGCTCACCTACAATAGCCCCTTGTACTTGCAGGAGCGACACGGCGTGCCACCGGATCTGCTGCAAAACATCACGGTGGTGGAAGCATTGGCGGCCAAGACCGCGGAATAGTGAGAATTCACGTTCAGGCCGGCGGAACCTCTTGACGCAGCTTGTGTCACGCACGAATCCAATGAAACTGGCTTATCTTGACTGTTCCTCGGGAATCAGCGGCGACATGTTTCTGGGCGCCTGTCTCGACTCCGGACTCGATTCCGCCGCGCTCCTTGCCGAACTAGCAAAGCTCAAGCTAGGGTCGTACGAGTTCAGGCCGGAGCGTGTCCTGAGGGCTGGACTGGCTGGAACTCGTGTGGAGATCGTAGCCGCGCAAGAGCAGCCCCACCGGCATCTGGCCTCGATCGAGCAGACGATTGAATCGAGCGCGCTTTCGCCTGCAATTAAGGAGCGATCCCGCAAGATTTTCCGGCGCCTTGGGGAAGCCGAAGCCCGCTTGCACGAGCGGCCCATCGAGAAGGTGCACTTTCATGAAGTGGGAGCCGTGGATGCCATCGTGGACATCGTCGGCGCCTGCGTCGCGCTGGAGCTGCTTGACGTCGAGGAATTGGCGGCCTCGCCGGTGAACGTCGGATCGGGCCGCGTCACGGCGGCCCACGGATCCCTGCCGGTGCCGGCGCCCGCCACAGCAGAGCTGTTGCGCGGCATACCGGTATACTCCTCCGGGATCGAAGCCGAGCTGACCACTCCCACGGGAGCAGCGATTGTGTCCACACTGGCTACGAGTTTCGGACCGCTGCCTGCGATGACTCTGGATCAAATCGGTTACGGCGCCGGCAGCCGCGATTTGCCAGGTCATCCGAACCTGCTGCGTCTGTTCATTGGCGAGAGGAGTCCTGAACCCGAGCCCGTGGTCCGCAGCCCCAGCGAGGCGATCGCTGTCATCGAAACCAGCGTCGACAACATGAGCCCTGAGGTCTATGGATACCTTGTGGAACGCGCCCTGAGCGCGGGTGCGCTTGACGTCAACTGTACGCCCATTCAGATGAAAAAGAACCGTCCGGGGCTTGAGATCCGCCTTCTGGCCAAACTTGATCATGCCGAAGCTTTGGCGGACCTGGTCTTTGCCGAAACGACGACGCTGGGACTGAGAATCTCCACCGCACATCGCCGCGTGCTGGAGCGTGAGATCGTGAGCGTTGAGACGGACTATGGCGCCCTCAGTGTCAAGGTAGCCTCCCGGCAGGGCAAGATCGTTAACGCCGCTCCAGAATATGAAGATTGCCGGCGAGTGGCCCTCGAGCGCGGCGTTCCCCTAAAGGAAGTGATGGACGCAGCGCGAGCAGCCTTCAGGAAAGTCTAGGGATCGCACGATCAGAGTGGTCAGAGGAGTCACGCTGCAGGTTAAAATGGTGTTGATGTGATGAACCGTGCCTTAGAATAAGGACTTGAGGGATAGCCGTTATGCAAGTGTTCTTGAGTTACAGTCTCGCCGATAAGATTTTTGCGAAGCAGTTGGCTTCCGAACTTTCCAAGCAGGGGTACGATGTGTGGGATCCAGAAGTTGAAATGTCCCCCGGCGACAAATGGCTCGAGCAAATCGGCCAAGCCCTCAGGCGGTCCAAGGCCATGGTCGTGCTGCTTTCTCCCGACTCGGCAAAATCGGAATTGGTCCGTCGAGACATTGAGTACGCACTGAGCAACCTTAATTACGCGGAAAGGCTATTTCCTGTCCTGGTTCGGCCCACGGAGGATTTTCCTTGGATCTTGCATAACTTTCACATCCTTCGAGCCAATAACAACCCCGCGGAAGTCAGCAGGCGCATTGCTAGCGCCTTAAAACGGGTGGCGTGACTTCTCCGCAGCATTAGTACCAGCCATTTTGACAGGCGCATTGCCGATAGCTTAAGACGGTGCAGTGAGTGCTCTGCGAATGAGCCGAAAAAAGAGCCTTCTGCCGCGCGAAGTCTTTCTGTCCCACTCCGCAAAGGACCGACTCTTCGTGGAGAGGCTTGCGCGGGTACTCCAGGGGCATGGCGTTCCATTTTGGTATAGCGGAACGAACATCGTCGGAGCCCGAGAATGGCACGCCGAGATCGGTCAAGCGCTGGCCCGCTGTGACTGGTTTCTACTCGTGCTCTCTCCGCATTCGATCAAGTCACCGTGGGTGGAACGGGAGCTGCTCTACGCGCTGATTGACGCCCGCTACCGCAACCGAATCATTCCGGTACTGTGGAGATCCTGCAACCCGATGACGCTGTCTTGGACGCTGGGCGGCTTTCAGCTTGTGGACTTCACGGCGGGTTTCGAAAAAGGGTGCAGGAACCTGCTTCGGGTCTGGGGTATCGGTTACAAGGGCGCGCGCGCCGGCAGGCACTGACAGTTAAGCGGATTGGAGCAATGAAGACCTTTTATCTCACCACTCCCATTTATTACCCGAACGCGCGGCCGCACGTGGGCTCGGCGTACACCACCATCGTCTGCGATGTACTGGCCCGGTATAAGCGCATGTGCGGATACGATGTGGCTTTTCTGACGGGCACCGACGAGCACGGCGAGAAGCTGCAGCGAGCCGCCGCGGAGGCGGGAAAGTCGCCGGCCGAGTTCGTCGCGGAGAAACGCCAGCTTTTCGTCGATCTCTGGAAAAGGCTCGGAATCGATCCCGTGGTCTACCCTTATGAAGGTCTCACACCGGACTCTGTGCGCTTCATTTACACCGATCATCCGGATCATTTCAAATCCGTAAGGCGCATGCTGCTGCGCGCGCGTGCGAACCGGGTGGACGGACAGGAAATCATCTACAAGAAGCAGTACCAGGGACGCTACTGCATCTTCGACGAGATGTACGTTTCCGACGGCAGCGACCCGATCAACTGTCCCAACTGCGGCCGGCCGACCGAGCTGATCAGCGAAGAGAACTACTTTTTCAGGCTGTCAGCGTACAAGGAAAAGTTGCTTGCGCTCTACGAGGCGCATCCGTATTTCGTTCAGCCCGGCTTCCGTATGAACGAAGTGAAGAACTTCGTGAAAGACCTGCGCGATATTTCCATCAGCCGCAAGCGCATCAAGTGGGGCATTCCGTTTCCGCTTGATGAAGATCATGACGATCCCGAGCAGGTGTTCTACGTCTGGTACGATGCGCTCGTCTCCTACATGACGGGCATCGGCTACGCGCACGGCGACGAGGGCAACGCCGCCTTCAGGAAATATTGGCGTAACGTGCCGGGCGAGTCCGAGCTCGTCCACATGGTGGGCAAAGACATCCTGCGCTTCCACGCCATTTACTGGCCGGCGTTCATCATGGCAGCGTATCCCGGCCAGCCGGAGATGTTGCCGACGACGATCTTCGCCCACGGCTGGATCTATTACGAGCAGGACAAGATGAGCAAATCGAAGGGCAACGTGGTGTATCCGGAGCCGATCGTCGACGCCTTCGAGTCCTTCGGAGCGCCGGGCAATGACGCCTTGCGCTACTACCTGTTCCGCGGCCAACGGTCACCCGGGGGTTCGGCGGACGAAGGCAAGGCGCCCGATCGTCTAGTGGACGCTGCGATCGATGATCAGCGGCAAGTAGCTCTTGACGCAGAGAGTCGGCAGCCTCGCGTGGCGCCTCCAACCCGGATGTTCGGCCTGGACACAAGCTTTTCCTACAAAGATTTGATCCAACGTTACAATTCAGATTTGGCGAATGATTTGGGCAACCTGGCGAGCCGCACGATCGCAATGATTGACCGCTACTGCGAGGGGAAAGTGCCACCGGGCCCTGCAGAGCTAGGGCCTCCGCACGATCACGTGCGTCTTCGTACCTTGCAGAATGCAAGTACGGACGATCCGCGCATCAAATTCTTTCGCGATTTCTTCGAGGAGCTCAACTTCTCGCGCGGTCTCGACGTCCTGTGGCAGCACATAGGTTTGCTTAACCACTACGTGCATCAGCAACAGCCATGGGCTCTGGCAAAATCAGAGTCGGCGGCCGATCATGAGAAAGCTTCTGTCGTGCTATACACAGCCGCGGAAGCCCTCCGGTTCTTATCGGTACTGCTCTACTCAGTTCTGCCCACGTCGGCCTCGCTACTTTGGAAGCAACTCGGCTGCGAGGAATACTTGGGAAAGATCGAAGCTCAACGTATCGACCAGCTCAAGTGGGGCGACCTCAAGCCCGGCACCAAAATCGGCAAGCCCGAGCCCATCTTCCCCCGACTCGACAAAGCCAAGACGCTCGCCAAACTCGAAGAACTTGCCGAACTCGACCGCGAGCGCACTCAACCCAAAGGAGTCCAAGTGTCCGTTCCATCCGAACAGCAATCAGCCATTTCACAAGCAGATTCTTCGTCGCCTCCGGCTGCTCAGAATGACAAGGCTGGAGGCGGCCAAGCGGCAATCGACAATCGGCAATCGTCAATCCCAAGTTCCGAGTCCCGAGTCCCGAGTCCCGCTGAGACCGCTGGCGCGAGCGGCGCCAAAATCACGATCGATGACTTTGCCAAGATCGATCTGCGCGCCGGCACCATCCTGGCCGCCGAATCGATTCCAGGTGCGAAAAAGCTGTTGAAACTGCAGGTGGATATTGGCAGCGAAACCCGTCAGGTGTGCGCCGGAATCGCCGAGTTCTACCGGCCGGAGGAACTGGTTGGCATGAAGATCGTGCTGGTGGCGAACCTTGAGCCAAGAAAGCTGCGCGGGATCGAATCGAACGGCATGGTGGTTGCTGCGTCCATCGGACCTGTGGGCAAGCCGGTGCTGGCCACATTCAAAGAAGACGTTCCCAATGGCGCCAAATTGAAGTGATTCAAGAACGGGCGCCGGCTACGTCTTGACCCCGATTCGCTTTTCCCATGCTTCTTGTTCCGACTTTCCCCAGTGCCCAACCGCGACAGCGTAGCCGTTGGGATCGACCAACTCCATTTCGCCACTTGGCATGTATCCCGGGTGTCGGATGGGCGGAACCTGAACTCCGTTAGCCAGCAGATGCTCGCGAAGGGCGATCAAGTCCGGCGTGTACATGTACAGTGTCAGCGCCTGGGCAGAAGGGTCCATCGGCTCCTCCGCCCTCAGGAACATCAATGCGCCGCCCTCGCAATGGAGGCGTGCCCATCCCAGAGGCGTGCATCGATCCGTGTCGACCGTGGCAAATCCCAACAGCTCATAAAATCGGATCGATCTCTCGATATCCATGACGTGCAGCATTGGAGTCGAATAGCCAACTTTAGCCATCATAGGGCTCCGTGGTTGGTGAGATCAAACATCCTTTGCTTTGCCCCTAGCCTAGGCCTAGCCGCCGGCGATGGCGCCGATCACCAGAAACGGCTCGGCGCCTTTCGCCACCGCCTCGGGCAGTGGGGCGTCCGGCGGTTCATGGGAGAGATCCTCCTCGCAAGCGAAGAACCTGATGAACGCGCGGCGCTTTAGCGTGACGTGATCGCGGATGGTCCCGCGCAGCATCGGGTAGCGGGCCTCAAGCGCATCGAGGACCGAAGCCTGCGTGACCGCACCCTGGACGTCGAGCGTAACCTCGCCGTCGACCTTCGCCAGCGTCCGCAAATGTGTGGGGAGCATCACTCGGATCATTGCAGAGTCTGCACCTCCACAGAGAGCACCGGCGGAAGATCGCGGACAATGGGCGCCCACGTGTCTCCGGCATCAGCGGAGGCGTACACCTGTCCGCCGGTGGTGCCGAAATAAACGCCGCACTTGTCAAGCGAGTCCACGGCCATGGCATCACGGAACACGTTGACGTAGCAGTTGCGCTCCGGCAATCCTTTCGAAAGTTCCTCCCAATCGTTTCCTCCCGTGCGACTGCGATGGACCCGCAGCTTCCCATCCAGCGGAAAGTGCTCGGAGTCGCTCTTGATGGGCACCACGTAGATTGTCTCCGGCTCGTGAGCATGGACGTCGATCACGAATCCAAAGTCGGTAGGCAGGTTCCCACTTACCTCCTGCCAGGAGTCGCCGGCATTGTCGCTACGCATCACGTCCCAATGCTTCTGCATAAAGAGCACGCCGGGCCGCGAGGGATTCATGGCGATGTGGTGGACGCAGTGGCCTACCTCGGCATTCGGGTCCGGGATGTATTGCGATTTCAATCCGCGATTGATCGGCTCCCAGCTCTCGCCGCCATCGTCGCTGCGGAAGGCGCCGGCCGCCGAGATCGCAATCACGATCCGGTTCGGATTTGTCGGATCCAGAATAATCGTGTGCAGGCACATGCCGCCCGCGCCCGGCTGCCACTTGGGTCCGGTACCGTGCCCGCGCAATCCAGGAAGCTCCTGCCAGGAGTGCCCGCCGTCGGTCGAGCGGAATATGGCAGCGTCTTCAACCCCGGCGTAGACCGTATCGGGATCGGTGTACGAGGGTTCGACGTGCCAGACGCGCTTGAACTCCCAGGGATGCTGCGTACCGTCATACCACTGATGCGTGGTGAGCGGCTTGCCGGTTTCGGAAGAAGTGTCATAGACGAACTTGTTGCTCTGGCCCATGGGAAATCCCTGCGGGCCCATCTCGAGCGCGCCACCGGGCGTTTCCCACGTCTTACCGCCATCGCTCGAACGCTGAATGATCTGCCCAAACCAGCCGCTGGTCTGCGATACATATATTCGATTCGGGTCAGCGGGCGATCCTTTCATGTGATAGATCTCCCATCCCGTAAAGTGGGGACCGTTCACCTCCCAATCCTTGCGCTTCCCGTCCGACTCCAGAATGAACGCCCCCTTGCGTGTGCCAGCCAACACCCGTACTCTGCTCATGCGACACTCCTCTCCCTCTTGAGTTTATCTCTTCCCGCCCTCATTATTGTTGCTCGTATGCCCGCTTCAAGCCACCAATTTTCGAGCTTCTTCATTCCGAGCATCGCTTTCATGACTCGTTTCGCCTTCGCGGCGTCCCTATCCTGCAGCATCTCGATCAGAACCGTGGGTACGATCTGCCAGGACACGCCAAATTTGTCTTTCAGCCAGCCGCACTGGCTTTCGGTTCCGCCTTCGAGAAGCTTGTTCCAGAACTCGTCCACTTCCGCCTGGGTTTCGCAATGAACGACGAACGATTAGCTTCGTTAAGTTTGAAAATCGGGCCGCCATTAAGTGCGGTGAACTCCTGCCCGTCAAGCTCGAAATCCACGGTCATTACAGTTCCCGCGGGCCCCGGCGATCCCTCCGGATAGCGGGCAACGCCAAGAATCTTTGAGTTCTTAAAGACGACATGTAAAACTTCGCTGCCTCTTCGGCTTGTCCATCGAACCACATGAATGGAGTTATCTTGAGCATTCTTCCTCCCTTGTTGAATTTTATGACTTCGCGCCGTGCCGGCGCAGCACCGCGTCCACCGCTTCGTTTCCGGTCGGATAGCCCACTTCCTCGATGCGCGCTCCAGCTTCGATCAGAGCCCCGATGATCGCGATGTGATGGGGCCTCGGTTGGTGAATCGCCGACCATACTGTCGGCCGAGGACGGTGCCGCCGTACATGTTCTTCACCTCAAGCGGCGCCTTGCGTTCAATGAGCAGCCGGACGGTATCCAGTTGCCCGCGATCCGCCGCCCAGTGGAACGCGTTCGAGCCCGTCTTGTCACCGGCTGCGGGATCGACGCCCTGCTTCAGCAGAAAGTCCGCCACCTGGGTCTTCCCGTTAAAGCAAGCACACGAGAGGGCCTCGTTCAGCGCCTCGGGCTCTTGATCAAAGAGTCTTTGCTCGTACCACGCCAGAATGCATTGCCGGCCGCCATGCTCGTCGTCGAATAGGGGCTCGAGACGGGAGAAATCGCCCCGAAGCAATCCTTGAACAGCGTCCCGAAACTCCGGGTCTTCCTGGCTGGTATGGTGTGGCACAGCGTCCTCGTTCGTCATGCTGGAACCGTCACGGCGTCCGCTCCATCGCACTCCCAGCGGAGGCCCCCTGCCCTATAGTCGATTCAACCGGCACGCAATGGACATCCGCATCGAGAAAAGTGTGAAACTTCAGCGTGCCTCGCCGGGAGAGCACTCTGCTCAGCGAATCGCCCCTTCTCTACCCGCCAATCGCCGGAGCAATCCTGTTTGGCCGGCATGGTAGGCCTGATGGAAAAAGACCAGGGTCAGAAGCGAGCGGACAGTCTCATTGGGATTGTTCCGGGGTGACGCGGGTGCGGGTGCATCCAGCTTTTCTGCCGTGAGGCTCGCGAGGCCCGCGTCGACGCGTTCGGCAGCCTGATCCCACGCGGTCATGAGCGCATCCCAAGGCAGCGCCTCGGCGCCGTCCTGGAGCGGAGGCGCGCCCCGGTCATAGCGGCGGAGAGCCTCCTTTCCCATCACCGGTTCCTGCCCCAATAGCGGCAGGACATTGTCGTAAACGCAGATGAGGTGGCCCATCACCCAGTTCAGGCAGTTGCCCCCTGGATGAGGTTGGCCGAGGCTCTCGTCGTGCTTAATCCCGTCGGCATTCATTTTCACAATCCGGTGAGTTGTACGCGCGCCGTCGCGGAAGATTTCAACTTCACTCATTTCTCTTGCTCGCGTGGATGAAGCTTGCGTCATTTTCTCTTCTCCTTTGGATTGGGCAGCAACGGAGTATGATCCCGTTCGCGCCACCGCCGCCGGACTTCGGCCAGCACCTCTTCGCGATGGCTCGCCATTTTCGCGATGAGCGCACAGGGCAAACCGGTCTCCTCGTGCCGCGTTCCCCAGATGAGCAACTCCAGCAGCACCGGTCCGAGATCGATCCCTTTTTCGGTCAGCCGGTAGTTCACTCTGCGCCCATCCGCTGGTTCGGCCTCGGCCGTGATGATCCCGGCGGCTTGCAGTCTCTGCAGACGCTCAGCCAGGATGTTGGTCGCGATGCCTTCGCCCGAGTGCTGAAACTCCCGAAAAGTCCGCAGTCCGCGAACCATCAGGTCACGGATAATCAGCAGCGACCAGCGATCTCCAAATGCCTCCAACGAAATGCTCACTGGGCAGCGGGAACGTGGTTTTGATTGGGGCTTCCCGGTCATCCCCGAAAACTTATCAAATATCGCTTGCGAAATGCAAGTTAAAATCGACTTGGCGATTGTCTTGCGAAAGCTCACCAGTACAACTTGTGCTGGTGCACGGCAGAGTTGTGCGAGTTGGGGTGAGAGGCAAGGACCAACGAGCCCGTTCCGACCTGCCTGTTGACCGATCATGCCGGATGAGGCAGGGCCAAACGCACCGAATCGCGGAGTTTCAGGCTGCGCCGGTCCGACCTCGAGTGATACACTACGCTTAAGGGCGAGGATACATGGTAACGATAACCTTTGCGGACCGCGAAACCGAAAAGAGGGCTCTGGCATTTCTGCTCGGGCGATTCTCAGGCCGAGTCCTTGCATCAGGGGCGCACTTGGTCCCCGAGGCTGCCTTAGAAGCGCTCGCCAGCCAGAATATCCCGTTTACCGTCGAGGACAAGACAACCTATGAGCAGCAAGTGGCGGCGATTCGAGGTGCTGCTCCCCCTCCAGTTCAATGATGGGCGGGATGTACCCGCCGAGTGGCTTGCGGAAGCGGTGTTGGAGATGGTCGACCACTTCGGCGCCGCCAGCTACGAGACACAAAAGTTGGAGGGCCACTGGCGTCTAGGCGGTGTCGTGTACCGCGACGACTTGGTGCGGTTGCTGGTGGACGTGCCCGATACGACCCAGAGCCGGGACTGGATGAAGGAATTAAGCGCCGCTGGAAGACACGCCTCCAACAGCTTGAACTTTGGATGGTGAGTTATACCATCGAGATCGAATAGGGAGCGCGCAGCAGCTTCTGAGCGTCGCGCCCGGCCATATCGATGGCGTGTTGTGTAGCGAACCCAGCACAGCCGGGTTGGGCCGGGTCCACGGTAGGGGCGACCAGCATCCGATGTCATTGCCATCCCCGAGATTCTCATGAACGCAATACGAGTTAAAGACGAATCAGACTTCGAAAGACTCCGCGACTGCATCGACCTAGAGGCAAGCGAGGCCAGGCTTCACTGGAGACTTCTCAAGGGACTCGACGCAGCGAGGGGCGACTACTACCTCGAAATGGATTTAAGCAATACTTATGGCACTTAACGTTCGTCGCTCATATGGAAGCAGTGCTCTCCCGCTTGTGCCGCCTATACGACAAACATCCAGGGGCACTCAGCCTTGGCAGGTTTTTGCTGACCGTCAAAGATAATCGAGCTTTCTTTTCAGATGCAGCATTCAGGCAGCGCCTGAAACAAAATCGACACGTAGCATCGCTCGCGAAGAATCGGGCAATTGACGACGCAGAACTGAGTAGGGAACTCTCCAGTGTCTCCCGATTCGATCCTCTTGTCCTTCGCTTGTGGGATATTCGGGACAAGGCGATTTCACACACGGACGCGGAATTGATCAGAAAGGACGAAGCCGGGGCTTCGCGCCTCTACCTTCCGGCTGAGGATATCGAAACTCTCCTGAACAGGGCATCAGACATCACAAGCAAGTACAGTCTGCTTTACCGAGCGTCGCTGCACGGAGGAATTTTCGGAGCGGACGACTATAAGTCCACGCTTAAGTGGCTACGGCAGGCCCTTTCCTCACACCGCGCAGAGGTCGAAAAAGAAATCGAGCAAATAATCATAACAACACAGCTGTCACAGTCGGCAGGCGGCCGCCACAGCAGCTCGTAGCCACCCTGTGCGTGTTTCTCATCACCCCAACCCTTCCTGTCAGGGAGTTCGCTATGAGAGCAAGAGTTCGAGATCTTCCCTGCGGAGGTTCCGAATCAGGCTGTTATCCGCACCGATGATGGCGGCGGCGAGATCACGTTTCGTATTCTGCAACTCAAGCACCTTTTCCTCCACCGTGTCGCGCGCGATCAATCGGTAGGCGAACACTTGCCGTGTTTGCCCGATGCGGTGGGCGCGGTCCATTGCCTGCGCTTCCACCGCCGGGTTCCACCAGGGATCGAGCAGAAACACGTACTCCGCGGCCGTGAGATTGAGGCCCAGGCCGCCGGCCTTGAGGCTGATGAGAAAGAGGGGGCATTGCGGGTCATTCTGGAAGCGCTCCACGCGCGCTTGCCGGTCACGGGTGGCGCCATCCAGATATTCGTAGATCACGCCGTCCCCATCCAGGCGGTCGCGAACGATGCTGAGAAAGCTGGTGAACTGCGAGAACACCAGCGCCTTGTGACCCGCATCGATTACCTCGCGCACCTGCGCCAGCAAGGTCTCCAGTTTTGCGCTCGGTTCGGCGCGGCGCTTGGGATCGAGCAGGCCCGGATGGCACGCCGCCTGGCGCAGCCGCAGCAGCGCCTCCAGAACCTGAATCTTGGACTTGGCCAAGCCCTCGGTTTCAATCCGCTTGAGCAGCGCGTTGCGATAGTGCTGGCGTAGCTCGTCGTAGAGGCGGCGTTGGACGGCGTCCATTTCGCAGTGCACCGTCTGCTCCGTTTTGGGCGGAAGTTCCCGCGCCACTTGATCCTTAGTCCGGCGCAGGATGAACGGCCGCAGAGCGTGGGCCAGAAGCCGGCGGATGTCCTCGCTGGGATTGCGGCCTGCGGCGCCCCCCAGCTTGAAAACGCTGGCCGCGCCCAGCATGCCGGGATTCAGAAACTCGAATAGCGACCACAGTTCGCCCAGATGGTTCTCCACCGGCGTGCCGCTGAGCACCAGGCGATGGCCTCCGCGCAACAGCCGCGCCGCCTTGGCGGAAGCAGTCGTGGCGTTCTTGATGGCCTGGGCTTCGTCCAGCACAACGTAGTCGAAGTCGACGTCCTTGAGCCGAAGGATGTCGCGGCGCAGGGTGCCATAAGTGCTGAGCACGAGATCGTAGGCGGCGAATTCATTGCCGTTGCGGTCGAGGCCGCTATGGTCAAGCACGCGCAGTTGCGGCGTGAAGCGCGCCGCCTCTTCTTTCCAGTTGAAAATCAGCGAGCGGGGAACCACCACCAGGGATGGCCCGAGCGGCTCCCCCGTGGCTCGCCGTTCGCGCCGGGTCTCGAGCAGCGCCAGCACCTGCGCCGTCTTGCCCACGCCCATGTCGTCGGCGAGGCAGCCGCCGAAGGAGAAGCGGCGCAGAAATTCCATCCAGCCCAAGCCTTCACGCTGATAGTCCCGCAACTGGCCCGAAAATCCTGCCGGCTGGCGCGCCGCCTCCACTCCTTCAAAGCGCCGCAGTTCTTCGCGGACGAGATCGAAGGCGGCGTCGCAGCGAGCCTCGGGCTGCGACGCCAGCAGCGCATCGAGCAGCCCGGCCTGGGTGCGGCGAAAGCGGATATGGCCGTCTTCCGCCGTTCCCAGCCCGGCCAGCGTTCCGACCCGGCGCAGCCACTCCTCCGGCACCACGCCGTAAGTGCCGTCGTCCAGCCGGACCATGTTCTCGCCCCGGCGCAACGCTTCGAGCAAAGCGGGCAGCTTCGCCTGCGTGTCGCCATATTCAACGCCGCCGTGCAGCTCGAACCAGTCCACTCCCGAGGCGACTTCGATGTGGAATCCGCCCGCGCGCCTCAACAGCCGTCCTTCAGCTTCGACGTGCCAGCCCGCCTCTACCAGCGTCCTGGCGATGCGCGGCAGCTTACTCGCCGCCAGGTCCCAGCCCGCTTCCTCGTTACCGTAGATCCACGTCTGGCTTCTCAGGCCGAGGTCGTTGAGAACCCTTGCGGCGGCCTGCTCGGCGGCGAAATCGCGGACTGCGAAATGCCGCTTCTCCGGGTCATAAAATCCGCGCGCCGGTTCGCGCGCGGGAACCATGCGCCCGGCGTAATCGAATGACAACTCCGCCTCCAGCCGGCCATCGTCATATCGCCTTGAATCCCGGGCGCGAACCCGCAGGCAAGGCCGCGGGACGAGCGCTACCTCTTCGTACTGGAGTTCCTCGGGCACTTCGAGCGCAGGCAGGCCGGATGAGCAGAGCAGGGCCGCGAGCAGCTTGTGTTTGTCGGCTTCCGGCGCTTCGATCACACCGCTGCGCCGCAGGTGGACGATCCATTCAAACGGGGCGCCTTCTGCGAGCCGCGCCACACGTTCGCGCGCGAATACCAGGCCGCCCTGCGTTGCCAGATCCACTTCGGCCAGGTCGAGGCGCTCTTCGCCACGGCGGAAGACTCCTGATACCACCCATCGCTTGGGCTCGCGCCGTGACAGCACGAGTCCGAATTGCCAGATATCGCCCTCGTCCCAAGCCAGCGGAGTCAGTTGTTCCGGGTCCGTGGTCTTTCGCAGGTAACAGCGCCCCGTGCGGGCTGCCGAATGCATTACGGAACCGCTCAGCGGGTGCATCACCCGGTAGATTGCGGGAATGTTGAAATAATCGACGGACCCGTAGCCATAGTGCTGAGTGCTGCCCGCCAGAGCCGCGACGATTTCACGGTCCTCGGCGAGCGGCAATTGTGCGATTTCACTGGCCTTCAGGGCCAGGGGCTTGATCCGGCCCCAATCTCCGTTCACTTTGCGTTCCCGCATTGCAATCGAGAGAACAAGACCGCCGGCGTTCAGACTGGCGGGGACGTCCGCCACATAAATCAGTTCACGCTTGGCCGGCCAGCCACGCTGGGGTTGCGCGCTCTGGGAACGAATCGTGGCTATCGCGGAGATTTGCGCTTCCCACTCCGGCCGCCTCGGCGCCATTTTGGGCCCGGCCGGGGATCGAAGTTGAAAAGGGAAATCCGCCGTGTTTTTATCCTCGAGGACGCCGTCGTTGTCCGGGGTACCGCAGTCCATCAGCAGGCTGGAGGCGCTCTCTGCCGCGGAAAGGTAGCCGCGCGCCTCTGCCGCCAGAATCGTGGCCCACAGATGCTTGCACGCACCCTCGGAGTCGAAATAGGGACAGTCGCAGAAGGCCGAGAGGACGCCGTTCTTCCAATCAAGGCTCACGCCGTACGTCTCGGAGCCCCGGACCTTCGCCTCCACCTGGCTGTTCGAGCCTTGCAGGATGCGGACGCGCTGTTGCCAGAAGTAGTCTCGCCCCCGGCTGCGCGCCGACGCCGTGAAATCGCGGCTTAGTCTTTGGGAAAGCTTCATCCGCGCCAGTTCAAGCTACTTCAATCAAGATACCTCTAAGCTACTTCGGCGAAGTCGAACAGTCAAAGTCGAAAGTCAGAAGTTCCTGGGCGGGGCTGGCGCAGATCGCAGATCTGCAATTTCAGCCGGTTTGCCTTCCGTCTCACTCCAAAGGCACAGCTCTGCTGTGCGCCATTCCGGCCAAGAATCAGCGGCGCTAGTGGAACAGTCTGCTTGCTCTCACGGCTACTTGTGCTCCATTTGCGGGTAGATGACATGAACCTTGCTGCCTAGGACCGGGGCCTCACCTCGGACGGCCGTGACAACCCCGACCGAGCCCGCAATCTTCATGGACCTTTCAAAGTCAAACAGCTCTGGGGTGCGGTCGGCATTCAGAAAAATGTAGTGTCGGAACTCCGAATGACACCTCTCGACGATCTGATCTGCAACGTAAATGGCCTCCTCAATTACCTCAACAGGATCTCGCAGAACCGGCTTCGGTCCTGCTTATCGTGCTGCATAAGGTGGGGGCGAGGGCGAAGGTGGACCCCAAAATCAAGACCATTTTTCGTCGGCAATAACTTAGTGTCGACGAAGTCTGGTTTTGTATTTCCATCCAGCGGAGGATGGGGGTGTGGGGGAAGGG
>DASYYZ010000155.1:0-66283 GCA_035946735.1 Terriglobia bacterium
ACAGACACTTCGCGGATGACATCATCGTCCTCTGCGTCCGATGCGATCTGCGCTTCTCGCTCAGCTATCGTGATCTGGAGGAACTAATGACGGAACGCGGTCTGAGCGTCGACCGCACGACGGTGTGGCGTTGGGTGCAGCACTACGCTCCCGAACTCGACCGGCGGGTGCGGCGGGAGTTGAAACGGACGGGCATGTCCTGGCGAGTTGATGAAACCACGTTCGCGTCGCCCATATCCCCGCGCGGTGAGCAGACTAAAGCAGGAGGGAAGATTGGGTCGGCGTTGCCGGTGTCGGACATCCCCCTACCTGAACAACATCGTCAAGCAAGACCATCGAGCCCTCAAACGACGGATCAACGCCAAGCAAGGCTTCCGATCGTTCGAGGGAGCCCGGCGAACCATCCCCGGCTATGAGGTGATGCACATGATCCGCAAAGGACAAGTGCGATGGCTGCTGAAAGGGGATGTGGGCGGGCGGGTTCTGTTCATCAATTCAACCCTCGGGCTGTCGATCGTTTCCTCCACCATGGGCATGTGCTCAAGTGCGGTACGCGAAGCTGGCGCACAAAAACCAACTTGCCTGCAGAGCCCAAGGCAGGGTAGAACATCTTAGTCCCGGATGCCCTGGCCGGTTTTGACGCGATCAGGACTGGCTGGTTTTGAGGTGATCACCGAGGTAACGACCCGCGGCTCACCGTGATGGCGTAGCGCTTGGCGAAAGAACGCGGTGGCGGCGGCGCGATCCCACCTGGGACTGAGATAAAACTCGACGGTCTTCCGTTGCCGGTCCACGGCACGGTACAGAAACACCCACCGGCCCCTTACCTTGACATAGGTCTCAAGCAGAAGTGGCGTCGATACGAGAGGCGCGTGGGCGACTCTTGGCGGGTTGATGTGCGCTGGTACCTGAGCTATAAGCTGTCCTATCAGGACCCGGTGGAAATGATGGCCGATCGGGGTCTGAGTGTTAGCCATACGACCGTGATACGGTGGACGGTGCGGTATGCGCCAGAGTTCGAGACACAAAACGATGAGCTGGTCGTCGAACCAGCGGCCGTGGAAGAGAGGATTGCGAGTCGAACGGCGCGTCGCCACGTCGTGAGGCTAACCTAGCCGCCTGATGTTTGCACCAGAACCCAGACCGCTAGCGGACCTGCCCGTCGAGGTACGCGAGCACGGCGTGCGTGAGATCTTCACCCGCCTGGTCTGTGAACGGTGACGTGTTAGGCTCATAGCCTCCGTGCGCGAACTCGGCCTTGGTGGGCAGATAGCCCAGCCAGCCGTTGGTATAGCCGAAATAGAACGTGTACGGGAAAGGCGAATGATCGCGCACGTTCATGGAGATTTCGCAGAACAGTTCCACGGGCGCGGCCCAGATGGCGATGTCTTTATTGATCCGCAAAAAGCGTATTGGAAGGCGAACCATGGCGGAACCCGCGCTCGTGGTGCGCAGGTAGTCGCTGAGGCCAGGGGCCCAGCCCATGCCGGGCTTGCGCGGAGTCTCCACCGTCGTTTCACCTAGCGTGAGTTCAACATCCGAAGTCGTGGGGCCCAGGCGTGCATTGGCCGCAATGATCGGGTCCCCGAGCAACACTTCAAATTGCTTCAGGTGCCCGCTCTCGAAGTCAGGATACACCGTGTAAATGGGAGCCTGATTGCCCGCCGCTCCATTGATATAGAGCATCGGCGCCCCCAGTTTCTCCTCCACGTAGTCCGCCACGATGCCGGGCGCGTCGCCGGTAATCAGGGTATTCTTGCCGCCGAGTACGGTGCCGTGCATGCCGTAGTTGGCAATCAGGGCAAGCAGTGTTCCATCGGCCTTCTCCAAGCGGAGCAGCCCAATCCGATGGTCGACAGGGCCATCCGGATTCAAACCCAGAAACGCCGGTCCCTCCTCATTCCGGGCCCGTCTGTTGATCGTGGCGTTCGCGTATCCCCAGCCCACTCCCAACCGTGCCGGCTCCAGCTTCGCCTGCGCTTCCTTGATTCCATCCAGCAATTGCTTTTTCACCTGGGCGGTGTATCCGCTATTGTGATCGTGCTCGTACCGCCCTTTCAGGAAGGCTTCTCCCAGTCCGGGCGGTCCTACCTCCGGAGCAGAGTGCGTGTGAGTAACGCTCCACCAGACCTGGAGAGGCTTGATTCCTGTCTGCGCCGAGAGTTCCCTCAAGATTTCGTCGTAAACGGACGGTGAGTAAAGGCAGATGTCTGTCGAGATCAGGAAGAATTGAGTGTTCCCATCGTCCATCGCGACGATGCGGTGGAAGATGTGATCGTGTACGCCGGTCGATTGCCGTGGGTCGTAGCCTAGCAGCCATTGCGGCTTGTCCGGGGTGATGTCAATTTTCACCACCGACGCCCGTAACGGGCCCGCCAGGGCGCTCGATGAACTCACTGCGAGGAGAAACAAAAAGTCAGCAATGATCAGCCTCGCGTACCGCGGAATTACGCGTGACATCTTCCCTCTAGTCATGACTTAACTCGTCGTCGCTTCATTTCAGAAATCGCGTGGGTTGGTATTCTCAAGGTGATCCCCGCCCTCTCCGGCCAACTCAGCGCCTGCCGATCATGTGCCGCGCTCGGCCACTGCCCGGTCGCGCCATTCTGCGTCACACGTAACCCATGTGATGGAAGAAGTGGAGTCCACCCTAAAATATCAACTTCAGTGCCAGTTGCAAAATGCGTGGACTCCACGCGCTTGAGACTTCTCCATTGCCAATGTTGCTGGTGCCATTGCAGGGTTGACCGGGAAGTGTAGCCCCGCTGCAAAAGGCATTGACACCTTGAAACTGCGGGTGGTTGAAGGTATTGAAGGTCTCCAGGCGAAACTGAACCGTTGAGTGCTCGCCGCTGAACCACGGCGTCTCGAAGTCCTTCACCAGGGCCATGTCCCAGTTGTTCCTTCCCGGCCCCCAAAGGATGTTGCGTCCATTGTAACCGAACATTCCTGGCTCGCCATTCGAGGCCAGTTGCGCGACGTTGGGTTGGCCCAGCGCCCCGGGATTGAACCATCCGGGGGTGGGTCCGAATTGCGGATCGTCGATCACGTGCTTGCTGACCCCCAACGTGCCCAGGGAGTTGCACATGATGCTTTCACCGATCCCGCTGCTCATGCCGTTAATGCCGCACGGAATGGACATTGGAGGACCACTGAAAAAGCTCGTGATGTCGCTGAGAGACCATCCTCCGAATGCTGCGCGCGCGAAGGCGTTCGAGGAGTGGCGGAAGAACGGCAAATCATAAACAAAGTTCGTGATCCACATCTGAGCGCGATTGAAGCTGGACGTAGCATACCACCGGTTCAAGTTACTGTCGTCGATACCGCTCTGGTAGGAATAATCTGACGAGTTATCCAGTGAGTGCGACCACGTGTAAGCGGACTGCAGCGTCAAACCCTTGCTGAACGTATGCCGAAACTCAACCTGAAGGGAATTGTAATTGGAGGCGGCAGTATCCTGCTGCATCGTGATGGTGCTGTAGCCCTGATAGGGGACGAAAAATACATTGGGCTCCTCTGCGTTGATCAGGACCTGCTGCACGTTGCAGACCCCGGGAGAGTTACAGCCGGCGATGTTGGTCCCGGCCAGACCGGGAACCGTCATCGTCGTGGCTCCCAGAGGAACCTGGTTGATGTTTCTCTGAGTGGCCAGGTCGCGCCCCAGGCTTCCCACATAACTTACGGTTAAAATGGTGCTGACGCCGAAATCATGCTGAACTCCCAAACTGAAATTCTGCACGGCTGGGAATTTCCAGGTCGTGGGGATAGTCCCTGGGGACGATGGGCCTGTGGGTTCCGTTTGGATGGTCGAGGGGCTCACCGGAGTAATGGCGGAATAGCTGGCCAGGTTGAATAAGTTCGGCGCCAAAGTCGATGGCCCCGTCGTCCAGAGAGGTAAACCGGCCATGGACTCGTTGAAACTGCCGATTTCGTAAAAGATGCCGTATCCACCTCGAATGACTGTTTTCCCTGATCCGGTGGGGTCATAGGCAAAGCCGAAACGGGGACCGATATTTTTGTGGGTTCCATTGGTACACGCCAACGAGAACCCCATTGTTCCACATCTCACGATGCCGTTCCCCGCGATGTTTGGAGTGTAGATTTGGCCGGTTGCAGGGTTAGGCACCAACACCCCCGCCGAGTCAAGCGGGGCCTCTAGCGCCGGATCATACAGGCTGGGCTCAAAAGCATAGCTGCCGGTCGATTGCGTCATCGATAAGTTTGTGAACAACGAGTATCGCAAGCCCAGGTTTAGGGTCAACTTCTTGTTGACTTTCCAGTCGTCCTGGAAAAAAGGCTCGATACTGTATTGGCGGTAACTCCTGTACTGCATGCCCCCGATAGGAATTCCTTTCAAGGTGGTTGAGCATTCCGTGTACGACCCGATCCGCCCGAGGTACATATCGGCGAGAGCGTTTCCCGTCGATACGGAGTTACTCGTCGAGAAGCTCATCGACCCTTGCGACGAGCACCGGGCCTGGCCGGCGAAATTGTTCGTCTGGCCGTAGAAGCCAAACTTGAGGTTGTGCCGGCCCAGGTTCCAGTTAATGCTCTCCTGAGCCGTGATGTAGGGAATTTTCGCAAATGAATTTTCGAATTCGTTTTGACTAAAGTTGAACGGTATGCCCCCGCTGACCGAAACGGCAGGCAAAGGGGATTGCTGTTGTTGCCCGGAAAGAGAGTGGAGACCGTCCATGCGCTAGGCTTGTCAATCGAGTGCGCTGGCGAAGAGGCGCCTGGGATTTCCACCAGCGTCCAATCATCATGTGTATAGCTTGAGATGAATTCGCTGACCAGGTTGGGCCGCAAGGTGTGAACCAGATGGATGACGGCACTCTTGTTGGGAGCCGCAAACTGAGTGGCGGAAGTGCCGAAGGTTGATCCGGTCCAAAGCGAAGGAGTCACGGTGGTTTCCCAGGCATCTTGTGCATAGCGGCCAAAGACCCACGTTTTCTCGCTGATGTTTTCGTCGATCCGGACGGCGTCCTCTCGCCAGTTCGTGGGCAGGGTCGGGGCCGTGAGGTAGCCGATGAGCCCATTGTTCGGCAGCGGCACGAGCGCATTGAGCAGGGCAGCGCCGTTCGGGTTGATTGGAACCTTATCGACCTTCGTGCCGTTGAGGGTGGGCAAAACGCAGCCCGAGGCGACCACAGCGCTGTAGTTAGATGACGATGGGTCACATTGGCTGAAGTCCCCTTGCCGCTCGAGCAGCGAAGGCGTGTTTGCGCTGAGAACCGTGCCTTGGCGGATACGCCGCCATTCCTCATCCCAGAAGAAGTAAGTCTTGGACTTGTCCGTGTTATAGCGCCGCGGAATGTAAATCGGCCCGCCTAAGGTGAAGCCAAAGTTGTTCCAGATCAGCGGAGTCTTGGGAGCATTTCCTCCCGGCGGAGCAATTTCACGATTGGCGAAAAAATCGTTGGCGTCAAAATGGTCATTGCGGACGTAGTCGTACAGGGTGCCATGAAATTGCTTTGTCCCTGACTTGGTCACCACCTGAATATCTGCGCCCGCATGCCGTCCCAAATCGGCACTGTAATTGGCCGTCGAGATACGAAACTCCGCAATTGAATCGATGGTGGGAAAGGTATTCGTGGTGGTGTTCGAGGTCTCGTCAGCATTGACTCCGCCGTCCACCATCCAGTTGTTGTATTCCTCGCGGTTGCCGTTGAAGGATATCGCCGTGTTGGCATACACGCCTACGTCTGTTGCGTCAAAACCGTTGTCGACGGCTGCTCCGGGAACCAGAGCTGCCAGGGCCGTAAAGTTACGGCCATTGAGGTCAAGGTTCTGAATCTGCTGGCCCGAAATCAGGCTGGAAACAGCGCCCGTCTCTGTTTGGACGTGCGGCACGTTTCCCACCACACTCACTTCCTGGCTCGTTGTGCCCACCTTGAGTGTCACGTCGACACGCTGAATCTGCCCAACGGTCAAGGTGATGCCGGTTCGGCGAGCCTTTTGAAATCCGGCAGCTTCGACCGTCACACTGTATTCGCCCAAGGGCACCGGTGCCAGGGCAAACGCTCCCACGGCGTTCGTCGTCAGTTCGCGGACAAAACCCTTTTCAGGATTCTCGATCGTTACCTGTGCATTAGGAATAATGGCGCCGCTCGAGTCCGTTACCGTGCCCACTATTGAGGCCGTATCCTGAGCCCACATCATGGATCCGGACCAAAGAAGGAAAATGACAATCAAAGTTGCTCTTCGCATGTCAGCCTCCTCAAGATTCAAGAATTTATTGATTCCGACCCGAGGTCCGACGCAGTGTATCAAGCAGATGGTATCCGTCTAATTCATTACGCCCCCCGCATTGAAATTGTCAAGGCAGAAAGCGTCGACCGACACTTGCCTCGGCTCTTGGGTAAGCTCAAAGTCAAGTGTTCTTGGCACGTTGACGTGACCCCGAATCCATCGTCCAGAATCAATGAGTTACAGGCATAATTCTGGCGGCGGTTTTTTGGCACGCCGGCCGCGACCATCCAGCGGGTGCCCCAGCGCCGCTTGGCAACCACCACTACGGCTGGCCTCCTTAGGGATGAGCACGGGTCACGGAGGGGTTGGGTGTGGCCCCGGGCCGAGTCTCCCGGAATGCCGGAACCATGTGGGCTTACGTAGCTTGCAGTTAAGAATTAATCCTCCTTGAGTCATCCCATAGCTTGTGCTTTGGCCGGTCGACATCCATCCGACGCGTCACTAGTGTGACGCTGGGGCAAAACAAAACCTTCACATTAACCGGATCTCGCGCAATGGCAGAAATCCAGTGATCGTTGTCATTGCTCAATTTCGCGAATCCACCTAATCTCAGGCCGTGCGGGAAGAGGTGTCGCCAACTCTGTTGTCGCCAATGCCGCTGTAGGGCCACTGTGGTTTGCGGAGTAAGCATGAACAAGCCTTTGATTCTTGCATTGAGTGTGTTGAGCCTAGCTCCTGTTGCGCCTGCGACGGCGCTGCCCTTCATCCGGGATGACTGCGGCACGGCACTGTCCATGGCGAAGCAACGGCAGTTGCCGATCTTTGTCGAAGTCTGGACCCCGTGGTGATCGACGTGTCCTGACGCGAGACCTGTTGGCGCGTGCCGACCTCGCCAGGTTCGCCGGACAGTTTGTCTGGAGGCGTTGTAAATAGGAGGGAAGAAGCACGGTTGTGCGCCGGTAAGCACGCCTGCTATTACTGGCTTCTACTTGCTGAGAGCCACTTAACGCGGCGGCCGTTCGGGCCATGCTCCGGCGGACCGAGTTGCCTTTACTGCTGCGTAGAGGGTCCAGCGAACGGCCGATTTCGGCCGCGAACTGGGAAGGGAAGAGTGAAGAGTGAAGAGTGATGAGTGTCGAAAGGATCGCTCGAAAGCGGGCCGGTTCCGACCTTTGGGAGGATCAGGTGAGGCAAAACCGGCCTGTTCATCCGCCCCTTCCGACTGCGGGCCAATGCGGGCCAAGCACCGGTTGCATTTTGGCAGGTCAGGTGGTATCTTATCGGCCCGGAGCCGAACCTCACACCGGAAATTCGGGCGAAAAAGGAAATTCCGGCTCGATTCCAACCCAGGAGAATTCCATGAATCGAAGAAGCTTCATTCGCAATACTGCTGCGGGCGCCCTCGCTACTAAATCCGGGTCTATATTGGCATTTGCTGCGGGCGAGGATCCTGCCGGCGCCGAGAGGATGCGGCGAATTGCAGTGACCACCTGGAGCCTGCACACCTTGTTTCCTCAAACGAAGGAAAAGGACGCTCCGCCGCCGGGTGAAATGCTCGACCTGCGAAAGTTTCCCGAACTCGTGGCTGACCGCTTCCACATTCATAACCTCGAACTTTGCAGTGTCCACTTTGAGTCCACCGAACCTTCCTACTTGAACGACCTGAAAGCGAATCTGCAGAAGGCCCATTCGCGCGTCATCAACATGCCTGTGGACTATCCTCACGACTGGGACGGCAAGGGTCTGTGCGATTCTGACGACAAGCAATGGCATTGGGAAATCTCTGAACGCAAAAAGTGGATCGATATCGCCGCACATCTGGGGTCGCAATCGATCCGGCCCAATCCCGGCGGAACTGCCAAGACGACCGATATGAGCCGCCCTATCGCCGCCTACAAAGAGCTCGGCGAATACGGAAAATCCAAGGGCGTGGAGGTGATCATCGAAAACCACGGAAACGTGGCAGGCAAGGCGGAGAACATTGTGGCGATCATCAAGGGGGCGGGCCCTGAGTGGGTAGGCGCCCTGCCGGATTTCGGCAACTGGGCGGAGAAAGACCGATATCGTGGCCTCGAAATGGTCTTTCCGTATGCCTCTACTGTATGCCACGCGCGATACGAGACACCTGGCGGGGCAGAAATGGACGGCGAGCTGGTGCAATTTGACTTTGCCCGCTGCGTCGGTATTTCCAAATCCGCCCATTTCGGCGGTGTCTATTCCGCCGAGCTCGCGAGTCCAGGCGATCCCTACGTTGGAACCCAAAAGATTATCGATGAGCTGATGAAAAATCTGTAGACGATTCTCCGCCATTCCCGAGGCCCAACGGGACGATTCCGCTTCAGAAGCCACTCGCCGAAATGGCGCAGGTGCGGAATACTCCAGTCCACCAACTCTTAATTTTATAGTTGACAAAAGCCTTTTCTCGCGCTAAATTTCTAATCTTAATTCCTTAGTTGGTGGAGACGCTCTTGCCGAGAAAACAATCGCTTAACCTCACCGAAGCCGAGCTCCGTCTCATGGATATCGTGTGGGACAAAGGCGCAGCCACTGTCGGGGAAGTCGCCGCGGCCCTCCCCGGTGAGCCAGGTCTCGCTTACAACACGGTCCTCACCACGCTTCGCATTCTCGAACAGAAAGGCTACGTCCGGCATACAAAGCCCCGTGAAGGTCGCGCCTTTGTCTATCGCGCTGTTGTCGGCCGCAAGCAGGCCAGCCGGAGCGCCGTGCGTCACGTAGTTCGCCGGTTCTTCGCCAATTCCCCCGAACTGCTTGTCCTCAATCTTATCGACGACGGCGATCTCTCTCAGCAGGCACTCCGGAACATTCGAAATCTCCTCGCGGAAGGTGAAAAATGAGCGCGATCCTCGAATCCCTAAATGCTTTTTCGGCTGCTGGACTGATGGCTGTTCTGAACACGCTGTGGCTGGCACTCGCCGTGACGGCTGTCATTTGGCTCGCGCTGCGGTTGATGCCTCGCGTCAACGCCGCAACGCGACACACTGTCTGGTGGGCCGTGCTGGCGCTGGTCCTGGTCATGCCTCTCGTCACGCTTCTTCCTCGGCCGGCCCCGCTCGTGCCTTCTCCCGCGGGGACGGAAAAACAAATCCGGACGGGCGCCCTGTCCTCTTCCGCCGTGAAGCCCCTCCTCGCAACCGGCGCCGATGCTTTTTCGCCAAAGCTCAGATCCGCTCCGCTGCAGGCACTTTATTCTCTCGCCGCTGCGGCGCCTCGTGTACGTGTCCCCATCGAATTTCATCCGGGAAACTGGCCGTCAAGCCTGTTGTTCCTCTGGATGGCCGTGTCCTCGGTTCTACTCGGCAGGATTGTGCAGAGTTACTTGCATCTCCGCCGCCTTCGGAATCGAGCGCGGCCTGCAGGCGCGGAATTGGTCGTGCGCTTCGGGCAGTGTGTGCGCGACTCCCGCACTTCGCGCGCCCCTCAGCTTCTTGTATCCGATGAAGTGGTCTCACCTCTGGTTGCGGGATTCCTGCGTCCCGTCGTTATTTTCCCGGACCTCCTCCTCGGGGAGATCGCCGAGACGGAACTCGACTGCGTCTTGCTTCACGAACTGGCTCATGTCGCGCGCCGCGACGATTGGACCAACCTGATGGGCCGGCTCGCATTCGCGGTTTGTTGTCTACACCCTGTGGCCGCGTGGGTTCTGAGCCGCATCGAGCGAGAACGGGAAATCGCTTGTGATGATTGGGTTGTCGCCGCCACCGGCTCCGCCGTCCACTACGCCGCCACTCTCTCGCGCGTATTTGAATTCTGCTGCACGCGCCGTCGCGAATTGCTGGCGACCGGGATGGCTCACCGATCCTCGAAATTCGACGAGCGCATCGAGCTCCTGCTCCGGCCGAGGTTTCATTTTTCCCGGCGCGCTTCACCACCCCAGGTTTGTTCCTGCGTCGCGGCCTGTCTCGCTCTACTCATTTTGGGTCCGCGCATTCCCGGGTGGATTAGCTTTGCGAAGGACTCGACTGTCCCTGTTAACCAGGACGCTCCGCAATCTCAGATCTCCGCGGCGCTCATCGTGCTCGCGCCTGAAGCATCTCCGATTGCAGTGCCCGCGCGCGCGGCAACGGTCTCCCCAGCGCACCTCGCACAATCCTCCGCCAACCCGCCAGAGAGTCTCGCCGATCAGGACAAGACCTGGCGGCACGAATGGAAGGTCACGCGCCATGATTCGTCCTCGAGCAAGGTGCGGTTCTCTATCATCAGCCGGGATGACGACGGTAACGATCGGATGAACACCGAGGACGTTCCGCTGTCCAGTCTCGCCGGATTCTCTCTCTCCGTGCTCGATCACGATGGCCCGGTGAAGTTCGAATACGTCCGGGATTCGGGCCGGATTCTCTGCGAAGGACAGGTCACTGACGGCCGCGCTTCAGGGCCATTCACGGTGGTTCTCAATCCCACGTACGTTTCCGCTCTACAGAAAATGGGCTATGCTGCGCCGCATGATAATGAGGCGTTCTCTCTCGTGACCTCCGACGTAACTCTCGGCTATGCCCGCGCCATCAGGGACACGGGCCTCACATCATCGCTGTCGGATTTAGTTGACTTGCAAGATCACGGCGTCAGTTCGGACTATGTCCGCGCCGTGCGCCAGGAAGGATTCACGAATCTAACCACGCCGGATATTTCCCGTCTGCGTGATCACGGCGTCGCACCCGATTACCTCAAGGCGATAAAGGCGGCCGGCCCCGGCCTCTCCATCGACGAGATCGACAGATTATACGATCACGGCGTCAAGCCTGACTATTACAAATCAATGAGGGCCACCGCCCCCCAGCTCTCCATCGAGCAGATCGACAGCCTGTTCGATCATGGCGTTGAACCGAATTCTTACAAGGGCTTCGCCTCGGTCGACCCCAAGCTCTCCATTGAAGAAATCGACAGCCTGCGCGACCATGGCGTCAAACCGGAGTACTATCGGAGCACGAAATCTGTCGATCCTAACCTCTCCATCGAGAAGATCGACAGCCTGTTCGATCATGGCGTTGAACCGGATTCTTACAAGGGCTTTGCCTCGGTCGACCACAAGCTCTCCATCCAGGAGATCGACAGCCTGCGCGACCATGGCGTCGAACCGGAGTTCTACCAGAGCATTAAGGCAGCAGACTCGGCGGTGTCCATCGACGAGATCAACAGGCTGCGTGACCACGGCGTGGAGCCGGAGTATCTCAAGGAGATTCGCGCGCTGCCAGATGGATTCTCCATCTCGGACATCTCGGAACTTCGCGACCACGGCATCACCGCCAAGTACATTCGCAACCTGCACGATATGGGTATGAAAAACGTGACCGCGGCTCAGATCGTTCATCTCCACGATGGAGATTAGCACCGGATGGCCGTTGGAATATGGGGTTAGGTTTCCTCGCACAGTGGTGTCAGTGAAGATTTCCGCTGCTCAGGCCACCTGGAATCAGCATCAGGCGTGAACCACCTTCGCGGAGGCGCCGCTCCACTTCGACGTATAACGGCCTAACCGAGTTGTGGATCGTCAGATGACGGGTTCATCAACTTAATCCCTCGTACCCCAAGGCAGTGAAGAGGTTGAAGCAAGAGCAGAGCCTGGGTCGGCGCTGCCGGTGTCGGACCTCCCTGAACAACGTCGTCGAGCAAGACCATCGAGCCCTCAAACCACGGATCAACGCCAAGCAAGGGTTCCGATCGTTCGAGGGAGCCCGACGAACCATCCCAGGCTATGAAGTGGTGCACATGATCCGTAAGAGGCAAGTAAGGTGTTTGGCTTTCTGGCCGGGATGAAACGTATCCAGGCTTTCCAAGCCCCGCTCTAGAAAAACGCTGCTTCCAGCGCAGAATGGTGGGAGCGCTGGTCTGGAGTCGTTCCTCAATCAGTGAAAAAGAGACTCCCCGGGCCAGAATCAGAATCAACCGGGCGCGGAAGACTTAGTCGGAAAGCGGGACTGCGAAATCTCAGTCAGGTCGCCGCGGTCTTGTGAAGTTAGCAGCAGAGGATCGGCAGTGAATCGCACCCTTATTTCGATGCACGATCTATACTAATGTTACTCTGCGTCAGGCCACTAGTGCACCGAAGGGCTCATCCAGACGACCGGGTGCTCGAGTCTTCTGGAAGTCAGCGGCCGCCGGAGCGCCGTGATGCGCCCGTCAGGTACTCCTGAGGCAGATACGCCGGAACACGCTGGTAAACTGGATGGAAGGCGAATTGAGGGTCCCGAGGCAGTGGTAATAAGCCTGTACGGCGCGGAAAGAGCCGCAAGGCCTCTCTATGACTGATCAGAGGGTCCGGCCCGCATTGGCCGAGTGGTGTCTATTCAAGCCGGACCAAGCCCCGTTTAATGGCGAGCGTCACCGCTTCGGTTCGCCCGTTGACCTTCAGCTTGTGCAGGAGGTTGTTCACGTGCACTTTGACGGTGCTCTCCGTGACGCTCAGTGCGGAGCCGACCTCCTTGTTGCTCTTGCCCAGCGACATCAGACGCAACACTTCCAGCTCCCTCCCAGTTAGTTCCGCCCCGCTAACTCGCTCGGCCAGCTTGCTCGCGACGCCGGTCGGCAGGTAGGTGCCGCCCTGGTGGACACTCCGGATGCATTCGAGCAGTTGTTCCCGGGGCGCATCTTTGAGCAGGTAACCCTTGGCGCCGGCTCGCAAGGCACGGTAAATGTCCTCATCGTCATCAAAGGTTGTGAGTACAATAATGCAAGCCGACGGGAACTGCTGACGCAGGTTCCCGATCACTTCGAGACCGTCCATTTCCGGCATACGCAGGTCCACCAGAGTCACATCCGGATGCTGAAGCCGGAACAGTTGCACCGCCTCCCGGCCGTCGCGAGCCTCGGCAACAACGGTCATGTCTGGCCGGCGGTTGATCATGGCGGCGAGCCCTTCTCGAACCACCGGATGATCGTCCGCCAGCAGCACGCGGATCGGCCTCGCTTTTGGCATCGGCTACCTCACCGGTGGGGTGACCGGGACTTGAACCTGCACCTTGGTTCCTTGCCCGAGTCCGCTCTCGATGGCGATTCGGCCGCCGATACGCTCTGTCCTCTCCCGCATGCTGGTCAGTCCGAACCCAACCTGGTTTGATGCTGCTCCCGGATCGAACCCTCTGCCATCGTCTTGCACGCGCAGTGTAACTTCCTCAGCGCCGAATGTCAGACGGATCTCGATGTTCTTCGCCTTGGCATGTTGGAAGGCATTGTTCAGTGCCTCCTGAGTGATGCGCAAGAGGTTGTCTTCAACTTTCGGCGGGAGAGGACGTGCTGCGCCCTCGAGACGAAATGATGCCGGGACCGGCCGATGATTCGTGAGCTGGTCGAGCAGGATGCGGACTGCCGCGGGTAAGTCACGGTGCTCAAGCGCTTGCGGCCGCAAAGCCCATAGCGAGCGCCGGGCCTCGGCTAGGCTATTGCGGGCCAGCATCCTCGCCTTCAGGATGTGCTCGCGCAGTTCCGCGCGCTCGCCGATGGCGTCCTCGGCGGCCTCCAATTGAACGATAATGCCCGTGAAGCCCTGGGCCAGAGTGTCGTGGATCTCTTGTGCCATGCGGTTTCTTTCCTGTAACAACACCGACCTCTGGCCCTGTTCGGCGAGGCGCGTGAGCTGCACGGCCAACGTTGCCTGGTGAGCCAAGCCTTGTGCCAGCTCCACTTCGTCGGGCCGGTAGCTACGTTGGGCAGACGAGCGAACACTCAGCATTCCGATGAGCTTTTCCCCCAGAAGCAAGGGCACCAACAAAATTGTCCTGATGCCCTGCCCGGCAGCCCAGGCTCGGCTCTCGGGGCTCAGCAACTCGCTGGAACCGGCATCCTCGATCAACAGGGGGCCGCGGCTCTGATGGACCAGCAGCCACAAGGCGCTCTCCCTGTCACCCGGACCCGGTGCCACCGCTGTAACAGGATTCAACCGATCCCCGGGGCTGCGCCGTACCTCGCCATCCTGATACGTCATTTGGAACATTGCAGATTCGTGTTCGGGATCGTAGAGATAGAGCGCGGACGAAGGCGCTTCCAACTGCTCAGTAATGGCCCGGAGTACGTGCCCAAGAAACGTATCCAGCGCCGGTTCGGCCGCCAGCAGACTGAGCGTCCGCGCCAGGGCCGCCTCATGGCTGCGGGAAATGCGCTCTGCCCGCTTCCGCTCCGTGATGTCACGCGCCGAGAGCAGCACACTTTTGACGTTGCCCGCCGGGTCGGCGATTGGAGAGAAAATCGCTTCCAGGTCCGTCCAGTCTCCGGCTTTAGTTCTGACCCGAAGCTCGAGAGTCCTGCTTTGGTGCGAGGAAGGCAGCTCACCGAACATCGCCTGGACCCTTTCGACATCATCAGGATGGACCACCTCAAACATGCAGCGTTGCAGCAGATCCTCGGGGGCAAATCCGAGAACGTGAAAATGGGAGGGGGAGGCGTACTGAACGTTGCCCTGAAGATCAAGCAGCTTGATCAGGTCCTGCGAATTCTCCGCCACCAGCCGGTAGCGCTCTTCGCTCTCCCGCAAGGCCTCTTCGGCTTGTTTGCGATCCGTGATGTCTTCCGTCACTCCAGCCACGCGATAGACACGCCCCTGATGATTGCGGATGGGAAACCCGCGCGAGCGGAGCCAGCGGATGGATTGATCCGGGCGAACGATGCGGAACTCCGAGTCCGCGTCCGACCCCTCCAGGATCTGCTTGAAAAGCGCCGCCACCGCCCGTTCCCGATCGTCAGGATGAATGATGTCCACGGAATTTGACCGGGCATACAAGCACTCCCGGGTGCGTCCGGTGATCTCCTCGAAAGCCGGGTTGGCAAAGATCACCTTCTCGGTCTCCAGCGAGACAATCCAAACGATGTCGCGCATGTTTTCCGCCAGTTGCCGGAACAGTTCCTCGCTCTCGCGCAGGGCATGCTCCGCTTTCCGGCCCGCGGTGACGTCGCGACCAATGCAACGCACCACGGGTTCCCGAAGACCCTCTCGGCGCAGGGAATTGTTGTATTCCAGGATTCTCTCCTCTCCGCTGCGCAGCCTGACCTTCATGTAGCCCTTGGCATAACCCTGGTCCAGGACTTGGTGGAGATAACTGTCGAACCGACCTTTGACCTCCGGTGGAAGGAAGGTGCGGAGGTCACGGCCCACCAGTTGCTCAGGCTTCTCGAAACCCGAAAACTTTACGGTCGACTGGTTGACACTGAGAACCTGGCCCCGGGCGTCATGGGTGCCAAACAGGATACCGCTATTCTCCACCAGGTCACGGTAGCGGTCTTCGCTCTCCCGTAAAGCTTCCTCGGCCTGCTTGCGTTCGGTGATGTCCACACACGAGCCGATGTATCCGGCGAAATTCTTATTGGGACCAAACAGTGGTGTTCCCGTATCAAGAACCCAGCGATACTCGCCGTCGGCTCTTCGCAGCCGATATTCCAGTTCGAAGGTTTCGCGAGAAGCGAACGCAGACCGGTAAGTGCCCAGGCACCGCTTCCGGTCCTCAGAGTGCACTCCTTTACTCCATCCCTGGCCGATCTCGCGCTCCATCGGCTTTCCGGTGAACTCCAGCCACCGCTCGTTAAAGAAGGAACAACCCCCGTCAGGCCCCGACATCCAGATCATCACCGGAGCAGTATTGGCCATAGTCCGGAATCGCGCTTCACTATCTCTCAATGCCTCCTCGGCGAGCTTCCGTTCGGTGATATCCTCCGCAGTGCCGGCTGCTCCAACGATCTTTCCTTCCGCAAATACCGGTGACAAATTGAAGGCGACGTTGCGAATCGTGCCATCCTTGCGAACTACTTCCGTCTCGAAACCGGAAATGAGGTTGCCTTCAGTCAGGGTCCTGGTGATAGCCATCCGGACTGGATTGAGGCTTTTCGGCGCAAGTAAAACCGTGTAAGACTGCCCGAGCAATTCCTCCTGCGCATACCCGGTGATCTCGGCGACGCGATGGTTGGCTAACGTGAACCTGCCCTCGAGATCCAGGGCTGCGATGGCGTTGGTGGAACACGCCATGATTTCTTCGAGGAGTTTAGCCCGTCCCGGCCTATTCTTAGCCTTTCTCTGCCGCGCAGCCGCGGAAGAGGCGAGCACCTCCGCCCCCAGCCTGGGTGGTGAGTTGAATGAGATCTCTTTCCTGGTTGTGGCCATCTCCCCTCCAGTGCAGTGCGCTTCTCTACAGGATTCCTGAGGCTCACCTGGTTATCGCTATGATAGACCAACCGGCAGGCGCCAGTTGTTACTACTTTGGGATTAGACTGATCTAGATACTCTGCTCAATTGACTCTCTGGGCCAATTAGTTGCCTAATCATCCATGGCGCGGCGGGGACGCGAACAGCTCTATTGCATTGGTTCCCCCCCCAATCCGGCTGCCGAAGATCCGCCGCGCAACCCCCATTGTCTCGCAAGGTGAAGGGGCGGGATTTGAGCGATCTGCGGTTATTTCTTCAACACCTCCTCTCGTCTCAATCGTAGTCGATCGTGCCCCGCACCTTCACGATGTTGTCGCGCTCGAAGAGGGTCGCTGTCTGTTCAGGGTTGTCCCAGCCGTTTGCCTCCAGTTCACCGGTGCGATCACTCACAAGCACGTACAAAAGTACCAACCGCCAGCTCACTTGGGCTTCAGTCCGTTGCCCTTTACTGGGGCCAAGAACGTCACCACGCCGCCACGAGGCAACGCTTCGATGAACAAGCCTTTCTTGGCCACAGCTCACCTCTCTTTCGCAGTTCCAAAGTCAGACACCACACTCGAGCTGCTGTCGAACTGCCCGGGCTTTTTGGGGGGTGTGGCCTGCAGTAAAGTGTACACCGTCAATATCTTCTACGGAGTATTGCTAACTGGAAGAGTAGGAGTTAACCGGATTGATTCGGAAAGTATCCACCGATCAATATTGATGTGCAGGCAGAAGTAATTTTTGTGTATCCCGTGGCCGGCCTTTCTAGTCCAGCAATTGGCCGCTTATCTCGGGGCCGGAGAAGGCGGCTTGTGGAGGATCCTAATGAACGCCCGTTACGATCTCTTCGAACTCCCACCGGGCGGTTTTCCGCAGTGGGTTAGCTCCGCGGCGGACTTGCCCGAGGCCAAAAAGAAGATGAGCGAACTCCCGCATCCCGAGCCGGGAGGGCAATACCTGGTGCGCGATTTCTTTTCCGGCACGGTGGTAGCCTACACAACTAGTCAAGCGCCTTCCCAACACTGAAAACATTTTCCGCTTCAGGCGTGATCGTCGTGCGCCCAGCCTCGGTTAGGGGGACTGCGGAGTGCTGTCCGCCTGACGATGTGCTTAGGGGAGAACGAGGCAGGCTGGCGCTCCTGCGCTCGCCGGTGTCAGGGGTCAGCGCCCGTTTCGACTCACCCTTGGCGTCCGCTCGTTTCCCTTTGCTCCCACCTGTAATGCTGTGTGAGAAAAACACTTTCATCGGTACCTCAAAACTGTGATAGTCTCCCTCGGCACGGCTGTTGAGTCTCGGTTAGCCGGAGGGACCCGTGACTCGATTTCGTTCTTTTGCCTCGCTTCTGCTGGGCGCTGCATTGATCTGCGCCTGTGGCGCATTGGTGCGCGCACAGCAACTTCAAACGCCAGCGGCGGAGTGGACTCCGCTAGTGGCCCGCTTCGTTGAACGCGATCAGACCTGGACCGAGCACGGGCTGCCCGAAACGCTGGAGTTCTCCGGCAGCTATCTACGGGATCGCCGCGGCTCGTGGTACCGGCGCATGCAGGTCGCGTCCCACCTGAACTTGCTCGCAATCGTGGGCGGCACAGACTCGGGATTACTCTACGACCGTCCCAATCACACCATGTACAGCATCGATTTCACGCGCGGCACCGTTCAGAAGCAGGTGGTGGACGCAAGTGTCCTGCCCGATTTTGCGGCGGCCCCCATGTCGCGGAAGGTATTCGAGGCTTTCCATTCAGAAGACAGATACCTCGGCAAGAAGAGGCTAGGCAGCCTTGAATGTGAGGGTTATGCTCTCCGCGACGAACGACGCCGGAACAAGTACGTGGCTGAAATGTGGTATGCACCCTCGCTCGCTTTTCTCGCAGTCGCTGCCAAATCGCACTTCAAAGGCGATCAAGACGTTACCACGCTGCTCGAAGACATCCAGCCGGGTAAGGATCCCGATCCGCAGTTCTTCACCGTGCCTGTCAATTTGAAAGCGATCAAGTAGGACGCTTGACGGCCGCACACCTCGTCGTAGCCCCCTGGCGCGTGCTCTCAGCGGGGCTCCTGAGTTTCTATCCGGGCGTTTCTCCGAGGGCAGGTTTCCTCACGGCCGGAGAAAAAGAGCAGATTCCGGGCCGCGCTTGAATAGCGTCTCCAGAGCCTCAGATGAGCTATCCTGGCTTCTGATTTCGGTTTCCATTTTCGATGCCCAAGCACATCGGAATCGTCGCTTGCAGTGCCGAAGGCGCAGCCCTCTGCTACCGTACCATTTGCGGCGAGGCTGCCAAGGTGATGGGTGAACACGCTCACCCTGAGATCACCATGCATAGCTATCCGCTGGCGCGTTACATGGAGTTCATCAGGCGCGGAGACTGGCATCAGGTTGCAGAGTTGATTCTCTGGTCCGCACGCAAGCTGGCGCAAGCGAGTGCTGACTTCCTGGTCTGTCCGGATAACACGATTCATCAGGCGTTCGAGCTGGTGATTGAGCGATCCCCGTTGCCGTGGCTGCACATTGCCCATCCGGTTGCGAAAGCGGCGGCCGAGCGGGGATTCCAGCGGCTGGGCTTGATGGGAACGCGATATCTCATGGAAGGCCCCGTCTACCCTGAGGCCCTGAAGCCTTATGGTATTTCCACGCGTCTGCCGCCGGCGGCAGATCGCGAGAAGATCGACGCTATCATTTTTGATGAGCTCGTAGCCGGCGTGTTTTCGGAGGATTCACGGCTGTATTTCAACGAGGTGATGGCGCGGCTCAAAGATGTTGGCTGCGAGGCGGTGATCCTGGGATGCACCGAGCTGCCGCTGATTGTCAGATCTGATGACGCCCCGCTTCCGACGCTTGATTCCACACGGCTGCTGGCGCGAGCGGCGCTGCGACGAGCCTTGGATTCGTAGCAACCCGGGACTCGCAAACGAGTAGGGGGGCAATCTATTCCACGAGTTGTGGCAGGATCTCTCCCGCCGGACCGCGCAGGGTCCATTCCGCAAGGCCATCCAGCGGGCTCTCGTTCGGGTTGATCACTGCAATTCGCGCTCCCCGCGAGTGCGCCAGCTCGACGAGGCCGGCAGCCGGATACACCACGGCCGAAGTGCCGATCAGCAGAAAGAGATCTGCCCGGCGGCTGGCCTGGACCGCGGCGTTCCACGCGTCCGGGGGCAGGGATTCTTCAAACCAGACCACATCCGGTCGCAGGATGGCGCCGCATGAGCAGCAAGGCGGCGAGGCGCGCAGCGGCACTTCGTCATTCCGGGCGGCAAGGCCGCAGCTGGTGCAGCGCATCTTCCAGATGTCTCCGTGCAACTTGATGGTTCGACGATTCCCGGCGCGATCGTGCAGTCCGTCTACGTTCTGGGTGATCAGGGTAAAGGCTCCGGGCTTTCGGTTCTCAAGCGTGACGAGCGCCAGATGGCCTGCATTGGGCTGCGCTTTTTCGATGATCCCACGGCGCCAGTCGTACCACTCCCACACCAGTCGCGGATCGCGCGCAAATGCCCGCGGAGTCGCAAGCTGCTCCGGCCTGAAGTTGCGCCACAGGCCGCTCGCGTCGCGAAAGGTCGGGATGCCGCTCTCCGCTGAGATTCCTGCGCCGGTCAGGGCGACAATGGAACTGGATTGCTCGATTTCACGGCGTAGCGAGTTGATGTCCGCCGTCATGGCTAGCTCAGGAAAAACGTCGTCAGTCCGTTAGCGTCCTCGCCGCGAGTACTTCCTATCACAAGCAGGCCTCTCCACGACTCGGGACGTCTTCCAATCTTAGATGCTCGTCGCTGGTCGCGGCCATCATGAAATGCATGAGCGGGCGATCTGCTCAGTTTGCGATACCTCAGCCAGCGTGCGCCCTTGATTTGACGGGGACGATCTGTGATTCTGAAGCGGGCTGCAGCCGAATCGCTTCCGGCCCTGTCCTTCGCGATCAATCAAAGCTATGGCCTATCAGAATCTGAGAGAGTTCGTCGCGCGCCTCGAGCAGGAGCGTGAGTTGAAGCGCATCACGGAGCGCGTTGACGTCGATCTGGAAATCACCGAGATCACCGATCGTGTCTCCAAGCGCGGCGGACCGGCGCTTCTGTTTGAGAAGCCCTGCTCGGCGCGCGACGGTAGAGATTACCGAACGCCGCTACTCATTAACACGCTGGGCTCGAAGCGGCGCCTCGAACTGGCGCTCGAGGCCGCCAACATCGACGAGGTCGCCGGCCGCATCGATGAGCTTCTCGATACAAAGCCGCCCGCCGGTCTCATCGACAAAATGAAGATGCTGCCGAAGCTCGCCGAACTGGGCTCCTTTTTTCCGCGAACCGTCAAGGGTGGACCCGTGAAGGAGGTGATCGAACGCGAGAGCTTTGCGCTCGCCCAATTTCCCATCATGCAGTGCTGGCCCGAGGACGCCGGGCGCTTCATCACCTGGCCTATGGTGATCACCCGCAGTCCCAAGACCGGCCGCCGGAACGTGGGCTGCTATCGCATGCAGGTGTTTGACGATCGCACCACCGCCATGCACTGGCAGATCCACAAGGGCGGAGCCGAGCATTTCCGCGCCTTGGGGCGCGCGGCGGCGGGCGGGGCAGGGCAGGGACCTGGCCCCGGCTCGGGTGCGGGATCGTCTCCTGCAGGACCGCGCCGGATGGATGTCGCGGTGGCGATCGGAGCCGAGCCGCTTACGATGCTATCGGGTATTTTGCCTCTGCCGGAAGATCTCGACGAATTCCTCTTCGCAGGCTTTCTGCGGCGCCGGCCGGTGGAGTTGGTGAGATGCGAGACCGTCGACCTGGAGGTGCCCGCCGAAGCGGAGATCGTGCTCGAGGGCTACGTGGACCTTGACGACTTGCGCCAGGAGGGTCCGTTCGGCGATCACACCGGTTACTACACGCCGGCCGAGCCGTTTCCCGCCTTTCATATCACCTGCATTACGCGCCGCCGCGACCCAATCTACGTTTCCACAATCGTGGGTCCTCCGCCCATGGAAGATTACTGGATGGGCCACGCCGTGGAGCGCCTTTTCCTGCCGCTGATGCGCCGTCAGATGCCCGAAGTGGTGGACATGCACATGCCGGCCGAAGGCATTTTTCACAACCTGATGATCGTTTCGATCCGCAAACGCTACCCGGGTCACGCACGCAAGGTTATGAATGCCGTTTGGGGTCTCCCCGGAGCCATGTTCACCAAGTGCATCGTGGTGGTCGACGACGATGTTGACGTCCACAATTTGCGCGAAGTGGCTTGGAAAGCGCTGAACCACATCGACCCGGAGCGCGACATCCAATTCATGCTGGGACCCGTCGATCAGCTTGAACATGCCTCGCGCCTGCCCAGCTTCGGATCGAAGATGGGCGTCGACGCCACGCACAAGTGGCCGAGCGAGGGATTTACGCGGCTCTGGCCGGACGAGATCAAGATGGATGAGGCCACGAAGAAGCGGGTCGACGGGATGTGGCAGAGGCTCGACCTGAAGCTCTGACCAGTCCGCCTGCTGCTCGATCAGTCCGGGAGATCCAAAACAGACCACGCAGAATACCGCAGCAGCTTGCCTTCGGCGACGTTGGCGAAGTATCGGCCACCGCAACTGAACTGCATTACGCGCCGGCCTTGACGTGCCATCGCCGCCCATTTCGAAGCCGTATCGGGATTCTGCTCGATGCCGGTGATGCGATGCCCCACGTACTCGAAATCGACGGTTCGCAGCCGGCGGGAGCGCGTCTGGCCTACAGCATAAGCGCGGGAATCAAGCTCGATGGTCTTTCGCTCGTCAACCAGTGTCTGTTGCCACACGCTGACGAGGGTCTCGGCGAGAGTCATGGCAGGCGGGATTGGCGGGCCACCTAGGTTTCGAGGGCTTGGCGGCAGTAGGCGTAGCACTTCTTCATTTCGACAATGGTGTCCATGCCGGGCTTGCCATACTCGTACTCGATGTTGGCCGGGATCTGCCAGCGCTGATCGCGAAGCAGTTGGAGAACGGCTACGATCGGCGTATCGCCTTCGCCGAACGGCATGTTGGGGCCGTGATTCTTCTTCCGATCCTTGATGTGCAGCGTAACGATGCGGTCATGGCGCTCCTTGAGGAAGGCTACGGCATCGCCGCCGGCGGCCGTGAAGTGTCCGATGTCAAGATTGATCGCCAGGTATTGGGAGGCGCCGTGAAGAGCCCGCTCAAAGGTGTCCGGCGTGGAGAACTCATCGGGGTTCTTGGTGTCGTCGTGGCCATGGAAGCCAACCGTGATCTTGAATTCGCGGGCCAGCTTGTCAACGGCCGGCGCCAGACTGACGTTCGACGAAGCAGTGATGTAGTGAAGCCCCAGCGCCTTGGTCATCTCGAAACCGCGCCGCATCTCGGCCTCGCTCATGTCGTGCCGGAAACTGTAATTGTAGGCGTAAAGACGCACGCCGGCCTTGTCGAAGCGAGCGCGAACGTCCTCAAAGAAGCTCAGGGGCGTGTTCAGGCGCCAATCGCGAATTGCCTGACGGCTCGTCTTCTCCCCATCGGGTTCGAGATGGCTCTGGGTCAGCTCGCATTCGCCCAGCCCGACGGTCTGGAAAGCCTGAATGCAGGCGTCCAGGGGACGGTCTCGAAAGGAATAACTCTGGGCGCCGATCTGAACGCCGCGGACCTTGGAATCAATCCACCCGGCGGCACGTAGCCGCCACGGTTGTGTCAAGAGGACGGCCGATCCACCGATGATGAGTTTGGTTGCGTCTCGCCTGCCGACCCTGAACATGAATCCTCCAAATTCAAGAGTCAATGAACGGCTCAGTATAAGGGGCCTGCCTAGCAACCGCAAGGATCACCGTTGTCCGCCTCGCTCAGGTGCTCCGGTCACACTCGCAGCAGAATCGTAGGAGCCTTCAAAGGGACGAATCGGAGTCTGACTGATCGACGGTGTGTGGATTGTAAGGAGGGCGGGGCACGCTAATCCTGCGTGCCCCGTGGTGGAAGGACGTAGGAAGCTCGTTTGTTCAGATCGCGGCGAAGCCTGCGATCTACGGGTCAGAGAGCGCCCAGGGTATAGTCACTGGGCTCTCGAGCCGCAAAAACCAGTTTGTTCCTGCCCCCTCGAGTTGCTCGCGGAGCCTTATTGCGCACACGCCCCTAACCACGGCAATCTGCCTGCCAGAGCTTCGGCCGGTTTGTAAGCGGTTTGTTTCGTTGCAGGTGGCTGGTGGCTTTGTATCTGGTCGGCGACGGAGGGCGGGGAAATCTTACACGTTATGGTGTGTACGAGTTCCCAGAATGAAACTCTTACCCGTCGGCGCTATTTTGGACGCGCAACGGCGGACAGATAAGTCTGAACGTTCCCCGCATTCACCACGGCCGTGCCGGTGTCCACGATTGAGGGCAAGGGCGAAACGGGCGCTGTGCGCCAATCCGGGAACTCATGAATCCGATTATGATGCAGGTCATCCAGGTATTGCAGACCATAGTAGCCCATAGTGTAGGGCTTTTGCGCAATCGACGCCACGATATAACCCTGCGCGATCCGATCAAGTGTCTCCGGATTGGCGTCCATCGCTACGATAGGGATCTTGTTGGCCATGCCAAGCTGATCGAGCGCCTGGGCCACGCCGGGTCCGCAAGAAGCTTCCAGGCAGATGATCCCGTCGGGGTGCCCTCCGTTGCGGATCATGGCAGCCACAGACTCGCCGGCTTGGTTGGCGTCGCCGGAATCATTCACTTCGATCGCCACGGCAAGGGCCGGATACTTCTTAACTGCATCGCGAACGCCGCGCGCACGCTCTTCCTGATTGTTCTGGCCCGCAATTTTGATCACAACCACTCCGCCGCGGCCGTGCAGCAGTCCCGCCATGGTGTTGCCGCTTTGCTCTCCGGCAAGGTAATTGTCGGTACCGATGAATAGGACGCGATGTGAACCCGGCGCGTCGGAGTCAACACAGATCACCGGGACGCCTGCAGCTACGGCACTGTCGATGGCCTCTTTGAACGAATCGGGCTGGGATGGCGATATCAGAATTCCGTCCGGCTTGCTGGCCATCGTGTCCCGGAAGTCCTTCAACTCTTCATCTGGCGCATAGCGGCTTGGCCCCACAAACTCGACCTTCGCTCCGTCGAGCGCCCTTGCGCTGTCCAGAAAACCGGCTTTGGCGTCCTGCCAGTACGGAATATTGATATTGGTGGCGATGAAGACATAGCGCTCGCCGCTGTGCGCCGGTTTCGAGCAGGAGGCCGACAACCCCGCGAAAACGACGGCCACAATAACGAAAGCTTTCGAGGTGCGTTGCATATCGTCCCTCCCCGCCGCCGGGCTCTGCGTTCTCAGAGGGCCACGCGGCTTGTTCGGAGCTGCCGCCTAGGTTTTGGAGCTTATCACAACGGGGGTCAAGCCAAAAGGTTAGCGATTGGGGGAGTTTCAAAAGGGGGACGACGCCTGTCGCACGGGGATCCACAGGCGTGCGTGCACGCCTACGGGTCCGGACCCCAAGAATCTGGCCGACCCCAGTTTTCTCTGGCGCTGAACCTGAAGCGCCGCGGCAGTCGTCCGGAGTCCAGGCGTGTTTGCTCAACGAGCCGCTTGGGCGCTCGATTGCTCCAGGCGGCGGCCAACGCAGTCGCCAGGATGGCTTTCCGGGCCACCTTCAGATGTACCTGCGTCGCGCCTCGGCGTCCCCATCCGCCCTTGACCGGTGCGAATACCGCAGGTTCGCCTCGGACTACCTCGTCTTGCTGCTCTGGTGTGAGCTTCACGATGGCCCAACCTTTGTCAGGATAGGATACGGTCGCGAAGATCTTACCAGCGACCCGAAAGTCAGGGTGACCTAAGTGTGAACTCTCGGACGTTTCCGGAAAACTCAGGGCCAGGCGGCGATAGTCATTCGACGTCATCTGCATCTCCAGGGCTTTTTATAAGGCGTCATTGGCTCGAGCTCGGCGAATCCTTGGTCGGCGTCGCGATATACCACGTCGTGCCAAGCCCGTCCTGCACACGGGCCAGGCGGTCACCGCGAGGCTGGTCCGCCGGAGCCAGGGTCGAGATCCCTCCGGCCTCGATTGCTTTGCGGTACGCGGCGTCAACGTCCGGGACGTAGAGATAGATCCCGGTCTCGATCGGCTGGTACGGGCCGTGCGCCTCGCCCATCTCAATCATGGCGCCTCCTATCCGGACTTCGGCGTGGGCGACCCTTCCGCTCGGATCGGCATAGCGCGCGACTTCCTCCGCGCCAAATGCCTGCTTCATAAAATCGATCAACTTAGCCGCGCTGGTAGGATGCAGGTAAGGCGTGAGGCTGTGAAAGCCCTCGCGGATGTAATGGCCGCCCTTGGCCGTGGCAATGTACCAGCTGTTACCGAATGGATCTTTGACGCTTGCGCCGCGCTCCCCGTATTCGTGGTCCACCGGCGGCTGGATCGCGACGGCGCCGGCCTCAAGCGCTCGTTGGAAAACCGCGTCCGTATTCTCCACGTAGTAGTGGAAGGCTCCCGGCCGCTCGTCCCGTGGCGACAGCCCGGGCATGCTACCGATCATGACCATCGAGTCGCCTATCATAACTCCGGCGTGGAGGCCGCCCGTCGGACCCGTGCGCCGATAGGCTTCGGTGGCCCCGAAGGCATACTTGAGGAAATCGACGAACTCGACCGCTCTTTGCAGCGTGATGTACGGAGTAACGGCTGTGAAGCCCTCGCGCATTCCGGGAATCGCCGAACCGGCCACAGCCGGCTGCTCGGAGGGTTGTTCGGGAGTCGTTTGGCCCGCCGAGAATGCGGCCGCGCGGCGCTCGATTTCTTCGGGCGTCACATCCTCGACGTGGGTTGAAATGTACCAGACGTGACCGAAGGGGTCCTCGATCTGACCGCTGCGATCACCGTAGAACTGGTCCTGCACCGGCCGGATCACCTTCGCGCCGGCAGCAATCGCGCTGGCCGCCACCGCATCGACGTCCGGCACATAAAGATGAATCTTCACCGGCGTCCCACCAAGCTTGCCCGGCCCACGCTTGTTCCACTCTCCCGACTCGCCGTTCAGCATGAGCAACGAGTCCCCAATCACAACCTCGCCGTGAGCGAGCCTGCCGTCAGGATCGGCAAAGCGCATGGACTCGATCTCGCGGGCCCCAAAAGCACTCTTGTAAAACTCGATCGCCTTGAGGCCGTCGCTCACGGTCAAGTAGGGGATCACGGCGTGGAAGCCTTCACGCAAAACCGGCTTCGCGGCGGACTCGCTTACGTCAGGGGAACCGCCCTGCTGCCCCTCGGCCATGCGACGCATGTAGTCTTCGGCCGTGACATCGGCGAAGTGCTTCGAGAGGATCCACTTGTGGCCAAATGGATCGAGCAGGCTCGCCTGGCGCTCTCCGTATTCGTGATCTTTTGGAGGCGCCGTCACCCTGGCGCCTGCCGCCGACGCTTGCTCAAGTAGACCGTCCACGTCCTCAACGCTAAGGAATACCTCGACTGGCGTGCCGCCTACCGACTCAGGGCTCAGCGCGCCAAACTCCGGATACTCGTCGGAGAGCATGATCCGCGAGTCAAGGATCTGGACTTCCGCGTGCCCGATCTTGCCATCGGGCGTCGCCATACGCAAAACCTCGGTTGCGCCGAAAGCGTTCTTGTAAAACTCGATAGCCTGCGTCGCACCCTTGATGGCGAGATAGGGCGCCAGCGAATGATAACCCTCCGGGATCGGTTGTACTTTGCGTGACTCCACACTTGCTTTGGCTGCAGTTCCCATGATGGCCGTCCTTTCAAGTTCGGATTGAAGATTGGTTCGAAACTCAGCGCGCGGCAGGCCGGTAAGGTTGCTGGCAATCGCCCGCAATTGGCCGACGCGTTCCGGAAGAGCCGCAAATTCCTTGCCCACAAGCTGCGCCTTCAGGCCAGGTCCGTAGAAGCGGGCAGCCTCGGGGTCGCTCGTGCTATCTGATTCAGGCGGTCGCGCGCGCTCCGCGAGCATCGCCTCGATGGCAGCATCGAGTTGCGCGCTCAAAGAGGGCTTAGGCATTGGCGCCTCCCGCCTTGCTCGCCATTCGGGTCCGCAGACGCTCCAGAGCGCGAAACTGGAGCTGCTTTACGGCTCCTTCGCTTTTGCCCATCTCCTGAGCGATTTCGCGGACGCTCTTTTCCTCGCTGAACCGCATCGTGACAACGCGGCGCTGGTCAGCGGGAAGAGCGTTCACGAGCCCGAAAAGCTTTGCACGCCGCTCGACCTCTTCCAGTTCCTCCGGCGCGCCAGGTTCAGCAGCGGACTCCGATGCGGGAATTTCGCGCTGCTGAGCCGACCGCCGCACTTGCTCGTGAGAGTGATCGGCAATGGCATTGGCGGCGATCCGAAAGAGCCAGGCTGCGAAGGGAGCGCCGCGAGATTCAAAGCTCCCCAGGTGAGCGAGGGCTTTATGGAAGACCTCCGCGGTCAAATCTTCGGCCTCATCGCGGTTGCAAACGCGCACCGCAATGTAGGCGTAGACTCGATCGAAATTCGCCTCGTAAAGCTGGGCGAAGCAGCCAGGGTCCTTCTGTGCCGCCTCCACCAGAAGCTGCTCGTCAGCTTCCTTCCCGCTAGTCAAGGCTCACACCCCACGCTCAACATGGTATCAACCGCCCGCGCGGAGAAAGGTTACGGAGAAATTTTCAACTGGCGCGGAACGCCGGTGGCTGTCGCCGGTAATGCAATCGTCAGCCGCGATCCGTAGAAGGCGTAGTAGGCGATGAAAGCATAGCAAAACAGCGGAACCGCCATCGCCAAGGCCATGCTGTGACTTGCCTGGAAGACCAACCCCATGGCTGGTGGCGCGGCAGCGCCGCCGACAATCGCCATGATGATCATGGAGCCGCCAAGCTTGGTATTGGGTCCCAGCTCTTTGATGCCGAGCGCGAAGATCGTGGGAAACATGAGTGACATGAAGAAGCTGGTTCCGAACACGGCCCAGACCCCAACCCAGCCCGGGAATAGCACGGCCACGCTCACTAAAGCGACGTTCGCCAGGGCGTAGACTCCCATAAGACGGTTCGGCTGGATGAACTTCATCAGATAGGTGGCCACGAATCTTCCCACGCCAAACGCCACCAGGGTGCCGGTGAGAAAATAGCCCGCGATTTTTTCCGGTTCATGAGTATAGTCCTGGACGTAACTGATGTAGTAGCTCCAGGTGCCCACTTGGGCGCCCACGTACAAGAACTGCGCCAGGACGCCTTGCACGAAATGACGGTAGTGAAACAGGTCCGTCAGTTTGCCATGAGGACGGCCAGGGACAGGTTCGGATTCCTCGGCCACGGCCGGAAATTTCGTTCGCCAGATTAGGAAAGCCCAGAGGAGAACGACGGAACCTAGCACCAGGTAGGGCATCTTCACCCGCAGGATCTCGCTCTGCAGATAGGCTTGGTAGGTTCCGGCAAGCTTGTGGGCGGCGATCTGCTCCGGGCTGAGCTCGACACCAGAGAAGATGAAAATCGTACCGATCAAAGCTCCGCTGATTGCACCCAGTGGATTAAAGGATTGCGAGAAATTGAGCCGTCTCTCGGACGTTCGAGGATCACCCAGTACGGCGATGAAAGAGTTCGCACCGGTTTCGAGAAACGCCAGGCCGCTCGCGATCACGAACAAGGCCCCAAGAAAGAAGGCGTATTTGCCTGCAAGCGCGGCCGGCCAAAAAAGGAATGTCCCGGTGCTGAAAAGGACGAGGCCGGTCAACAGGCCCGCCTTGTAGCCGCGTTTCCGCATCAGTAAGGCAGCCGGCATGGAGAGCGTGAAGTAGCCTAGGTAAAAGGCCGATTGAATTAATCCCGCCTTGAAGCGCGTCATCTCGAACGACTTCATAAACTGCTTGATCAGAATGTCGTTCAGGTTGTTGGGAATGCCCCAGAGAAAAAACAGCACCGTAACCAGAATAAAAACTACGGCTGTCCCGGGCGCAAACAACCGCGGCGGTTGGTCGGGCTTGAGGCTTTTCTTGACAGTTGCCATTTACTGAACTCCGATCTGGTTCACGCGAGCGCGGGGCTTCCCGGATCGCCAGCAGATCCGCGGCAGCCGATTCTAGCTTAAATCGTGCCCCTTTGGAGAGCGAAATCCGAAAGGCATGGCGGCGTTATCCGCGGCGATGTTCGCGAGCCGCCAGACACAGCGTCGACCGGCCACATGGTCGCCCATGACCCGCCCGACTCGCTTTCGGGCGCACCCTGAGATTTGGTAAAGTGCCGTGGATACACCACGATGGGCAGTGTTGATGACCGGCCTTGGAGGCAGACATGGCTTTGTTCGGCGGACTCGAGGCGGGCGGCACGAAGTTCGTGTGCGCCGTTGGCACAGGGCCGCACGATCTTCGCGCGAGGGCGGAGTTCGCCACCACCGCGCCTGAGGAGACGCTCGGCTGCGTGCTCCAGTTCTTCAAGGCGCACGCCGAACGCGAGCCCCTCAGCGCCTTCGGCATCGCATCGTTTGGGCCGATTGATGTGAATCGTCTGTCGCCGCAGTACGGGCAAATTACCTCCACCCCCAAACTGGCCTGGCAGAACGTAGATCTGGTGGGCCCGGTCCGGCGCGCTTTCGGTGTGCCGGTCGGCTTCGACACTGACGTGAACGGCGCCGCGCTAGGCGAGCGCCTGTGGGGCGCCGCGCAGGGGCTCGACACTTTTGTCTACATCACGGTCGGTACCGGAATCGGGGGCGGCGGCATGGTTGAAGGTCATCTGATGCACGGTCTGCTTCATCCTGAGATGGGCCATATGCGCCTTCCGCACGATCTCCTGGCCGATCCGTTTCCCGGAGCCTGCCCATTTCACGGCGATTGTCTGGAAGGTCTCGCATCCGGTCCCGCGATCGAAGCACGCTGGGGCGGAAAGGGCCAGAATCTGCCGCCCGGGCATAAGGCTTGGGATCTCGAGGCTCACTATCTCGCCCTGGGCGTTGCCAACCTCGTGTGCACGCTGTCGCCGCAGCGAATCATCCTGGGCGGCGGTGTGATGCATCAGCCGGGCTTGTTCCCCGCAATCCGCCGCAAGACCGTTGACCTGCTCAACGGCTACGTCCGTGTTGACAAGATCACCGGGCGCATCGACGAGTACGTGGTCCCGGCCGAGCTCGGTGACAACGCAGGAGTCTTGGGAGGAATCGCGCTGGCGGTGCAGGCCGCCGCCCAACGGCATTGACGCGGGCGGGTGCCGCCGGTGCGACTACCACATGATTCTAACATCGTAGCGCCGAAATTCCCGGTCGCTGGTCAAGATTGTCAGGTCTTCCGTCTGGGCTTGGGCAATCAGCAGCCGATCAAAGGGATCGGCGTGGTGGAAGGGCAAATCGGCGACGGCCAGGGCATGCCTGTTTGCGATCGGCAGCGACTGGATGCCTTGCTTCATGAGGGCGTCCGGAACGATCTCGGCGGCGCGCCCGGGAAGGTCAAGTCTGCCCAAGGATGACTTGATCGCAATCTCCCAGGCGCTCGCAGCCGATAAATAGAAAACATGCCGCTCCCTCTCTGCAAACAAATCGCGAATCCCGCTGCTGAGGCGGTGCGAGCCCCACAATGTCCGGATCCACGTTGAGGTGTCGAAGAGGAAGGTCACCGCCCTGCCTTCCGCTTACTGCCTTCTCTCTTCCTCTTCTTGCCTTCTCCCGCGAAGAGTGCCAGGATTTCAAGCGGCAGCGGATCATCAAAATTATCCGCAATCTTGATGCCTGGTTCGAAATCGAGAGGAAAGGGACCTCTCGGTTTAGCCGGAACGAGTTGAGCGACGGGCTTACCGGCGCGCGCGATCGTTATTTCCTCCCCCTCCGCCACACGTTTGAGCAGAGCGGAAAGATTGGTTTTGGCTTCGTGGACGTTTACGGTCATAGGCGCATCTTAGCTAACCGGATTAGCCAAGTCAATGCGCCGCAAACTTGCTGCTACTGCAGGGCTTTTTCAAGTGCCACCTCTGCCACAGGCGCCATGAGCGCATAGCCCTTGTCGTTGGGATGCAGGCCGTCGTTGGAATAACCCTGCTTCAGCATGCCGGTGGAGTCGACGGTCGCGGTGTAATAGTCCGCGATTCCGGCGTGGGTACGGTTCGCATACTGCTTGAGCCAGTCGTTGAGCTTCAAAATGTCGGCTGGCGGACGATGCTCCGTCTGCTTGTGCTCGGTGTAGTCGCTGATGGGAGTGAGCAGACAAAGGATCACCTTGATGCCGTGCGCCTGCGCGAGCTCCGTCATGGCCTCGAAGTTCTCCTCGATCATCGTCAGCGTTTCCGGGCCCGTATTGCGGGCGATATCGTTGGTGCCTGCCAGAATAATGATCGCGGCAGGCTTTAAGTCGACTACGTCCGGATAGATGCGCACCAGCATCTGAGCTGTAGTTTGGCCGCTGATGCCGCGGTTGACGTAGGGCTTGCCGGAGAAATACTGATCGAGCTTCCATCCGTCGGTGATCGAATCCCCCATGAAGACCACCCGACGCGGTTCCGGCGCGAGCGCCTTCAGGCGTTCGTCGTCGGCGTGGTAGCGGCCGATCTGATTCCAGTCCTGCAGTTGATCGGCGAGGCCTTGGGCCGCGAACTGAAGGCAGCAGTTCGCCTTCGGCGGGTTGTATTGCTCCACAAGCTGGCAGGGCGCGGCGATGGCGGCCCACAACAGCGCGCAGGCCGCGAGCAGCAGGTTAATCATTTGTCTCATCACGGTCACGAACCTCCCTAACGCATTTTTGAAGCACACAGATTCATTTTGAAGACCGGCTGCAAGTATACGACAGACTCTGTCCGGCGCCAGCGCTTCCGCACATTGACCAACGCACTCGCTAGTGCGAGCCAAGAAGGGGGATTTTGATTGGGCAGCCGCTCACAACGATCTCCGCGGATCGTCTAACCTGACCTGTGGTAGTACCACATCGGGCGTGCTATCATCCTTGCGGTAACAGCACAGGAGGCGCATGGGCAAAACGAAACTCGACCTTCTACAAGGCACTCTCGACGTTATGGTCTTGCGCACGCTCGAGGCCATGGGCGCGCTGCACGGCTATGGCATTGCCCGGCGCATCGAGCAGGTGAGCGGCAACGAAGTCTTGTTGAACCAAGGGACAATCTATGCGTCTCTGGTGAGGCTTCAGCATCGAGGCTGGATTTCCGCCGAGTGGGGAACCTCGAGCACGAACCGCAAGGCGAAGTTTTATTCCCTGACGAAGCGAGGCTGCAGACAACTGGCTGAAGATGAAGCTTACTGGCGGCGCCTGACGGACGTGATGGGCCGGGTGCTTGCGATGGAAGAAGGAGGCAGGCGATGAGGGATCAACTTCGGCGGGTGGTCAACCGGATCCGGGCGTTCTTCCGCAAGCGGCCTCTCGACGGCGAACTCGATTCGGAGATGGCAACCCATCTGGCACTCGCCATCGAAGAAAACCTGCAGCGCGGACTCTCGCCTGAAGAAGCCCGGCGCGAGGCGCTAGTGAAATTTGGCGGCACGGAACAAGCGAAGGAACAGCATCGCGAGGCGCGAGGATTACCCGCCTTAGATGTACTGATGCAGGACCTGCGCTACACCTTTCGCACGCTACGCCGGGATCGCGCCTTCACCCTGATTGCGGTGCTGATACTTGGCCTCGGCATCGGAACCAACGTTGCCGTTTTCAGCGTGGTCAACACCATCCTGCTGCGGCCGCTGCCTTTCCAGGATCCGCAGCGGCTGGTGTGGATTGAAGGGCCGCCCAGGGAAGGCGGCCTCTCAAGCGTGACGTACTCTGTGGATGCATTTGAGGAATACCAGCAGCGCAACCATTCGCTCGACGCTGTCACGGCCTATATGCCCTTCTACGGCCCCTCGGACTACAAGCTGACGGGGCGGGGCGAGCCTCAGCCTGTTTCCGGAGTGAGCTTGGAGTGCAATTTCTTTCAGACGTTGGGCGTGCATCCGATGATGGGCCGGCCGTTCACGCCCGAAGAGTGCCGGAAGAACGCTGCGCCCGCGGTGATGTTGAGTTACTTCTTCTGGAAGCGGCAGTTTGCCGGGGACCGTTCCATCACCGGGCAGGCGATTACGCTGAATAATACTTCGGTGACGGTGGCCGGAGTGCTTCCGTCAACTTTCGATTTTGGCTCGGTCTTTGCGCCGGGCACCAAAATGGACATCCTTGTTCCCGCGCCCTACGACATGCGCAACTGGGGGAACACGTTGCTGCTGATCGGCCGTCTGAAGCCCGGTATAACCTTGGCGCAGACGCAGGCGGAGGCCAACCTCCTGTTTCCACATTTGTATCACAACGCGGCGCGACCGGACTTCGGCATTGGGTACGAGGCGCAGGTGCAATCGCTGAAGGACCATGTCAGCGGCAAGTTGCGGCGGTCGCTCATTGTACTGTGGTCCGCAGTCGGTCTTATCCTGCTGATCGTCTGCGTGAATCTGTCGAATCTGTCGCTGGCGCGCGCGGCCGCGCGGAGCAAAGAATTCGCCATGCGAAGCGCGCTGGGGGCGGTAAGAGGAAGACTGATCCGCCAATTGCTCACCGAGAGTATGGTGCTCTCGATGGGGGGCGCGGTCTTGGGGTTGGCCTTTGCTTTTCTCATGACGTTTTATCTGGCCCACCAGGGCTCGATCGCGCTGCCGTTGCTCAGCGAGCTGCGCGTGGATGGCGCGGCGCTCGCCTGGACACTCCTGATTGCGACGGCCAGCGCCGTGCTTTTCGGTCTGGCGCCGGCGTTCCGGATGGCGGGCAAAGATATTCAGGAGGCCTTGAAAGAATCGGGCCATGGAACCACCGAGGGCCGCAAACACGACCGCGTGCGCTTCACGCTAGTGGTCTCGGAAGTCGCTCTGGCCTGTGTGCTGCTCGTCGGGGCGGGCCTGCTGTTGCGCAGCTTTCTTCGCCTTCTTGACGTCGATCTGGGATTTCAGCCCGACCACGCCGCGGCGATCAGTGTGGACTATGACGACAGCGCAACGAATGGAGCCCAACAGGGGGCCCGGAGGGGCGCGATCTTCGAAGAAATGGTGCGCCGCGTGAGGGCCATTCCGGGCATCGAGGACGCCGGCATCTCAGACATGTTGCCCCTCGATCGCAACCGGAGTTGGGGGCTGGGCGCGAAGGGAGTAATCTATCGCCAAAACGAGTCTCCTGATGCGTTCGTCTATGTGGTGACGCCTGGCTACCTGGCGGCCATGGGCATGCACCTGCGCGAAGGGCGCGACCTAAGCTGGGCGGACCGGGCGGACAGTGAGCACGTGGTGATTCTGAATGAGGCTGCGGCGAAAAGGCTGTGGCCGGGCCAGAATCCGTTGGGGCGCATCGCCGAGGTCGGCGGAGGCGACACAACGGTGGTGGGTGTAGTCTCCGATGTTCGCGAGACGGGCGTGGAAGACTCCTCGGGCCTGGATGCATACCTGCCGGTGACCCAGGCGGGTCCTGTGGGCGCGGAAATGGTGGTGCGCACAAAACTGCCGCCGGATGCACTGGCTTCGAGCGTTATGAAAACCCTGCGCGCGCTCAATCCTGGCCAGCGCGCTGCCGAGTTTCGCCCCATCCAGCAGATTGTGGATCATGCCATCTCACCGCGCCGCTTCTTCGTGATGCTCGTCTCGGGCTTTGCATCGCTGGGCCTCATCCTCGCTTCACTCGGGATCTACGGCGTCATCTCCTATTCGGTTACGCGGCAGACTCAGGAGATCGGCATCCGCATGGCGCTGGGCGCCACAGCAGGCCAGGTCCAGTTGAGCGTTATTCGAAACACGTTGCGGCTGGCGCTTGTCGGGATTGCACTCGGAACCGCTGCGTCTTTCGCCGTTGCCCGGGGGATTGCCTCGCTGCTGTTCGGAACCAAACCCACCGATCCGGTGACGTTCGCAGGCATGGTCCTGCTTCTTTGCAGCGTGGCGCTGATTGCCGGATACATCCCGGCGCGACGGGCGTCACGCATTGACCCGATGATCGCTCTACGCGCTAATTGATGAGTACCGGCACGGCGAGGGACATAGAGGCTAAACCAGCCACGACATGGCCGATACGGCTGCGCCCACTGGTGGCGCGGGGGCCCGTGTGTGCAGCAACGGGCCCATTCGCCTACGTAATGGAAAGATCCACGGTGGTGGTTTCCTGGATGGCGGTGTTCGAGTTCAGGGTGCCGGTTACGGTAATGATGAAGTTCCCGGTCGGCGTTGGGGAAGTTGACGAGTTTATTCCGCGGCAGGCGCCAAGGAGCAACAAGCCAAGGAGCAGAAGACCCACGACGGCCATCCGAGTGGCCATGACGAGTCGCGGGCGTGCCACACTCGGACGATCCCACGGCTTGCCGAGCATGAGGAGCACCAACATCAGCACGAACGAAACCGCAACCAGAAGGGGCAGAGACCGCGGTGGAATTCGACGGACCCAGCGCCAGAGGGAAGCCGACTGAGTGGTGCTGATTTTGAGCGCAACTGTAGAAGGCGACGTTCCGTTAAGAGTGAGCGAACTGGGCGTGAAAGTGCATGTTGTGCCGGCCGGCAAGTTAGAGCAGGTTAGATTAACTTGCTGGTTAAAGCCGAAGAGCGGTGTCAGCACGACCGAATACGACGCCGGAGCGCCGGCAGTGACGGTGTCGAGAGCCGGAGATCCGGCAAGGGAGAAAGTCTCGAGCAGGACCGTGAGATTTACGGTGGCGCTTTGGGAACCGCTGGTCCCGGTGACGGTGAAGATGTAAGGATTCGTTGTTACCGCGTTGAGGTCGTTAAGTGTCAGGGTGCTGCTCTGTCCGGAGAAGATCGGATTGACGCTGAATGTGCAGTTCACACCTGGGGCGCAAGAGAGGCTGATATTTCCCGTGAAGCCGCTGGCCGCAGACGCCGTGATGGTCCAGGTGGCCGTTGTCGATCCATCAACCACCGAAATGGTAGGATTCTTGGACGAGACCGAGATCAGAGCCAGTCCATTTCCCGAGAGGGCGACGCTTTGAGGGCTCCCGGTGGCGTTGTCGCTGAAGCTGAGCGCTCCTGTCCTGCTGCCGCTTGCCGTAGGGGCGAAGATAACGGTAACGGAGCAACTCTGGCCCACGTTCAGCACATTGAACTTAGCGGCGCAATTGTTGGTCTCGGTGAAATCGCCGGTAGCGGTGATTCCGGTAATGTCGAGAGTCGCGGTGCCGGTGTTCGTGATGGTAACGGTCTGTGCCGGGCTCTTCGAGCTCACGTTGGTGTTCGGAAACACCAGGCTTGTGGGGGCCACTGTGACCGCTGTGGCTTGCGTGACGCCGGTTCCCGTCACCGTAAAGGTCTGTGGAGTGCCGAGGGCATTGTCCGTGATTGTGAACTCATCGGTCACTGTTCCTGTGGACGTCGGGTTAAAGGCGACATTGACGGTACACGTCCCGCCGGAAGGCGCCACTGTACCGATGCAATCATTCGAGTCCGTGAAATCGCTCGTGGGAGGCGCAATTTGGGTAATCTCAAGGGGCGCAGTGCCCATATTGATAACAGTCACGGTCTGAACGGAGCTGGTAACGCTGACGGCTTCATTCCCGAAATTCAGCTTGGCGGGGGACAAGGCGATGGCGGGCGCGTTGGCGGACTCGACCTTAGCTACAAAGGCGTTGCCGGCCACCCCCCCGAGATTACCCTGATAAACGTCTGCGATGACGGGAAAATTAGCCGAGGAAGTGCTACCCGAGAGGTAGACATTCCCGGTGGCGTCCACGGCCACCGCCTGACCGAAGTCCGCCCCGCTGCCGCCCATGAAACTGGAATAGTTCGCCTGAGCGCCCGAGGAATTCAATTGGGTCAGGAAGGCATCCGCGCAGGAAGTGGACCCGCAAGCGCTGCCGCCGCTGATTCCTAAAACTGCCTGAAACGGATTCACGATCGGGAAATTACTCGACTGCGTGAAACCCACAATAGAAGCGTTGCCCGAGGAGTCCACGGCGACCGCATTGCCTTGATCCACGCCGGCGCCCCCGATATAGGTCCAGTAGCTGAGGGACTTGCCTCCGGCAGTAAGCTTGGCGGCAAAAGCGTCGCCGTCTCCGGCATAGGTTACTTGAAAGGCGCCGGCGGTGGTCATCAGGTCGCTGGACTGGGTGTCGCCGGCCACGTAGATGTTTCCCGAACTGTCCAGCGCCAGCCCGAAGGCCCGATCTTGTGCGCTTCCGCCGAGATAAGTTGAGAAGACCAGGGCGGTGCCTCCGCTGCTCAATTCGGAAACAAAAGCGTCCGCGTTCCCCATGTTCGCGGCTTGAATCGGAGTCTTGGTTGGAAAATCGGTCGAAAACGTGTACCCCGCCACATAGGCGTTACCCGAGCTATCTACCTTAATGCTCTGACCCGTATCCGCCTGCGACCCACCCAGGTAAGTCGAGTAGACCAGGGCCGTCCCCGAGAAGTTCAACTCGGTAATAAAAACATCAGACGAGCCTGCCAGAGTCGGCTGAAACGGATTCAGGGTCGGAAAGTCGGGCGACTGGGTTGATCCGGTGATGTAGGCGTTGCCTGCTGCATCGAATGTGATACCTAGACCAAAGTCCGCTTCGCTGCCGCCCAGGTACGTCGAATACGTCAGTTTGTCGCCCGTGCTCGGCAGCTCAGCGACAAAGGCGTCCCCATTACCCTTGTATACGGTCTGAAAAGCCGTGACTGTTGATGTGGTGGTGCTTAAGGGGGTAATTGGGAAATTCGAAGACGTGGTTTGACCCGTCACGAAGGCGTCACCCTTGGAGTCCACGGCTAGGGCGGTGACGCTGTCTGCTCCGGAGCCCCCAATGTAGGTGGAAAAGATCAGTTGGGTGCCGTCAGGGTTCAATTTCGAGACGAAGCCGTCGCCGTTGCCGCCGTTACTCCCCTGTTCGGGATTCAGGGTGGGGAAATTGGTCGAATTTGTTTCTCCGCCAACGTAGGCATCTCCCAAGGTGTCCACGCCGATCGCATAGGCAACATCGCCGCCGCTGCCGCCGAGATAAGTGGAATAGAGCACTGCAGGATCGATCACGAGCGGCTGGTTTCGCCGGTAGTGGCCAAGCTGGAATCCAAACTCATTCTTCCCCCGGCGCACATAGCGGACGCTTACGGGCTGCCGGTGAGGTTCTCTCCCTTGATAAGCGACCGGCTGCTGCAAGATGAGAGTGCCGCCGTTGACTCCGATCTCCAAGTCGCCGGATTCATTGATCTTCAACTTTTCTGCACCCTGAATCTTGAAGTCGATTTTTGAGGGATCGGACCCTGGGGCCACCGCGAAGTCATACTCCAACTGGCCCTGATTGCCGTAGTAGACCACGTCGACGCCCGGATAAACGTTCGATTCCTTCACCCTGGCAAAGTTTGGAACATCGCTGTGCCACTTCTTAGGATCGTTACCGATGAAGTAGTTGCTCTTCCCAGGCAGCTCATCAGTTCCCGTCACAATCGCGCGCGGATTAGACCCGACGAGTCTCATTCTCAGCACAGCGGTCCCGGTCTGAAGTTCGTTATCCGACGGGCCGTTCGACTGGCTTGGCGGCTGGCCTGGCGACTGATGGCTCTTGAGCGCCAGGACTGACTCATCGCCGGTGAGGAATAAGCTATATCCCGGCCCGTGCGCCAGGAACCGGACCCGCGAATCTGTCTGGCCTTGGTTCAATTCAAAGCTGAGCGGCAGACGGCCATAGGCTGAGTCCTGCTGTCTCGATGGACCCGGTTGGCGGGCCTCTGAGCTTTGTGCAGGACAGCTCGCGGCAAGCGCCAGCGGCGCGAGAACCAGTGATATCCAGAGTAGGTGCGAATTACGCATAAGCTGCCGACCTCGGGAGGGGGAGCGCCACCGGTGATGGCAATCGATCCCTCAATTTCGAAGTTCCCGACCCCACGGGGGACCCGGATGTTAGAACCATTACTGCAATCAGGAGCACCGGCAGAACGCAGGCCACGCCCGGAGATCCAAGTTAGCCGGGCGCGACCGAAAGATTCACCGACGTGGACCGAATCACCGTGCTATTGGTCCCCAGGGTGCCCGAAATCGTTATGACGTAGACACCGGTGGGTGTACCCACCACCACGGGTGTCCCGATAACGTTATAGCCGTAATTCTCGCAACTCATCGCTCCGATTGTCAGCAACAGAATGCACACGACCGCCGCGTAGCGCGCACGGAGCGAGCCGCCGAGTCGTCGCCGATTCGCGGCCAATAATGCGGCAAAGAGCGCCGTCAGGCCCATCACCAGCGTCCAAAGTCCGCGCTCGAAATTCCCGGGTCCGGGTTTGCGGCGACGAGGCCATCCGCGAGAGGTCTGCTGAGTGGTAGTGGTAACGCTCAGAGTGGCTGAAGCTGTGAACGAGCCGTTCAGCGTGATCCCCGAACTGGGTGCCCACGAGCAGTCGGTCTCGTTAGGTAACGCGCTGCTGCAGCTCAGCAACACCACGCCATTGAAGCCGTTGATTCCTGTCACCGTCACGGAATAGGTGGTGGTCTTTCCCGCAGTCACGTTGGCTAAGGGAGGGGTCGCCGTCACCGAAAAGTCCTGTAGAAACACCGACAACGAGAGCGCGGAGGTGTTCGAGCCGCTGGTGCCGGTTACGGTGACGTTAGAAGGATTGGGGCTGGTCGCTGACAGGCCGGTGACCGTCAGGGTGGTGGTTTGCCCCGCCGTGATGGTGGCCGGGTTAAAAGAGCAGGTGACGCCGGAAGAGCAGGCCAGACTGATGCTCGAAGTGAAACTGCTCGCGGCCTCCGCGGTGATTGTAAAGGTGGTTGAGGTGGTGCCGATCACAATGTTGCTGGAATGCTTGCTGGCGGACAGTGCGAAAACGCCGCCTCCAGTCCCGGACAAGCCGGCTGATGGAGAACTGCTGGCATTGTCAGTAATAGTCAGCGAGCCGGTTCGGGAACCGCTGGCCGTGGGTGTGAACGTGACGGTCACCGCGCAACTGGCCCCGGCATTGAGAACGCTTCCGGCATTAACAATATTCGGCAGCACGCCACAGGTATTGGTCTCCGCGAAGTCGCCGCTGGCGCTGATCGCAGTGATAGTGACTGCGGATTGGCTCCCGTTCACGAGCTGGACCACCTGCGACGGGCTCGTGGTTCCGATGACTTGAACCGGGAAAACCAGGGCCTTCGGAGTCAGTGTCAGCGTGCCTCCACCGCCATTGACTCCCGTTCCCGTCACTGCGATCTGGTGAGGGCTGCCGGCCGCATTATCCGTAATGGTGATCTCATCGGTCCTGGGGCCGGCGGTGGTAGGGGTAAAGGTGACGCTGATGGTGCAACTCCCGCCGCCTGCCGAAACCGTGGTGCCGCAGTTGTTGCTCACCGCATAGTTGCCGGTGGCTGTGATGCTGGTGACCTGCAGCGGCAGGCTGCCGGCGTTGATCAAGATGACCGTCTGGGCTGCGCTCGCAACGTTGAGGGCTTGGTTACCAAAGTTAATGGATTGGGGACTCAGGGCGACGCCCGGAGCATCGGTTGGATCGACCTTGGCGATAAAGGCGTTGCCATTCACGCCCGCGCCGGCGTAAGCGCCCTCCAGGGCTCCGCCGATCACAGGAAAGTTCGATGAGGACGTGCTTCCGGCAACGTACGGAGTTCCCGAGGAGTCCATCGCCACGGTCTGGGCAAAGTCCGCCTGAGTCCCGCCAAGATAGGTGGAATACGAGACGCTCCCTGATGCACCCAGTCTGGTCACGAATGCGTCCGAGCAAACGCCCGATACGCCCGCCGAGGTAGTGCAGTTTCCGGCGCCCGAGAGGCCCAATATGCTTTGCAGAGGGTCATGGATTGGGAAGTCGGTCGATTGGGTGACGCCCACAACCACGGTGTCGCCGGCCGAATCTACGGCCACTCCATTGCCCTGGTCCGCCCCGGTTCCGCCGATGAAGGTCGAGTACAGCAGCGCGTTGGCGTTTGGACTCAGCTTGCTCAGGAACGCATCGCCGCTTCCTCCATACGTCGATTGAAAGGCCCCCGGAGTGGTGGGAAAGTCAGCGGACTGGGTCCCCCCCGTGACGTAGATGTTGCCCGAGTTATCGAGCGCGAGTCCGAAGGCCTGATCTTGCCCATTGCCGCCAAGGTAAGTTGAAAATACAAAGTTTGTGCCGCTCGGGTCCAGCTCGGTCAGGAACGCATCGATTCCGCCCCCGGTCGCGGGTTGGAATGGACTCTGGGTGGGGAAGTTGGAGGAATAAGTGTAACCGGCAATCACGGCGTTTCCGGCCGGGTCAACGGCTATGGCCTGGCCCGAATCGGTCGAAGATCCGCCAAGATAGGTCGAGTACACGAGAGCGGTTGCTGCAGAATTCACTTCCGCCACGAACGCGTCCGCCGAGCAGGTCTGGACCGTGTTAATCACCGTGCAGCTACCGTTTCCGATCTGCAGTGGATTCGCGGTAGGGAAGTCGGGCGATTGGGTGGACCCCGTCACGTAAGCGTCGCCGGCGCTGTTTATCGCGATGCCTTGGCCCAGATCCGTGGCAGAGCCTCCGAGGTACGTGGCGTACACAAGGGAGGAACCAGTCGGATTTAGTTTGGCGATGAATGCATCCATCACGCCGCCGAAGGTCCCTTGGAACACCCCAGCCGTCACGGGAAAATCCACCGACGAGGTGCTGCCTGCGACGTAGGCGTTCCCTGTGGAATCGATCGCAATTGCGCTTGCGGAGTCAGAGCCGCTACCTCCGAGGTAGGTTGAGTAGATCAAGCCGGAACCGGTCGAATTGAGCTTGGCCACGAAAGCGCTTGCCGAACCATTTTCGGTCGATTGCTCCGCCGATTTCACGGGAAAATTTAAGGACCCGGTGACTCCGGTGATGTAGGCAGCGCCGGAGCCGTCGACCGCAATGCCATACGCGATATCCTGCCCGGTGCCTCCCAGATAAGTCGAATAAGAGAGCACGGGGTCAATAATCAGAGGCCGGCTGTGGTCATAGTTCGAGACTTCCAAGCTCACTTGGTGGCCAGCGACGCGGTAGTGACCCTCGATGGGTAGTTTCTCACTTCGGAGTCCGGAGTTCGAGGTTGCTTCTGGCTGGTAGATTACCGGCTTGTGAAAGCGCAGCTCCCCGCCATCGAGCTTCACGATCAGGTCGCCACTAGCCGCCAGACTCAAGGAGCTCCGAGAGAATCGCGAGCCGGAAAGCGAGGCTCCATTTCGACCCTTGAAGCTCACGTTTCGAGTCTCCGCCTGCCGGTCGCCGGTTGCCGGCTGACCACTGCCCCCTGCCGTCGCGCTCTCCAGCGCCAGCCGGATCGCGCCAGGGTCGGCGCCGGGAGCGACTACAAAGTCGTATTCAAGGTGGCCCTGGTTGCCGTAATAGACCAGATCGATGCCAGGGTAGACGCTTTCGTATTTGACCTTCCCGTACGTGGGAACGCCAGTGCGCCACTTCTTCGGGTCGTTGCCGATGAAATAGTTGATCTTACCTGGCAACTGGTCGATTCCCCTGACGGACACGTTTGCGTTTGCGCCGACAAGCTTCATTTGCACAGCATGTGCAGACTGTCGATCCTCGTTCGTCCCCCGGTGCAACTGCCGACTGATGCCGCGTGACTGATGACTCCTGAGCGCCAAAACCGCCTCGTCGGCTGTCAGGAACAGGCTGTATCCCGGACCGTGCGCCAGGAATCGCACGTCGGAATCCGTTTGCCCCTGATTTGCCTCAAAGCTCAATGGTAGTGTCCCGTAGTCGGTCTTATCGGAGCCTGAAGCGACCACCCGCAAGCCGGATTGCGGCCCGTCCGCGGCGAAGACTGCCGCGCCCATAAGGCACAGCATCGGCAGCGGCCACGCCGGAGCCTTCCGTTTCCGCGTTCTGTCGTTCTGCATAATCAAATCAGATGGCGCAACATTAGCGCTCTAGCGCCTTCCTAGGCTCAGGTTCTTGGCCCAAAGCCGCTCGGCGGCAGCCGCCAAACGATTTACGACTGATTCCCCGGCGCCGAGGACCCATGCTATCGCCGGTGCGGGACCACGCTTCTGAGCAATTCCCGCGCGTCAAAGGTAAACGTGGCCGTGTAGACATCAAGGTCATAGTGCATGCTTCGGGTGTAAGCCAGTTGCACGTCAAGGTTGTGCCAACGGGTGATATCCACGGTTCCTGAAAAGCCGTTGTCGCGCGACAACTTTGAGTTTGGGATCACAGTTGGCTGCAGCGTCTGGTCGATAATCACCCAGTTCGACGTAGTCTCAAAAGTGCTATCGAAGAACCGGTCGTGGTGGCCGTCACCCGCCAAGTCTGAATACGGAAACACAAGGCGGCTATAAACCTTCTGCGCCCCCGCCGGTTCCAGCCCATAGGCGGAAACTGCGACGGACACTCCTCTCAGGCGCCCTTTGCTGAACCTGTACTGCAAACCTGCTTCGGCGTCTGCCAGGAAGCCCAGGGTCTGGTAGGGCCGGGCTGTCGCGTAGGGTCTTGGCATGACGAAGCGGTTCACAGCGCCATTTGAAAAGCCGATATTGAGGAACGGCGTGTAGTTGCCGAACGGTTCCTCTATGTGGTTGAACAAATCCACGCCGAATCGCCCCGTTGAGTAGATTTTGTCCTCGCCGGAAGCGGGAATGGTGCCGGTCAACACCGACGTATAGTTGAAGTCGTGATAAGTGTTCGTATACTTCACATCGATATAGGGCTCGCCAAGCAACGCGGACCAATAGTAGTCGTGACTGAGCACCGGCGAGAACGGGCTTCGGGTGAAGATAACCGGGAGTCCGATGTCTCCCGACAAATGTTCTGTAACGCCGTACCCGATATCGGTGTCCTCGATGATCACGTTTCCGAGCGCGCTGACGCCGTATTGTAGTTGCTCGAAGCCAAGCCATCCGGTTGGCTCAACCGCCGGTAGTGACGCTGATTGCTTGCTGGTGCTAGGGGCGGTACTGGCGGAGGTCTGAGCAGTTTGGGGCGCCGCTGCGGAGGCTTGCGGCGCTGCCGGGGGCGATGCGTCCGGCGGCGCAGCCTGGCCTCTGGCCAAGCTGCCGGTCACGATAGGCAAGAACAGCGTGGCCACCAGCACCGCGACGCCACGCCACTGCCGACCGCCGCCTGCGGCAGTGCGGGTGGGATTTTCAACCGGAGGGACAAGGGGGCGGAGAGTCTCGCGCCTCCCCGAGGGTTCGCATCTTTTAGACAAGTCCAGGTCAGCCCCCTTCTCTCGTACGGCGTTCGGGCCTTGAGCATGCGGCCATTGAGCCATGTCGGTTCCTGTTTTCGGTCCTTCCCACTACTTTCCGGCCGTGCGTACTGCGCGTTATCCGCAGGTTACGCCTTGAGCGCACCTATCTGGCTGACAACGAATTTCGGCCGACTCCTCAGCTGTTACGGGAGCCGCAGCGTCCACAGTCTTCCGAGCCCAGCCGCTGCTGAGTCTACAGCCGCAAAAGGTCAAATCGTGAGATGACGGAACGCCTAGTGTAGGTTTTCCGGCCTTCTACAAAAAAGGTGCATAACACCGCAAAATGCGTACGTCGGAATATGCTACAGACAGCCGGGCCACGTGTCAAGCAAGTGTATCGAGTGCTGAACCTGCTGACGCCGAAAAGCAGGACCACTGGAATTATGCCCTTGCGCCGCGCTTCATTTTTTCGGAACTTTTTCGAGGGTTATCCGCAATTACTTCGGCAGGTCCGACATTATGATCCATCTGAGGGTACGCACCTTGAAATCCAACGCGCTCATTTTATTCTTCATCGCTTGTGGACTTATCTTGATGCTCGACCGTCTTCCCCAGGCGCAGACGGTCCCGCAAGACCGAATTAGTTCACCCATCGACAGCAGTTCCCTTAGCGTGGTTCAACACAACATCAGCCCTTTGGCAAAGCCGCAATTCGATCAGGGCGAGGTGGAAGGATCGTTCAAGCTAAGCCACATGACGATGCATTTCAAACTGACGGAGAGCCAGCAGGACGCACTGAACACACTATTGCGGCAGCAGCAGGATCCCGCTTCGGCGAACTACCATCAGTGGCTCACTCCGGAGCAGTATGCCGGCCGCTTTGGCCTGTCTCAGAGCGACTTCGCCAAAGTGGTGGCCTGGCTTGAACAGCAGGGATTCAGTATTGACGAGACGGCACGCAGCCGCTCTTGGGTGGCCTTTACCGGCGTCGCGGAACAGGTGGCCGCAGCTTTTCACACCGAAATCCACCGCTACTCCGTCGGCGGCCTGACGCACTACGCTAACGCCGTCGAACCGTCCGTTCCGAGCGCACTCGCGGGAGTGGTGGAGGGCATACGCTCGCTCGACGATTTTCGTCCCGAGGCCAAGTCAATCCGGCGCAGGATCAGCGCGGGGCCGAATCCGCGATTCACTTCCAGCACTTCGGGGAATCATTACGTTGCGCCAGCCGACTTTGCGACGATTTACGACGTCCAGAGCCTTTACAACACCGGGATCACGGGGGCGGGCGTCAAAATTGCCGTGATGGGACAAACCGACATCACCGTGAACGACATCACCGAATTCCGTGCTGCGGCCGGTTTGCCTGCCGACAACCCGACCGTGGTGGATACCCCGGCTCATGTCGCTATCACGAGTTCGGGCGATCTGACAGAGGCTGACCTGGACCTCGAGTGGTCGGGAGCAGTGGCCCGGAATGCGGCCATCATCTACGTGAATTCCGGAAACTCGGCCAACGGCGCTTTCGATTCTCTCACCTACGCCATCGACAATAAGATCGCGCCGGTGATCAGCATCAGCTACGGCGGTTGCGAACAGATTGAGGGCGCCACGACGGTGACGACCATTCAAACCATGCTCGAGCAAGCGAGCGCCCAGGGAGAAACGGTGGTGGGCGCGGCGGGGGACGCGGGTGCCACGGACTGCGACAATATCAATCCCGCGGCTCCGACGGACATCGCGACGAATGGATTGGCGGTGGACTTTCCCGCTAGTTCACCCAATGTGACGGGCGTTGGCGGAACCGAGTTCTATAACGACGGTACGACTGGAGCGAATGCCTACTGGAGCGGCTCCGACAACAGCACCACCCAGGGCTCCGCCCTTTCTTACATTCCGGAAATGGTGTGGAACGACACCGCAACGGCCGGAGAACTTTCCGCCGGCGGCGGGGGAGCGAGCATCTTCTTCACCAAGCCCGTATGGCAGACGGGAACCGGCGTGCCCAACGACGATGCCCGCGATGTGCCGGACGTAGCGATCAGCGCTTCACCCGATCACGACCCTTACCTGATCTGTTCCTCGGACTACACGAACCAGGATACGGGCGTAACGGACTGCACGAGTGGTTTCAGGGCGAGCGATCAGACTCTTGACGTTGTCGGCGGATCATCCGTCGGGCCCCCAACTTTTTCGGGCATCGTGGCCTTGATCGTGCAAAAGACCGGCTCTGCACAGGGGAACATCAATCAAATCCTTTATCCTCTTGCCGCCGCTGCCCCCGGCGCCTTCCACGACATCACCAACGGCAACAACCAGGAACCGTGCCAGGCGGGAAGCATCGACTGCCCGAACGGCGGCCAGATCGGTTTCGTGGCTGGGCCGGGCTACGAGCAGGCGAGCGGTCTGGGGTCCATTGACGCCTTCAATCTGGTCTCGAAATGGACGTCCGTAAAGCCCCACACCGGGGCCACGCCGGACTTCGCGCTTTCGTCGTCTCCGGCTACCCTGACGGTCGCCGCCGGCGCCTCAACCAGCGCCACGCTCACCGTAGTCCCGAACAACGGATTCGCGGGCACCGTGAGTGTAGCTTGCAGCGTGCCTTCGGCACTGAGCGGGGTCACTTGCTCTCTGAGCCCAACCACACTCGGAAGCACCGGCACCACCTCACTCAGCGTTGCCGCCTCGACGAGCGCCCGCGTTCATGGCGTAACGAGGCTCTTCACCCCCGGATGGCCACAGGCCCTTTTGCTGTTGGCGTTCAGTCTGATTTTCGGCGCGGCGGGGCTGGGTGCCGTCAAGCCGCGATGGACGTTCCGTGCGGCAAACACCCTGCCGCGGCTCGCCTGGCTGGCCATCATGATTGCCTGCCTGGTTGCATTCAGCGTCAGTTGCGGGGGCGGAGGAAGCACGAGCACCACCACCACGACCACAACGACGCCTTCAGAGACCGGCAGCGTGTCCGTAACAGCCACCAGCGGCAGTCTCAGCCACACGGTCCAGGTCGGCGTGACAGTGGATTGAGGGATTGTGGCAGACGCGTAGAACTCGTCCAAGGGGATCGCTTTTCTGACGAAGACTGCATCAGCTCGTCTTTCAAGCCCTTCGCCGAACTCAGAGCAGGTTATGCGGATTCTCCATTTCCTCGAAAAAAAGCCGCAAGGCTGAAATCGAGCCTTGCGCTACATTTCAGTCAACGCGAAAACTCACGTTGCTGGTGAGCATGCAGCTCGGAGTCATCACCTGAGCCGGCCCCGAAGGGGCGGAAAGTGAATAGCCGTAGGTGCTAACCTACGGTTATAGGGCAAGATTGAAAAGCAACCCCGAAGGGGTTGACCTCCGTCAGCTCGTTCTCTCGCGGCACTGGAAATTATTCGTGCTCCGCCCTTCCTGCATTGCTGCATGTACGACCCCTTCAGGGTCGTATTGGTTGGGCCGATTCTCACCGTAGGTTGCACCTACGGCTATCCACAGTGTTGCCCTCCGGGCAACGGAAGGCACATCACACTGTTGCGCTCGTTCACTGCTTTTCACGGTTCCACGCGAAAATTCACGTTGTTGGCGAGCGTGCCGCTCGGAGTCACCACCTGGACCGGACGTGGTGGCGCCGGCCCGAACGGTGGTTGAGGGGTAGCCACGGTTGGTGCTTTTCCCAACCGTGGGCCTTCCGGCCTGCACGCAAAGAACGGCCCAGGGTCAGAAAAGCGCTGACCGTGGCTACCCACTCGCCCGCGCAGCGCCGGAAATCATTCGTACTCCGCCCCTTCCCGCATTCCTTCATGTACGACCCCTTCGAGGTCGTATTCGGTAGGTCGGGCGGCGGCGCCGCGGCGCTCGGATTTGTGGCTTTTTGATCGCCAAACTTGAATCAGAAATCGGTCTTATTTGTCGTTCTCTGAACGCTTTTGTGCAAAAGTTGCACACTTATTTAAAGTCATAGATCGTGTAAGTCCTCTGGAATTGAAGATGACCCGAGGCGGTCGCGCGGGCCGGAGAGTGATCGCGGTTCCATGGCCCGCTAGCGGCAAAAACGGTGCTGTCCTCAGCGCCGAAATACGCCGGTGGGGACACCGGCGCTACACCAGCGGCCGCCACTCTATTTTGGAATCTTCAATAATGACCGCCCGACTTGACTTGAACCCACCGGAGCCGGATACTACGCAGCACGGAGGCGCGGGGGCTTGCAACACAAAATGAGTCGCTGGCTTTGATCCCGCCAAGCTCTTCCATGCACGATCGTCATTTCATGGCTCATCGCGTTGCTACCGCGCCGGCTGCGATCGCGATTGGATTTGCCCTGCTCGCCAGTCTCCGGGCTGCTGCACAGACCACGCAGTCCGCGACGAATTCCCAGGCCAGCGAGATCAGCTCCAGCGAGAGCCAGCCCACCTTCCAGTTGCACGTACAACATAACGAAGTGGTGGTACGGGTTGTCGTCCGGGACGGTAAAGGCAACGTGGTGCCCGGCCTCCATAAAGAGGACTTCCGGCTGCTCGACAATCGAAAACCACAGGTGATCACGCACTTCGCCGCGGAGACTGCGGCGGCTGCGGCTACGGCGGCGGGTCCGGCTCCCGCCGTCGATGACAAGACATCGCTGCCGGGCGCGCCTTCCACACCGGTCATCGTGCTGCCCCGCCGTTTCATGGCCCTTTTCTTTGACGATGTTCACTTGGAATTCGCCGACCTGGTGCGCACCCGGGACGCCGCGGGCCGTTACCTCGATGAGAAGCTGCAGCCGGGAGATCGCGCCGCCATATTCACGTCCTCGGGCCAGAATCAACTTGACTTCACCGACGATCGCGCTAAACTTCACGACACGTTATTAAAACTCAAGCCCTTCCCGATCTTGCCACCGGATGCGGACGCGTGCCCGCAGATCTATCCGCTTCAGGCTTACAAGATGGTTCACGAGAACGATCCTTTCTCCATCGACATCGCTCACGAAGAATCGTACCAATGCAATTGCATCGAGCGCGGAATCACGTACCCGTCGTGCCAGACCGAGTCCAACGGCATCGCGGATTCGATGGCCGTCCGGGTTATGGATCGGATTGAGAACGAAGCCCGCTATGTTTTTCAGGGGTTGGACCGGATCTGCGGGCGCCTGGCCAGCGTCCCAGGCCAGCGCAATCTGGTGCTGATCTCGCCCGGCTTCCTTACGTGCACCCAGCTTTTCGACGTGGAACAGGTGGTGGACAAGGCGCTCCGCGGCAATGCCATCATCAGCGTGCTCGATGCCCGGGGTCTCTACACGGTGGTGCCGCTGGGCGACGCTACGCAGCGAGTCCGCACGATTCAGCAGCGGCCGGACTTGATGGCCCAGAAAGCGCTCATCCAGATTCAGAATCTCAGGGACGACTCTGATGTTCTGGAACGGCTCGCCGATGAGACCGGCGGAGCCTATTTCCACAACAGCAACGATTATGGCGACGGTTTCCGCCGGGTCGGGTCGTTCCCGGAGGCCTACTACACGTTGGCCTTCGCGCCCGAGGATCTGAAGTTAGACGGGCGCCTGCATACCTTGAAGGTGACGCTCGTGAGCAACCCCAATCACCTCACCGTGCAGGCGCGGCAAGGCTACTTCGCTCCGAACAAGTCCGAGGACGCGGCAACCATGGCCAAGGAAGAATTGGAGCAAATGATTTTTTCCCAGGAGGACTCCGAGACCATACCGGTCAAGGTCGAGACCCAGTATTACCAGGCTGGATCGGGCGAGGCGCGCCTGGCAGTCGTGACCCACGTCGATATCCAAGGCGTGCGCTTCCGCAAGGCGGATGGGCGCAATCTCGACAACCTGACCGTGGTCACCGCGCTATTCGATCAGGCAGGTAATTATGTGACGGGGGAGCAGAAAAAGATTGAATTCCGGCTGCTTGATGCTACTCTAGCCCGGTTGAGCCGGACGGGCCTGAGCATGAAGGCCAGCCTCCCGGTGAAGCGTGGAGCTTATCTGGTGCGCGAAGTCGTGCAGGAGTCGGAAGGCAATCAACTTTCGGCTTTGAGTAATCAGGTCGAGGTTCCGTAGGGCGTATAATCAGCCAGGAAGGTACAAGCCATGAAAACCAAAACCGCAACTCTCGTGTCGCTGGCAGCTTTCTCGATTCTGGCGGTGGGTATCGCGAGCGGGCCCCAGCCGGCGGCGGCCCAATCCGGAGGCAGCGCTCAGGCGCAACCAGGCGGTGGCGTGCAGGGAGCGGTGGCCACCATCCGCCGCGAGTCAAACCTGGTGCTGGTCGACACCGTGGTCACGGACAAGAAGGACAACTACGTCGGGAACCTGGAGGCTAAGGACTTTCACATTTTCGATAACGGCAACGAGCAAAAGATCGTGTCATTCTCGCACGGGGCGGGAGTTGCTGCGCCGAATGCGCCCGGAACGCGGCGTTACATCGTGTTGTTTTTCGACAACTCCACAATGGCCCTCGAGGACCAGATTCGAGCCCGCAAAGCCGCTAAGCAATTCATCGACAAGACAGCGTCGAATGACCGCCTGATGGCCGTGGTGGAGTTCACCGGCACTTTTCATTTGGTACAGAATTTCACAGGCAACTCGGATCTGCTGGCGCGCGCCATTAGCGGCGTCAGGACAGCAACCGTTGATCCTAATGCCCCCGCTGACACATCCGTAGTCGCTGCCAGCACCACTATGGCGCCGGGTCTCAGTCCGGGCTTGCCGGGCGGCGGTTTTGGACTGAACAGCGTGGCGGGAAACTTTGGCGCTCGCGACTTGCTCCTGGCCGTCCGCGCCGTTTGCAAGAGCCTGACGGCGATTCCAGGGCGCAAGAGCATGATTTTGTTTTCCGGCGGCTTCCCTCTGGACACTGAGCTTACGTACGAGCTGACCGCGACGATCGATGCGGCCAACAAGGCGAATGTGGTTTTCTACCCCCTCGATGTTCGGGGCCTGGTCGCGCACTTGCTTCCAAATCCCTGGATGCCGTCCGCAAACTCTAGCGCCCGGATCACTGACACAAATGAGGCTGGGGAGGCGGGTTACCCGCACTATGAAGGTCTGCTTGCCATGCTCTCACCGCAGCACGGTGGTGGAGGGGGTGGTGGTGCCGGCGGAGCCGGCGGGGGTGGAGCAGGTGGTGGTGGACGTGGCGCCAGTGGCGGAGGAGCGACCGGCGGCAGCAGCGGTGGTGGCGGCCGGGGCGGTTCCGGAAGCGGTGGGACAGGCAGCAGCGGTGGTGGCGGCAAAGGCGGATCCGGTGGTGGCACAGGCGGGGGTAAAGGCGGGTCGGGCGGCAGCAGCGGAGGCGGAACCCGAGGAGGTGGGGGCGGAGGAGCCACTCCGGTCGCCAGCACGCCATATGGAAATCCCAACTTCGTGCCGAACGCCAACATTCCCCAGTTTCCGCCGGACATTGCCACAAACCAGAACGTCCTCTACGCGCTGGCTTCGGGCACCGGCGGCTTTCCGATCTTCAACACTAATGATCTGGCTGGCGGCCTCGACAAGATCGGTCACGAGCTGGACGAGTACTACGTGCTCGGCTATGTGCCCTCTGACATCGGCCATGACGGCAGCTATCACTCCATTAAAGTGAAGGTGGAGACGCAAGGTTTGAAGGTCCGGGCGCGTAATGGATACTACGACACCAAAGGCGTGGACGCGCTGGCGGATAAACCCGAGGGCAAGACATTGGAAGCTCAACTGGCGAGTCCGCAGGCTGGTGCGATCCACATGTCGGCCGAGGCCTCTTACTTCTACACGGGCGCCGATCAGGCGGTCGTGAATGTCGCGTTGCAAATTCCGGCCGAGACGCTGAACTTTGAAAAGGATGGGAAGAACTTCAAGTGCAACGTCACGCTGGTGGGCGCAGCCTACCGCAGTGATGGCTCAGTGGCTGCACGCTTCAGTGATTCTCGACCCCTGAGCTTCGAGAAGAAGGAGCTCAAGGAGTACACGAAGGGGCCGTTCAGCTACCACACCGGTTTCGATATCGCGCCTGGGGATTATAAGCTCAAAGTGCTGGTAAATACCGGCTCCAGCGGCTTCGCCAAACAGGAGATTCCGCTTTCCGTAAAGCCTTACAACGGGAACCAATTCAGTATCAGCGGCGTCGTGTTGAGCAACCAATTCCAATCCGTTAACAACGCTGCCGTGAGCCTGGATGAGGCTCTACTGCAAGATCAGAAGACATTCGTGGCGCAGGGCTTTCAACTGGAGCCTTCGGCCGACAATACCTTCAAGGCCGGCGACAGGATGGCGTTTTACGTCGAGGTATACGAGCCCGCGCTGCTCGGAGGCTCAGCGCCTCAAGTGCAGATCCAGTTTGAAGTGGTGGATCGCAAGACGAACGAACAGGTTAAAAACTCAGCTTTTCCGCTCGAGAAGTTCATCAAGGCCGGGAATCCGGTGATTCCAGTCGGCGTCCCGTTGCGCTTTGACGATCTGAAGCCGGGCGATTACGAGCTGGAAATTCTGGCGCTGGACTCGTCGGGCAATCGCGCGCCAGTGCAGCACGCTCAGTTCAGCCTCAACTGAGAGAGCAGGGATCAGGGGCCAGCGGTCAGGGACCCAGGGGTCGGGGCCGCCACTCGCGGAAAGGTGGGATGTCTTCTTCGCGCTCCGCTGCTTACATCCAGGTTCGGGATGATCTGAGCCTGCGACAAGCGATCCTGGCTTGGTTTCGGAAGTACCGGCGGCCTTTGCCTTGGCGTCTGAACCGCGATCCCTACGCGGTCTGGGTTTCCGAGATCATGCTCCAGCAAACCCAGATCGCGACCGTGATTCCATTTTACGAGCGCTTCCTGCGCACCTTTCCTACGGTGACCAGCGTGGCTCAAGCCCCGCTCGAACGCGTGTTGCAACTTTGGTCCGGTCTCGGCTACTACCGCCGCGCACGCAACCTGCACGCCGCCGCTCGACAGATCGTCTCCGAATTTGCTGGAACCTTTCCGCGCGAGCCTGAGCAGGCAAGGGCGCTCCCCGGTATTGGCAGCTACACGGCGGCGGCCGTCCTTAGCATTGCTTACGGTGTCCCCCTCGCGGCGCTCGACGGCAACGTCGCGCGGGTTATAGCAAGGCTCGACGGGCGCAAAGGCAGTCTGGCGGAACCGGCTTTTCGCAAAGCGATCGAAACCCGGCTTGCAAGCCTGCTCTCGCGCCGGTCTCCGGGGGACTTCAATCAAGCGATGATGGAGCTTGGCCAGACGGTATGCCTGCCCCGCGCGCCCCGCTGCCTCGCCTGTCCTGTCCGCAAAGCGTGCCGCGGTCACGAGCGAGGTAATCCGGAAGACTTTCCCTCGCCGCGTCCGCGCCGATCCACTGAGGAGCACCACCTGGCTGCGGCGCTCGCCTTCCGTCAACGCGGCCAGAGAGGCTTGCTCAAGAAGCTACCATCTCGGACAGACTTGAGTGGTCGGGAGCGTGACGTGCTCGTGGTGCGCGGCCTTGACGACGGCCTGATGGCAGACCTCTGGAACTTTCCGTCGGCCCTGGGAGCTTCCCCGGCTGCAGCGCGGTCGAAGTTAGACTTGAAGCTGGCCAGCCTCGGTATCGGTCCCGTGATTATCGGCCCTGAAGTCGCGAGGCTACGTCACTCGATAACGTATCGGGATATCCGAGTGAGGGTATACGATGCTCAGATCCCGGAGCCAAGCGCTCGCGGGCTCAGGTGGCTGGCGCTCGCGCGGTTTCACCAATCAGCGGTGTCCCAATTGGCGCGAAAGATCGCGGCTGCGATCGCGCCCGGGCCGGAGTGATGGAGCGCGCCACAGCCGAGGCGAGTTAACGGCGAATCGACTGAGCTTGGGATGCCTTGTCGGGGTGGGAGAGGGGCAGGGAATAGTGTCTCTACCCCAGAACGGCGGCCGCTTTGCCGTATGCCTTCTTGGTAGCGTCCACAGCCTTCATCGTGGCGTCGACGGCGTCGGCAACCCGGTCTTTTCCCTTATCAATAGCGTCTGACGTCATGGACACCGCATCCTCAACGGCCCTCGAAGCCTGGTCCATTCCCTTCCGCGCTTTCTTGGAAAGCCACTTTCGGCTCGCCTCACCTGACTGCGGCGCCAGCAGCAAACCGGCGGCTGCGCCGATTCCGAAGCCCACCAATAATGCCCATCCAATTTTTGCGTTCATGCCAACCTCCGCGATTCTGTCCTCAATATCGATCATAACCTCGCCGCCTTGATGCACGCTACATTGTGCCGTGCCGCCGCTCTTCGTAACCGGGAATCGGATTGCGCGGAGGGGGAGTTCCGGGCGGCACGTCGGGCGGCTCCTGAATGGGTGGGCCCGGAAAGGGAGGCGGATCGATCTGAGGTCCAGGTGGAACCAGAGGCGGCGGACCGGTGCCCGGCGCCTTCATGTGTGCCCCGTCGCTCCCAGGGGCAGAAGCATGATCGTCCAGATCGCAATCCGTGACTTTGAAAGCCCACATTCGATGGTTCATTCCCTGCTCCTCGGGGCGCCGGCCGACGCGCCTCCTCTAGCGGCCGCAGAACATCGCGGCCGGCGCGAGACTTACCCCAGAATGATGCAGGCCCGGATGATCCGCCATACCGTAAAATGCTGAGCCGAGAGGAGCACCTTTTGTAGGAGCGGTCGTGTTGAAACTTGGGGACATCAATCCCGCTTTGCTGGATGCGAAGGCAAGAGTGCATGCTCGGACCGCTGCCGGTTAAGACTTATCGGCTTTAATCGGTTGAACAGTTGCATGAGATCTTGCACACCCAACTCCTCGGCGCGCGCGTTTTCGCTGAACCCGCAATTGCGGAGCGCTTCCCGCGCTGTCGCCAGGGGATAGACTGAAGCGAGATTATTGGCGAGCTTCTTTCGTTTCTGGCTGAAACCGAGCTTGACCAGGTCCAGGAATTTACGGGTTCGATCTTCATCCGCTCGCGTCAAAGCTCCCCTCATCTCGAACGTGACGAGCGCTGAGTGGACGGCTGGTGCAGGCGAGAAGGCGCCGGGAGGAATGCTGAAGGCGACGCGCGGCTGGGTAAATGCCTGGGAGAGCACGCTCAAGTAGCCGTACGCGCGCGACCCGGGCCTGGCGGTGATGCGGTCCGCCACTTCCCTTTGAATCACAAAGGCCATACCTCGAAGGCGCGAGGGCGAGTTCAGAAGATGGTGCAGAATAGGCGAGGTGATGTAATAGGGCAGATTGCCGAAGGCGAACAATCGCTCAGCGCCGTGACGGCTGCAGATCCCGGCGAGATCGACTTCCAAGACGTCCGCCAGCATAACTTCCACTCTTTCGTCGCCTGCAAATTTCACGCGCAGGCCCTCCGCAAGCTGAGCGTCGATCTCCACGGCGGCCACTTTGCGAGCGCGCTCCATCAACAAGCCTGTCATGGCGCCGCGTCCCGAACCGATCTCGAGAACGAGGTCGCCGGACCCAATCGCCAGCGCCTCAGCCACACGGCGGCGGTACGCATCGCTGATGAGGAAGTGCTGGCCGAGATGTGGGCGCGATTTTTTCGTCAAAAGAAATGTGATCCGCCGCTGCGCTTTTGCGAATCGAGGTTACAGGATGAGTCTTCCGCCCCGCAAGCAACCTGCGGCGAGGTACGTTAGTATGTCCCTTTACCTGCGAGTGACCGATGGTGCGAGTCTCGATAGTGAAGGCGGTCTCAATCGCCCTCTGCCTCCTTCCCACGCTTCTCACGCTCGGAGCCAGTCAGCGGTCTCCAGGCAAATCCGCATCTCAGAAGAGCAAACAAACAGCGCCTCCCGATCGGGACGTCACTTTGCGTGAACTGGCGGACCAGATCGGATTCAAGATCGGGGCCGCGATTGCGCCGCCCGTCTTCGATCAGCCGCAGCATCAGGCAATCCTCGGCCGGGAATACAACGCGGCCGAGTCGGTGCTTCAATTCAGAATGGTCCACCCACAGGAAGGTCGCTTTAACTTCACGCGCATGGAACGCGAGATGGCTTACGCGCGCGCGCACAACATGACCCTGTTTGGCGGCCCTCTGATCTATAAGCGCCAGAGCCTGCCTCCCTGGATGGATAAGTGGTTCTGGGCCGAGAGCAGTCTTGACGACGCCATGCGCACGCACATCCAAACCGTTGTGCGGCACGGAGCGGGAGTCTATTTGGCGTGGGAAGTGGTTAACGAGCCCTTGACGACGGAGAATTGGCCCTTCGGACATAAGTGGGGTCGTGTGGAGTACATCACGCGAGCCTTCCGCTACGCACGCGAGGCCGACCCTCATGCGACGCTCGTGCTTAATCAGTCTTTCGGGCGGAGCGGCGTGGATCGCGCCTTCACGGACCAATTCTTCGAGTTGCTGCGGCGATTGAAGGCCAACGGCGCACCGGTCGACGCGGCCGGAATCGAAATGCATATCGAGATGCAGATTCTGCGTCCAGGCTATCTTGATGAGTTCCGTGACTACTTAGCGCGCGCGGCGCAGGCTGGGGTGCAGGTTTATGTAACCGAGATGGACGTGTACCAGGGTCCGCCGGGTACAGTTCCCGATCCCTTCAACCGCCAGAAGCGGATCTACCACGATGTGCTCGCGGCCTGTCTCGCCAGTCCGGCCTGCAAGGCGTATTACACCTGGGGCCTGACGGACCAGTTCAACATGTACCAGCACCGCGAGGCCGATCCGCATCCGGACGCCAAGCCGCTGCCGTTTGACGAGAACTACCAGAAGAAGCCCGCCTATTATGGGATGCTGGAGGCGCTTCAGGAAAAGGTGAACCAGGCGCATGCGGGGAAAAGGCTGCATTAGGGCCGCGAGCAAGAGCGGGACGGATGTCGTTCCGAGGATCGGCAGGCGGCGGGGGATCGCGCTGTTGCCGGGGGTGGCGCTCGGGGCTGTCGCACTCGTGACGGCCGCCATGGTGCCGGCCTTGGGATACTTTGCCCGCCAGGCAACAAGCAGTCCGGCCTCGCCTCAAGCGCCTTCGCCGCAAGTTCCGCAGCAGCCCACTCCAGCCCCGCCGCCTGACTCCGGCCCCGCCTTGCGCGATTATGCCGACCGGCTCGGATTCCACATCGGTTCCATCATGCAAATGCGAATCTTCGACGATCCGAGATATCGCGCCGTGCTGGGCCGCGAATTCAACGTGTTCGTGTCCTTCGTGTTTCAGAAACAGGTTGAGCCAATGCCCGGCCAATTCAACTTCATGGGCATGGACCGCGACATCCAGTTCGCTCAGGAGCACCGCATGAAGCTCTTCGGCGCCTCGCTCATCTACCGTGCCGGCGCGGTGCTGCCGGGGTGGATGGTGCCGCGGCGGGGTGGCGATTGGGGCCGGCCGAAGGAGGACTACGACCGCCTCATGAAGGAGTGGATCGAGACCGTGGTGCGCCACGGCGGAGATTCTTACTATTGTTGGGAGGTGGTGAACGAGCCGCTCTCGAATCCCAATCAGCCTTGGGAAGCCGTCTTCGGCCCCGAGGACTACATCGCCCGGGCCTTCCGCTACGCGCGCGAAGCCAATCCGGCAGTCGCTTTGGAGCTGAACCAGACTTTCGGTCAAGGCGGCATTGACCGCAAGCTGGCGGACGAATTCTTCGGCCTGGTGCAGCGCCTTAAGTCGCGTGGCGTGCCCATTGACGTGGTCGGAACCGAAATGCACCTGGAGGCTCAAGTGCTGCGTCCGGACTATCTCGACGAGCTTCGCTATTTTCTCAGCCGCGCCCGGGCTGCTGGAGTGCAGGTCTACATCACGGAGATGGACGTCTACCAGGGGCCCCCGGGCCTTTTTCCGAACCCCATGGAACACCAGCGGCAGATTTATCACGATACGCTGGCGACGTGCCTGGCTGACTCAAATTGCAAGAACTTCACGGTTTGGGGAGTCTCCGACATCCGCTCCTGGCTGACTCAAAAGGTTATGAATCCGCATCCCGATGCCAAACCTTCGCTGTTTGATGAAGAGTACCAGAAGAAGCCGGCTTACTTCGGCGTGCTGCAGGCGCTCCAGGAACGTGCGCGCGTGGCTGCGGCTCCGAGTGGCGGAAAGAACAGCAGGCGCTAGAACTTGGCGCGGTTGGGAATCATGCCTCTTGCGGAAGGGAGAGCGCGCGAAGCGCCAGGCGTGAATGCCATGATGCGCTGGCTCAGAATGATCTCGGCCCTCGTGCTGGCTGCCGCGCTGCTCGAGGCCGCCAACTGGGCGGTTCGAGACTGCGCCACCGGACCGAACAGCGCTGACAATTGCCTTTGGCTGCGCGTTCGCACATGGTTCGGACTCCGCGGGAGCAAACTCTTGCGCGCAGGGGTACTAGAAATTGCAGGTCTCGCGATTCTCGTGGGACTTTGGGGAGTGGTTCGCTATCTTTGGCCGCGCCGTCCCGCGAAAGTTCCGATGACCGCTGGGGGCGCCAGGCCCTGAATCAAGGCATGAGCGACAGCCCGAATGAGCCGGACAGTCCGATCGGGGGCGAGAGCTTGCTCGACCTCGAGCGGCGAGTGCTTGCAGTTCTGTGCCAGTCCGGCGGCGAAGGAGCCGTGCGCGGGCAAGCACGCCAACTGCTGACAAATTACCGCTGGAGCGATGCCGCTCATCAAGCGGCGTTCGAGATCGTTATGAGCTTTCCTGGCGCGAGTTGCCAGGCGCTCCGCGATCAGCTTCCGGCCCGGCTCACCCGGCGGGGCTTCCCCGATTTTGACTTTCAGGCTCTATTCAACGTCCCGATACCGTCGCCTTCCAATGCTGAAGAGTGGATGCGCGAGCTCGCCCAGGCCCGATGAGGCGATCCCTGCTTCCCGCCTTGGGCCGATGTTGACGTCGAGTGCGACCTCATCGACCCGAGCCTGCCGCTGGCTGGCTTTGATTGGGCTCTTGTTTGAAGATCGCCTGAATTGGCGGTTTGTCGCCGAAACGTGGATCGTGAATCCCCAGGGCAGCCAGAATCGTCGGACCCTCTTCCGTGAGCTCGATGCGGTGGAGATCGAAACCGGACTTGATGTCGGGGCCCCAGGCAATGAAGGAACATTCGAGACCCGGTCGCGAAGGAAGGTAACCGTGGGTACCTTTTTGCCTCTCGAACACGCTCACCAGATCGCCGGCGCCCGACTGGGAGAATTCATCGCCGTCGAGCGCCTCCAGCGCCAGGCAGGCTTCGGGATCCGCGCCCATTCGGTGCAGATCCTGCCGGCCGAAGCTCGCGAACAGCAGTTTTTGTTCTTGAAGCGGCTTCAGCGCAGCTTCGACCTGTGCGGCCATCCCAGGGGAGCAACCTTGCCAGTAGATGAAGAACGATCCGTCATTCGAGACCGTGGCGATCCTGCCACCGCTGATCTCGCCCTTGGCGTCCGCAGTCAGCAAACCCGCTTTCACCAGCAGCATATTGGGTCGCAAATCGCGCCTTATGGGCAGGAACCCATGATCCGAGACTATGAAAACGTCAGTGGAGTCCTGCATCCCCGCCTCCTTAATCGTTGCCAGCAATTCGCCCACGTGAGCATCGATCCGCTCGAGCGCGGCGTTGGCCTCGGGAACGCGCGGTCCGGTCTCATGTTGAGTGGCGTCGAGCCCCTCGAGATGCAGCAGCGTTAGGTTGGGCCGATGTTTGGCGATGAAATAGGAGATCAGCCGGGTGCGGTTCAGATCGTCTTCGGTGCCGGGTTGCGGCATTCCCAGGGCGAGGCCCACCTGAAGCGCCGTAATCGGATTCATGAAGCGCGCCACGTAAAGCGCGTCCGCATGTTCACCCTTGGCGGGGTTCCAGATCTCAGGCACGTTCCAGTCGATCCCGGAGTCCACCGTCACCGGCCATGCAACCGAGGCCGTGGTGAGGCCCTGCTCCTCAGCCTCCTGCCACAGCGTGTGCGCACGGATGGCCTTCGCAAACCAGAACCAGTCCTGCGAGTTCTTGCCTGCCTGCCGCGAGGAGAGATTGGTATAGATGCCGTGCCCGGCCGGCATTCGTCCAGTCACGATGGTGGTATGCGACGGATACGTCACCGTCGGATATACTCCTTCGACGGCCTCGGCGAAGCTGCCTTCCGACATCAGGCGGCGGATGTTGGGAATCTGAAGGCCAGGCGGCGGCTGCATGTAATAGCTCGACGGCATCCCGTCGATGGAGATCACCACCACGTGACGGCCGGAGCCGGAGCCCGGCGCGTTCTCGGCGACGGCGAAGCCCAAGACAAGCGCCGCCATGGCCACCAGTGAAGCCAGCAACCAGTGGAACGCGCGCCTGCTTCCCGGTAGAGTCATAAGAGGAGAATAGCACCACGAAAAGGCTGCCAAAGCAGTGGTGGCGAGTGCTCCGGGACGGCCGGGCTTCAACCCAGCCATCAAACCAGGCGCAGCAGGCCGCGAGGATTTCGTCCCAGGCTACTGATTCAGCGCCGATTCACAATGGCACAACCACAGGCGATTTCTTGACGGCCATCGAGGTCATGGTTTTTTTCGCCTGCGTCCTGCTCGATATCTGGCGCTGGCAGCACACGCGCCCTCACCTATGGATTCTGCTCGTAGCCGCTATGTTTCTTACCCATATCCTGCACCGGGACAGCTGGCGCAGCCTGGGACTCACACGCTTTCAGCTCGGGCCAAACGCCGCCGCCATATTGCCGGTCATGCTTGCGTTCTTTGTGCCTCTGGTCGTCTACGGCTTTTCGACCGGCCGTCTCGCGCTGCTGCTTCCAGAGCGCGCCTCGCTGCGCTACTTTTTCGGTTACGGCGTCTGGTGCGTCGGCCAGCAGTATCTGACGCAATCGTACTTTCACAATCGGCTGCTGACGGTGATTCGAAGCCGGCATCTCACATCCGTGCTGGTGGCAGTGATGTTCGGCGCGGCTCATCTCCCCAACCCCGTGCTGACCGCCGCCACCGCTGTCGCCGGTTTTGTTTTCTCGGAGGTCTTCGCCCGCCATCGCAATATCTGGCCCCTGGCGCTGGCTCAAACAGTGGGAGGAGTTCTAATCGCCGCTGTCACGCCTGCCTCGCTGATTCACAACATGCGGGTGGGGCCTGGATACTGGCTTTGGGACATCAGGTAGGAAGTTCGAAGCCCGCTCCGGCGTCGTGGGAGAAGCCGCAAAGCCGACGCGTGTCGTGACTCTGAGGTGGTGTGACTAGGCTTGATTCGAAGCCTGGAGGCGCTCACCGGCTGCGGGACCCGGAGGCCGGCGACTTGGGTGCGGATTGTATTTTTCTCCGGGCCTCGAGGTGGCCAGGCGAGCGTTCGTTCATCCACTTCTCGTACTTCAAGGCCAGCTTCTCGAGATTCTCGAAGGCGTGGGGGTTTTTGTACATCTCCCGGAACGCCGGAATCAGATGCCGAACCTTATCCCACACGATTGAGATCTCTCCGTTGTTTTCAAAGAAGAACTGTTCGTGAATGAGCCCGTGATTCACGATCGAGGCGGCCATATCCCAATAGCTCAACGTCATCTTCACAAAGACGTCCTCTTCCGAATCGGGCGGATACTTACGCTGGTCTTCCTCAAGACTCTGGGCCTCGAAATTAGCCGCAAACCAGGCGCGCGCGCGCCGAAGCTTCTCCTCGCGGCGGAGGTCATAGAGCCGCAGCATCAACTCCGCATCGTGATGATCGGGATTACCGTGCATTCGTCCTCCTAGTCCACCGCTTCATCTCCCGCCACCCGGCGAACTGGGGCTGGTTGCGTATTTCTCCAGAAAAGCGCTCACGCTGGGCTCCTGCGCTTTCTTATAAGCTACGCAGAGATCGATTTCCTCCAGCATTTGCGCCAGATTTCGCGGCCCGCCGGTATACTTGGTGGAGCGGCCGTCGAAGAAGCTCTTGGCATCCTCGCGATGTTCCGCGTCGCAGTAATTCCCGGCGACGAAGGGCAGAAAGGCGCCGGTGTCGGTGGGGAACTTCGCGACAATGGCATCCCAGTTCTGCTTGACGAAATCGTAGGCCAGATCCCGTGTCTTGGGTGATTGGGAAACGCCAAAGAGGAGATTCAAAGACTCGCGGCTGTCGAACTCGTCGGTAAGCAGGATGGGCAAAGCAATTCTGGAGATGGCGGGATCCTGGAAGAGGCCCAGGCTGAAGAGCAAGATACTTCGAAAGTTTTCGTCCTTTTCCTGCTTCGCGGCTGCTCGCATCCGATCGAACAATTCGCGATCTCCGTGCCGCGCAGCAGCCGTCAGCACCGTGCCCACCATGTCCGCCTGAACAGCCTTGTGATCGCCGAGCCAGGCGATCGCCATGGTCTTGGCTTTGGCGATGGCCTGCGGATCCTCTGCCTGATTGGCCAGCACGCCTGCGAGGGAGGGACGAAGCAGGCGGTTGTCGTCGCTCTCTCCGGGCTTGGACTCCCAGCCGAGTTCACGCGCCCGCGTTCCGTAAACATCGAGCAAGTACTGGCGGTAGCGCGCGAGCAGAGTTGGCTCCACCATGTTGTCCTGCAAGCCGGTGGTAATCTCCATGGTTTTGTTCACCACCTGCCGCGCAGGATCGTGCGCCAACGCGGGAGCCAGCGCCAGCGCCTGCCCCAGCGGGATTTTGTCATTTCCCGTGAGAGCCGAGATGTCGCCGATCAGGGAGACTTTCTCCGCGAGCGAAAGCGATTGATTTTCGTTCTTGAGCAGCGCCTCCAATTGGTCTCCCTGGTAGAGGACGCGGTAGTAGCCCACAGCGTCCGCGTTAGCATCCACCCATTGCGGACAGCCACTTGCCTTGGGTAAGGCGACTTCCGCCGATTGCCGATCGAGCAGGGCGCACTGCCGCGCTGGACCGCCGGCGGCGGGGTAGCGCACGCAGACCGGGGCCTTCCAAAGCTCGGGTGCGGCGCCGCTGGAGCCGAGCGGAAGGAAGCGCTCCTGGGCAAGCTGGAGCTTGGCTCCGCCGCCTTCGCATTTGAGAGTAGCGGTGATGAGCGGCACGCCCGGTTGATCGAGGAAGCTCGAGAAAGCGGCCGCGATGCTTGGGTCGTCGCCGGCCAGAGAGGCGAGAAATTGGGAGGAGGTGGCGTTCTTCCAGGAGTAGGTTTGCAGGTAGCGGCGGATGCCGTCGCGGAACTTGTCCGGGCCCATGTAAGACTCGAACATATTGAGCAGCGCGGAGCCTTTGTCATACGTGATGGAGTCGAAGGCGTTGGCGATGTCGTCGTTCGATTGGATCGGCTGCCGCACCTGCCGCGCGCTCACCAGGGCATCGTTTCCCATTGCACCCTGATAGCCGTTCAGTTCTCCGATGTTCATCTGCCACTCGGGATGGTAGTCCATCATGACCTTGTTGGCCATCCAGGAGGCGAAGCCCTCGTTCAGCCAGATATCATCCCACCAGGCCGTGGTCACCAGGTCGCCGAACCATTGGTGAGCCATCTCATGCGCGCAGACGCTCGCCCACTCGCGCTGGCGGCCGAGCGTGTCCTCGTCGGGCTTGCGAAGAATGATGAATCCCGAATGGGTGATCAAGCCGGGATGTTCCATGGACAAGCCTGACAGGGGAACGGCAACTTCATCGAGCTTGTCATAGGGATACGGGATGCCGAAGTAGTTCTCCAGCAGTGTGAGAATGGGTCCGGAGGTTTGGGCAGCGTACTTGGCTTCGCCGGCATGCCCCTTCGGCACCACCACCCGGACCTTAGTGTTCTTCTTGCCCGCCGTTCCGGCGTCGACCAGGTCCATGTTGCCGACGGTCAATGCGACGAGGTAGCTCGGCAGTGGGGGCGTTTCCGCAAACTTGACGGTCTTCATGCCGTCGCCGCTGTCGGTTTCGGAAATGATGTTGGTGTTGGATAGCGCCACCTGGTCCTTCTTCACATGAAGCGTCAGTTGCCACGGCACCTTGTAGCCGGGTTCGTCAAAGCAAGGGAAGGCGCGCCGCGCCCAGATTTGCTCGAATTGGGAATAGACGTACCATTGGCCGTCGAGCTTCATCTGAAAGATACCTTGCTGGTCGGTGCGGTTGATCGAACCTTGATACGCCACGTGCAGAGTCGCTTCGCCGGGACCAACCGGATGATCGAAGGCAAATCCAACCAGGTCTTTGGGTTCCGTGATGACCTTAGCGGACTGCTTCTCGCCTCCCACGGTGAGGCTCGCTTCCTTGAAGGTGAGCCTCTCGGCATTGAGCCACAGCACCGGAGTCGACTTGGAGAAGCGAACTTTAATGTCCACCGCGCCGGTGAAGGTATCCTGGTCCGGCACCACCGTGAGGTCGACTCCATAGCGGACGGGAGCGGCCACGTCGGCGGGTAGTCGGAACGGCGGCGGAGTATTGGCGTCTTGAGCTTGCGGACGCGCAGGCAAAAGAGGGCAAGAATATACTTGACTCCTGGATTTCCTTTTGGTAGGATTGGGGCATGGAGAACAACATGAGCCCCGAGCCCGCTACCCTGCAAGCCGCGATCCTGTATTTCGCTGACCCCGACAACTGCCTGAAATACCTTGTGGTGCGCCGTTGGCCGGATGGCAAGGTGACTTGCCCGACCTGCGGAAGTCAGGACGTTCGCTTTACCACTCGACGCCTTTGGGAGTGCCGCACCGTTCATCCTCGACGGCAGTTCTCGATCAAGGTAGGAACTATTTTCGAGGATTCGCCTATCGGCCTCGATAAGTGGCTGACTGCCGTGTGGATGATCGTGAACTGCAAGAACGGTGTCAGCAGTTACGAGATTCACCGGGACATCAAGGTAACTCAGAAGTCCGCTTGGTTCATGCTCCATCGAATTCGGCTTGCTCTGCAAAATGGCGGTACTTTTGAAAAGCTCTCCGGTGAAATCGAAGTCGATGAGACTTTTATCGGCGGGAAAGCACGGAACATGCACCATTCTAAACGTCAGGCTCGCATCACTGGAACTGGCGGGAAAGATAAAGTCGCGGTCGTAGGATTGCTTGAACGCGGCGGGGAAGTCCGTACCGCCATCGTTCCCAATCGCAAGCGTGGCCCGCTTCAATCCGAAGTTCGTAAGCACGTCGCGGCGGGCTCCGCACTCTATAGCGACGCTCTCTTGTCCTATGACGGATTGAATGGTGAGTTCTTCCATGAGGTTGTTGATCATGCTGTCGAGTACGTTCGCGGTCAGGTGCATACCAATGGACTCGAAAACTTTTGGAGCCTCGTGAAGCGCGGGCTGAAGGGAACCTATGTGAGCGTTGAGCCGTTCCATTTGTTCCGTTACCTAGATGAACAAGCGTTTCGGTACAACTCCCGCCGCGATATGAATGACAGCGAGCGTTTCAGCCTTGCTGTCTCTCGCATCTTCGGCAAGCGCCTCACCTATAAGGAACTCACTGGAAAGACCCAGGAAACAGAAACGCTCCCTAACTGAGAAAGAAGCGAAGCGCGAGGGACGCGGGAGACGGGTCAAGCCTTAGACTTGGCCTGTTTCTTCGCCGCTTTTTGTTTCTTCCATTCATCCTCGCGGCGCTTTAGCTCGGACTTGGATACGGTGAATATCCGGCGAACTGCGGCGTCGAACCTTTCGGATTCAGTTTGCATTTTCATCTTTCCCCTCTGGCATTCCCACCTCACCAAAACGCTCGCTAAGTTTTGTCATTGTGGAATTGGCGATGGTAAACAGAGCCTTGGCTTTAGGTTCGTCGAAAAACTCTGGTATGTGGGATACTGGGTTTCGCCAAGCTGTTTTGAAATTTCTTAGCAGCCCTAGGCACTCGCTATAGTACTGTTCTGACCGGTCATCAATGCCGCTGAAATTCCCAATTCTCTCTCTCAAGTTATGTTGCGCCTTGTTCAACGCCTTGTTCCAATTCTTCCGATCTTCTCCTTCTACACCAGCGAAGGCAGCAAAGGACACAAGCCCATATTCAACCACCTTTGAAAGATGATGCACACATGCGGTAAATCTCTCGAAAGCAAAACAGTTTCCGGCTTCCATCGCGTCTCTACTGGCCTTTGTAAATTTACTCAGAGCCTCCAGCAAAGTAGAGACCTCTCTGCCTGTTTCAAGATCATCGCTAAAGTAAGGGGCGTGATGAGGAAATATGAACAGGAACAGTTTCGACTGAAGCTCAGACTCAAAGGCGTCCTTGATGCACTTAATTTTGATCGCGGCTTCTTGACGGGTTGGTGACAATGGTAGATGACGCACTTGTCCCCTAACCATGATGACGGCCACCGGAGCACTGAGAGAAACCCCAAAAACCGAATAAGACATAAGAAAC
>DASYYZ010000156.1:0-11294 GCA_035946735.1 Terriglobia bacterium
AATGGCCTAGCGCGCTTTCCGATCGCCTTTCTGATAGCGCCCATCGATCGCACGAAAATACTCCCACCGCGACTTGTGACCCACCGTAACCCTCCTCATCCCTACTCGCCAGTCGGGTTACATCTTAAATGGCGAGATACGAGCTCTCTGGTTACATTTTGGATGGCGCGATACGAGCCCTTGACAACTGTACAGAAATGCGTATATTGATTGGCCCCGAGGGGAAGAGGAGTGATGTAGCCGGACGGCGGGATGACTGGGGCGATTGGGTACGTTCGGCGCACTCTTCACTCTTGAGGGGAACCGGCGAAAAGGCTCGAAAATCAAGGAGGAACGGCAGTGAATCGACTTCAAGGCAAGGTCAAGTGGTTCAACAATACCAAGGGGTACGGCTTCATCGGTCAGGATGGCGGTCCGGACGTGTTTGTACACTACTCCGCGATCAGCATGGATGGCTTTAAGACGCTTAACGAGGGGGATCCTGTTGAGTTTGAGGTCGTGCAGGGCCAGAAAGGACCTCAGGCAGACAGAGTTACCCGGCTGGGACCGAACTGACTGCGATGAAGTCTTGACATCCCGGACGCAGCCGACCCGAGTACGGCAAGCTGGTGGTAGTGTCGGCTTGGCCGCGTCCCAATTCTGAGCTTGATTTCGATCGAGAATTAGCCTACTATGGCCCGGTATGCGCCGGGCTGCCGGTGTTTGCCAGGCTGAACGCGTTCAGCCTTCTTCGAGCGAGGGGACGGCCTGCCAATGAGGTCGCCGGAAAGTTGAGGCTGGGTGTATGAGAATGAAGGCGGTTTTGGCGCTGGTCGCGCTGGCTGCCGCGATAACGCCGGCTTCGAGCTTCATCGCGGCCGGACCCCTGGGGCGGATTGCGTCCAAGAACCCGCTTAGTGTGCTTGTCGCGCCCGATCCGGCTCTTCTCACGGTTCCGGCCGAGACCGAGGCGAGCCTGGTAATGCTGTCAGGGATCAACACCAAGATCAGCCAGGTCGACGATCAGGTTGAAGGCCAGCTAGTGCAGCCGGTCTACGTGGATGGTCAACTGGCGCTGCCGCAGGGAACTCTTTTGTTCGGCCGCGTCATCAAAGCACATCCGGCAGGCAGGCTGCACCGGCCTGCGGAGATTGGGTTGCACTTTGATGAAGTTTCACTTCCTGACGGCGAAACCGAGTCTGTTACGGCCCGGCTCGCAGCGCTCGAGAATCCTGGTAAATTGCGCCTGGACCGTGAAGGATACCTCAAGGGCGGTCGTCAGCTCTCGTGGAATTTCGTGACCGGCTCGCTAGCCGGAGCGAGCGCGCTAATGATCATCCCCAGGGTTGCGGGCGCCACGGCAGCCGCGTCCGCCGGTTCGATTGCAACCGCCGGAGCGTTCGGATTTTATGTGCTCTTTCCACGCGGCCCGGAAGTCAACATGCCGCCGCAGACGCGTTGCCGCGTGCGTTTCGATTACTCCTTCACCGTGCGCGGCCAGTCCTGAGCCGGCAACCATTTCGCCGCTCTCAGTCCTTCCACTGCCGCTAGTAGTCTCTGTCTGATGGATTCTCTGGTCCTTCACAATGGCCGTATTGTTCCGCTTGCTGAGGCCACGCTCTCGCCGGGCCAGTCCGGGCTTCTGGCAGGCTGGGGCGTGTTCACCACGCTGCGCATCTACCGCGGACAGCCTTTCGAATTCCATCGACACTGGCTGCGCATGGCCCGCGACGCCGCTCGCCTCAGCGTCGATTTGATCTATAGCGAAGGCGACGTGCGCGAACAGATTGTAGAGTTGGCGCGCGCCAACCGGCGCCTGGAAGGTATGGGCCGGGTGTGGTTCGTGCGCAACGGCGGCGGGCTTTGGGCCGACAACCGCGATCGGCCTGCGACAGATCTTCTGGTCTTCACTCGCGAGCTCGTGCGCTGGCCCGATTCGCACCGGCTCATGCTGCAGGAGAACGCGCTCTGCTCAGCCTCAGTGCTGGCCGGCGCCAAGATGCTTTCCTGGGCTCAAAACACGCTGCTGCTCGAGCGCGCCCACACGCAAGGATTCGATGACGCCCTGCTTGTGAATGAAAAAGGCGAGCTGGCCGAATGTACCTCTGCCAACATTTTCCTTGTTCGAGCCGGCAAAGTCTTGACACCGCCGCTCACCTCCGGTTGCTTGCCCGGAGTCACGCGAGAGGTTTTGTTCGAGGTAGCCCCGCAGGCAGGCGTCGAAGTCAGCGAGCATATGCTCACGCCCGAGGACCTCTCATCGGCTGACGAGGTCTTCATCAGCTCGACGACACGCGAGGTCGCTCCTGTAGGATTTGTGAGTCCGAAGTCGCAGTACGCCGCGCCGGGAAAGGTAGCAGCTGAACTGGAAGCAGCATTCCGGCGGTACGTGGACAAAACAATCAGAAGGCAAGAATAACGGTGAATGCCAAATTCCTCATTCATCGTTCCCCAATCATCGATGACTCTTATCCGTCTCTTGGCCTTCAATTCCGAGCGCCGCTTGCACGAGCGAAGAGCTGATCCAGAAGCTCGATTGCGAGGTCAGTTTCCTCGCGCGTGATCGTAAACGAAGGCGACAGCGTGAAGACGTTCTTGAAGTAACCGCCTACATCTAGCACTAATCCGCAGCGCCGGCCACCCGCTTCGAGATCGCCCTTCAAGCCTTCGGCGAAAATGCGGTCGGTGAGTTCGCGGTCGGGCGTAAACCCGTCATCGCTGCAGACCTCAATGCGCAGCGCAAGTCCGATACCGTCGACCTGACCGATCGCTTCCGGGTGGCGCTGCTTCAGGTCGCGCAGTCCGGCCAGGAAATACGCGCCCTTCTCATTCACGAGCCTGCCATAATCCTCTTCCTCGAGCATCTTCAGCGTCTCCAGCGCCACAGCGGTGCCGAGCGTGTTTGCAGAAAACGTGGAGTGGGTTGAACCTGGCGGGAAGAGCTCCGGCGTGATCAGATCCTCGCGGGCCCAAAGACCCGAAATCGGATTCAAGCCGTTCGTGAGCGCTTTCCCGAACACGATAATGTCCGGGGTGATGCCGAGGTTCTCCACCGCCCAGAACGTGCCGGTGCGGTAGAAGCCCATCTGAATCTCGTCCGACACAATCAGGACCTTGTGCCGGTAACAAGTCTCGCGCAGACGCCGGAAATACTCAGGAGGCGGAATCACGTAGCCGCCGGTCCCCTGCACGGCTTCGATATAAAAGGCGCCAAATTCGCAGGCCTGCGCCTTCGGGTCCCACACCGAATAGTATTCGCTGTCAAAGAGCTGCGCGAACTGGTTCTGGCAATAGATATCACAGCTCTCGCGCTTGAGCCCGTAAGGACACCGGAAGCAGTAAGGGTATGGGATGAACTGAGCCCGATCGCCGAAGTGTCCATAGCGCCGCCGGTAGCGATAGCTCGAAGTAATGGCCGAAGCTCCCAGCGTCCGGCCGTGATAGCCGCCGGTGAAGGCGAACATCAGGTTCCTGCCCGTATAGTTGCGGACGATCTTGAGCGAGTCCTCGATGGCCTGCGAGCCGCCGACGTTGAAATGGACGCGACCTTTCACGCCGAATCGCTTCTCGCAGTACTGCGCGATGCGCGCCGCCACCTCCACCTTCTCGGCGTGCAGGTATTGACAGGCGAGTTGGGGCAAGCGATCGATCTGGTTCTTAAGGGCCGCGCTCAGCCTCGGATTCTTGTAGCCAAAGCTGGCGGCCGAATACCACATCTGCAGATCGAGGTAAGGTATGCCATCCTCATCGTAAAGATAGGAACCGTCGCAATTAACAAAAACCTTAGGAGGTTCGAGATAGTGGACCGTGTCGCCAAAAGAGCAATAGCGGCGCTCAAGCTCGAGCAGTTCTGCAGTCCGGCTAGTTGTCGTAGTCAAACCTGTCTCCTTGGATGAAGTGCTGAGCCTTACTTACGACGCCGTTTGACTCATTCCGGTCCTGGACGATCATCGAGTCTGGACTCTGCCCACCCCTGGGAGCGCGGGCGTCTCGCCCGCCGTTCGACTCGTTGCACGGGACCGCGACTGTCACAATCGGCTCAAGTTCGCGCCTAATTTCGCTGAACGCTGAAAAGGGCCGGCACGCGAGGCCATTCTCAGAGCAATAGGCCAGCAGTTTGTCCTTGGCGAACACAACGTCGGCCTCGGTGACACTAAATCGGTCCGAGAGGCCGTCACCGACGAAGATCACCGGAGAATGCGAGCCGCGCACCCGCCGAATCACGTCCGGCTTGCAGGTTGCACAGCCGTGCTCGCAGCCTTCGGGCCAGTGCGGGAAGTCCACGGTTAAAGAGGAGCCCTCAACACGCATCGAGCTCGAAAATAGGTGCGATCCATTCAGCAGATCGCCATTCACGCCACAGCTACGCAGCACCCGCTGGATCACATAGTCAAAGCCGTCGCTTACGACATAGAATGGAATCCCGCACTGCCGCGTCCAGCGATGGAATTCCGCGAATCCCGGATCAAGCGGGATGGAATCGATGAGCGAATCCAGATCCTCCACTGACGCATGCACCAGCGCCATCTGGCGGCGCAGGCACTCCCGTGACCCGATTAGGCCTTGAATCCATTCTTCCTCCACTTCGTGCCAGGCGGAATCGGCGAACCTTTCGAGAATTACATCGGTGACGTCAAGCTGCGAGATGGTGCCGTCAAAATCGGAGAAGATGACGGGCGACGGGTGGCTTGTTCCGGATTTCATCACGTTAAGTCTTTCAACATTTCCGTTTTGAACGCTGGCCGCGTCTTCGGCCGCGAGTAACCGCTGACGCACCAGAAGTCAGCTTAACCTTCTCTCTCGTCAATCAATCGCCTCGCCTTGCGACCGTGTTCGAGCGCTCCGCCAGGCGGATAGCAGAACTTCAACGTGTACATGTTGCAGACGTAGTTTGACCAAATCTCCGGGTAGCGCATTTCGAGATTGCGCCGCACTTCCTGCTCGACCTGTTCGGGACCGGTACCGTTCGTCAATTCGAGCCGAAATTCGAGAACGTCCCGCAAACCTTGCTGCCGGACGGCCACCTGCCAATTACCGGAGATGCCTTCGACATCATGAAGAACGCGCTCGAAAATTTCGGGGTGCATGTTGCCGGCGCCCATCACCACCATCTCATCCCGTCGTCCCCGGATGGGCTCGATGCGTCCGATCGTGACCCCACACTCGCACGGCTCTTTGACGAACCGGGTGACGTCTCTCATCCGATAGCGGATAAGCGGCTGGGTGCGGCGGGTGAGCGTGGTCATGACGAGTTCGCCGTAACCCTGCGGGTCTGGGTCCACCACTTCGAACAGGAAGTCGTATTCATCAAGGTGGTAGCCGCGTTGCCGCCGGCACTCCATGCCCACGCCGCCGCCGGCTTCGGTGGACCCATATCCCAGAATCACGGGCGCCTTCCACACATCCTGCACGTAACGGCGATAGACGTCCGTCATGCGATCTCCGGCGGCCATGATGAGCCTGACCGGAAATGTTCCTTCCTTCTCGGCGATTTCCGACAAGCTGACCAGCCACGTGGGATCAGCCGCAATCACGTTGTATTTATACAGCGGCAGCCGATTGTACAGCTCGCGCGGCGGCGGCTTGCCGATCGCGGAACAGAACGCGCCCAGTTTGCGGCAGGCAAGAAAGGTGACCCAGCCCGAGATCCAGTAGCCGCCGTCGAAGGTGCACACCACGCGGTCGCCACGCCGGACGCCGTTCTTGTAAAGCGCTGCGGCTTCGTGCCGCGCTGATTCGTCGAGCTCGTCGTAGCCAAAGTAAATCCGCTTGGGAGCCCCGGAGGTGCCGGTAGTTTCAAACACCGCTTCAGGCTCGCGGCAAAGAAACTCCTCCGGCGGCAGGCTCAGCAGATCTTCGGGCGTCGTAAAAATGCTGCCAAGGTCGGCGGGGCGCCGCACCCGATCCGGATCGAGGCCGGCGGACCGAAGTTTTCGAGCAAGAAACTTCTGGCGCCGCGCGGCGTAGCGAAACACCTCACGAAAAGCGTCCTCCTGCAAGCGCTGGATCCATGGACGCGGCATCCGCTCGCCCCAGCGAACCAGGGACGGAATCGAATCGCCCACCACGATGCGTTCCAGCAGTCTTTGGGCGCTCTTCAGCATCGGTGCTAACTTTAGGAGTGCTTGCGCACTCCAATACATTCTGGATTTTTGATTCTGGATTAAGAAGCCCTGCCGGCCACTCAACGCGATATGACCGAATTTCTTCGCGCACTGAGAGGAACAACGGATTCTTCGCTTCGCTCAGAATGACATTTCATCTTGAGCGCAGCGAAGGAGGTGCTTTGGCTGCAGCCAAAGACCGCGTTAGAGAGTCCAAAATCGGCAATCCAGAATCCGAAATGGCCGCGCCTACATGAGGTAAGCCAGTTCGCTCGCGTTGCGGGGCGCGGCCGTCGCCACCAGATCCATGTAGCCCGTCTTCTCCATGAGGGCCCGCGCCACCTGGGCCACCGCATGCGAAGCGTCCGGGCGGCCAAGTTCAAGCTGCTTCTTCACCATGCATGACCGCTGCGCCGGGCTCGCGAGCAGAGCCGAAGTCATCTTTGGAATCTCGTCGAGCGTGTCCGCATAGACCGCGGCGCCGCGCTCCACCAGATACCTTACGTGGCGCTCCTCCGGGCCGGGTATCGGTTCGGTGAGCAACAGCGGCACACCCGCAGCCAGGCTTTCCGCCACCGTGACTCCTCCCGGCTTGGTGATCAGCAGATCCGAGGCGGCCATCAGCTCGCGTACCCGGCTGGTCCAACCGAACGGATGAAGATCAATGGCCAGGCGCCCTCGCAGCCTCTCGAGACGCCGATGCATGGTCCGGTTGTGCCCCGCCACCGCCAGCACCTGCACCGGAAGATCACAGCGCTCGAGGCTGGCCACGATCGCATCGAGCGGCGCGGGGCCCATCCCTCCTCCCATCACCAGCACAACCGGCTTGTGAGGCGCAAGGCCCAACAACTGCAGCACGTCCATCCGTTCGATTCGCAGCGCGAAGCTTGGGTCGATCGGCACCCCGGACACCAGAATGCGGTTCGGCGAGGCGCCCCACCGAACGAGCTGGACGCGAGCCTCTTCGCTGCCCACGCAGTAGTAATCCACTTCGGCTTGCACCCACGGAGGCTCGGCGTGGTAGTCCGTCTGCACTGCCAGGATGGGGGCCTCAAACCATCCCTCGCGCCGGCCCAAAGCCGCGATCTCTGCCGCCCCAATTTCAGTGGCAATCACCAGGTCAGGCGCAAAAGTGCGAAGCCGGTCAAGCACCGTCGCGCAGCCCCGCCGGAAGACCCAGTCCGGCGCCGTGGCCCGGTGACGCTGGCGATTGCGAAGCTCGAACAGCGTCCGCCAGGTACCTGGCGCATGTCTCAGCATCCACCAATAGGGATGCACGTAAATCCACTCGAACCAGCCTCGCGCCAGCTCCAGGGCGTCCACCAACAGGATCTCGAGATCGTCGCCGCCGTCGTAGAGCGCAGACTGAATCATCGTCGAGGCGCGCAAATGACCAGACCCAACGCCAAGAGTCAGGATGGCAATTCGTCGTTTCATGGTCCCCGTCGTCCGGTCGCAAATCGCAGACTTCACATCCGCCGTGCGGGATTGCGCTTCGCTCTTCTTTCAGTTGAATCGCCGCGCCAGCAGCACTGCATTCAAGCCGCCGAAGGCGAACGAATTCGAAATCGCAGCCCGCACGGTGATCTCCCGCGCCTGGTTCGGAACGTAGTCGAGATCGCACTCCGGGTCCGCAGCGGTGTAGTTGGCGGTGGGCGGAACAGCCCCTTTTTGCAAGGCGAGCACCGTTGCGGCCAACTCCAGCGCCGCGGTCGCGCCCATGGCATGGCCGTGCATCGACTTCGTGGAGCTGATCGCCAGTTTGCGCGCATGCCCGCCGAAGGCTGCCTTGAGCACCTGGGTCTCGGTAGGGTCATTCAGGCGCGTGCCCGTCCCATGCGCGTTGACGTAATCGATGTCCTCCGGGTTCAATCCCGCCTCGTCCAGCGCCATCCGGATGGCCCGCACCGGCCCATCAATCGTTGGCTGGGTGATGTGATTGGCGTCGGAGCTCAATCCGTAGCCTGCAAGCTCGGCGTAGATCCTAGCGCCACGGCGCCGGGCGTGCTCCAACTCTTCCAGCACCAGGACCGCTCCTCCTTCACCCAGAACCAGACCCTCCCGGTCCGCGGAGAAGGGCCGGCACGCGCCGCTCGGGTTGCCGTTGCCCGAGGCCAGCACGCGCACCGATTCCCAGAACCGCATAATGCCGAATGTGATCGGAGACTCGCTGCCGCCCGCCAGCATCACGTCCGCCAGGTTGAATTTGATATGGTGAAAGGCGGTACCGATAGCATGACCCGCCGAGGAACAGGCCGTAGAGGTGGCAAGCGATGGCCCCTGCGCGCCAAATTCCATGCACACCTGGGAAGTGGCGGCGTTATGCATGCTCTTGGGAATCGTAAAGGGATGCACCTTTGTGGCGCCCTTGGCGTAGATGCTGCTGTAGCCAACCTCGTAGGTCTGCGCCCCGCCCATCCCGGAGCCCATCATGACGCCGAACCGCGGACGCTCCTCTTCCCGCACCTCGAGGCCGCTGCCTTCCACCGCCTGGCGCGCCGCGATCAGCCCATACTCCGTAAAGCGGTCCAGCAGGTCCAGCCGCTTCTGCGGGAAAAAGTCAGTGGCGCGGTAATCCGGGATCTCGGCCGCGATCTGCACACTGAGAGCCGACGGATCAAACTGCTCGATCCGGCGGATCGCCGATCGCCCTTCGACCAAATTGGTGAAGAAAGTATCAGTGTCCTTGCCGGTGGCGGCAATGACGCCCAAACCCGTGATGACAACTCTGCGCACTTCGGACCCTCGGAACGTTGTTAGCTGGCGGCGGGTTGAGTGTCGCCTTTCGCCATGGCGACGAGGTCGGAGACGTCCTTGCCCTCGAGCACTCGCGTGAGACTATCGACCACCTGCCGCACGCTTCGCATGTTCTGGGCCACCGAGTCGGGAACATCAATCTTGAACTCCTCCTCGAGCGCAAACAGAATGTTCACGCCATCGAGAGAGTCAATTCCCAACTCTTCGAACGTCGAATCGATCGTCACGGCGTTCGGGTCGAGATGCTGCTCCCGGACGATGATTTCGATCACTTTCGCTTCTACATCCATGCTCTCTCCTCCTGGAATGCGTCCCGGGGTCGTCCCCCGACGTCAGACCTTGAATCCAACCTGCCGCTCCTCAGCAAGTCCCCCTACGACCGCCAACAGTTCCGTCAGCCGGAAAGGCTTTTCGAGAAGGGCGCGCGCACCCAACTCCAGTGCCTGCTCTTTCTCGGGACCGGTCATGAACGATGACATCAGGATCAGGTCCTGACGCTGATGACGGTACCGCAGCTCACGAAGCAGGTCGAGGCCGGTGCCGTTCGGCATGCGCAGATCGGCGATCACGATCTCATAGCCCCCGTCGCGCGCCAGTTCCTCGTGCGCGGCAGCGCCATCCGCGGCGGTCGCTACCACGTATCCGTTGGCAGCAAGCACTTCGCTCAGCAGCTCCCGGCTGCCCGCATCGTCGTCAACCACCAGCACTCTAATTGCGCTCACTTGTTCGCCTTTCCTTGCTGAACGTGGTGCAATCCAAGGACCAAACCAGGAAGTCTAGCATTAAACCAAGCAATATCATAACATTAAGAAGCTACGGCAGGGCAGCAAGGGGTCTGGCGCTCTAATCTATGTGCAATTTCTTTACACTTTCTGGACCCGGAACGAGGGTAAATCGCTGGAAGTGTAAACCTATTGCGACCTGCGGCCCGTCGTCCGATGGCAGCTGCCGGTTGGGCGAAAGTCCTCACGTTCTTCAGATCAAGCCCTCAATCATGACGCAGAAGTAGCACCCAGTCGCCGCCGTCAGGAGCAGCCGGCGACGACCAATTCGGACCGCTGACGGCCGGCAACTCGATCTTCTCCCCTGAGCGTGGATTGAACCACGATGTCCGGTAGTTGCCCGGTTCCAATTTCACCGCAACCGTGTAGACGCTCCCGTCATGGGAGTCACAGAACCGGCGACTGCGATCGGGCGGCTGCCCTGCCTTGCGAACTCTCCTTCCACGCTCACGTCCGTGAACGGATTCTTCACGTCAGGCGCGGCGATCTTCAAGGTGACTTCTACAAAGTCCTAGGCCTCAACTGTTTGAGCGGATTGAGAAAAGGAAATGAAAGCCGTCGCGGGCCCGGAGCCTGCCCCGAGCGCCGGGCACGTCGCAAAGAGGAATATGAACGCACGGTTCGCCTCACACGTCATAGCGCCTCCTCAGAGATCTGGCCAGGTCGAAAGCATCGAGTGTACCTGAGTTGGACGACTTACTGAAGTATTCGGCTGTAGCGCGGGTGTCCCCACCCGCGTATTCGGCGCTGCTGTGGCGCCGGTGTCCCCACCGGCGGAGGAAATTACCTGCAGCAAACCTGTGCAATTTGTTTACAGTTCATCTTCATTTGCATTCAAAGAGACACATGTGGCTCCTTCTGACCCTTTTCGCCTACGCCTCTTCTCTCTTCTTTTGCGTTCATAGAGGCACATGTGTGCACGTCGCAGGTCGAAGGTGGCCCCCCTGAGTAGAAGAGCAGATAGCAGGTAGCCACGGGCAGGATGGCGCATGTATGAAGGAGCGAACACTCCCTGCAGCCTTCACAGGCCAGAGGCCTCCGGCCTCTCGGAGAGGTGTAGTGTGCCTCGGACCCGGTACCGTAACTCGGAGCGGCTGCTAAGTGCAGAAAACAAAACAAGAAGAAAAACGCTTGACTCCGCCGCCCCCTTCATACATGCGCTACGCCTGACATAACTACCACGGCCTGAGGCGCTGAACACGGTGTAGGGACCGGCGCAGACTGAAGATCTGCGATTCAAATATCGCCACGCAATCGCGCAAATCATAGAATCGGATAGCTGCGCTATGCGCCAGCCGGCCCGCGCCGCTACCCTGCTCCTACTTGGTAGAATCGTGGCGGCTGGATGTGGAGGGGCGAATGGCCGGTCCCAGCGTTGGGGTGGGTTCGTCTACACTGCGCGTCAACGAGGATCTAATCGCGGTTGACCGAGTCGAGAGGCTACCCGCTTCTTACCGTCCCCTCAGAAAACGGCCTTCATCCCGAACTGGATATCCCGGCCGTCCCCGGCGCTCCCGATCTGCCCAATGTTAGGATTTCCGACGGTCGCCACTGGAACACCGAAGTGGGCCTGGTTGAAGATGTTGAACGACTCCCCGCGGAATTGGAGCTTCATGCGCTCCCCAAACTGGAAGTCTTTCATGAGAGCCACATCCAAGCTGTTAATGCCGGG
>DASYYZ010000157.1:0-111251 GCA_035946735.1 Terriglobia bacterium
CCAAAGCCACACGTTGCCAGCGCCCGGAACCTTTTCGGCAATCTCGTGGGTGAGCGTCTTTTCCTTGCAGTAGCAGAATCCCCAAAGCTCATCGACCTGGATTCGGCGACAATTGAGGTTGCGGAATAGTTGGCTCTGAAATTCGTCGGCCACTTTACCGGCTTCGCACAGCAGCCGCATGACGGCCTTCTTCGATACGCCGGTCATCCTCACGGTCGCACGAATTGAGCAGCCTTCTAGCAGGCAGCTAAGCACTGTCGTTCGCGTTTTGGCATCGAGTCTGTTCATAAGTTCATTATGCCAACTCCGCTTTAGCATGTCAACCCTTTATTTTCGTTGACCTCTGGTGTAATCAGGTGTTAACATTAAAGATATCTTTTGAGGTTCCTAGGTTGATACTTGACACCACCACTGGAGCGGGTCAAGATTCCGTTCATCCAGGGAGCGGTGTTTCTCTGCAACGTCCCTGTGGTTTTTTCACATCCAATCCTGAGGAGGAGGAATGTGAGGTGACGACGATGTGCCCAATTGACATGACTGCCGTGCTACGCGACGCTCCCGCCAACGAGTGGATTGCATTATCCCAAACTCAAGACAGGATCGTTGGCACTGGGAAAACACCGACTGAGGCAATCAAGTCCGCTCACGATCATGGAGAAGAGAACCCCTTCGTAATGAAAGTTCCCCCTGCGAGCGAATTGATTCTGTGAGATTCCCATTCGTTAGATATCCAGCCCTTCCACAACCCGCTTTTCCAGGGAGAACCGAGTGCTATAGGCCCGTTCTCCCTGTTTTCCTCACCTACGGCCAGACCCAAATAGCAACCTTTGCGCTGCTGGATTCTGGCGCTGACAGTTGCATGTTTCCGGCCTCAATCGCCGACCAACTTGGAATCGTCATGCCAAACCAAAGGAGCAGCGTCTTCTGTGGAACTGGCAATAACTCGCAGCTCGCTTTCCACGAAATGATCAGGTTGGCTGTGTGGGATTCGGCCAACCTGAGCATAGCTTTTCATTTTGATCTGGATGCTGGATTCTGCTCCTCAATGGAGCACGTTGGCCTTGGCCTACTTGGACAAGAGGGGTTCTTTTCAAAATATAAGGTCTGCTTCCACCACGCGGACCGTTGTTTCGACATTGAGCTTTAGGAAACTTTGGTGCGCTTGCCCCATCTGGCGTTGGCTGCTTTCTTGGCAAGCGCAGTTCGTTGCCTTGATGACATGGTTTCCAGCTTCCGCTTGCCGCCGATCCTGCCGCCCTTCTTGCCCAACTCCGCCATGAACATTGAGATTTGCGCTGGTGTGGCGGGTGCCGGTGGTTCAACAAAGGCGGACGGCGGACGTTCGGATGTGGATTCCTGGCCGATCTGGTGCGCCCACTCGTTAACATCCTTGGGTCTGGCTCGATCCTTTATCCGCTTTGGCATAGCCCAAGTATGCCACGCTCAGGGGCGGGTTGCTAGGGGTCGGGAAGATTACAAAATCGAAAGTAGCCCACTACCTACCTTCGCGGCCACTTGACAACGATGCCCAATTTTGAAAGAATCAGCCGGGCGTCGAAAGTCACTAAACTACCTGACGTGAGCAACTGTTCGACCCGTGATCCTCGAACAGCCTTAATTTGCATAATGCTTGGGGGAGGCACCTATGTTCAGGCGCTATATCGTACTCGCATTGCTGTGGGCATGCGCGATCGGCGATGGCTTTTCCGGCCAGGTTGCCCCCAAGGTCGATTTCGGCCGTGATGTCCTGCCGATTTTTCGACAAAACTGCGTTGAGTGTCACGGGCCGGCGCGGCAAATGAACGGAATGCGGCTCGACCGCAGGAGTTCCGTATTTATGAACGGCCGCCGCCGCGTGGTGCCGGGCAGTATCGAAAACAGCTTCCTCTATTACCGGCTGACCGGGACCAAATTCGGAATGCAAATGCCGCCCTCGGGTCCTCTCAGCGCGGAACAGATTGGTACCATCAAAGCCTGGATCGAGCAGGGCGCCGAATGGCCTGACGCCCTTGCCAACGAAGCGGATCTTCCGCCCTTGAATCCCCAAGCAGTCTCCCTGGTGGAGGCGTTGCACGCCGGCGACCTGCAGGCCTTCATCAAGTCTGTTGCGAAAGATCCAAGGCTCCTCAACGCCCGGGGCCCGGAAGGCTCAACGCCCTTCATGTATGCGGTCCTCTATTCCGACGCGGCGATGCTGGAGCAGTTTCTCAAAGAAGGCGCCGACCCCAATCTGGGCAACGACGCCAAGGCTACTCCGCTGATGTGGGCCGCAACCGACCTCGAGAGGACTCGCGTCCTGCTGGCTCACGGCGCAGACGTGAATGCCCGGTCGGATGATGACCGAACTGCCTTGATGATCGCGACAGGGCGTCCGGGCGGTACTCCCATTGTCAATCTTCTGCTCAGCCACGGCGCCGATCCGAATCCTACCCAGAATCCACAAACGGAGAATTCACCCCTCATCCAGGCCGCCCTGGCCGCTGACCCCGAAAGCATGCAGATGCTGATCGATCACGGCGCCGACGTCAAAGGCGCGGGTGGGCCGGCTCTCGCCATGGCCATTACGACGGGGTGCCGAAAATGCGTGGACCTTCTGGTTGCGAAAAACCTCGACCAACGGGCCTACACCTTCGCCCTCTTGCGCTCAGCCTCGCTTTCAGGCGACGCCAATATGGTCCGATTGCTGCTCGACCATGGTGCCAATGTGAATGCCGTCGATCCTCTGGGCCGTACCGCGCTCATGCATGCCGTGGTCTCGGATGTTCTGCCTTTAGACGCCGTGAAATTGCTTATCGAACGCGGCGCCGACATCAATGCCAAGAGCCAACATGCGCAATCGGGCGATTCGGGCTTGACCGTGCTGGAGATCGCCAGGCTGCGCGGCGAAAGCCCTGTCGTCAACCTCTTGGCACAATCCGGCGCCACCGGTGCGCCTCGGCTGGTTCCGGTGCTGAGCCTCCAGCACGCCAACACGATCCAGAATGCGATCGAGCGTAGTCTTCCTCTGCTGCAACGCAGCGACGCCAATTTTGTCGCAAAATCGGGCTGCATTTCCTGCCACAGCGACAGCCTCGTGGCCATGGCCGTCGGTCTCGCGCGAAAGAACCGCTTCGAAGTCGACGAGTCCATCGCGGCGCGGCAGGTGAAAGCCAATGTGGCGTTTCTTGAGAATCACCGTGAAACGTTGCACCAGGGTTTCTTCGCAGGCCAGGCCAGCGGCGCCGAGGCGTTTGGAGACACCTTCGGCCCGAGCGTCCTCGGCTACATTCTTGTGGGACTCGACGCGGAGCATTACAAGCCTGATCTGAATACCGACGCGGTTGCCGTGTACCTCAAGTCGCGCCAAATGCCCGATGGTCATTGGGCCTATACGGCCGGCGATGCGCGGCCGCCACTGTGCTCGGATTACATTGGGCAGACCGCGCTCGCCATGCGCGCGCTGCAGCTTTATGCGCCCAAAGTCGAGAAGGCCCAGTACGAAAAAACGGTCCGGCTTGCGGCCGAATGGCTGGCGAACACCGAGCCAAGGACTCATGAGGATCGTGTTTGGCGGCTTTTGGGTTTAGCGTGGGCCGCGAAGGATAACGGCGCAACCAAGCAAGCCCTTCGCGAATTGCTTGCCGTGCAGCGGTCCGACGGCGGTTGGTCGGACCTCCCTGCGAGGGAAAGCAACGCCTATGAAACCGGAAGGGCTCTGGTGGCGCTGCACACTGCTGGGCTTCCAGTCTCCGATTCCGCTTACCAGCGCGGCGTGCAGTTCCTGCTGACCACGCAGTTGGAGGATGGCTCGTGGCATGTTAAGACGCGAGCGTTGGGCCTCCAGCCGTATTTCGAGAATGGCTTCCCTCACGGTGTCGATCAATGGATTTCGGCCGCCGGCACGGGCTGGGCGACGATGGCGCTGGCGCTCGGTTCACCAGTTTCCGCGCCCGGTTCAACATCTATTGCGCGGTTGCACAGAGGGAGCGAGTAGATACAAGCGCGGAGTTGTTTTCTGACTCCGGCAATCTCCGGTGATCGATCCAGGCTTGCTCACAGGTAACTCAACCAGCAATCGCGACGCCGCTGCTTCAGTTGCGCGTACCAGCGGCAAAGCGGATACAGCATCACGATCAAGGCTAGCCAGACGGCGTACACTACCCCCAAGCTGAAGCCATAGTTCGGCGGAAACATCTGCGGCGCACCGCCCATGGACGGCGCCGGTATGAAGAGGAAACTCGTGTTCCCGTAACGAAGAAATCTCATCGCGATGGCCAGGGCGTGGATCACGGCCAGGTGAACCAGAAAGAAAAAGAAAGGGACGCGGCCGAAAACGGTTAGGGGATTCGTGGATGACAAGAGCCCGCGCTGCAGGCACGCCAAGGCGACGAGGGCCGGGCCAAGCGTCATGAGAAGAAAGTCGAGCGACGGAGGGTACTTCGTAGTGTTCAGGAAGGAGAGCACGGTAAAAAGCCCGGATCGCTGAACCGACCAGGGCGCCGGATCGCCATAGACGTTGATCGCTCGCAGCACAATGAACGCTGCGCTCAGGGCCACCCCGAGCTTGAGCAGGAACCGCCGCCGCCGGGCGCCGTCCCACCACAACACCGGCCCAAGACAATAACCGCACGCCATCACCGCAAACCAAGGCACGAGCGGATACGCCACCAGGATGTTGGCTCCACGCCCTGTTGGTGAGGGATATTCCACACCCATGCCAGGCGGCCGAATTGCGAGGCTTGCACGGGATCGAGCAGGTTGTGAGCCGCAATGATGGCGATACTCAGCACAGCCAGGGGGCGCGGAGGCAGATGAACCAACGCCGCCAGCACGAGCATGCAAAGGCCTAGCATCCAGAACACCGTGAGAATCACAAGCGTGTTCGCGAGCCGGATGTCGAATGAAAAGATGAAGCGTACGACCGTCAGGTCAAGAAAGCATCAGCCAGACGTCGCGCGTGAGCAGGAATCGGGACAGTTGCGCCTTCGTCTTTCGTCGCGCCCAGAAGAATGCTCCGATTCCCGCCGTGAACGCGAATACTGGAGCGCAGAAGTGCGTGATCCAGCGCGTGAAAAAGATAGGTGCGGTGGTACGCGAGAGGTCAGTGGGCAGGAATTGCATGGCCGCGGAGTTGATGAAGTCGCGGATGTGGTCGACAGCCATCAGGATCATGATCGCGCCGCGCAGGGCATCGACGGACAGGACGCGGGTGCGCATGGAAGCGATTTGCTGCGGCAGCGTAGAGGCAATCCTCGCGCGTTCAGAGGTCACCGACGTTCCTCCAAGCAGGTCAGCAATGGTATCGAGCAGAACCGGCGAGGCGCAAGCAGCTGGCGCGGGGCTAAGTCAAGGCGTGATATGCACGAACTTCAGCGGTTGACCGTCAGCCCAGGGGTGGTAGCTGCTCGCAAAGCGGATGCGGTCCTCGACGGGTGGATGGGTGTAAAGCCAGAAGACGATGAGCGGACTCGGATCGGGGTCGGCGAGATCGATCACTCCGAGCATTTGCTCGGCGTTCGCCGCCGCGGCGTTGGGGTCAGGCACCACGCTGTAGGCTACTTCGAGGCCATACTGGTCGGCCTGGTGTTCGTAATGGCGGGAAATCGCGTTAAACAGCGGCGATCCAAGAAAAGCAAGCAGCGTAAGGACCAGCATCGCGAGGGGCAGAGAGGCGATATCCCCGAGGCCCTCCAGGCCGGTGCGAGCGCCAAACCGGCGTATGAGCACGCCCAGCACCCGGTATCCAAGATAGAACAGCGCCAGCATCACCAGCTCGATGAGAGCAAACTCTTTGGGGATGTGGTGGAGCACGTAGTGGCCCGTCTCATGCCCCAGCACCAGAATCGTCTCATCCGGGCTGAGCGCTCTCAGCGTTGTGTCCCAGACTACCACTCGTTTGCTGGCGCCGATTCCCGAGACATATGCGTTGAGCGTCCGCGTCTTGGTGCTGGCGTTCATCTCGAAAATGCGGTTCGGCGGAATATTCAATCCCGCATGATGAAGCGTGGCTTCCACCTGTCTAGTGAAGGCCGGCTGCGTTTCCGAGAGCGGAGTGAACTTGTAGAAAAGCGGCTCGACCAGCCAGGGTTCGATGAGGATCACAAAAAGCTCGAGAGGAATCGTCGCGCACCAGAAGTAGAGCCACCAGCGCCGCGGACTGCGGCGAACGACGGCGTAGAACACACAGACGCCGATCACGGACGCGATCACGTAGAGGCCCAGACCTTTCCCCCAATCCGCGAACCACGAAGCCAGCGTCTCGGTGGAGAGATCGAACTGGCGCTCGATCCGGTAGCCGGAGTAGTATTCGAGCGGCAGATTCAGCAACGCCGCCGCCACCACGAACGGCGGCACGAAGACCAGGCACTTTACAATCAGGCGGCACGATGCGCGGCGGGCCAGGTTGCGCAAAGCCAAGCCGAAGCGGCTCAGCCAGAAGAGCAGGTAGATGGCCAGCGCGAGTCCGACGCCTGCGAAGTAGGAAACGTAACGGTCGTGGGCGTAGGCCTCAGCGCGAGCCCTCTGGTCAGCAGTGAGCGTGAAATGTTGCGGTGCTGCCTGGCCGGCGGTGTCGGTTGATGCGGAAGCTGGTTGCTGCAGGACTGCAGGCTGAAGCCGGAAGTCGGAAATTGGCAGTCGGGAATCGGCAGTCTTGGGTCTAGAGGCCGTTGTACCAGCGCTGTGCGTGATAAGCGGTAAATGTACGGTCGGGGGAGCGAGCCTCGGGGCGGGCGCGGCACGAACGCGGAGCGGGCTGGTCGCGAGCAGCGTCATCACGGCGAATACAGCGAAAACGCGCCCAACCCCGCGAACCCGCAACTTCGCGCTTCCGATCATTGCCGGCTTCCAACTCCAGACGCGGAGTCGCAAATTGAAACTTCCAGGTCTTGAGTTCCTGTTCCCGACTGCCGACTCACCAGTCCCTACCTGTCCCTAAATTCTCGGCAGCACGATTCCTTGCTGCGATTGATACTTGCCCTTCTTGTCTTTGTACGACACTTCGCAGACTTCATCGGCTTGAAAAAAGACGATCTGGCACAGGCCCTCGTTAGAGTAGACACGGGCAGGCAATGGAGTGGTGTTTGAGATTTCCAGGGTTACGAATCCTTCCCACTCCGGCTCGAGCGGCGTCACGTTGACGATGATTCCGCAGCGCGCGTAAGTGGACTTTCCCACACAGACGGTGAGAATGTCGCGCGGAATCTTGAAGTACTCCACCGAACGCGCGAGCGCAAACGAGTTCGGCGGCACGATGCAGACGTCCCCCTTGAACTCCACCAGCGACCGCGGGTCGAAGTGCTTGGGATCAACGATGGTGGTGTTCACGTTGGTGAAGATCTTGAATTCGTCCGCCACCCGCAGGTCGTACCCGTAGGAGGAGCATCCGTACGAGATCACCCCTTCCCGCACCTGGCTCTCGGCAAAGGGGCGAATCATCTCGTGCTCCTTCGCCATTCTTCTAATCCAGCGATCGTTCTTCACCGGCATTCGCGTTTACCTCATCGTGGAATTGAGTCGTTCGGTCGTTTGCAAACGATTGTTCACGCTGCGTTCCAAACTTCCTACTGTCGGCGCTCCGGCAGGCCGTGTCAATCGAAATCGGGTAGAGCCCAAATGAGCGAGGCAAGCTCACGTCGCAGAGGGGTTACTCGAGCGCTCGATAAGTTTCGGGATCGTCGACATCCACCAGAATTCCGGGGTCCGGAACATCGACTGTCCTGCAACGCGAGGCACGAATGGCGGTGTTTGCGCCCTGGTCCGGTGGAAGAGCCAACAGGGGAGCAAACAGCGGGCGCGCGATCAACACCGGATGGCCGCGCCACCCTTCGTATGTGGGAATGATCACCCGGGAGGCGCTCCGGTCAAACTCCTCGATTAGGGCGCAAACCGTGGCTGGCTGGAAAGCCGGATGATCGACGAGACAGAGAATAATGGCGTCGGGGCCAGTATCTGTCCGGTCCAAGACGGCCAGTCCCGTTTGCAAGGACGAGGTCTGGCCGTCGAGGTAATTCCGATTGACCATCACCTCGGCTGCCGCGAGGTCTACTGTACGCTGAATGTCCTCGGCGTGATGACCCAGAACCACGATCACGCGTTCGAGGCCGGCTTCTACAAGTTTGAGGATGATGGTCTCGAGAAACGTGCGGCCGCGATAATCGAGCAGCGCCTTGTCACGACCCATGCGCGAGGACTCACCGGCGGCAAGCACGAGGCCGGTGATCTTAGCTCGATCAACCGCGGGGCCGGCGGTCATGACGCCTGATGCACTTTCGGGCGGTAAGCGAGCGCCGGGACGGAGGGCACCCCAGTGCGGCGGACGGCGATCATCTCTGCCACCACCGATACTGCAATCTCTTGCGGCGTGATGGCGCCAATGTCGAGTCCTACCGGTGAATGAACGCGCTCGAACTGATCCGTGCCAACTCCTTCGCCCTCGAGCAGGTTCGCGAACTCGATCAGCTTGCGCTTGCTGCCGATCATGCCGATGAAGCGCGCCGGCGTGGTCAAGGCCCAACGCAGGCAGGCGAGGTCCCCCTTGTGGCCGCGGGTGGCGATCACAATGTAAGAGAGATCATTCAGGCTGAGCCGCGGGAAAGTTTCTTCCCAGGGGCCGGCGTAGGTTTCAATCGCGTCGGGAAAGCGCTCTTTATTCGCGAAAGCGGGACGGTCATCCACAATCGCGGTTTCGAATCCGGCCAGGCTTGCCACTTTCGAAACCGCCAGCGACACGTGCCCGCCCCCGAAGAGATAGAGCGTGGGTGTGGCCAAAATCGGCTCAATGAAGACATCGAGCGATCCGCCGCAGACAAGGCCCTGGTCGTACTCCGGGTTCTGGTTGAGATTGAAGTGCATCCGGCGCGGCTTTTCTTCCCTTATCACGTCCTGCGCCGCCGACCAGACGTCCGCCTCCACGCAACCGCCGCCCACCGTGCCCACGATCGATCCGTCATCGCGGATCAGAAGTTTAGAGGTCTCGTAGCTTGGAACCGAACCCTGCACGTTGATGATGGTGGCGAGCGCCGCCTTGCGTCCTTGCTTGCGGAGCTTCGTGATCTCTTCGAAGATATCCATGGCTTCATGATTAGGTTAGACTCGTGTTCGGGCGGCAGTCAATCAAACCAACTGCCTGAGGTCGGTCCAACTTGACGCCAGCACTTGAGTTGGCTTATTAGTCATACAGAACGTCAGAATGAGCCCGACCTCAAACGGGGGCTTCACAACTGTGAAAGGCAGAAATCAGAAACCTTCTAGGCTTGCATTCGGTCGCGGGCTCACCCGACTCCTTTCGCATTGCCTAGCGAGCTTGCCGACGGCTGAACAGGACGCGCGCCTCAAGGCTTTCGAAGGAGCCGTGGCCAGGATGTCCCGACACGCACGCTCCTCAAGGGTTTCACCTCCGTCTCGTTTGTCAGCATCTCGGCGAAGTCCGAATCTGCGCTCGGGCACCGAATAATATGAGCATAATACGAAGAGTTCATCGTCGGCAGTACCGCCCACGCGAGGATCTACGAGCACGCCTCGACGTGCTGCAAGAAGTCATTGCAAACCTGCGCGACTGCAATTTGTCTCCCGACAGCAAGAAGCGAATGCTGAATCACGCAATTTGGGAAATCACCAGAGCGACGGGAGACTTTGCTCCCCAGTTCCGAAGCAAGGGTGTCATGGAGGGAAGTCTTGGAGCAAAGATTGAGCGAGAGCATGTTTACAAGAGAAAGGGTATCGTCCAAGCCGTACTTGCGAAAAGCGAACCTCTCGATTCTGTGCTGAAGTGTGTCGTGCATTGCGTAGTCACTGAGGAAGAGCATGAGCGCCTGAAAACGGTCCCCGCGGCGGTGGATGGCTGGGCTCGCTATTGCTCTGCGGGAATCGAAGTGTTCGACTGTGCCGTGGACCCTCCAACTCCAAGGCTTTGTCCTGCAGATAGGGCCGGCCCCTTTGTGAATAGCTGAGGGGGTGGAGACCAGTCCTCCCTACACGAGAGGTCGTGATGAAAGCAATCCGTTTCCACGAGCACGGCAGCGTCGACGTTCTCAAATACGAAGACGCGCCCGACCCCAAGATCCAGGCCAACGAGGTGCTATTGAAGGTGCGGGCCTGCGCTTTGAATCATCTGGACATTTGGCTGCGCAAAGGCACAGCGAGTTGGAAGCTGCTGATGCCGCACATCGTCGGCAGTGACATTTCGGGCGAGGTGGCCGAGGTGGGAGCGCTGGTCACACGCGTAAAGCCGGGCGACCGCGTGCTGCTTGCGCCCGGGATCAGTTGCGGCCAATGCGAGGAATGCTTTCACGGACTCGATAGCGCTTGCCGCAGCTATACCTTGTTTGGCGTGATGGTGGATGGCGGTTACGCCCAATACGTGAAGTCGCCGGAGATGAACGTGATCCCGATTCCTGGCGACCTCAGCTTTGACGAGGCTGCCGCGGTGCCCCTGGTTTCGCTGAGCGCCTGGCACATGCTAATCACTCGCGCCCGGCTTCGACCGGGAGAAGACGTGCTGGTGATGGCCGCCGGATCGGGTGTGGGCAGCGTGGCCATTCAAGTCGCCAAGCTCATGTCGGCCCGCGTGATCGCCGTGGCCGGCACGGATGCCAAGCTCGACAAGGCGCGCAAACTGGGCGCAGACGAGGTGATCAATCATCGCAAACAATCCATTGCCGGCGAGGTGAAGCGCCTCACCAACAAGCGTGGCGTCGACATCGTGATGGACCACGTCGGCACAGCCGTCTGGGAAGACTGCTTCGAATCGCTCGCGACCTACGGGCGATTTGTCACCTGCGGAACCACGTCGGGCGAGGAAGTCAAGCTGAACCTACGCCTGCTCTACGGCCGGCAGCGCACGCTGCTGGGATCTTTTATGGGCGGCAAGGGAGAGTTGCTGGAAGTGCTGAGGTTCATCGGCCAACGAAAGGTGCGGGCGGTGATCGACTCGGTCTTCCCGCTGAGTGAAGCCGCCGCGGCGCAGAAGAAGATGGAGGCCCGTGACCTCTTCGGCAAGATTCTGCTGCATCCGTGACGGAGCCGGTGAGCAACCGCGGGCGGCGAAAGGCCTTCAGCCCGGCACCACCCCGGTTTTTTGTGAGTTGACCCGGCAGGCCGGCCTGACATCTAATCGAGTGGTTGAAACTTACTGGAGTAAATGCAATGACAAAACGGAATACGTATCGGACCTTGCTCGCTTTCGGGAGCGTGGTGACTCTACTGCTTGCGGTGCCATTTGACACGCGAAAGGGCCTGTTGGCGCGCTCTCAGGATCAACAGGCTCCAGCTTCCCAGAACAGCCAGAGCCAGCAGCCTCCGGCTTCCCAGAACAGTCAGGGCCAGCAGCCTTCGTCCTCCCAGACCGGTCCCGTCTCGCAGCCGGATGAGACCGTCGTGGTTCCGAAGAAGGCCGCACCTCCGGGTGCGGCGGCCGCGTCCGCGCCCGACGAGAAGAAGCCTGAAAAGATCAATCCCAAGGACGTCTACACACTTTCGACGGCCACAAACCTGGTCAACGTGGACGTGCTGGTGACGGATAAGGACGGTAATCCTATTCCGAGCCTCACCAAGACGAACTTTAAGGTCTACGATGACGGCGTCGAACAAACTTTGAGCAATTTCGGGACGGCGGAAATCCCGATGACCGTCTGCCTGCTGATCGAGTTTTCCAGTCGATCGTGGATGCACTTGTATCTTGCGCTGGAGGACGTCTATTCGTTCCTGGGCGCCATGAAACCCCAGGATTGGGTGGCGGTGGTGGAATACGACATGAAGCCGCACATCCTCACGGATTTCACTCAGGATCGCGGCGCCGTGCAAGCCGCGTTCAGCACGCTGACGGTTCCCGGGTTTCAGGAAGCGAACCTCTTCGACGCACTCGCATTCACCATCGATCGCATGAAAGACATCCAGGGGCGCAAAGCGATCATCGCCGTGGTAGGAGGCTCCTCCGACGTGCGGGGCCTGGGCCTGAATGGAATCGACACCTTCAGCAAGCTCACTTACCCTGACATGCTCAAGATCGCCAAAGCTTCGGAGACGCCGATTTACGCCATCAGCACCGTAGAGTGGCAAAACGTCCGTGGCATGGCCTCCGACATGACGGACATTGAGGCCAGAAACGAGCTCAACTACATCACTCAGAATTCGGGAGGCCTCGCGTTTTTCCCCCGCTTCGAGGCTGAGTTCCCCGAAGAATTCCAGCAGATCGCCGGCCAGTTGCGTACTCAATACAGCCTTGCCTTTCTGCCCAGCAATTCGGTCCATGACGGCAGGTATCATAAACTCAAAGTGAACGTGGTGGATGCCAGCGGATCGCCACTGCGGATCGTGAATCAGAAGGGGAAGCAGGTGAAATACCGGGTGCTGTCACGCGACGGATACTACGCGCCGAAGTCCTAAGCCCGGGTGAGTCAAAGAATCCTTTAATTCCGCCAGCGGCGGTGGCCGTTTGAGAGGCCCGAAGCGCCACGCTATTGCGGTCCAGGCCGGCGGCCTGGGGTCGAAGTTTCCGCCTGGATTTTCGAACTGGGTTTTCGAATCCCGGGGGGTTGGTGTTCCGTCTCTGAAGCGGATTTCGTCACCGGAAACGGCTCCGCGGATGACGGCAGTGCGATCATCGGTTGGCCAACGTCAACAGGGTAGCCAAGTTTCTGCCAAGCTTCGAACCCACCCTCCAAAGGACGAACGCGCGTGATCCCTCGCTGCCGCAAAAGGAGCGCCACACGGGCGCTCGTGGCTTCGTTCGGTCAAGTGCAGTAGAGCACCACGTCGCGGTCGCGTGGGATCTCGCCATGACGACCCTCAAGTTCGTTGGGATGCATGTGGATGGCGCCGTGCACCCTGGCGGGCTCGGCTTCAAACTCCGCGGAACCGCGCAGATCAACGATCACCACCTCTTCGCCGGCAGCCATCTTCTCGTGCAATTCTTCAGGTGTGATGCGGGCGATGCGCAAGTCGCGAATGAAGCGCTGCCGTTCCCGATACTTCCAGGCAACGTAGACCACGATTGCACCCGCCAGCAGCATGACTAATCCGGCGCCCAGCCTCCCCGCGTAAGCGCCCAGGCGATCGAGCTGCGGGCTGAAGAAGTATCCGGCGAGCAGGTAGCTGCCCGCCCACAGCAAGGATCCCGCGGCATCCCATTTGAGAAATCGCAGCGGACGCATCCGGAGCAGACCGGCAAGGGGCGCGGCCGCAGTTCCCAGGCCGGGAATGAACTTGGCCACCAGTAAGGACCGCCCGCCCTGCTGCCCAAAACGATCCTGGGTGCGCCGCACGCAGGAGTCAGGCTCGAGGGAGATCCGGCACAGGAATCTCAAAATGGAATACCCGCGACGCTTGCCAAGCTGATACCAGGCCAGGTCTGCGATCAGACAGGCCGCCACCGCAAGGACAAGTAGCCAAATCAAAGAGAGCCGCCTTAGTCCCGCGAGCGCGCCCGCAGTCACGAGGAGCGGCACGGATGTGATCGGCAGTCCCACGAACTCCATCAGGACGCTGACGAAGATCACAATGTAACCGTGCGAAAGAAGGAACGGAAGAATGCGAGCCATGGAATTGACGACTGTCGAGTGACCATTGACAAGTGCGAAGGCTACGAGCGCTGCGGCTGCGTCATGAAACCAAGCCCATCGCGAAGCGAAGAACCATCGACGCTTGTACGCCAACCTTTAATGAGAGCCGCGGCCAGCATCAAGGCAGAACTTACGCCCTCGGCCCGCTCGCGACACCTCTTAGATGCCCTCCGGTCGCGGCCGATGCGGATTCTGGCAGAAGGGAGGAACCGTGATCGTGTTTTCGTATCCGATACCCCGGTCAATTTGGCCGCGAACGCCGTTGAACGGTTACGAGGTCGCAGCCGCGTCGATCCAGACTTTCATTGGCTGCCGGCCTCGATTCCCCCCAGACGCAATAGGGGATGGCTTTGAACGCCACGGAACTGGTCTTTACCGGCGCGACGGGACGATAAAGTTGATCCTGCCAGTTCGCTTCCGGTTGCATCTTCCCCTCGCCGGCCAGGACCACGACGCCGCCCAGGAGCCCGGGCTCCGCCCGTTCAGTCAACCGGGCATTAGCCGGCAGCGAAACGCGGTCAAGGTCAACCAAGTTGTCCGTCTGCTCCAGGCACCGCCTGTGCTCCTACTCCGAGGGCCAGGCTCTTCAGATGAGTTCTGCGGTCTCTTAACATGGTTTGTCTCCGGCGTCTCAAGTGGTCGTCAGGATGATGGACTGACCACATGGCCAAGCTATGGACGGATTAGCCTTTCTTGCAAAGAAAAGAACACGTTATAGGGTTTGTTCTTGACTATAGTTGATGCGCGGGTATCCTCGACAGTTGAGCAGGACCTGCGCGCTTAAGGAGGGCTGATGAAGACCGGTGGCGTTGTAGCGATAATTCTGGCGGTGCTCCTGCTGTTTCCCGCGATGGGTGTCGCGGCCCCGGCTCATCCCACCTCCCAGGCCCAATCTTCGGGGACAATGCCGAATCGCGCGCCGTTACGGCAAAACGCATTCAATCCTTTGCCGCTCGGCTCCGTCAAACCCGCGGGCTGGCTTCGCCGGCAACTTGTGATCCAGGCCAACGGCCTCACGGGCCATCTGGACGAGTTCTGGCCGGACGTCGGATCGAACAGCGGGTGGTTGGGCGGCGCCGGCGAGAGTTGGGAGCGTGGACCGTACTACCTGGATGGGCTCGTGCCGCTGGCTTACCTCCTTGACGATCCCACCCTGATTGCGAAGTCGACTAAACGGGTCAACTGGATCCTGACTCATCAAGGCGCCGACGGATGGCTGGGCCCGGATCGGAACCGCGATTGGTGGCCCAACATGGTGATGCTGAAGGCGCTCACCCAGTACCAGGAAGCAACCGGTGATGCGCGTGTGATTCCGGCCATGCAACGATATCTTCAGTATCAAACCGCTCACCTGCAGGAGCGTCCGCTCCGCGACTGGGGCAAGTTCCGCTGGGCGGACGAAGTGGTGAGCGTACTCTGGCTCTACAATCGCACCGGTGACGCGAGTCTGCTGGACCTGGCACGCACTTTGGAAGCGCAAGGTCACGATTGGAAGGGCGAGTTCGCCGCGTTTCCGTTCACCGCGAAGACCAGGAAAGATCAGCTGGGATTGAAGGATGGATCGAACTCCGAGGTTTCATTGAGCGCCCACGGCGTCAATAACGCCATGGCGCTGAAAACTTCGGCCGTCTGGTGGCTGGTGTCAGGCAATACGGACGATCGGGCAGCCGCCGGCCGGCAACTGAGCGAACTCGATGAGCACCACCTCTTGCCGAATGGCATGTTCAGTTGCGACGAACACCTGGCAGGACGCGATCCTTCCCAGGGCTCTGAGCTGTGCTCGGTGGTGGAGACCCAGTTCTCGCTCGAGCAGCTCATTAGCATTTTCGGAGACGCGCGGCTTGGCGACCGGTTGGAGCGAATCGCTTACAATGCCCTGCCTGCCACGTTTTCGAAGGATATGTGGGCCCACCAATACGACCAGCAGCCGAACCAGGTCTTGTGCAGCCTCGAGAATCGCGACTGGACCACCAATGGTCCCGAGTCCAATATTTACGGGCTGGAACCGAACTTCGGGTGCTGCACTGCGAACATGCATCAGGGCTGGCCCAAGTTCGCGGCAAGCCTGTGGATGACAACACCCGATCAGGGGCTTGCTGCCGTGGCTTACGGTCCAAGCGCGGTTAACACAACGGTTCGCAGCGGAACGCATGTCCGGATCGCAGAGGAAACCACGTATCCTTTCGGCGGTGAGGTTCGCTTCGTGATTGACCCGGCGGTTCCTGTGGCCTTTCCGCTTGAGTTCAGGATTCCGGCCTGGGCTGCAGGAGCCAGCCTCGCCATCAACGGACGGCCGCAACATCTGGATTTGGCGCCCGGAACTTTCAGCACCATTGATCGCAAGTGGCAAAAGGGGGATCGCGTGGTACTGCGCTTTCCTCTGCAAATTCGAGCTTCTCAGTGGTATCACGATTCCGTCACGCTGGAGCGCGGCCCGTTGATTTTCTCTCTCAAGATTGGAGAGCACTGGCGAAAGCTCGACCATGGAATGTCGCATCCCGCGAAAGCTCCGGCGGCGGACTGGGAGGTGCGGCCGACGACTCCCTGGAACTACGGTCTGATTCTCGACCTGACTAGTCCTGAACGGTCGGTGCGCGTCGTCGAGAAACCCATGGGCGAATTCCCGTTCAGCATGGAAGGCACGCCCATTGAGTTGGTGGTGAAGGGCAGGCGGGTTCCGGATTGGAAGCTGGTGGACGGTTCCGCCGGACCGCTGCCTCCAAGCCCGGTGGCCAGCAACCAGCGAATCGAGCAACTGACTTTGATTCCGTACGGAGGAGCGAAGTTGAGAATTACGGCGTTCCCACGATTAGGGGAGGCGAAGGAAAGCGCCGCCGAACCGTCGGCATCCTTATTCTGACTTCAGCCTACCAGCTCCCGCGCTCGCCCATGGAATCGATCACGCGGGCGAGGCGGTCGGCGCCGTTTTCCCAGTTCAACTGCACGGCGCGCTCCGAAGCGTCGCCATCGCCGCTCTCGATGCCCTGAATGATCAGCACGTGCTCGCCGACGGAAAGACCGAGCTGGTCCAGGATCGCGCTGGCGTATAGCCGCCAGTAGCGTTCCGCCTGCGGCTTGATGGAGCTCTGCAAGGCAAGGAGACGCGGACCCGCGCTCGTTTGAACCACGGTTTGGTGGAAATCCTGGTCCAGCTCAAAGATCATATTGGGGTCGCCTCGGCCGCGCTCGTAAAGCCCGCGCAATTCATCATTGAGGTCTCTCAATTTCGCGACCACCGCAGCGCGGCGGCCGGGCTCGAGCCGAGCCGTGGATCGCGCCGCCAAACCCTCCAGATGGCCTACGATCGCGTAAAGCTCGCGAGCGTCTTCTTTCGTCAGGGGCGCAACGGCCAACCGCGCTTTGCGGCTGCCGGCTGCGCTCGCGACCACATAGCCTTCCTTCTGCAGAAGATGCAACGCCGCGCGCACCGGCGTCCGGCTCACGCCCAGCCTTTCAGTGAGATCTGCTTCCACAATCCGGCTGCCGGGCGCCAGCCTGCCGTGGACGATCATTTCGCGGACCTGATTGAAGCACCTTCGCAGGCTGCTGTCGGGACTCTCGCGGGTAAGGGGCTCCCCGACGCTCGCGTCCGCGGACTCGGCAAGCTTGGTTTGATCTGCCATTGACAGGATTCCCCCGCTCAGAGCGGAACTCTGCTTGAAGCACGCGCGGGCGGACCGGACGGCCGGCGTCAGCCCTGCATCTGGCCCTCCAACGATCACTTAGGGTGCGCTGACATTTTTCCGGCCGCGATGTCCTTGAGATCAGCCCGTTCCAGCGATTCGCGGTCCTCCTCTTGCATTTTGCTGACCCGGGCAATCAGTTCCTGCGCGCGCGCTTCGTCTCCTTTGCGCCTGTACACCTGAGCGAGAAGATAAAAAGGATTGGTGGCCGCCGGATTGAGAGCGGCCGCCCTTTTGAGATGGCTGATTGCCGAGTCCAGATCGCCGCGATCAAGCAGCACTTTACCCAGGTCCGTCTGGGAATGCCAGAAGTCGGGATTGGCCCGGACCGAGCGCTCGAGCGCGGCCAGGGCCTCATTGCCTTCCTTGCTGTCCGGCGCCACGCCGGAGCGCAGCATCGCTTCGGCAAACCAGAATTGCGCCAGATAGTTATCCGGGCCGAGGACGGTGGCCTCCCGTAGCAGCTCAATCGAGCGGTCGAGGTCGCCGCGTTGCATGGCGAGAACGCCTTCGGAGACCCGAGGCGAAGCGTCACTGGGAGAGAGTTTGGCCGCTTTGGAAAAGTCCTGCTGGGCCTCGTCGAACTGCCCTTTCATGGCGCGCAACACTCCTCGCTGCAGATACAGGCGCGACGAATTTGGCACATGCGCGAGACCGAGGTTCGCGATTTCGATTCCAAGATCGTAATTGTCGAGGTCGAGGCTTAGGGAACACAGGTCGACGTAGTTGTCCTGGTTCTTCGGGTCAAGCCCGGTGGCCAGGCGCAGTGCGTTGTAAGCTTCTTTGGGTTGTTTGTTCTCAAGATAAGCCTCGCCTGCGAGGCTGGCGAGCTCGGCAGTACGGTGCCCCTCATTGAGCAACTCGTTCGCCGTATCAATAGTCTTTGAGAAGTTCCCGGCTTTGAAGTAGGCCAAAGCCTGATTGTAGCCCGCGACGTAAGGGTCCTTGTAGGTCTGCCGTGCCAATCCAAACTCGGCGGCGGCAGCCGCGTAGGTCTGATTTTCAACCAGCATTTCGCCCGCTGCGAAGTGATGCTCTCCGTCGCCAGGGGCGAGAAGCTTCAGAATCGCAGAGGCCCTGGATATCTCGCCTTGCTCCACCACGCACTGCGCGTAGTGGACAACTGCCTCAGGGTGGGAACTCAAAGCGGTTCCCGCCTCGGCGTAGTCCGGCGCGGCCAGGCCGCAGTTATTTCTGCCGAACTCTGACTCCGCGCGCCTGATGTCATTCTCGGCTCCTTGCGAAGCGGGTTGTGGTCTTCCCTTCTGCCCGAGGGTGGCACCGGCCAGCACCATCGCCGGCGTCAAGACTGTCGTCAAGACTGTCGTCACGACTCTCATCAAGCCTAAACCTGCGCGGTCATAAGAGCTTGGTAACTCATTCACGCGTGCTGCCGTCCCGGGTCCCAATGCTGCCATGGGCCCGTTGTGAATCCATTAATCGAAGCAAGCTCCAGGTCACTGTCCAGCCTCCTGAGGAGCCGAAGCACCCATCGCTTCCCGCACTCGTTCGCCGAGGGCGGCAAGCTTGTCGGAATCGCCTTGCCGACGGTAAACCTGCATCAAAGCCTCCGCCGCCGGAAGCAGGAGCGGATCCAGTTGAAGCGCCCGCTCCAAATGGCCCACCGCCCTTTCTGTGTGACCAGCTTGCATCCATGCCGTTCCGGCCGCACTCTCCGTGGCCGCGGAATCGGGTCCCAGCTTGAGGACGCGTTCGAAATAGCCCGCGGCATCAAGCGGACGGCGGATGCGGAGCAGAGACTCGCCCAAGGCGTCGAGCACGGCCGGATCGCTCGAAAAGCGCTTCTCCAGTCCGGCAAGCATCTGGTAACCCCGAAGAATGTTGGATGCCGAATCGGTTTCGGCACCGGCTTCAGTGTACGCCAGGGCCAGATTGCGCTCGCGCAGTTCCGACGCCGGCGGGCGCCAGGCAACAAGTTCGGCGCCATCAGACGGACCGTTGCCTTCGGTTTGCTCCGGATGTGCGGCCGGCCGGCGAGAGATGCGATGATCGGTGAATACGGTGTGCCCGCCATCCTTGGCGTTCTGCTTTTCCATGTGGCAGCCGACGCAATTGCCCCTAACGCCGTCAGGGTGGGGACTCCCGCTTTCGGGGGAATGAGCCCTTCCCAAAGAGCGGCCGGAAGCGAGGGTTCGTTCGTGACACGTGAGACACCGGGCGCGATAGTAGTCGTCGGGCTGACTTGCGGAGCTGTGCGGATCATGACACGTGCCGCACCACAGCCGCCCGTTGCTCTTGCGCGCGCAAAGGCTCAACGCCAGTTCCTCGGCCTGGCTGATCACCTTGATCGTTTCTCGGGGCGCGTTAGCAGGGACGGCAGCGGTAAAAATCGTAAAGACACTTTCCAGGGCCTCGCCAGGATGGAAATCCTCAAACTTTTTGCCCGGATTCAACACCCTGACGGCTCCCTTGAGATGGCACTGTTCGCAGACGCTGTTGCGTGCCGCCATCGGAAGCTTGGCGGGATTGACGATCGACCCTGGTAGAGGAGCTTTCAGATGGCGCGACGGATCGCCGTGGCAGCGCTCGCAGGAGATCGACTCCGGTGCGAAGGCGGGAGTCTCGTATTCATTGAGCGTGCCCTCAATGGGCAGCGGCTTGCCGGAGTGGCAGAGCACGCATTCCTCAGTCACCGGGCGGATGTAATCCGGGTCCCGGGTCGCCTCTGAGCCCGGCGCCATGTCATACCGCCCCAGCCTTGTGTAAAAGCAGATCGGCGATTGGAAAAGATGGTCGCCGATGCGGACGAGGTAACCCGAGGCGTGCTTTCCCGAGCCCACCACGTATTCGACGCGATACTGTGAAACGTCTCCGTCGCGCTCCATGCGCTGCCAAAGGCCTGTCTGGTCCGAATAGATGGTGAACCTTGTGCCTGAGAAGGCGTGCTCGAATGCCCCTTCCGGCTCCCTGCCTGCGCGCCTCAGGGAATGGGACATGGCGGAATGCGAGTACAGCGCGACTTCTCGCGGATGACAGGCCGCGCATGGGCTTGCGGCCACCGAGGGCAAGTCACAAGCTTGAAAAAGCAACAGGCCCAGCCAGAGGCTGGGCCTGATTGACGAGCAGAACATGGCTACTTTCCGACCCTCTCGCCTGCGGCGTTTTTCCTAAAATTCAATCCGAACTCCGAGCTGGATATCGCGCGCCGGGAAGGTGCCATTGGCCTGCCCGAGCGTGCTCGGATTTGTCAAATCACCATTGACACCCGAAATGTTGACCCGGTTGAAGGCGTTGAAAAACTCTGCCCTAACTTCCATATTCGCGCCTTCGTGACCGACAAACCAAGGAATCTTGGTGATCTTCTCTAGCGACAAGTCGGTGTTGGCGAACCCCGGTCCGATGAATGTATTGCGGCCCAAGTCGCCCTCCTGGCCTAAGCCTGGGGTCGGGAAGGTATTCGAGCAGAGGGTGGCGGCACACCCGAAGATGCCTCCGGCGATGAACTGCGATCGCGACAGCCCGTTATACTTGGCCGTGTTGGGGGGTGCCATCGGGAAATCGTAGTTGAAGCCGTCAGCGTTAAAATCGCAGCCGTTGTTCTGAGTTATGGGTAGGATGATGTTGTTGTTTGAGTCTTTGGCTGGACTGAAAGGCTCGTCGCAGTAGACACTGTACGGCGTTCCAGACTGCAGAATGGTGATATTGCTGAGCTGCCAGCCGCTCAGGAATCCGTTGACGACAGATGACGTGCTGGCCGGGTGCGGCAGCCGCCACAGTACACTGAAGGAAAGCCGCTGACGCACGTCAAAGTCGCCCAGCCCGCGCTCGGAATTGAGATTCAAAGGATCAACCACGTTCAGACCGGTGCCGAAACTGCTGGCCTGATCGATTGCCTTTCCATAGGTGTATGCGGCCTGAAAGTTAACGCCCTTCGTAAAACTACGATTGCGAATGCTGACGGTTCCGCCGTCGTAGGAGGAGTTGAAATTGGCCTGACCATAGTCCATGCCCGCGAAGCTCGTATTCAAGCGAGTCAGGACGCCGCCCGTCTGGATGAGGTTCCCGTCGAAACGGTTCACGTCGTATCCGGCATACAAATGATGGCCCTTCGACCCCAGGTAGGCAGCTTCCGCCACCCAGCCATTAAATACTTCGTACTGCACGCTGAATGACCAGTTCTCGCCGTACTGGGTCTGCACATGGGGATCGGTCGTTTCCTGGAAAGCAGGGGCGCCAATCAAGCCGTTCTTACTGTCCAATCCTGCTTTGATTCCTGGGACCGTGGGAAAGTTAAAGGGCTCCTGCGGCGACGCGCCCAAGCCGTAGGCCGGCACCGTGGGAGGGGTGCAAACGCAAGCCGTGGCGACAGCGGCGTAGGGCAGATTGGAGCGATCGCCGGTATAGAACTGCTGCGCGGGACGATCGTAGAAGATGCCGTAGCCGCCGCGAATGGAGAATTTTCCTTTGTTGCTGGGATCCCAGGCGAATCCGACCCGAGGTGCGAAGTTGTCGAGCCGGGTGTGCCATAGGGCGGCGACGTGGTCCATCTTGGCGTTTGCGATCTCCTGCTGGAAGTCACTACCACCTTGAAAAACGATATTGTTGAGCCGGTCGAACCTCTCGGTGGGGCCGGTGAAGATATCAGATCGAACTCCCGCATTGATAGTAAGGTTTGGTCTCAGCTTCATGTCGTCCTGCAGAAAATAGCCGAGATCGGTGCTGCGGTAGGCGAAGTCAACGTTAACGGCAACCTGCTGGCCCGTGCGGGGATCGATGGCAATGTTGGACTCTGAAAACGCCTGGTCGGCAGCGTAATCCAGCGAGTTGGTGAAGTTGAATTGAGGGCGCTCGGTATCGCCCGTGAAGAGTTCGTCGTCGTGGTGCCGGGCCGCGTTGCCACCGAATTTGAAGTTATGGATGCCCGTGGTCAAAGCCGCTACGTCCTTCCACTCGTAGTTGTTCTGCTTGAAGAGACCAAAAAATCCGGTCACCTGGGGCGTGGCAGTGCCGTCCCCGATGGGGGTGTAGGGCACCTCGCATGTATCGCAAATGTCGCTGCCGAAAGTACGGGTGTAAGCTCCCGTCATCTGATTCACGAAGCGAGCGCTGCCCGTATGCGTCCAATTCAGGTTCAGCAGGTGCGTGTATTGGGGTTCGGGCGGGCTGAAAGCGGGAAAGTAGTCGCTGGGTTGGGCAAATGCCACGGTCTGGCGTGTGGTGCGATAGAAGCTGCCGTAGAGGCGGTCCTTGAAATCATTCCAGTTATGATCGATGCGGGCGTTCCACTGAATGCCGTTCCGGAAAATAGTGCTGGAAAAGTCGCCGGTGCCGTCCACGGCGAAATTGCAAGGCAAAGTGCCCACCGGAGTCGTAATGGGCGTCGCGCCGGTACAACTGGAGCCCAGGATGGAGCCTGCGGTGTTGAACTGGCGATTGGGCTCGAAATCCGTCGGATAAGTACTCAGCACTTTGGTCGAGACATTATTGGGGAGATTCGTCTTCAGATAGTCAATGAACTGCGGCGTGAAAATCTGCGCCGGGACGGCGTAGCCCACGCCCGAGCGCAGGAAGTCCATGGAACCGAAAGCAAAGTCCTTGTCCTGGCGGATCGGTCCGCCGAAACTCCAGGCGCCCTCATTCCGGATGAACTCAGGAGCCCCGTCGTTGTTGTATCCGCCGGAGTTTTGGAAGATGGTCCGGGAATTCAGATGGGTGTCGCTGTGAAACCAACTCAGAGTTCCGTGAAACTTGTTGGTGCCCGCCTTCGTGACCACGTTGACGATGGCGCCGGCGTTGCGCCCGTACTCGGCCGAGAAGTTGTTACTCAGAATGCTGACTTCCTGAATGGAATCGGCGTTGGGTGTGAGGTTCGTAACTCCGCCGCGCGGACCTCCGTTGACGTCCGCCGAGTCCACCTGGAAGTTATTGGACTCGGCGCGCTGACCGTTAGCGTTCATGTTCACGCCGAATTCGGCGTTGAAGATGTCCGCGGTCGCTTGCGCGTAAGCCTGTCCGCCGCCGCTGGGGGTCCCGGTCACGCCCGGCGTCAGCACCACCAGGCTGTACATGTTGCGGCCCACGAGCGGCAGTTCGTGAACCTTGGTCTCGTTGATCTGGCCCGACACCGCGCCCGACGTGAGGTTCACCTGGGAAGCCACTTCGGCTGAGACCGTGACGCTTGTGGTTGCGGCGCCCAGCTTCAAAGTGACACTAACCGTGCGGGTTTCCGCGCTTTGGACCGTCATGTTGTCGAGCACCCAGGTTTCAAAACCCTTTGCCTCAACGGTGAGGCTGAAGCTGCCGGCCGGCAAGGCGGTGATCCGGAAGAGGCCGGCTGAGGAACTCGTCGCCGTACGTACCACTGCCGTGTTGAGTTGCTTCAGATTCACGGTGGCGCCAGGCACGGCCGCGCCGGACGGGTCCAGGACAGTTCCTACAATTGTGCTTGTGAACTGCGCGAATGCGTGGTCAGGCGCGAAGGCCGCCAGCAGCGCCACCCAGATTGCCAAAATCGCAAATCGAGAGAATCTCATCGCCAGCCTCCCCTTTTTGAGCAGTGCTTTCGAAGTCTCTCCCCAACACCTACTTTGAAAACTACATTCGCACTCGCCGGCCTTGGGTTCTGGCGTTTGTTCCGAACGGCTCTGTGCCTTTCGCTGGTCTTGATTTTCGGCTTGGGTTTAAGCGTTTAATCAACGTAAAAGAGTTGCCTCACCTTGGAGCGGGCACGGTATCCTTTTTTGTATACACTCCGGCTTTGAGCAATCTAGTGCTCCGCAATCCATGTTGTCAAGCTTTTTCTTGCGGCGGCTAGCGTCCTTCGACTAGCGAATCAGGGCGCGCCTGAGTAGGCTCGAAACATGGGGATCGCCCCGGCCGCTTCGGCCGGCACGCTGCGCTACCATGAACCCCTGAGTTCGTATACTGGAAGCGGGAGCCATTTTGTATCTGACCAGATCGTACTCGGTTGCAGCCACGATCTTAGTATTTGGTCTCGCGCATAGCTCTGCCGGATCGGGGCAAGTTCCCAGCTGCGCGATCGATCAGCTCCGGGCTCAGGCTACCGCCAGCCCATCCGACGCCTCGGCGCACGACCAGCTTGGAGCGGCTCTCGCCGAAAGCGGCAAGAACTTTGAGGCAGCCGCAGAGTTCAAAAAGGCGATCACCTTCTCGGCCGACTTTGTGAGCGCGCACTTTCATCTGGCCGTGGTCGATCAACGTATCGGCGAGACTCGCGGAGCCATTCTCGAGTTCGAGACTGTCCTCCGCCTGGACCCCGCTAATGTCGACGCCCGCTACGGCCTCAGCGCCGCCTGCTGGGCCATCGGCGACCAGCCCGGCGCCATCGCTCTACTGCGTCAGATCGTCGCGCAGAATCCCCCGTTTACGGCTGAGGCGCTCTACAACCTTGGGATCGAATTGCGTCAGACCGGCGAATTACAAGGCGCGGTCGACGCGCTGCGCGGGGCGACCGCGCGCAAGCCCGATTATGTGGAAGCCCTTTTTGTACTGGGTCAGGTCGAGATCGAACGTCAGGAGCTCGATCCCGGCATTCGGGACCTGAGACGGGTCACAGAGCTTGTTCCAGGAAGCGTCGAGTACCACTACGCGTTGGGAGAGGCCTTCCGAATCCAGGGTGATTTCGACAATTCCGCTTCCGAATTCAGGCGAGGGCTCGCCATCGATTCCCGGTCGGCGGCATCGCACCGTCAGCTCGGGATCGTTCTGCGGCAGCAAGGTGACTATCAGAGCGCGCGGAACGAGTTCGCGACCGCAACGCAGCTCGATCCCCGCGACGGACAGGCTCACTACTACTTGGGCTCGGTTCTGTTGAGGCTCAATGACGTTCAAGATGCGGTTCTCGAGCTTAATCGCGCCATCGATCTCGATCCGGACGATGCAGCTCTACGAACTGCGCTGGCTGAGGCCCTCACCAAGGCCGGCAAGAGCGAGGCATCCGCTCAGGAGCGAAGGGAGGCGGATCGGTTGAAAGACCTGGAGCGCAATGCGGGACAATCGCGCCTCCTTCTGGGATCAGCCGCGGAGCAACTCCGAACTGGCGCTGTGGATACCGCAGTCAATGATCTGCGTCGAGCTGTGGCGCTCAGCCCTGAATACCCGGGGGCCCATTTGCAACTGGCTCTTGCTCTGCTGAGGAAGGGCGGGCGCGATGCCGAGGCCGTCCAGGAACTGCGGCACGCGGTGGAATCGAAGGATGATGACGCTCAGGCGCACCTGCAGCTGGCGCTCGCCTTGCAGAAAACTGGCCAGAAGGCGGAGGCTTTCAGCGAATTTCGACGCGCCGTCGAACTTGGCCCGAGCCTGGCCGAAGCCCATCGCGAACTCGCCAAAGACGGGCTCGCATCGCGCGATTGGGAATCCGTAATCGCAGAGTCAACGGCAATACTTGCCTGGAACCCCGATGACGCCGGGGCCAAGAAAGACGTCCAACTCGCGAAGCAGAACGCCGGCCGGTCCTGAGGTTTTCTATTGCTGTAGCGGCGGCCGGTCGCCTTGGCTTTTTCGCCGCTCTGAAGAAGCTGTTTTGACAGTGTTGTGTCCATGCTCAGGACTGTTTACAGCCGGACCACAAGCGGCGTCCCGCCGAACTCAACCTGCTTTACCCGGGATTCGCCAGCGACTCTTAGGTCCAGCCTGCGGCTTGAAATTTCCCGACGCCCTGGTCCTTCCGCCAGACTCAGCGTCAGCTCGCGATTGCTGTTGCGCCAACGCAAGCGCAGGCGCGTGAACTGACCGCGCTCGTGTTCGAAGCTGACGCCGTCATCTTCGTAAAGAGCAAACTGGCCATCGGCTCCGGGATGGATCGTGAATTGAAGCGGCTCGTCGCGAACCTCGGCGGAGTACTGGCGCACTGGTCCTGTCGGTATGACCGCTCCCGCACGGACGTAGAGCGGCAGTGTTCCGAGATCGACGGGCCGGGTCACGGCGCGTCCGCCCTCGACTTCCTCGGCGGTCCAGAAGTCCCGCCAGAGTCCGGGCGGCAGGTAGACCTCGCGCGTCGTAGCGCCTTTTTCGGTCACCGGCGCCACCAGCATGTCGCGGCCCCATAGATACTCGTCACGGCGCTCTACTGCGCGGGAGTCATCCGGATAGTGCAACCAGAGCGCGCGCATAATTGGCAGACCGGTATCGTGTGATTCGCGCACGACGCTGTAGGTGTAAGGCATCAGGCGGGACCGCAATTCGAGATACTTACGGCAGATCGGTTCGATCTCTGGATTGTGCAATTCTTTCGGATCGGGCAAGCCCGCCTTGCCATGATAGTTGGTCAGTTCCGTCGGACCGTAATCGCCGGTGTTCCACTGCCAGGGGAGTCGCAGCTTCCAGGTGCGGCCATGCGACCGAAACAGGGGACAGAAGGCGCTGAACTGAAACCATCGGGCGTAGAGCTCGGCGGTGAGTTCCGGAGTAGTCACAAATCCGCCTGTGTCGGTGCCCCACAGAGGAATGCCGCTCAGTCCGGTGTTAATGCCGACCGCGATCTGCGCGCGCAGGACCTCCCAGGTGGAGTCGATGTCGCCGGACCACAACCAGCCGTAGCGTTGCAGGCCCGCGTAACCGTTGCGATGTAGAGCGTAGGGACGCTCGGCTGGACGTTGGAGCTGCGGTCCTTCCCAGTACATGCGATTGCGCACCAAGCATGCGATGGGACCAAGCGCGTCGCCTTCGTCAGGCCACCAGCCACCCACGCCAAGCCGGAAAACGTCAAGGTGTTTCTGCCAGTAGCGCGCGGCGTCGGTTTCGTCGGCCGCCGAGGATCCTGTGTCGTCGGCCCGGCCGTGTAGTCCAATGGGAGGATTCACGACGTGCAACACCACCTTAAAGTTCTCGTGTCGCAATTCCTCGATCATCGGACCGGGATCGGGGAACGCCGTCTTGTTAAAGGTGAACGACCCGTGGCCGGTGTTCCATCCGGACGGGCAGAAGCCTGTGCCGAGATAGATCAGTGTGTCGCAAGGCAGTTGCTTCTCCCGAAACGTGCGCGCCTCCTCCATCACTTCTTCGCGGCTCGCGAGCGTGCGATGAGACTGTTGGTAGCCGAGCGTCCAAAGTGGCGGCAGGTGCGGGTAGCCGGTGAGTTCCGCGTACTCTTTCATGATCTGAGCGGGACTTGGCGCGGCTACCAGAAAGATGTCGAGAGGCAGGGGACTGCTCGTAGCGTCACACTCGAAGTGCCCCAATCCCGAGGTTGTTAGCTTTCCGGACAAATCGAAACTGCCGCGTGGAGAATTGAAGAACAGCGCCCAACCCGACGTACTGACAATCCACGGAATCGGTAGACGCGCCCCGTTCACCGCAAGATCGCGAACCTCCTCGCCGTTGCGCATGGAATACGTCTGTCCGCCGCGCTCAAACTGCGGTCCGCCCTCACCCAGTCCGAAGATCTTGCCGTTAAGAAAAAAAAGGACCGATCCGTTCTCAAGATCGATCGTGAGCCCTTGAACCGTTTTCGTCGTGCGCGCGACCAGCACGAGGGTGCGGTCCGACCGCGAAACCTCGACTCGCAGGTTGCCGCAAGAGATGCTCTGCGGCGCGGTGCCCGGACGCCACGTTCGTGCGCTGCGCAGGCGCGCCGCTGGCTCGGGCCAATGATCGCGCGGGAAAACGATACTCTCTTCCACGGGTATGGCCGCGCCATATTCGATGGGCAGCAGACTGATGCGCAGAGTGGCGTCGCTGACCGGCGTGAGCACGAGTTCTGCGTCGCGACCGGCCATTCGAATCGGCTCTCCCTGACTTGATTCGGACGCGACCGCCGGCAGGGCGCTGCCGAGCAGAGCGCCGGCTCCGGCTACGCCCAGGCGCTGGAGAGCGTCCCGGCGTCGCATGCGACCAGGAGCTGGCTTGTCACTCGTCACTTGTCACTCATCATCATCTTTGATTCTTGGCCTGCGCGATGACCTGCGCCATCAGGTCACGGTGGCGATCGAAAGTATCGTCCACCACGGTGATGGTGGGAATGGTCAGCGACGCGCCCGGACGCCGCTCCACTGAAAACTTGCTGAAGCCGGACTCGTGTACGCCGCTCGACCCGCGTCCGGGCGCAGGCCGGCTGAGATGCTCGAAGGCGCGACAATACTTCTCGAACCCGCCCGGATAGGCGTGCTCTGAAAACACATGGTACAGCGGGATGAAAGCCATAAGAGCGTCGTAGTGCATCTCGCCGCAGCAGAGCACACCGGGATACTTCTGATGAAGATCAGCTACCAGGCGCTGTGTGCCCTCGTGCGTGTCGGCCTTAGTGTTGTTCTCCCAACCGCCCACGATATCGAGGAAGTACGCGTCCACGCGGTAGCGGTCAATCATTTGGGCGATGCGCCCCGCGAGCCACTCGCGCCAGGAGTCGACCCCCAGGTTCATATATGGACTCCAGCCCTCCATGTGACGGTCGTTGTCCCAATCCACCCAGTTCAGGTTGAACGCGTCACCGTCGATCTGCGCCACGGTCGCGTCGGCGACTTTGGGGAACATCGGCAACAGACGATTGACGGAATTCGTCCCGAACATCGGCATGAAATGAAAACCCATCTTCTGGCCTTCTTCAATCAGGTTGCGGAATGCTGCCTCGCCGCCGAGACGGGAGTCCACCTCGTACAGTGGATAATTCCAGTAATAACGGCCGTCCCAGGCCGGAAGAAACACCAGCACCTGTTCAGGCGGAATCTGCGTCCTCACCCAGCGCAAGGTGTCGAGCATCTTGGCGAAGGTATTGAAGACATAACCTGTCCAATGCATGCCGTGAAGCGACACCGCCAGTGACACCTTGCGGAACCACGCCGGCACATCCCGGCGGGTGTTCCAGTCCGGCACGCCGAAGGCACGCTCCAAATGCTCGAAATGCGGACCAAACGCAGCTTCCGCGGTGGACGTGCGGCCCGCACGCCAAACGGGCGTCTCAATACGCGGGCTACGCTGCCAGCCCGCCTGCTCGAACACCATCTCCACGCGATAGCCCTTTTCGCCGGGCTGCAGGTAGAAGCGGTGCGCGCGCACCTGGTTCGCGAGCGCGGAAAGAAAGAAGTATTCACTCGCGCCGGACTGGATGACAGCGAGGGGCGTATTGAAGCCGCGGGCAGTGAATAGCGACCCGCCGCCGAACGGATAGCCGAGCAGGATCTCGTTGTCCTTCGGATCGAAGAATCCGCCGCCGCCCGCCGAGATCTTGCCCCGCGGCACTCCACGAACAATGGCCGCCACCGATTTGATGGCTTGCTGCATTTCGGCCGTGGCGGACCACTCCACGAACGAGCCGCGGCGGCGGAGTTTCGCGCGCAACTCGCCGGGGGCCTTCTCCTGCCCGCCCGCCCACACGAGTTGCGAGCAGTGAAGCTCGAGGCCATCGCCGGTTTGTGCCACCGCGATCGAAGCGGGGTCGAAAGCATAGGTGTTCTCAAAGGTGTAAAGGCGGAATGAAATCTGGAGGCCTTCGAATTCCACCGAGGGTTCGGGGAAATCGAAGCTGAATTTCATGAAGCTCTCGCCGCGAGGCGGCACGTAGACACCGTCCGTGGAAACCAGCGGCAGGATGCCGCCGGAAGAGGCGGCGGCTTGCGCGGACAGAGACTCAGATGACGGCGCCGGATGGCTGGAAGGGCTGTCGGAGGGCTGAACGAGCCGGCCCACACTGACCACGGCAGCAGTCTTCAACAGGTCCCGGCGCGTGATGTTCTCAACCACCCGTCCTCAATTGGAGTTTCGCGATGTTGTATTTGTTCCAATAAACTGCCAGGTCTGTCAGCTAGCCGTTGTCTTCCAGTAGACGGCGTAGCGCTGCCCGGAAACTCTGTAGAGCGGCACAAGCGCGGTGGGAGCCGCTTGACCCGTCGTGTTGAACGTGAGCGCAGCACCGGACGCGGGTTCCAGCCAGCCCACCGGATCTTTGGCGCTCGATGCGATGGCCGGCACCGGAATCGGCTGGCCTGTAGGCGCGGTGTCATAACCCGGGTGTTGGATGGCATGATCCAGGCCTTGATCGCCGAGGCGCCCTGCAAGCACCAGCGGTCCGTACATGATCGCTTGCAGCGTGGGATCGTCCGGCATGGCATGAATGTGCAAACTCATGGGTAGGCTTAGGTCGATGCGGTCGCCGTCCTTCCACGTCCGCGTTACCATGAGGTAGCTCGATGGACTCGCGAAGACCGGCACGGCTTCACCGTTGATCTTCAGGCTCCCACCGCGCGTGGCCCAATACGGTACGCGAAGGTTCACAGCCATCTCCACGGGTTTCGCGGCTCGCGCCGTGATGGTGGTGCCTTCCTGCTCCGGGAAGCGTGTTTCCTGCCGCAGCTTGATTCCTTTCTCCGGCCAATTCAGCTCCGAAGCGATGAACAGGTTCACGTACACGCCGCGGTCGTCGTGGAAATAGATGCTGTCGGCAAATTTCGCGAACTCCTCGGCCCCGGTTCCCGTGCAGCACCAAAACGAATCGAGGGACGAGTTGTAGTACTTCCAGTATCCCGAACCGAGCGGCAGGAAGTAGCTCTTCAGGCCCTCGTCATCCTGGGTTCCCAGACGATGGTTCCACAGCACGCGCTCGTAGTAATCCATGGCTCCCGGATCTCGCGTCCAGCCGAAGATGTGACGCGTGAGCTTCAGCATGTTGTAAGCGCAGCAGCACTCCTCGGTGTATTCGCCGAGCTCGCTCGCGAGCTTTCCCGGATCGGTGCGCCAGAATTCTTCGTTACTCGTGCCGCCGGTGCAGTAGGCGCGGTCCCTGGTGACGGTGTTCCAGAAGAACGCCGCAATCTCGTGGTAGCGTCGATCGCTCGTCAACTCGTAGCGGCGGGCGGCGCTGATGGCCTGCGGGATGTGAGTATTGGCGTGGATGCCCTTGAGCTCGTCGCGATGATCGGCGAGCGGATCGAAGAAAATGTTCTTCTCGAAGCGGCTGGCGAGGTGCAGATATTGGCCCTTGCCTGTGACAGCGTAAAGATTGCAGAGCGCTTCGTTCATGCCGCCGAACTCGGTCTGCAGAATGCGCTGCATCTTGTCGTCGCTGATGCTTTCGGTCCAGTGGCTCACCCAGCCGGCCATGTTCTCGGCCACCTGCAAAGCCTGATCGTTGCCGCAGTACAGATACATGTCGAGGTGGCCCGCCATGATCTTGTGATAGGTGTAGTAGGGAGCCCACACGCGGCGCTCCTCGCGCAGCCGGTCAAACTCCTCCACGGGGAAGGCGCTCAGAAAGCCGTCCTGGTTTTTCTCCTGGCATTTCGCGAGTTCGCTTACCAGTTCATTGCCGCGGGCCTTGATCCCGTCGTCGCCGGTCGCGGCATATGCGAGCGCGAGCGCCGAAAGCACATGGCCGCCCGCAAAGTGGCCGCGCAGCTCGCAGTCGGGTTTCTCCCATCCGCCGAGCGGCTCGGCCTGCGACGCGATGCCCGAGGTCACCCGGAATGTGTGCAGGAGTCGGTCGGAGGGCAGAGAGAGCAACCACTTGTTATTCACTTCCATCGCCTGCTTGAAGGGACCGTCGAGCAGCCGGACCTGCTCCATCGGGAACGGCTCTACTTCCCAGACTACGCGTTCCCGGCCGGCGATCTTCACCCCGCGATTCCGGCGGCCCTGGCCTTCAGGCGCTGCCTTGGCGCGCAGCGTATCGATCATGGGATCCTGCGCCGCGGCGCTCACCGCAATCCGCGGCATGAGCGAAGCACCGACCGCCGTGGCGGCAGCGGTGACAAAGTTTCTGCGACTCAGGCGTTGGTTGATGGACATTGATGTCCTCCTCATCTGCCGTTGGTGAGCGACGCGTGCAAGACTGCGCTCGTGTGTGGCGCACTCGCCCGGATTGCATACACGATCGTATACGGAACGACCTTTATCGCAGCGCCTCCCGCAATGTCAAGTCGAGGAGCAGGCGGAAACTAGCGTGCCTTCAACCGCGGAAACGACTTCGGCACGATTCCCGCGGCCTCTTTCACCGCGATGATCTGATCGGCATCGATCTTGTCGAGCTTGGTCACTGCGCCGCTCGGCCACCGAATTTCAATCGAGTCAACTCGAGTCTTGTTTTCCAGGCCAAAGTGCAAGCGCGGGTCCTGCGCCGACTGGTAACTCATCCCGCCTTTGCGTTGATCGTATTGAACGAGGTCTCCGGCCGTCACCTTCACCCGAGCGCCCACAGCGTCGCGATTCGATTTAGCGCCCACCAGCAGAATCTCGATCCAGTGGCCGTGCTCGCTGACCGCGCGCGCCGCGGCCGCGGAGTTGCGAAGAAGCTGCGGGGTCCCGCCATTGTTGTTCACCAGGATGTCCAGGCGGCCGTCGTTATCGAAGTCTCCCACTGCTGCGCCGCGACTCACTCGAGGCGCACTGAAGTCGGCTCCCAGGCGGCCGCTCACATTCTCAAACACCCCGCGCCCGCGGTTGCGGAACATCAGCTTCGGCTCTGCATAGTGGGTATCAGCATGGACAAGTTCGATGTTGTCGAGAATATGTCCGTTGGCCATGAAGATGTCGCGCGCGCCGTCGTTGTCGTAGTCCATGAAGCGCGTCCCAAAGCCGCTCAGGTGAAAAGTGGCGTAGCCGAGCTTGGCGGCAAAGGTGGCGTCATCGAAGGAGCCGTTTCCGTTGTTGCGGTAGAAGCGCGCCTGCTCGAAATCAAGATGGGTTACCACCAGATCGAGATGTCCACGGCCCGTGGCGTCCCCCGCGTCAGCGCCCATTCCGGCTTCGGGCTTGCCCTCACCGCTCACTGCAACGCCGGCCAGGTACCCAACCTCGCGAAAAGTCCCGTCGCGGTTGTTGCGGAACAGGAAATTTTCCATCGAGTCGTTGGCGATAAAAATGTCCTGCCAGCCGTCGTCATCGTAATCAAACGTCACCACGCCGAGGCCGTTGCCGGGCTTCGCGCCCACGCCGGACGCTTTGCTCACGTCAGTGAACGTTCCGTCACCGTTGTTGTGATAGAGCGTGGGAGTCTGGCCGTGATAGACGTCAGGGTGGCAGTAGCCGCGATAACCCGGTTTGTGCTCTCCGCACCAGACGTTATTCTCGGGCGACCAGTCCACGTAATTCGCGATCACCAGATCGAGCCGGCCGTCGTTGTCGTAATCGAACCAGGCTGCGCTCGATCCCCATTTGCCTTCGTTGGCCACGCCAGCCTTGGTTGTGACGTCCGCGAACGTGCCATCGCCGTTGTTATGATAGAGGACCGAGCGGTTCCAGCCGAGAACGTACAGATCGGGAAATCCGTCGTTGTTGTAGTCGCCGACGGCCACGCCCATGCCGAACAGTCCCTCGGCGCCCACGCCCGCTTTTTCCGTCACGTCCGTAAAGGTTCCATCGCCATTGTTGCGATATAGCGCGCTGCGCAGAGGCTGTGGGGGCGTGTAGAGCCGCGTGGCGGCGCCGTTGACGAGATAGAGATCGAGCAGGCCGTCCTGATCAAAATCGATCCAGCCGCAACCGGCTCCCATGGTCTCGATGAGGTATTTTTCAGCCGAGGCAGCATTGCCATGCCGGAAAGTGATGCCGGCCGGACCGGCCACATCCACGAAGGTGATGTCCTCGGAGGCAGTGGAGCTGGCGGCGGCGCGCGAAACCGCGGTCGATCGGCATGACAGGTGGCCGTTTTGGACGAACGAGTCCAGCAGTGTTCGAAGCGGCGGAGCGGCCGCTATCGAGGTTGCCATCGATGCGACGGTCTTCAGCCAACGGCGCCGGCCAACGTGATGATCCATTCTCGATCCCGCAGCGGCGACTCGGAGGCGACCGCCAAGGCATTGAACAGTCTTCTATATCGCATCACATCCGCCAGATGCCCCTTTTCAGCGTCCTGGTGGTGGCTAATGCCAATTCGCCGAGGCTGAGAATTGAAAGCCGCCGTGACCAGAGAGCGCTACCGCGCTGAACGCCGGCCGCCCGGCATGCGCCTACAGATGGCAATGCGCGAGGCCGCTCTTCTCGAGATACTGCTGGTGGTAGTCTTCGGCTTCCCAGAACTCGACCGCCGGCACAATCTGGGTGACGATGGGCCGCTGATAGGCGTGCGACTCCTCCAGCTTCCGCTTGGACGCGGCCGCGGCTGCCTCCTGGGCTGGGCTGTGGTAGAAAATGGCAGAGCGATACTGCGTGCCCACGTCCGGTCCCTGCCGGTTCAACGTGGTGGGATCGTGGTTCTCCCAGAAGACTTTCAGCAGTTCCTCGTACGAGACTTTGTCCTGATCGTAGGTCACTTCCACGGCCTCGGCGTGACCCGTGCGGTCGGAGCAGACTTGCTTGTAGGTGGGATGGCTGAGGCCGCCTCCCGTGTAGCCCACACGAGTAGCCGTGACGCCCGGAAGGCTGCGGAAGGTTGCCTCCACACCCCAGAAGCAGCCGGCGGCAAAAGTCGCTTTCTCCATGTTCTCTCCCTTCAAGTTTGCGGCACGATTATCCCGGTCGGGCTGGCGCCGTGTCAATCGATCCTCTGACCGGCCGTTGGGCGTTTAGTTGGGCGGACCGTTGCCGTTCCCGCCCGTGCGGGAGGGCGGCTGGGGGGAGGGCGGAACGGTATCCGGGCTCGGCATGGACTGGCAGGGTTGATTGGGGTCGCATCGGTGTAGGATCACGTCCGAGGGCGTGGTGGGTTGCCCGGTGGTCTGCCCGGGACGTTGCTCGCCCATCACCGTCTGGCGCTCCCGCGTGTCGGCCACCGCCGCCGCCTTCTTGCCAGCCCGATCGATACCGAAATCCCACACATCCAGGTTCAGCTTTCCCTGGATCATCTCGCCGAGCGCGTATTCGCCGGGCGCGAGCGGCTTGGCGGGTTGAAGCCTGACCACGCCCTTCGCCACTTCACTGCGCTCCAGAGGGATGGCGTCCCGCACCTCCGCCGCAGCGTCCCCGCCCTGTCCCGACTGCAACTTTTCGAGCACCCGCGAAGTCTTGGTGGCCTTCACCGGAATGAGCTCGGCCTTGGCGCCCCACAGGTCATTTGCTTGAATGTAGAAAACGGGCTGCGGACTGGTGATGCGCACCGCGGCCTGGGCTCCGTCGATCTCGACCAGAGCGCGCTTCTTCAAGAGGGGAGCGGGTATGGCCATATTCAGCAGGGCACGCTGCTTGTCGGTCACCACTTCGCCCTGCGACTGGATGAGCGGGATCACGCGCTGCCCGTCATAGGCATAAACGCCCTCGGTGGAGGGAAGGTAGCGCCCCGGCGCCACCGCGAAGCCGGTTGGAGCCGCCAGTGCCGGATCGAAGCGCTGCCTGTCGAGTACTTTGGCCTGCTCCAGGGCTTTCTCATTGCCCGTGCTCTCTTCCTGTTGGGCCCGTTTGGTGGCCTCAAAGTTCACCAACGATACCGGCATCTCTTCCCATTCATTGGTATCCAGATTGTAGAAGCGAACCCTCTCGCCCTCCACCTGGTAGCTCCTCACCAGCGTGTACGAGCCGTCTTTGAGGTAGAGCTTGACCTGCTGCGCGCGCGCCGGGGTAGCTGCTGCCATCAGTACGCTGGCCAATGCCCAAAGCAGCCGGAGCGAGCAACGCCATGCGAAACCGGCGAGTTTTGGAACGAGCCTGTTCATTGGGCGCTCTTGGGTTTTAGATGCGACTCCGAAGCAAGGAGTCAATCTCTGGCTCCTGACTTCCCTTCTCCGCGAGCGCCTCTGGATTCAGCAGTGTCCGAGGCCGCTTGCCGTCGAGAAGGTCGAGCAGATTGAGTGCGGCGGCTCGCGCCATGGCAGCGCGGGTCTCCGCAGTAGCGCTGCCCACATGTGGCGTGAGCACAACGTTGGCCATTCCGATGAGCGACGGATGAACGTGAGGCTCCTGCTCGAAGACGTCAAGCGCCGCGCCCGCAATCTGATGCTGGGCGAGCGCTTCGGCGAGAGCCTGCTCATCCACCACGGGGCCGCGCGCGGTGTTGATGAGGAAAGCCGACGGCTTCATGCGCGCAAACTCCGATGCGCCGATCAGGTGCCGGGTTTCGGCCGTGAGCGGCACGTGCAGGCTAAGGAAATCAGACTCCGCCAACAGCGTCTCCCGGTCCACGAACCGCGCGTTGAGCTCGCGTTCCACCAGCTCGGGCGCGCGATGATCCGAATGGTACTGGATTTGCATCCCGAAGCCGCGAGCCCGTCGCGCCATAGCCCGCCCGATCTGGCCAAAGCCGTAAAGACCAATCGTCTTCTGATGAACATTGGCGCCCCATAACAGGTTCCAATGCCACTGGCGCCATTGGCCCCGGCGGACGTATTGGTCTCCCTCACGTACCCGCCGCGCCACGGTGAGCAGCAGGGCGAACGCCAGATCGGCCGTAGTCTCTTCGACGACGCCAACGGTGTTGGTTGCCGGAATGCGCCTCGCCGTCAGGGCAGTGATGTCGAGATTATCGTAGCCCACGCCCACGTTCGAGACAGCCCGCAGTTTGGGCGTTTGCGCAATCACGTCCGCAGTGAGGCGCGCCCCTGCCACCAGCGCGCCTTCAGCGTCTCGCAGCCAGTGGGCCAGCTCGGGGGGCGCGAGCGGGCTGTCGTCCGGATTGAAGCTTACCTCGCAGCGGGCCGTCAGGATTTCGACGGCCTCGTCGCCGAGGGGGCGGGTCATGAAGACTTTGGGTTTCATTCGCGTTCAGCTTTGACCATCGTTAGTATAAGTTGGCCGGTCCGCGGTTGTCAGCCCCGCCTTGGGGTGCGGCCCCAGGTGCTTCAGGTTTAGCTTTCTCGATGCTTCGAAGGAAAGGACGCCGCTTGAGGTCTAGCCACTCCCAAGGCAAGAATGGGGATCGGCCTCCTCGCGGCCGTCAGCCACGTCGCGCTCTGCGTTATTCACGCGACCAAGAGCGCATGATAGCCAGAAGGGTTGCCGCATTTTCAGCCCTGGCTGGAAAAGGAGGATTGAACTATGTCGGCCAGCACTCTCTCCCCGGAACTCCTCCGGAAGATGGATGCGTATTGGCGCGCCGCCAACTATCTGTCGGTCGGTCAGATTTATCTCTACGACAACCCCTTGTTGAAGCGGCCACTGACGATTGCAGATGTGAAGCACATGTTGCTGGGACACTGGGGCACGACCCCTGGGCAGAACTTCATTTACGTGCACTTGAACCGGGTAATCAAGAAATACGACCTCGACATGATTTACGTTTCCGGTCCCGGGCACGGCGGCCCGGCCATAGTGGGCAACACTTATCTGGAGGGGACATACAGTGAGATCTATCCCGACATCAGCCAGGATGAAGCCGGGCTTCGGAGGCTCTTTATTCAGTTTTCGTTTCCCGGAGGAATCCCCAGTCACGTTTCGCCGGAGTGCCCAGGCTCGATCCACGAGGGCGGCGAGCTGGGCTATTCGCTCAGTCATTCGTTCGGGGCGGTGTTTGACAACCTCGATCTTGTTGTCGCCTGCGTCATCGGCGACGGCGAGGCCGAAACCGGGCCGCTGGCCACGGCGTGGCATTCCAATAAGTTTCTTAATCCCGCTACCGACGGCGCGGTGCTGCCGATCCTGCATCTCAACGGCTACAAGATTTCCAACCCGACCGTCCTGGCGCGTATCACCCGCGAAGAATTGGAACAGCTGCTCCGCGGCTACGGGTGGACGCCCTACTTCGTCGAGGGTCACGAGCCGGAGCTGATGCATGAGGCCATGGCCGCGACGCTGGACACGGCGGTGGAGCAGATCAAGAACATTCAGGAGGGCGCCCGCATCCACGGTAACATCGCGCGCCCGCGCTGGCCGATGATCGTCCTCAATTCGCCCAAGGGCTGGACGGGGCCGAAGGTGGTCGATGGTTTGGAGGTCGAAGGCTCCTTCCGCGCGCATCAGGTACCACTCTCCGATCCGGCCACACACCCTGAACACCTCAAGCTGTTGGAAGACTGGCTCAGGAGCTACCGGCCGGAGGAACTCTTCGACGAACAGGGCCGCCTGAAACCTGAACTGGCCGAACTCGCGCCCCAGGGCGAACGGCGCATGGGGGCGAATCCCCACGCCAATGGCGGGATCCTGCTCCGTGACCTGCGGATGCCCGATTTCCGCGACTACGCTGTAGATGTGCCTGTGCCGGGGGCGCCCGGCCCCGGCGACACTCGGGTGCTTGGGCGTTTCCTGCGCGATGTGACGAAGCTGAACAGCGAGCAGCGGAATTTCCGGGTCTTTGGCCCTGACGAGACGCTCTCCAACAGGCTAGAGGCTCTCTTTGAAGTGACCAAACGCCAATGGGAAGCCGCGATCTTGCCGAGCGACGAGTTTCTCGCCCCCACTGGGCGGGTGATGGAAGTGCTCAGCGAACATCAATGCGAGGGCTGGCTCGAGGGCTACCTGCTCACCGGGCGGCACGGGCTCTTCAATTGCTACGAGGCCTTCATCCACATCGTCGATTCAATGTTCAACCAGCACGCCAAGTGGCTGAAGGTTACCTCGCACCTGCCGTGGCGGCGGAAGATCGCCTCTCTAAATTACCTGTTGGCCTCGCATGTCTGGCGCCAGGATCACAACGGCTTCACACACCAGGATCCCGGTTTCATCGACCTCGTCGTAAACAAGAAGGCCGAGGTGGTGCGTGTTTACCTTCCGCCGGATGCCAACTGCCTGCTCTCGGTGATGGACCACTGCCTGCGCAGCCGCCATTACGTCAACGTTGTGATTGCGGGCAAGCACCCGGCGCCGCAGTGGCTGACGATGGACGCCGCCGTCAAGCACTGCACCGAGGGCATCGGCATTTGGCAGTGGGCCAGCAACGACCAGGGCGCTTCACCTGACGTGGTCATGGCCTGCTGTGGCGACGTGCCCACGCTCGAGACGCTCGCCGCCGTCTCCCTGATGCGCAAGCATCTGCCTGAACTGAAAATCCGCGTGGTCAACGTCGTCGACCTCATGAAGCTGCAGCCGCAAAGCGAGCACCCGCACGGGCTGAATGACATGGATTTCGACGATCTCTTCACCACGGACAAGCCGGTCATCTTCGCCTTCCACGCCTACCCGTGGCTGATCCACAGGCTCACCTACCGCCGCACCAACCACGGCAATATCCACGTCCGCGGCTACAAGGAAGAGGGCACCATTACTACGCCTTTTGACATGACGGTGCTGAACGATCTGGACCGCTTCCACCTCGTGATGGACACGATCGACCGCCTGCCGCAGACCGGCGACAAAGGCATCTACCTGAAGCAGCAGCTCGAGGACAAGCTCATCGAGCACAAGCAATACATCGACAAGTACGGCCAGGACCTGCCGGAAATCCGCAACTGGAAGTGGAGCAACGCCCAATGATGGCGCTACAGCCCCACTAGTCTAGTCTAGACACCACGAGGATGTCGGTCGCGGGTGACCGGGGCCGAAGCCGTTGGAGATTTCGATCAAGATCAGGCGGGGGAAAGCCACGTTTTCTCCGACTAATCCTATAGGAAGAATTGGGTACAGGACCACACCCCGCTCTTCACCATGAAGCCGCCGCTCCGCGCGAGACACGACCGAGGTCAGAGGACTTAGAGCTTGTTTCGGCCCTGCTGGCGCGCGATCGGAAGGCGGCGGCGGAGTTCGTCTCGCGGTATACCGATCGCGTCTATGACTACATCTGTGCGCGCCTGCTGCCACGGAAGGATCTGGCGGAGGATCTGGTGCAGGAGGTGTTCCTGCTGGCATGGGAGCACTTGAGCGAGTTCCGTGGTAGGGGCTCGCTCGAAGCTTGGCTGCTCGGCATCGCGCGGCACAAAGTGGGGGACCATTACCGGGAGCGGCTCCACAAGCTCATCTCGCTCGATGAGGAATCCGAAAAGGCGCCCGAAAGTGCGGTACTGCCGGAATGGGACGAGAACCTGGACCAGGAACGCCTTCGCGAACGGACCATGCGTGCCATGGCCAAGCTCCCCGAGCACTACCGGCTGGCGCTCCTGTGGCGCTATTGGGAGAAAAGTTCCGCGCAGGAAATGGCCGCGCGAACCGGCAAGTCCGAAAAGGCCGTGGAGAGACTGCTGGCCCGGGCACGCAATCAATTTCGCAGAGAGTGGCAAAATGCCTGACCGACCTCGCGACGAGGAAATCTTCGAGAAGCTGGCGAAGGCCGCCGAAAACGCGCCGCGGCGACGAACGCGTGCGCCGGCGCGGCTAAGGTCCAGAATCTACTCCGCGCTGATCGAGCGCGCCGCTTCCGAAGGCGAGTTGCGAAGCTTGCCCGAGACCAAGTCAGCGGGCCGGGGACTCTGCGTTTTCGAAGAATTGATGCGGGTGGCGCCACTCGGGGAGAAACTCAAGAAAGTCAACATTTGCCGGGTCTGTCATGCCCGGGTGCTGGCTGAGGCCCTGGAGAATCCGCCGATTTATTGGGGAAATTGTCCGTATGCGGAGTTCAAGAAACCGTGATTCTTCGGCCGGGATGAAAATGCGGCAAAGCGGCTGCGGAGCCGGCTCCCAGGTCGGCGGCGTTCCAGCGGCCTGTCAAAAGTGCCAGACCAGCCCGAACAGATTCTGAAAATTCTCCAGACCCCGCTGGCCCGGCGGGACGAGCTGCTGGCTGATGGGATTCGACGCGATCGCTTCGCTGAAGCTGTAACGGAAGGCCCATCCTCGCGCAATCTTCAGGTCGATGCCGACCGCGACCCGAAGCGCGATGTGGTTAGCCGAAAACTGCTGGGGCGGCAGCGGGAGCGAGCCCGTAGCTAGCTTCACTAAATTCACCGAACTCGACAAGTGCTCAAGCCCGGTCCCGCAGGAAAGATAGGGGCGCACCCGGCTGTCGCGTGCTCGCATGTAACCCAGTAGATCGACGATCACACTGCTTTGCTGTGACGAGCGCGCTTCCTCGTACTGGCTCGTTGCGGCGGAACCGAAAGCCGTCGAGACCAGCGTCAGATCGTTACGATTCCAGATGTAGTTGCCCTGCACGCTCAGGTACCGGGAAAAATCCCAGCCGGCCAGGACGTTCAAGGCTGGGCCGTTCTCTGGCTTGTACAGCGAGAGCTGGCTCATCGCGGGCGAGAGAACGGAGCGGCCGTCCGCGGAGAGCGTGGCAATGCCCCCTAAAGCGCCGGCATAGTAATCACCACCGAACGCCGGTTGCGAGCCTGCGAACACCATCCCCAATGCCAATGCCAGACCCAACTTTACTTTCATTGAGTTTCGCCCCGCAACTTGCTTCATCGTCCACCATTCTAAGCGAGCCGGCAATCGCAACCAATAAATAAGTGACGCGCTGATGGGGAAAGGGGGATTCTGCCGACTTGCGCGACTCTACCTGCGGGGGGCAGGGTCTGCCGGACTGTCTTCGCCCGCTGACCCGCAAAATCCTAATCTCTTTCAGGAGGTTTCATGCTCTTCAGCAAGAATGTCACATCCCCACGGCGAGCTATTACTCTTGGTGCGTTCGTTTTCTGCGCGTTCGGACTGAGTACCCTGAGCGGCTTCGGCCAAGGCTTCACGGGCGCCGTCTACGCTATGACGAATCAGACATCAGGCAACTCCGTCGTTGCCTTCAACCGCGCCTCCGGTGGCGCCTTGAGCGTGGTTGGGATCTTCCCAACCGGTGGTTTGGGTTTTGGCAGCGGGAATGACCCTCTGGGGTCGCAAGGCTCTCTCGTCCTGAGCGATGATGGTCATTTTCTGCTCGCTGTAAATGCAGGAAGCAACAACATCTCTGTGCTGCAAGCCGGACCGCTGGGGCTCAAGTCGGTAGGCACATTTTCTTCCGGCGGCACCGAGCCGGTAAGCCTGGCGCTCTACAAAGACCTGGTTTACGTTCTCAACGCGGGTGGAACCCCGAATATTACCGGCTTTGAGCTCAATCCCAACGGGACGCTAAGGATGCTGGCTGGTTCCAGCCGGCCGCTTGCCGGAGGAACGGCGGCGGGACCTGCCCAAGTCGGGTTTACGCCGGATGGATCGTTTCTGGTCGTAACCGAGAAGAACACGAACCTCATCGATACCTATCGCGTCCTGGATAGCGGCCTCACGGCTGGTCCCATCTCCAATGTCTCAAGCGGCACTACACCGTTCGGATTCACCTTTGGACGCTCGGGGACCCTGATTGTGTCCGAGGCGGCCGGCGGGCCGGGTGGTACGAGCGCGTCGTCGTCATATCAGATCAGAGCGAGCGGTGAACTCTCGGTGATCAGTGCGTCGGTAGGAGATACGCAACTTGCAGCCTGCTGGGCCGTGACCACCAACGACGGCCGCTTCGTCTACCTGTCGAACACGGGCAGCGGTACCCTCTCCTCGTACGCGGTCGGAGCCGGAGGAATGCTCACCCTGCTCAACGCCGCCAGCGGGGTGACAGGCAGCGGCACCGTCCCGCTCGATTCGGCAATCACTTCCAACAGCGAATTCCTCTACGTGCTTGACGATGGCACGGGCGCGGTGAGCGGCTTTCGCATTGAATCGGACGGTAGCCTGACCGCGCTCGCGGGCGTCGCAGGCCTGCCGTCAGGCTCCCAGGGCATAGCTGCCCGATAGGAGTGCGTGCTCTAAATGTGAATGGATACTGGAGGGGTCAATGGGCGGGTGCTCGCCGCCGGTTTGTTATCTCTCGTCTCTAGTCACCGGCTGCTTAAAGTAGAACGCTGAGTCGGCCGGACGCACCGCTCGCGCGAACCACAGCGGCCGGCGCAGATTATCAGGACCCGGAGCGGGGCGGGCAAAGGCCCTCCACTTGAGATACACGGCATGAGAGCGATTCGTGTCCACGAAGGTGTCACCGTAACGGTCGCCGGGCGAAGCATGTTCCACGCGCACGAGTTGGTGCCAGCAATGCATGCCGCTGACGGGATCGGGGTGGACGGGGAAAGTGATGTCCTGGTGCACCCCGGCGTCGCTCCACCACACGCGCCGGGTGTCAGGATCGCGGCTCGGGAAAGGCTTCACGCCGGTGTTCTGCCTGATTCTCCATTGGCCCTTGCCGGTCTCGGCAAGATCAACCCAGGCGCTCGAAAGGCGCTCCACCTTGTCGTCTTGGTTCACGCGCCAGCGGCCAAGATGATGCGAGCAGGCCACCACGCCCGGCGTGAGCCCTTCGGTCACCCAGGCGTGCAGCACGAAGTATCCGATCTCGGTGTGAACTTTGAGCAGGTCGCCCGTCCGCACCCCTCCGATTCGCTCGGCATCCTTCGGGTTCAGCCACAGCGGATTCTTGTGAGCGATTTCGTAAAGCGACTTGGCATTGCCCGACCTCGAATGAATCAGCACCGGCAGCCGGAAGGTGGGCAGCAGTGTGAAGACTTCGCCGTGCGCCGCGGCGGGCCAATCGACGGCCGGCATGTGAGCTGCCTCGAAGTCCTCCGCCGATCCGCCCACCGACGCGGCCTGGGCCGAGCGATGAATGTGGCTCCGGCAGTATTCGGGCAGGGCGAACTCGGGCCATTTCCAGTCCGCCATGGTCCGGGAGAAGATCTCGAGCTTGCGCGAAGGCGTGTTGAAGCCGGTGACGGCATTGCCGTCCACCATCACGCCCACCGGCTTTCCGGCCTTTGTGATCACGCCGTCCGCGCTCGTGGCCGAACCCTCAAGCTCGCCCGCCGCCACCGCCTGCCGGTTCGGCTGGTAGACTTCCGTGGCGATCTCGAAGGCGCCGTATTTGCGCATGTAGGCTATAGGTGTCAGCTCCTCACGGCGGGCCGCCTCCGGCAGTCCGGGGACCGAGTTCTCGAAGATCCAGCCGTAGTATTCCTCCACCGTGATCTTCTCGCCTGCCCGGTAGGGCGATTCAAAATACTGCCGGATGCCGAGCGAGCCGTCCGGATCGATGGCCCAGGAGAGGCTGATCCAGAACTCATCCTCTTCCCAAACCTCGCCGGGATTGCTCTCGTAAGTGCGCTCGATCCGCTTCCCTTGCTTCTCCTGAAAGACGCGCAGCACCGGCTGGCGGAATCCGATCCACTTGCCCGAGTGCGTCTCTTGGCTCATCAGGTCGTGGCGCTCAGGACTCTGGCCCATGGGCAGCACGTAGTCGGCGTACCATGCGGTTTCGTTCCAGGTCGGAGTGAGAGCGGCGTGCAGGCCGATCAGGCTTTCGTCGCGCAGGACCTCGATCCAGGAAAAACCATCGGGAAAGGTCCACACCGGGTTCACCACGCGCGTGAAATACACTTGAAGACGGCCGCGGCCTTCTTTCAGAAAATGCGGAAGCAGGAACGACATTTCGTGGTGCGCGAGCGGCCATTCGGGCGGATAGAGCAATTCGTTCCAGCGCTCTTGCGGCGGCGGCACCGAGAACGGTTGGGGCACGAATTTGTTGGAGGTATGCAGGCCATGGCCGCCTTTCGTGCCCACCGAGCCCGTGAGCACGTGCAGCAACATCAGGCATCGCGTCGTCTGCCAGCCGCCCAGATTTCCGGCGGCGCTGCCTCGCCAGGCGTGCGACGCGAAGCGGCTTCCTGCCTCCGCGATCTCATGGGCGATCTGGACAATGGTCTCAGCCTTGACGCCGCTTTCCTGCTCCGCGAACTCCGGCGTGTACTTTGCATAATGCCGCTTCAGGGCTTCGAGGGTAGACTCAAAGCTTTCACCGGCGGCTTTAAAGCCATCGACTTCAAGCTCCTGCCAGTTGGTCCAGCTCCGCACGAACTCAGCGTTGAAGCGGTTCTCATCCAAAATCACCTTGGCCATCGCCAGCAAAACGGCAGATTCCGTGCCGGGATACGTCGGGAGCCAGTAATCCGCCATGCTGGCCGTGTTCGACAATCGCGGATCCATCACTGCGATCCTGGCGCCCGCCATTTTCGCGTCAATGATGCGCTGGGCGTGCGGATTGAAGTAATGGCCGGATTCCAGATGCGCCGACAGCAACAGAATGAATTGGGCATTGGCGTGGTCGGGCGAAGGCCGGTCGCTGTGCTGCCACAGAGCGTAGCCCAGGCGCGCCGAAGCCGAGCAGATGTTGGTATGCGAGTTATGCCCGTCGATGCCCCAGGCCTGCACCATCCGGTCCATGACGAAGTCGTGACCGGGCCGGCCCACGTGGTACATCACTTCCTCGCCGCGGCCCTCTACGATCGACTTGCGCACCCGCGCGCCGAGGGTCTCCACCACTTCGTCCCAGGTGACGCGTTCCCACTGCCCGCCGCCGCGCGGTCCGGCTCTCTTCATGGGATGAAGGATGCGGTCGGGATCACGAACCTGCTCGATCGTGGCCGGACCCTTCGCGCACACCCGCCCGCGGCTGGCCGGATGCATGGGGTTGCCCTCGAACCGGTCGATCCGGCCCGTCTCCTTATTGATGTAGGCTAGGAGGCCGCAAGCCGACTCGCAATTGAAGCAGATGGTGGGAATAAGCTGGTAGTGGCGCGGCACGCGGCGTGGCCAGGCCTCGGGATCATACTCCACCCAGTCGTCCCAACGGTCAACCGGCGGGGCCGAGGAGAGATGATTGCCGGGATGCCTGAATTCGCCTTTGTGCATGAAACCAACTTCACTGGATCGAATGCGCCTCTTAACTGTTGGGCACACCCTGTCCGGCCATCACGAAGCACCACTCGAAGGCGAACAGTCCGCCGAGAGCAAGCAGCACAGCGACATCAAGCACGATGGCGTTAGCAGAGCCGATCGTGAGCAGCAGCAGCGGAAGCACACTGCCCAATAACACCGCGCCAATCCAGAAGAGAGCGCGATAGGGTCCGCGAGTGATCAGGCGAACCGCATAGCGTGCGTGCGTGGTCCCGTGCGGGATCACGATCTCCGACAGCACGACCGAAAAATTAAGAATGAGAAGCACAAGAAATGCGATCGCCGCCAGTCTGTGCGCATCGCCACTGCCGCCCCAAGCCGTCGGCAAGAGCGCCAGAACGCCGGCCCCTGAGAGCGTTGCCTGCACCAGCAGGTGCGGCGCGAGCAGCGGCGTCTGCCACAACTCCCGGCCCTTACATTGAGCGAACAGAAAAGCTGTATAGATGGCGGCCATGAGCCCCGCAAACAGCGTCGGCCACAGAATAATCTCAGCGGCCGTTTGCTGATCTCGAAAGCGCGCGAGGAGGAACAATCCACACAGGGCGCTGTAAGCGAAGAGGATGAATCCGCCGCGAGCCAGCCACGAACGCCGCTGCGGAGTGAAAATCACGCGCAGAAAGCGGTCCTTGCGCTTCAAGTCGGCCACCAGCATGGCCGTGGTCGCGGCGGTAAAAACCAGCGCGACCAGCGCCAGAGCCAGGTCGCGAATCCGATCGCCTGAAAGCAATCCGAAGCGCTCGGCCAGGGAGGGCAGAAGCAGGGGCGCCGAACCGATCGACTTGAGCCACATGTAGGCCGGCACTTGCCAGCCCCAGGGACGTTCGTGGGCGACATCGTACGCGGCGAGTGCGTCCGGTTGCAGGAAGGGACTATCGGGCGGATAGACGGCGCCTCCGCCATGCAGGTTAGTATTCCGCTCGGACCACAGATAGAAGGGCTCATGACGCGCCGCCGTCGGCACGATCGCGGTCTCTTCGGCCTCGATGTAGAAGAGCTTCGGGCGTGTGCCTGCCTCCGGCTTGCGCACACGTACCGTTTCCCGCTCGCGGAGTTGCGCGATGGGGCTTGCAACGTTGTCGAGGTCGCCGGCCACGATGGCTTGCTCCGGACACACCGTCACGCAAGCAGGCTCCAGACCCACTTCCGTGCGATGGGCACAGTAGTTGCACTTGGCGGCCGTGTTCCGCTCGGGATCAATGTAGATGGCGTCGTAAGGGCACGCCTGCATGCAGGCCTTGCAGCCGATGCAGCGGTCGGAGTCGAAATCGACGATGCCGTCCGGACGTTGATACATGGCCGTGACGGGGCAGATCTCGACGCAAGGCGCATTCTCGCAGTGATTGCATCGCGTCACTTGGAAGTAACGCCGCGTATCAGGAAAGCGTCCCTTCTCCACATACTTTACCCAGGTGCGATTGACGCCCACCGGCACGTGGTTCTCGGTCTTGCAGGCAACCGTGCAGGCGTGGCAGCCAATGCACTTTCGATTGTCGATAACGAATCCGTATCTCATCAGAGCTGGTCGAGGACAAAATCCTGGGTCGGCGGGAGTGCCCCCTGCAGGCAGTGAGCCAGCTTACACCAAGTCCGGGCCCCTTGTCGCGTGCCGCCCGGAGCGAGCGGTGGCCTCTCAGCCTTTACAAAAAGCCGGTGCGTTGTGCTTTCCTGTTGACGGACCACAGGTGCTGTGCCATACTCCTGTGTGCGATCCACAGGAGGCGTATGGCGCAAAGCAGGTCTGAAATTCTTCAAGGCACCTTGGATTTGATGGTGCTGAAAACCTTGGCCGCCATGGGCTCCCTGCACGGCTATGGAATCGCGCGGCGCATTGAACAGCTCAGCGAGGAAGTGCTCCAGCTCAACCAGGGGACGATCTACGCGTCGCTGGTGCGCCTACTGCAAAAGGGATGGATTTCGTCTGCCTGGGGCACGTCGGAGAACAACCGGAAGGCAAAGTTTTATTCGATTACGAAATCCGGCCGCAAGCAGCTCAGCGCTGAGACGGAAAACTGGGAACGCGTCTCGGGCGTGATCGGACGGATGCTGCAGCTCGCCGAGCGCAGGTGACGTCGATGAACAAGACATTGAGCTGGCTGCGAGTCTTGGCTTCCCGCATTCGCGGACTCCTCACCCGTCACGAGCTCGATCAAGACTTCCAGCAGGAACTGGACTCGCATCTATCTCTGCTCACCGAAGAGAACCTCCGCCGCGGTCTCTCGCCGGAAGAAGCCCGCCGCGCGGCTCGCGTACGCCTGGGTGGCGTCACGCAACTGCGCGAAACTCACCGCGAACTTCATGGCCTGCCCTCGATAGAGACCTTTGCTCAGGACATTCGCTACGCATTACGGACCCTTCGGCGCGCCAAGTGGATCAGTCTCGCGGCCGTCGCTACCCTGGCCCTCGGCATCGGCGCCAACACGGCGGTCTTCAGCGTGGTTGACACCGTCCTGTTGCGTTCGCTGCCGTTCCACGAACCAGATCGGCTTGTGATGCTGGCGCAGAGAGACCCGCGCACCGGCGCCGGTGCCAACACCTACTTTGCGCCCACCACCTTTTTTGATTGGAGTAGTCAGAACCACAGCTTTACGTCGATGAGCGCGGTCGAGGACTTCCAGGCGACTCTGGCCGGGCGCGGAGAACCGGTCCAACTGGCGGGTCAGGCCGTGTCTGCGAGCTTCCTGGGGGTGCTCGGCGTCCGGCCGGTATTGGGGCGCAACTTCGCAGCGGACGAGGACTTCCCGAACCGCAACAACGTGGCGCTGCTGAGTTATGCCTTATGGCAGAGCCGCTTCGGCGGGAGCCGGGCGGCGCTTGGGCAGAGCATCACGCTCAACGGGTTCCCGGTCACAGTGATTGGGGTACTTCCGCCTGATTTCGAGTTTCTCAGCAGCCTGCCGAGCCTGTGGGTTCCGCTCGGACTCGATCCGAGCGCGCGTTGGTCAGAAGGGCGCGACATCCAGATCGTGGCCCGCCTTCGGCCAGGCGCCAGTGTCGAGCAGGCCCAGATTGATTTGACCACTCTCACTCGCCGCCTGGGACGTGACGGGCCTGTGATCCTCACCGGCACGGACACGGAAGCGACGCTGATGCCGCTGATCGAGTCTTACGTGGGCGAAGTGAGGCCCGCCCTGCTGGTGCTGCTCGGCGCCGTGCTCTGCGTCCTGCTGATTGCGTATACCAACGTGGCCAACCTGTTGCTTGCCCGGTCCACCGCCCGCCGGCGCGAGATGGCGGTGCGCGCTTCACTCGGCGCGAGCCGCGGCCGCCTGGTGCGCCAGTTGTTGACGGAGAGCCTCGTTTTGGCGGGCATTGGCGGGGTGCTGGGCGTGCTGGTGGCCTGGTGGGGCGCGCGATTCCTGGTCGGCCTGGTGCCGGCGAGCATGCCGATTCCGCGCCTGGAAGAATTGGGGCCTAACTTTACGATCCTGGCCTTCACATTGGCGATGACCTTAGCGACGGCGTTCCTGGTGGGTTTGGTACCCGCGTCTCAAGCCTCGCGCCAGGAGGTGTCGCTCTCGATGTGGCACGGCGGACGAGGAACGGCTGGAGGCGGCGGACGGCTGCGGGGTGGCCTGGTGGTGCTCGAGGTCGCCATGGCGATGATGCTGCTCGTGGGCGCCGGTCTGTTGCTGCGCACTTTTTCGCATCTACGGGCCATCAATCCCGGTTTTAGCGATCGGAACGTTCTTGCCTGCCATGTGATGGTGCCCGAGGCCCAGTACCGTACCGGCGTCCAACAGGCGGCATTTTTTGCTCAAGTGCTGGAACGCATTCGCAGGCTGCCGGGCGTGCGTTCGGCTGCGGCCATCGATCATTTGCCCGTGTCAGGCCACGGATCCTCAACGTGGATCCACGTGGCGGGACGCCCGGAACCGCCTCCCGGTCAGCAACTGGACGCACTGGCGCGCTCGGTGACCCCCGGATACTTTGCCACGCTGGGCGTGCCGCTGTACGCCGGCCGGGATTTCACTGATGCTGACACAGGCGTTCTCGACGTATCCAAGAAGATCGATCCGGCCACGAGCCCCCTGAAACTGATCGTCAACCAGGCGCTCGTGGATCGCTTCCTGCCGGGCGAAAATCCGCTCGGGCAGCGCCTCGGGATCTTCTGGGGCCAGACGCTGGTGGGCGAGATCGTGGGCGTAGTCGGCAATGTTCGCTACCAGAGCCTGGCCGAACCCGAGGAGCCGACCTTCTATTGGCCCGAGGCGCAGCGGCCTCACCACGACATGCACCTGGTGGTTCGCACGGAGGGACGGCCTGCGGACTGGGTTGGCGCGGTGCGCGGTGCGGTCCGGTCGGTTGATCCGAGCGTACCCGTGGCGGACGTTCAGACTCTCACCGACGTCGTCGCGCTCGCCAGCTCACGCACCCGATTCAGCCTCGTGCTGCTAGCCGCCTTCGCCAGCATCGCGCTACTGCTCGCCGCCGTGGGCCTGTTTGGCGTCATGGCCTACAACGTGGCGCAACGCACGGCAGAGATCGGAGTCCGCATGGCGCTCGGGGCGAAACCGGCCGCTATCATCGCCATGATGCTTTGGGACGGAATGAGGCTGGTGTTGATCGGACTTGTTGGCGGTATTGGCGCGGCCGCCGGCCTTACGAGGTTCCTCTCGACGGAACTGTACGGAGTGAAAGCAACCGACGGCCTGACATTCGTCACGGTCACATTGACGCTCCTGGCGACAGCGTTGGCGGCCGTATTTCTTCCGGCTCGCCGTGCGTCCAACGTGGAGCCCGTCACCGCGCTGCGGTACGAGTGAAACCATTGGGTGATTGGTGATTGAGAGCCGGGCAGGTAGCTGAGGTTCCGGAGACTGCCATGTTGAACCCGTTGAGAGTGCTTGCATTCCGAGTCCGCTGCTTGTTCGCCCGCCGGCGCCTCGACGAAGACTTCCAGCGGGAGCTCGATTCACACCTGACACTGCTCACGGACGAGAACATCCGGCGCGGTCTCTCGCCGGAGGAAGCCCGTCGCGTGGCGCGCGTCCGCTTGGGCGGTCTCACCCAGTTGCGGGAGACTCACTTCGAATCCTGGGGTCTGCCGCTGGCCGAGACTGTTTTTCACGACCTGCGTTACGGATTGCGCCAGCTTCGGCGCAGCCCCGGGTTAACCGCGGTCATCGCTCTATCGCTTGCGCTGGGCATCGGAGCCAACACCGCGATTTTCAGCGTGATCAACGCGGTGATGCTGCGGATGCTGCCGGTGCAGGACCCGGAACGGTTGGTCCAGATAGGTTTTCAGGGGAACCACGGCGCGGAGTCTTTCGTCGGTGAGAGTTTTTCCTACCCCGTCTTCCACGACTTGAGGCAGCACAATCAGGTTTTCACGGATATATCAGCCTTCGACTACTGGGATTCGTTTGACGCGCACCTGCCAAGCCGAGACGCCGGCGCCGGCGAAAACATCAAGGGGCAACTGGTCTCCGCCAATTTCTTTTCCATGCTGGGCGTCAACGCCGTGATCGGCCGTACGTTCGCTCCGGACGAAGACAACGGAGACGGCGCTCATCCCGTGGCGGTCATCAGCTACGCGCTGTGGACCCGGCTCTTTGCACGGGACACTGCTGTGCTGGGAAGGAAGGTGGCGGTCGACAACACTCCGCTCACCATCATTGGCGTGGCGCCCCGCTATTTTGGCGGCGTTAACCCGGGCAAGACTTGCGACCTCTGGGCGCCCGTCACCATGCAACCCCAAATGATGGGTGGCGAGTTTGAATACCTCAAGGACTCGGCCGTGCACTGGCTAACGCTGGTGGCGCGACTTAAACCTGACATCTCGGCTGATCAGGCGCGCGCTAATCTCGATTTGATATTTCAGCAGCTCCAACGCCAGCAGGACCTTTCCGGCTTCTCCGAAACCGAGCGCAAAGACTTCTTTACCCATCGCATTGTGCTGCTTCCGGCTGCCCGCGGCACGGATTATCTGCGCAAGGAGTTCCAGCAACCCCTTTTTCTTCTGATGGGCATGGTTGGCCTGGTGTTGCTGATTGCGTGCGTGAACGTCGCCAACCTGCTGCTGGCGCGAGCGAGCGCCCGGCAGAGGGAAATCGCGGTGCGGCTGGCGCTGGGCGCGGGACGGCGGCGGCTGGTCCGCCAACTACTGACCGAAAGTGTTTTGCTGGCCTTCATCGGGGGGGCCTTCGGCGTGCTATTCGCTTACTGGGGAAGCCCGTTACTTGTGATTCTGATGTCGCGCGGGCAGAACCAGGTCATGCTCAATGTTCATCCCGACTTGCGCGTGCTCGTCTTCACAGTGTTGATCGCCCTGATCACGGGAATCGCTTTCGGCCTGGCGCCCGCACTGCGCGCGACGCGGACGCCTTCGAGCTTGGGCTCTCGTCATCTGACGGCCACCCGCGCCGGCCGCCGTCTGGGCCAAACGCTGGTCGTCGCCGAGGTCTCGCTGGCACTCGTCCTTGTTGTCGGCGCGGGCCTTCTGATTCGTACCCTTCGCAATCTGGAGACTCTCGATCCCGGCTTCGACCGGCAGAATGTGCTTTTGTTCGGACTCGATCCGACGAGAGCCGGCTACAAAGACGAGCGTCTGGCAGAACTCTACCAGCGGTTGCTGGAGCGCCTGAAGCAGATGCCGGGAGTGCGATCGGCCAGCTTCTCCTTTCTGACGCCCATTAGCGGCGGCGGATGGGACAACTTTATTTTCGTCGAAGGCTACACGCCTGGCCCCGGCGAAGACATGGACGCGGACATCAATTCCGTGGGCCCGGCGTTCTTCGACACACTCCGCACACCTTTGCTTCTCGGCCGCGATTTCGGCCTCGGAGATCGTCGCGACTCGCCGCCGGTTGCGATCGTCAATCAGGCTATGGCTCGGCGGTTTTGGGGAGGCCGGAGCCCAATCGGACGTAGATTTGGTTGGGGGCAGGGTCGACGCAAGGCCGAGTACAACGTGGTCGGCGTCGTGGGCGACGCGAAATACCTCAGTTTAAGAGAGAAAGCGCCGCCCACAGCTTACTTGTGCGCTCTTCAAAGCAAGGATTGGGGCGGCGTCACGTTTGAAGTTCGCACGGCTGCCAGCCCTTCTGGATTTACGCCGCAAATTCGCGATCTGCTGCGCGGCGTTGACTCGCGGCTGACGGCTCCGGAAGCAAAGCCTCTGGCAGAGCAAGTGGACGAGTCCCTCTATCAGGAAAAGCTGGTCTCTACGCTGTCGAGCTTTTTCGGCCTGCTGGCGCTGGTGCTCGCCTGCATCGGCCTGTACGGAACCATGTCCTACGCGGTATCGCGTCGAACCAACGAGATCGGGGTTCGGATGGCGTTAGGCGCTGGACGCGGCGGCATCCTGCGCATGGTGCTGCGCGAGGCGCTGTTGCTGGCGGCGATTGGCGTCGCCATCGGCTTGCCGTCCGCCTGGGCGGCCACTCGATCGATTGCGAGCATGCTTTATGGCCTTAAGGCAACGGACCCGCTGACGATTTTGGCGGCGACGCTGGTGATGGCAGCCGTGGCCGCCTTTGCCGGGTACCTTCCGGCCCGACGAGCCACCAAAGTGGATCCCATGGTGGCGCTGAGGTACGAGTAACAAGTGATGAGTGACAAGTGACGAGTAAGAGTTGAGCGAGGTGTAGCGCGTGGTGCGAGGTTAAAGCGATGTTTGACTGGTTGAAAGTGGTTGCCGCCCGCGTGCGCGGACTCGTTAGCCGTCGGGATTTCGAGCAGGATTTCGAGCAGGAACTCGACGCTCACCTGGCTCTCCTCACCGAAGAGAACATTCGCCGCGGCCTCTCCCCGGAAGAGGCTCGCCGCGCCGCTCGCCTACGCTTGGGTGGCGTCACGCAGCTCCGCGAGACCCATCGCGAACTCCATGGACTCCCCTGGATCGAGACGTTGGCGCAAGACATTCGATACGCCTTGCGCGTGCTCGGGAAGAACCCGGGATTCACAGTGGTCGCGGTCCTGGTTCTTGGCGTCGGTATCTGCGCCAGCGTGGCGATCTTCGCCTTTGTGGACGCGGCACTCATCAAGCCGTTGCCTTACCCGAATCCCGCCCGGCTGGTGGCTGTGACTGAAAGTGTCGCAATGTTTCCGCGCGCCAACCTTTCGTATCCTGACTACCTCGACTGGAAGAGACTCAACAAAGTTTTCACCTCACTGGACGCATGGGCCGGAACCGGCTACCTGATGAAGACCCCTGCAGGCACCGAACCGGTGATGGGCGCTCGCGTAAGCGACGGATTCTTTCGCACCCTCGGCATTACTCCGGCGCTTGGACGTGACTTCTATGCTGGCGAGGACTTGCCGAGCGCACCCAACGCGGTGATGCTGAGCTACACGGCCTGGCAGAAGTGGTTCGGGGGCAGGCGGCAAGTGGTGGGCCAGGCGGTGACGCTCAGCGGTGTTTCATACAACATCATCGGAGTGCTGCCGCGGGACTTTCAATTCGCTCCGCGAGGGGGTGCGGAGATCTGGGCCACGCTCCACGCTTCCGATTCTTGCGCTCTCAGGCGAAGCTGCCACAACCTGGACGGAATAGCGCGGCTCAGGGATGGCGTCTCTGTCCAGGCCGCGTTGGCCGATATGACATCGATCGCGCAACAGTTGGAAAAGCAGTATTCCGACTCGAATCGCGGCCAGGGCGCGAGCGTGGTGCCTCTCTCCGAAGCGATTGTAGGAGATATCCGCCCTATACTCCTGGTCCTGCTCGGCGGAGCGGGACTGCTGCTACTGATCGCCTGCGTCAATGTCACGAGCCTCCTGCTCGCGCGCTCGGAGAGCCGCAGGCGCGAGATCGCCGTCCGCGGCGCGCTGGGAGCATCATTCGCAAGACTGGTCCGCCAATTTGCGACAGAAGCATTCGTGCTGGTAGTGGCCGGCAGTGTGCTGGGCCTGCTGTCGGCCGGGTGGGCCATGCAACTCCTCGCCAGGCTCATCCCGCCGTATATGACGGACGAAATGCCGTACTTGCGGGACCTTGGTTTGAATTTCCATGTGGTGGCCTTCGCGTGCGCCATCGCGTTGCTCGCCGGGGCGCTTTTCGCCGCCACTCCTAGCTTGCGCCTGTCAGTATCTGAAATGCGCGAAGGCCTGGTCGAAGGCGGTCGCGGTGCTACGGGAGCGCTGTGGCGCCGCTTTGGCGCCAACCTGGTAGTCGTGGAACTGGCTATCGCGATGGTGCTGCTGGTGGGCGCCGGGCTGCTTGGCAAGAGCGTCTACCGCCTGCTGCATGTGGAACTTGGATTCGAGCCCGATCATTTAGCCGCGCTCTATGTGGTGGTTCCGGAGGTTCGCTATGGAAAAGATCCGCAGGTGGTTGCGCTAGGTCGGCAGATCGTAAGTGGCATCGCCAGCCTTCCCGGCATAAAGTCGGCCGGCATCGCCAGCCGGATACCGCTGAGCGGCAATGGCAACACGGACTGGATCAGATTTGTGGGCCGGCCTTATAGTGGGGAGCACAATGAAGTGAACCAGCGCGACGTGAGCTCCGGGTATTTCACCACACTGCAAGCGAAGCTGCTGCGCGGCCGCTACTTTACCGATGCAGAGGATGCATCGAAACCCCACGTTGCTATCATTAACCGGGCGTTCCAAAGAAAATACTTCCCCCCCGGCGAAGATCCCGTCGGCAAGCAGATCGGTGACACCGACCTGTCGCCGAAGTCGATTAAAGAAATCATCGGCGTGGTGGACGATATCAGGGAGGGGTCGCTCGATTCAGACGTCTGGCCGGCCGAATACCTTCCCATTAACCAGAGCCCCGACACCTTTTTCGCGGTCGTCGCTCGAACATCCCAGGCCGAGGCGTCGGTGCTCCCGGCGTTGGCCGCCGCTATCCATCAGATAGACGCCGATATCGGTACGGCCAGCGAACAGACCATGACCCAACGAGCCAATGACTCCGAGACAGCCTATCTGCATCGCTCCTCGGCGTGGCTCGTCGCAGGCTTCGCGGCCCTGGCGTTGCTGCTGGGCGTGGTGGGACTCTATGGCGTGATCGCGTACTCGGTCAGCCAGCGGACTCGCGAAATCGGTGTCCGCGTGGCCCTGGGCGCGCAATCGAGTTCGGTGTACCGGCTCGTCTTGAAAGAGGCGGGTTGGCTGGCGGCGCTTGGAATCTTTCTAGGCCTTGTGTGTTCCGTGGCCGCGGCCACGCTGATGCGCAAATTGCTCTTCGGCACCCAGGCTACCGACGTGCCGACGCTCGCCGCTGTAGCTGCGGTGCTCGCCGTCTCGGCGCTCGCTGCCAGTTACATCCCCGCGCGCCGGGCTGTGAAGGTCGATCCGGTGGTGGCGCTTCGCTACGAGTGAAGGCACGCGGTGCTTGAGCGCTTGAGTGATCGGCGATTGAGAATATCAACCGGGTATCGGATCCGGGGAGGTTCTGGTGTTGGATTGGTTGAGAGTATCGGCTTCCCGAGTCCGAGGCCTGCTCGCACGCCGGCGCCTCGATCAGGATTTCCAGCATGAACTCGACGCCCATCTGGCGCTGCTGACGGAAGAGAACATCCGCCGCGGCCTGACTCCGGAGGAAGCTAGCCGCACCGCACGCGTGCGCCTGGGAGCCGTCACCCAACTGCGTGAGATCCACCGCGAACTCCACGGCTTACCGTGGCTCGAGACCTTGGCGCGAGACATTCGATACGCCCTTCGAATGCTGCGCAAGAACCCCGGCTTCACCACGGTCGCGGTATTGACTCTCGCGCTCGGAATCGGGGCCAATACCGCGATTTTCAGCGTGGTGGATGGCGTGTTGTTGGCCCCACTGCCTTACGAGCAGCCGGATCGGCTGGTTGCAATCTGGGAGAGCCATCCGGGCGCCCCACGCGTTTGGATTTCCTACCCTAATTTCCAGGATTGGCAGCGTGATGCGCGCTCATTCCGGCAAATCGTGGCGTTTACATCTGTCGGATCCGACTTGACCAGTCCCGGGACGCCGGAGCACCTTGAGGGTGAGCTCGTAACCGCGGGCTTCTTCAGCGCCTTGGGTGCAAGGCTGGCCGTCGGCCGCGAATTTTCAGGCCAGGAAGATTATCATGGTGGTGCGCCTGTCGTTATCATCAGCGATCGCTTGTGGAGAAATCGGTTTGGCGCTAGGCCGGATGTCCTCGGCAAAGTTGTCACGCTGGATGGAGTGGATTGCACCATCGTCGGCGTTTTGCCCGCAGGGTTTCATTTCGAAAGCGATCCCGATGTTTATCAACCGCTGGGACAGGGCGACCAACTGCTCCTCAACAATCGGGCCATTCACCCGGGAATTCTGGCGATCGGTCGCCTCCAACCGGGAGTGAGCGTTGCTCAGGCCGCAGCGGAGATCAGTTCCATTCAGAAGAGCCTGGATCAACTCTACCCTAATGACGATCGTGACGTGGGCACGGATGTAGTGCCGCTGAAGCAGAACATGATTGGGAATGCCGGTGAGATGTTGGTGCTGCTGCTGGGCGCTGTGGGACTGGTTCTGCTGATTGCATGCGCCAACTTCGCCAGCTTGCTGTTGGCCCGCTCGGCAGCGCGCGTGCGCGAGTTTGCCGTTCGCCTGGCACTGGGCGCGAGCCGCGCGCGTATTGTCTGGCAGTTGCTGACCGAGAGCGTACTTCTCTCAGTCGGAGGCGGCGGCTTGGGGCTGCTGGCTGGTAAGTGGGGAGTCCATCCACTGCTGGCGGTCATTCCGGGCGACTTCCCTCGAAGGCAAGAGATCGGAGTGAACGTTTCAGTCCTGCTGTTTGCACTGGGGGTCTCGATTGCAGTTGGAATGCTGTTTGGGCTGGCGCCGGCGCTCAGGAGTTCGAGGGCCGAACTGGAAATTTCCCTAAGACTGGGCGGCCGCGGTGCCACGGCGCATCATCGCGCCCAAAGCGGCCTGGTGATTGCGCAAGTGGCGCTTACGCTGGTGTTGCTGGCGGGTGCCGGCCTTTTGTTTCGCACCATCCGCCGTTTGTGGGACGTTAATCCCGGCTTCGAAACGCGGAATCTTATTACTTTCAAGATCGGCCTTTCGCCGCAGCTCACCGGAACGCCGTCAGGTACACGAGTTGCGAGCCAGCAGTTGATGGAGCGCATTCGACAGCTTCCTGGCGTGCAAGCTGCGGATTTTACGAACCTCATCCCCCTAAACCGTGACGACAACGACTCCCCATTTTGGATTGGCACGCACGCAGCGGAGTACTCTCAGAGCGCACCTCGCTTAAATCTCTACTGGACTGGGCCGGACTATCTCCAAACCATGCGAATACGTCTCCTGCGCGGCAGGTTCCTTAGAGCGGAAGATACTGTCCAATCGACGCCGGTGATCGTGGTCGACAAGGCTTTTGCCGACGAATATTTCCCCGGCAAAAACCCATTGGGCGAGATCGTCACGATCGCCTATTGGGGCACTGCTCAGATTGTTGGTGTGGTTGCCCACGTCCGGCACTGGGGTTTGGGCGACGTCAGCCAGTGGCCCAAATCAGAACCCGTCTACGCTTCCATTTACCAAATCCCGGACCGGTGGGTACCGGTATTCTACGGCGACTTGACGGCGATCACTCGCACGCCGCTTCCTCCGGCTTCGGTGATGCCCGTCATCAAGAGTGCCGTTTACGGAGCTGATAAAGGCCAGCCTGTTTACAAGGTGCGAACCATGCAAGAGATTGTTTCGGAATCAATGGCATCGCAGCGCTTCCCGATGATCTTGCTCGGGGCCTTTGCGGGCCTGGCGCTGTTGCTCGCGTCAATCGGAATTTACGGAGTGATTTCCTATTCCGTCACCCAACGCGCGCACGAGATCGGTATTCGGATGGCGCTCGGGGCGGAGCGGCGGCACGTCTTGCGCATGACGATCGGACAGGGCCTCCGGCTGGCTCTGGCTGGCCTCGCACTCGGTGTGGCGGCGGCATTGTTCCTGGCGCGAGTGCTCTCGAGCTTCTCAGGGCTGCTCTACGGAGTCAGGCCCGGCGATCCGGTGACGTTTGTCCTGGTTTCGCTGGTGCTAACTGTTGTGGCTCTCCTGGCCAGTTACATCCCCGCGCGCCGAGCGACCGAGGTCGATCCCATGGTGGCGCTCCGTTACGAGTAAGTCCGCCCCTTTCCTTGGTTTCCCCCCAACCCGATGCCGGACACATCGATACCTAAACGAACGAGTGATGGGACTCGATCAGGTATACTCATGAGGCCCGCAGAACCGAAGCTTATGCGAGCATTTAGCGCATGACTCCTCTTGTGCTCGTTGACTCTCACGCTCATCTGGATGTCGCCGATTTCGATCCCGACCGGGAGGCCGTGATCGCGCGAGCCAAGGAGGCGGGCGTGCGCTACCTGCTCCTGATCGCCGATCTGGCCAAGCCGGAGAGCGTCCGCAAGGTAACGGAGCTCGCAGAGCGCCACCCGGACATGTATTGGGCCGCGGGAATCGATCCGCACGAGGCGGCGTCGGCGCGTCAGGAGCACTTTGAGTTACTGGTCACGGCCGCCCAGCATCCAAAGTTTCTGGCGGTCGGAGAAATAGGACTTGACTACTACTACGATTACCCACGCGACGTACAGCACCGGGTATTCCTTCGCCAGCTTGACCTGGCGCGCCAACTCGACAAGCCCGTCATTATTCACTGCCGCGACGCCTGGAATGACCTCCGCCAAATCATGCACAGGCGCTTGACCCCTCGTTCGGCCAATGCCCATGCTGACGGACTAACTTCCACCTCGCGAAGCGGTATCCTGCACTGCTTTACGGGCACGACGGAGGACGCGCAGGACCTTGCGGCGCTTGGTTGCTACGTGTCATTCGCGGGCAACCTGACCTTCAAGAAGGCGGAGAGCCTGCGCGCGGCCGCGTCGTCGATTCCGGTAGACCGGTTGCTGGCCGAGACCGACAGCCCGTACCTCGCGCCCGCGCCTTATCGCGGCCGCCGAAACGAGCCGGCCTTCGCGATCGAGGTGTCAAGGGAATTGGCGCGGCTGCGCGGCTCTGGGGTGGAAGAAATGGGAGCGCGGCTGGCGGCGAATTTTGCGGAACTGTTTCGGCTACAGGATCGCGCCTGAGGGATCATAGCTGCTGCTTTCCGCCGACGTGTTGCTTTTGTCATGGGTGAGATTTGTGGGAACATGGACTTTTCCCGCGAACGAGGGATCTCGGAAGGTCGATGGCGCCCAGGTTTGAGCGTGCAAGAGCGGAAGGTAACGGAGTGCCGCCAACAGGCAACATGGCAGTGCAAAACATGTTCGAGTTGGTGCGTGAGGACCTGGCCAAGGTCGAGGAGGAGTTTGGGCGGCAGGCGGCGGTCTCTGGAGTTCAACCGATCACCGAGATCGGCCAATACCTGCAGAACGGCGGTGGCAAGCGATTGCGGCCCGCGCTGGTGCTGCTGGCCTCGAAGCTGTGCGGCTACACGGGACCGGCGGCGATTCGGCTTGGGGCCGTGGTGGAGATGATCCATACGGCCACGCTGGTGCATGATGACATCATTGACGAAGCCGAGACGCGCCGTGGCCGCCCTTCCACCAATTCGCGTTGGGGCAACCATAAGAGCGTGCTGGCCGGCGACTGGCTCTACATGCAAGCCTTCAATATTGCAGTGGCGGAGCGGAATTTCGGCATTCTCGATCTCCTGATCGGGCTCACGCAATTGATGGTGGAGGGTGAAATGCTCCAGTTCACTCTTCTCAAGCGAATGGATATCACCGAAGGACAGTATCTTGATCTTATTTACCGCAAGACAGCCGCGCTGTTTTCGGCTTGCCTGCGCCTGGGTGCTCTCGTAGGAGATCAGGGTGAATCGGTGGAGACGCGCCTGGGTTCTTGCGGATTCAACCTCGGCATGGCCTTTCAGGTGATCGATGATCTGCTCGACTTTACTTCGTCCGAAGAGCGCCTGGGAAAGCCCGTCGGTAGCGACCTGCGTGAAGGCAAGATCACGCTTCCCTTGATCTATCTGCTGCCCCACTGCCGGCCCCAGGAGCGGGCCCGAGTTGCGCAAGTGATCGAGGATGGCGGGTTCGGTCAGGTACCTCTGGCCGAGATTCAGGCCTTGACCGAGCACTATGGCACGCTGGATGCGGCGCGCGCCAAGGCGAAGGAGTACATCCGGCAGGCGACCACGGAAATCGATCAGTTCCCCGACTCCGTCTATCGGGATGCCCTTCGATCGGTCGCGGATTTGATTATCGAAAGGCAGTCCTAAGAGCGCCGGGAGCACCTCCGAGAGCCTGGACCAGGGCACCACAGTTCACGAATCGTTCATGCGCCCAGAAATCGAGATCAAGCTGGCGGTTTACGATCCCCGCGCCATTCGGCGGCGCCTGGCCGAGTTGGGCTTTCGGCGCATCTCGCGACGCCGATTCGAGCGCAATCTGCTGTATGATTTCCCGGATCGCCGACTGCGGAAGGCGGGCAGTCTCGTGCGCCTGCGATTCGCGGGAAGTCGAAGCCTGCTGACCTTCAAGGGTAGGCAGGTGCACCAAGGCAGGTTCAAGGAGAGACCCGAAATCGAGAGCGGCGTCAGCGACGGGCTCGAGACGGGAAGAGTGCTCGAGGCCTTGGGTCTGCGCGCGGCATTTCGCTACGAGAAGTACCGCGCGCTGTACCGCAAGCCTGGAGACCGCGCTCATAACGAGGTTACGTTTGACGAGACGCCCATCGGGACCTACATCGAGCTCGAAGGGCCGCGGCGCTGGATCGACCGGCTGGCAAGGGCGCTCGGGTACAGCCCTGGAGACTACATCTCGGCGAGCTATGGACGCTTGTACTTGGAATGGTGTCAGTCGAATGGGCGGGAGCCGTCCGACATGGTCTTCGAGCGATCCCCCAAGAGCAGTAGTGATAAGTGATATATGACGCGACGCAGGTTTGGGGCTATACTGAATTTCGGCGTATCCACCGTTCAAGTGGAGGACGCGTGGGCTTGAGGCTCTGGAAGTGCGGAGCCGGCAGTACTCTTCGTGTGGCGCCGAGAGGTTCAAGATGGAAGGTCTATTCAGTCCCCTTCATCTGGTGTTCATCGTGGTGATCGTCCTGATCATCTTTGGGCCGGGTAAGTTACCGGACCTCGGGCGAGGCCTGGGCAAGGGGATTCGCGAGTTCAAAGAGGCACTCAAAGGTGGCACGAGCGAACCTCCGGAAAAGAAACCTGCAGAAACTAAGCAGGACGAAGAGAAAAAGTCCCAGGAAACTCGAGTCTAGTTCAGACTTGTAACAGTTGGGGAGAGCCCGGAAGAGCCGGCTCGGGAAATCCAAGGCATCTAACAAGGAGTGGCTAATGTTTGACGGTTTGTTTAAGCCAACCCACATCATTTTCATTCTGGTGATCGTGTTGATCATTTTCGGCCCCGGAAAGCTGCCCGACCTCGGCCGGGGCTTGGGCAAAGGCATCCGTGAGTTCAAAGAAGCCATCAAGGGTGGGGTGTCAGGCGAGGACGAGAAGAAGCCGTAGGGGAGGCTTGGGCGCGTGAGGCGTCTCGTTTCTTGAAGCTCAAACCGGATTGGTCGATTGTCGCGCCCGGTGAAATGAGTCGAACTCACCGTGAAGTCAAGTGAATTACTGATTATCCTCAATCAGTGTACAATCGCAGGTCCAGTCAGCAGGCTCATTCCTCGGTAGCTCAATGGTAGAGCATTCGGCTGTTAACCGAAGGGTTCCTGGTTCGAGTCCAGGCCGAGGAGCCAACCCTTTCAATGAGTTAGGCCCCGCAGCAAAACGGTCGGCTTGAAATTGTGCCCAATTTTGTGCCCCACCCGTCGCAGAATCGGCCCCATTGAGGTGTTTGACCGCCTCGCGCTGTGCGGCCTGCCCGATGTGCCCGTAACGCCTCGCCATCCGCACAGCAGTTGACGGACTCCAACCCATGATCGTCGCGACAACTGAGAACGGCACTCCGCCTTCGAGCATCCGGGTGCAAGCCGTGTGCCGCAGATCGTGAAAGCGGCAAGCGACCTTCGCCCGTTCCTTTGCGGCTTCCCATGCCTCTTTCCAATCGCCGATAGGCTCGGTCGGGTTCGTGCCGTAGACGTGCGGTTTGGAGTCATCACCCGCAACCCCGCACTTCTCGGTCGGGAAAACGTAATGCTCCGCCTCGCGGTTAGGGAAGTGAGAAGCCCACATATCGAGCACCATGCGAGCCCGATCATTGAGCGGAATTGGTCGGCCTGTTCCTGCTTCGGTCTTCGAGTCGCCAACTGTCAGAGTGTGCTTTTCAAGATCAATCTGTTTCCAGCGGAGAAGCCGAATCTCGGAGTACCGCATCCCCGTTGCGAGCGCAACCGTCACCGCAGGATAGAGCGACCGTGAGCGACTCGCCCCGCACTCCGCAAGCAAGCGGGTTTCCTCATCCGCGTTGATGGCCCGGCCCACGTCTTCCCGCGCACTCAGCATATTGACATCCGGCTGGACGTTCGCCCAAAGCCGATTCCTTCGCAGGATGGCCCGCACTGTACCGACTTCGAGATTGATCGTCTTCGCTGCTGCCCCTTCTGCGAGACGCTTCTGCTGGTAACGGCTGATGTCCGCTGCCTCGATGTCGCCTATCAACTTGCCGTCAAAGTGCGGCCCCAGGTGCTTGAGGTTCGCTTGCTCGATGGCGACGCTTCGAGCCGAAAGCACGCTCCGCTTGAGGTCAAGCCACTCGCGAGACGCAACGGAGAAGAGCCGGGCTCTCTGCCGCCTGATGCCGTTCAAGCCCTCCTCTAACTCCCGTCGCCTGATTCGTTCCGCGTCGCGTGCGATTGTCTTCGAGGTTGTGTCTGCCGACTCGCGAATGACCTGCCCATTGAAACGAAACTTGTACCACCACACGTCACCGCGCTTATAGACGCTCATCGCTTCCCTCCGTTCTTCGCCTTCGGCCTGCCGCCCAGCTTGCCGTTCTCGCGGGAACTCTCCGCCTTGCGCCCGCTGCGAGCCGACCCGCGACATGCGGGGCAGTAACAGACTAGCGGGATACCGTGAATCTTGCACTTGAGTCGAATCGCCATGCCTCGACACTATCCTAACATGCTAGGTTATGTCAAGCGAAAAGTGAGGGTGTATAATCGCCGCGTACACGGTCGGCTAGGGTAGCTCCCGAAGAGCGGACGCATCCCGGACCGCCTGCCGACCTGCCTCAAACCGGGAAGCCACGCGGGAGGTGGCGTATTGAATAGTTCGACATCCATACAAATACCAGGGGAATTGGCCAACGGTTTTCCCGGTGCATTGAAATCGCAGGTTGAGGTGATACTTACCGAAGCGCGCCGAGAGTTCCAAGGAAAGAATCCGAACACTCAGCCCGTGAGGGACATCCGAAGGGCTGAAGACTACCTGCTTGAGAGGATGACGCCGCTCTTCTCGGGTGCAGTTAAGGCCGGGGACGTGGATGCGGACACAGCACGGCATTGTGTTCGCGAGTTTTTCGATTCGCTGAGAGAGGGCAATTCGGACACCCTACTGGCGATTAGGTTGACACGGCCCGTGCATGCTTCTGACATGCCGGAGGGGAACCCTGGCGCTTTACTGGCGGGCGTGCTCCGCCATCATGAGCAAGAGTTACTGGCATCCGAGAAGTGGCTGAAATTCACGCAGGAGATTGCCAAGGCCGACGATACGCGCCGACGAGCCCAGGCACCGACCAGGGCAAGAGCCTCCGGTTCGGCAATTCGCGGCGAGCGCAATCAGACTGTCGCGGCGCGGCGCGCGGAACTCCGGAACATGCTTAGCGGAAAGGCGAAGCCGTCCACCGAAGCCGTTTGCATGAGGTGGGACAGCCACGACCTTCGCCCCCCCGAACCTTGGCAGCAAAAGGGCTTCGATACTTTCCTCAAAGCGTGGAATGACCGAAAGTTTAGACCCACTGTGAAGAAACTGGTTTCGGACGATATCCGCAAAATCTCAGAGCGCAGCAAAGTACCTGCCTAGGTTACTTCCGTTACCCCGTTACACTCACGGCCGTTACCCGTTACCTTTGGGATTCCCACAACCCGAACTGCCTTCCCAGCAATCTCCGTTACCCGTTACCGTACTGAAAAAATTCTGCCACCGAGCGATACGGCCTACCACTTCGGGTGAGAGCCTACGCTTGGCAGGCCCAGGAATGTACGCGGCCTGATCTGCGGAGGAATCGGAAAATGAAGAGGCTACTTTCAATTACCGAGTTTGCCGAGGCTCTCGGTGTCACCGTCGCCTGCTGCAGGCGATGGATTCTTGAGCGCCGAATCACATTTACGAAAATTGGCAGATTGGTTCGGATTCCAGCGACGGAGGTTGACCGTCTTGTTACCGAGGGCCTACACCCTGCGAAGCCTCGGAGGTCACAATGAGCGAACCAACCGACCTGATAGGTCGCATCGAGGACTTTGTGGGCCGTTTTGTGAGCTTGCCGACCGGGTGCTTGCTGCCGGTGAGTGTGTGGATTGCCGCCACACACGTCTTTGAGGTCTTCCAACACTTCCCGTACCTTGCGATTCTGAGCGCCGTCAAAGGGTGTGGGAAAACCCGCTTGCTCCAGGTGTGCGAGTGCCTTTGCCGCACTCCTATGCGGTTCGCCTTCCCGAGTGCCGCAGTACTTTACCGCACCATCGAGGAACGCAAGCCGACGCTGTTGCTCGATGAGGTCGAGAACCTCAACAACCCGCGTTCCGAGACGGCGAAAGACATCCGGGCAATTCTTAACGCGGGTTTCGAGGCCGGGGGCAGCGTTCCGCGAATCGGGGGCAAGCGATTCGACAAGGTGCAACACTTCAGTGTGTTTTGTCCCAAAGCGTTCGCTGCCATTGGCAACCTGCCTGAGACCGTGGCACACCGAAGCATCATCGTTCGGATGCAACGTCAGAGGCCGACCGAATCAGTCGAGCGGTTCACCAGAAAGCGGGTACAGCCCCAGGCTCAGTCCCTCAAGGGCGAGATCACCGCTTGTCTCGGCAAGGCCAAGAGCCGCATTGAGGCGGCTTACGAGGCGTGCGACGATCTGGATTTCCTGAGAGACCGCGAGGCGGACTGTTGGCTGCCCCTCTTCGCCGTCTGCGAGGTTCTCTCGCCCGACAGGATGACCGACTTGCGGGACTGTGCCGAGCTTCTGAGCGGGCAAAAGGCGGAAGCCGACGTTGATGACTCTCTGGCGTTGCGGCTTCTGTCCGACATCCGGCGCTTTTGGCCGCCCGCCGAGGCAAACGTTTCCACGCAGGATTTGCTGACTGCCCTTCCGATGCAAGAGCACTCGCCTTGGGCCGACGAGTTCAAGCTGTCGGACAGGAAACTCGCCCGGATGTTGAGGTCTTTTGGCATCAGCAGTCGGACGGTTCGCATCGGCGACGGCACAGCCAAAGGCTACCGTCGAGAGGATTTCGACGCTGCTTTTTCGGTCTACCTCCCGCCGGAAGAGTAACAAGCGTCACAACCCGCATAAACACTGGCTGAAACGCTGATTTGGCATCCGTCACAAGGGCAGAGTGTGACGCATCGAGGACTCGCCTCGGACCCGCATAAACACTGTGTTGTGACGGATGTGACGCTCGGCTGGCGGTTCGCAGTTGAAACGCCAAGAGGCGATGACAGACTCCCTCGCCTCTCGGAGCCGTTTCAAGACAGGGGAGTAGTTTCAGTCCGGCATCGTTCACGCCTACTGGAAACCTATTCCCTGCCCGCCGCGTGATACGCTCGGGGGTGGTTACGGCTGCAAGACAACCAATTCGCGGAGGGACAGCCATGACGCCGGAGGACATTGCACAACGTTTGGAGAAATTGGAGCGCGACAACAGGCGGCTGAAGGGTTTTGCGGTTGGCGTCCTGGTGCTGGCGACTGCCCTCAGTGCCATCGACGCAACCCAGCCTATTCCAGATGTCATCAAGACGCATAAGCTTGTTGTGGTAGACGCAAGGGGCGAGCCACGTGCGTTTCTCTCCGGCACGGAAGATCCGGTCTCATATAAAGAGGAAAATTACCAGATAGGGCCTGACCTGGAGCTTCTCGACCCGAAGGGAAACCCTGGCATCTCGCTGGGCTACGTGGTCCAAAAAAAAGTCAGCATTCCTGGACTCATGCTCAACGACCCAACCAAGGCGCGGATAACGATCCTGGCTCAGCCAAGCGGCTACCCACAGATCGAGCTCTCCGACGCCCAAGGCCAAAGCACGGACCTGACAAGCACAAGCGTCGCCTTTAAGGACGCTAAAGGCAATGCGCGCGCGATTGTAGGCGCCGAGGCCGACATCGGGGCCAACATCGAGCTTAGGGACGCTGCAGGGGAGACACGCGCGAGGATGCTAGTCAACCCCTCGGGTGTGCCTACGATCAAGCTTGACAACGCTGAGGGCTACAGCTTGGCTTTGGGCATCCTGGGCAACGCTGTTGCACCCTATCCCCCGGTCGCAATCAGCATCTACGGCAGCGACAAGAAGCACAGCGTAATCTGGCAGGCCCCGCCCAATAGGTAGAGGTAACGTCAGTCAGGGTGGTCGCAGGCCCCTGGCGACGGCCTCGGCTGTTTCCAAAAAGGTACTTCTGCTTACTTCTCGCTCAGGCGCGCGAGAACCTGCTCCAGTCCACGTTGTGCTCGCACGGATTCAGAAAACGGCTTTTTCCGCCTGTTATCTCGTTTCCTGCTCACGGGCGCATCGTACTTCAGTAAAGCCAGTTGTAACTCCACGTTAGCGGACTCAATGGCAAGCTGGCGGACTTGGGCGAGGAACATGGGGCGGCTGATTCCTTTAACGGTTTTGTACGACATATAGCACGCAGTATAGTACGGCAAGGGTTCCCTGCAAACCCCTTTGCCCTCGGACAATTCGGCCGTCTTGCGCTAGGATGCCCCGCCAGAGGCTCGCGCTTGCCCCAGGATGCGCCGACCGGCCCGAAGGCAACCCACCCATCCTGTGCGGGCTGCCAGCAGAACAAGCCCGAACACTGTGCCCCATTTTGTGCCCCATCTGTTTCAAAACGCCTCAATTCGCCTATCAGCGGGTAGTAAAAGCCGCAGCCGCAGAATCGCCAGCAAACATGCGGCTCTCGATTATGTGTAGCACTGTCTCACCGTGCCTCATTGCTTGTCGCTAGAGCCCTTTCTCGCAACTGTTAACCGAAGGGTTCCTGGTTCGAGTCCAGGCCGAGGAGCCAATCCTTCAAGGGGTTGCGGCGAAAAGTGAAAATCCGCGAGTACAAAGTGGTACAAGTCACTTGCTGCCTTTTCCCAGCAGCGCCCTGACAACGCCGCTGTTGGCCTCGCGATGCGCCGGCGCCACGTCAGGCTCGATGCCGTAAATTTCAAGGGTGGTTTTCAGGTTCGAATGGCGCATCAGTTCCTTCTGAATTTCTGCCGGCGCGGCGAACCGCTTGAGCCAAGCGCGGTAACTGTGCCGGAACGTATGCCAGCCCACCTTGCCGATATCCGCCCTGTTGGCTGCGGGTTGGATGTAGTCTTTCAGAATCATCCCCTGCCAGCGTGGCCTGCCGGAGTTGCTGGCAAACACAAAGTCCACGTCGCTGGCATAGGTAGCCTGCCGACGCCAATCTAACCGCGCCGTAGCTAGGTCGGGGTCCAGAGGCAGAGGCTTGGCGGAAGCCTCCGTTTTGGTTTCATCAACCCGCCCGGCCACCACGCTGCGACGCACGAGGATTGTCAGGTCATCCCAAGCGACGTCTCCCCATTTCAAACCCATTACTTCGCTCGCCCGAAGCCCCAGGCATGCGGAGACCATCACCATCGTTCGATATGGGTCCCGCAACTTCTGAAGCAATGCTTGGAAGTCCTGGGGCGTCAGGACACGGGGGACCTTCAGCCGCCGGTTGCTCTGCCTCACAAGCTGAATGGGGTTGCTGTCGATCATCCTCCATCGGCGTGCCCATTGAAAAAGCAAATGCATGCATTTCGGATATGACTTTTCGTCTTTGGTGCGAGGGACAAAGCCTTGAGCCATTCCGCCACCGGTATCGGTTCGACTTTCTCCAGGAGCAAGCCTCCCCATTGCGGCCGAATGTGGTGGTTGAAGTAAGTGCGATACTCAGACTGGGTTTGGAACCGGCGACCGTTTGATAATTCGTGCTGCACAAAGCGGTCAATCACGGCGCCGACCGTTACAGCGTGAAACTCCGATTGAAGATTCTGGTTGTTAATCTTGATGCGGAGATGTTCGACCGCTCTCTCCGCATCGCTACGAGTCGGGTGTTTTTCGATAGTTCCGATCAGCACTGATTTCGAATTCCCATTCTCCATCCAGCGGAATTGCCAAACGTGTGGCCCTTTCCTCCGCTTTCGGAGCATTAAATTTCCGTACTGGTATCGTGCCTGCATGTCTCCTCCATTCAGAATGAAGTTTGCATGCGGCACGGTTGGCGACAGATTGTAGTCGTGAATTGATCCAGGCGTCCAGTGTTGTGGCGCGATAACGCCAGAACTCGCCCACCTTCAACGCCGGTACTTCCCCACGCTTGGCCATTCGCTCCAGCACTTTGGGATGAATCTTGAGAATCTGCGACGCTTCCTTGCTGGTGAGGAGCGCTTCAAGTTCGCAACGTGCTGGGTAACGTTCTGACACTGGCAGCGTTTGGTAGGTCGGTATTTCAGGTGAACCATCTTCGAACGCCTTCAGTCGGACCATATGCACCTCCGAAGAACCGGTTGATTTTCGTCGTCATACCAATCCTCAACAAGGTCGCCCCACGGTGTTGCACTCATCGCCTGAGTGCGGAGTGTCTGGCAAACGCCAATCGATGAGAGCGAGCCTACAGCTTTCGGCGGGCTGAGAGTGAATCCAGCCGCCATCGCGGGTGCCGCGACGCGAGACATAGATCTTTGTGGACGCGAGAGTTGCAGCAGCGGAGCCAGCAATCGGCGATCGCCGCCAGCTTGCCGCGCTGCGGGCACTCCATCAGACGTGGTCTGACTCTTCATATCGTCCTGCGGTCTCGGATTCTGGTTCACGTTAATGCAATCCAGAGTAGTTGCACCGATTCCGCACCGGAACTAACCCTCTCTGCTCTCTCCCCCTGTGGCGCGATGGCCATCGCGCTTGGGTTCGGAAAACAGGGGCACGGCCGCCCAGGAATCCACCCGAACTGCAGACGGAGGAGGCGAGCTATTCTGCTGAATCTGCCATGCCTTGAATTCCGCATCCTTCTTGAAGACCAGCTTCAGAGCCTCGACGACAACATGGTCCAGACTGCTGCCCAGAAACGTCGCGTAGTCGTGTAGTGTGTGAGCGACGGGTTCTGGCAGTCTGATGGTGACTGCTTTTTTCGCGACGGTTGCAGGTGGTCTGGTGATGATTGCCATTGGATTCTCCGCATGATCGGGCTTCAAGGCTGCAAGTAACTCTTGATTGCACTCAGCGACGCGGCAAGCCAGCAGATTCTGCAAGCGCCACAGGCGCCCGTGGCCGGGAGCGACCCCCGACCGCCCGGAGGGGTTTTGGCACGCCGAAAGGCGCCCAAAACGGGGTCGCTCCCGGCCACGGAACGGTTTTTGCCGCGTCATTTTCGCAGTGCTGCGCGGCCTGCAACTCGCCGCCCCTGCACCGCTTAGGATTCACAGCGGGTAGAACCGAGAGCGGAACCAACGGCAGAACCTGCTTTGCGGTGGATGGTTCCGCTTCCTGCTTCATGGCGCTCCTTCGAGAAGCGTTCAAAAAGACTAAAGCTACGGGGTAGCACTTAGGTTTGAAAACTCCTCTTCAGACATCTCCGGGATGGGTGCAGAAGGGGTTCTATCTCCGCATCGGAGAGGCTCCCCGAGGCCCATTTTCGATAGCTGGACTCGAAGGGTTCGCCCTGGTAGCGCTTGTCGCCGGCGCGAAGGAAGTCTCGGTCCGCGCGATTCAGCATACTGGTCCGGTTCGTCTCCCAGAGCAGCCGAAGCTGGAAATAGCGGATAAGGTGCCGGGCGTCGATGTGGTCCTTGCTCCCAAAGAGCCGGGCAAAGAAGGCTCTCGCCCGCTGGAATTTGGACGGGTTGGGAGCCGCGTAGATGAAGTTGAACACAGGTAATTGACGCAGGAACTTCTCGTAAGCGCGAAGCTGAGTCACATACCTGGCGAGACTCGGATCGGCTCCATCACAGAAGGTAAACGTCACAACCGGAGGGAGAGAGAATTTGTTCTCGGGCTTCGGCTGGAAGACCGGGAAGCGGTCCACGAAGTAGCGTCTTGTGTTGGAATTTGAACGGATGCCCTTGTAGATGCGGCCAGGCAGAACTGAGAGCGGCAGCCCCAGACTCTGATGGAAATAGGCGATCTTCTCGCTTTCAGTTTCGAGGTAAAGCTCCTCGGGACAGGCCAGAACGAAGTCCAGGATGAGGAGCCGCGTTTGAATCAGCTCCTTCGAATGACGCCGCCGGTTGCGCAGGTGCTCCCGGTCGATGGCGGCGTAGAGCGGACGGGAATACAGGTTGTAGACGTAGGTGTGGTAGGCGCCCTGGGCGGCGCGGAGATGCTTGCGACGGAGCGTTTTGGCGATGAAGCGGGAGACCGAATCACCCTTCCGGGTATGCGTGAAATCGAGGAATTGCTGCTGGACAAAATAGCCGGAATGGGTGGCCACGAGATACAGGAAGGCTGCCTCCCGGTCGGTGTAACCGAGCCGACGAAGGGCATCGAGATGTTCCGGTCGAATATTCATAGCGAAAGGATCTCTTCCACAAGCGCCCCGTATCCTGCAGAGCTCGGTGAAGTGAGGTTGAGTCTTCGGAGGGTGCATACTTGGCGAAACCGGCATGCGCTTTGGTCGCCCATCCGTCCCGGTGACAGTGAGCCGGTGGCAAGGTTGAGGTTCGCTCTGGCCAGCTCGCGGTCAGATGTTTCGTATTCGAGTTGCAGGTCCAGAACTAGAAGCCTGACCGTAAGGCCGAGCTCATGGGCGGTCTCTTGCTTGTGGTGAATCTGGGCTGATTCAGGCCAGGAAGCTATTTGGGAGAGCTCGCGATTGATCGTCTTCAGTTCAAAGCGGAGGATCACGCGCTCAAGCCGGCCGCCCTGGGCCTGCATACGCTCGACATCCTGCTGGTAGAGACGGTAGAGTGCGGTATCATGCCCGGCTTCGCGAGGTTTGACGAAGCGATGATAGAGGACCCACTGAGCGTTCAAACCGGAGAGCCGATGGCTCTCGACAAAGCAGTGGGCCTGAGAAGTCGAAGCTAGATAAACGGCGCGATCAGGATTGGTGATTCGCCGTCGGATAAGGCCACGGCGGTCGAGATTCTCCAGATGGCGGTGGGGTCGGGCCTCGTCGCTGCCGTAGCGGTAACGACTCAGGTCGTTCAGGGTGACAGACGGGAGGGTGCCAATCCCCGCAGGGGTTCCCAGCTCAAAATCACGGATCGAGTAGGGGCGCTGATGATTGCGATCACAGTAGGGCCGGCGATGAGACATTCGAGGCGCCGCCGCACGAAAGTGGGCAGCGGGGTGGCGCTGACCCTGGGAAGCGTCGATACTCGCACGGAACGTCTTCGGTCTGCCCATCTGGCACCACTCTCTCTGCAGAGCGGACAGCCTGGCGGTGATCGTCTTGGGTCTGCTCTCGGCTCAACACATGCCATTAAGTTCGGATCCTCGCGGTAAAGATCGGCTTTCCCGGGGGGGGCGGCAATTGGTTCGCGGCGAAAGTCGGTGAGCTTACGAGTCAGCGCCCGTAGAGAAATGAAACAGGATCGGACTATAGGCTCGCCCGCGAGGGCGACCAGCCGCCCTCAAATCCCTCGGCACCTGCCCGTGGGAGAAAGCACCCCGTGACACAAGAGCATTTCACCTGTTCTGACCTTCCAGTCCTGCGTCGATTTCTGCTGGCGGAAATCGGTCCCCTATCTGTAAAGAGGGCTGAAAAACGGAAAAACCAAGAAGAGCCACCGAAAAATATTCTGCTTGAAAGGCGGGCACGAGCGGTGCGAGGGTTTGGGATAAAGGGGGAGAAACGAGTGCGCGTGTCATGGCAGAGGATGCACGACCGAACCTGCCCCTGAGGGATTTAGTCCCTGCGAGCGATCAGGCCGAGAAGGCCGATCCCGGAGACTTGGATTCCGGGGCAGACCGTGGCAGGCTGGAGGAGGCGGCTCGCCGGACCAGAGCCAAGGCGAATCGCTACGCGGCGCGGTATCTGGGGGATGGGTTACAAGGTGAGGAGATTCTTGAGCACGTTCTTCAGTTCGGCCATTGCTGCCGCCCCTCGAGGCAGCATTGAGAAGCCTGAGCAATATCTCTTCCGGGGTGTGGTGCGGCGGATTTGGGACCTGCTCTCGCGCAAACCCCAGATCGAATACGTGGGGTCGGTTCCGGATCTTGATGCTCTCAAGCGGCCAGGGAGCGGAAGCTGGGGTAACGAAATCGAACGAAACTTACTCATCGAAGAAATCATTGCTCTCATGGACGAGGAGACACGACAAATTCACTTCCGACGGGCCAGAGGAGACCGCTGGAGCAGAATCGCGGCGGACCTGGGGATCTCGGAGGATGCAGCTGAAGAGCGGTTCCGGTATGGTATCGAAAAGGTGAAGGCGAGGATCCTGAGGTTGGGTCGGGCCCAAGATCCGGAGAGTGCACCAAGGTGAGGACAAACCGGATAGGGGTCGGTCGCAGCAGTCGCAGGTAGTATTCTCTGAAACATGAATGCCTTATTTAAACGGGACGCGGAACGTCTAATCGAGGCAGGTCGCCAGTATTACTCAACGGCGTTTCCGAACCCGGAGCGTGTCGGCTGTCCGGATAGCGCAACTCTACAGGCTCTCGTTCGGCGCAAGCTCGACAGAACGGTCGCGAAGCAAATTGATTCTCACATGATGCAGTGTTCGCCCTGCTTTGCCGAGTATGTGCGGCTTCGCGAGAGCTGGGAAAGGTCGGTCCGACGGCGAAAGCTGGCAGCCATCGCGGCCGTGATCGTCCTCGCCGTCGTCTCTTGGGTGGTAGGGCGATTGTTGAGGCAACTAAACCAGCAGCGTCAGGAGATGAAGGCACACGACACGAACGTGATCTACCAAGCGAATCTCCTGGACCTCAGAAACATGGCTGCGGTGCGTGGGGCCGGACAAAGCCGGAATGAACCTGCGGCCGCACTTCCCCGCGCGCCGTTAGCGCTGGCGATCTACTTACCGACGGGCAGCGAGCCAGGGGATTACGAGGTTCAGGTTACGCAAGGACCCAGCCAGCCGTTGTTGAAAGCACAGGGAAACGCACGTCTCCGAGATCATATCGCTGTCCTGGAGGTCAAGCTGGAGTTACAGCAACTGCAGCCTGGCCCGTACCTGTTTTGGATTCGGCAGCCGGGGACGAGTTGGAGCTACTACTCGATTCTGGTCAAGAGCGGGTCCTGAATCACGACGCAGGGCATTCCTCCGAGAAGCATAATAAAGACCACGACGGATGTTGCCTGACAGCCCCTAAGACCTGGCAGATAGGGTAGGATTGGAACTTCCACGTCCCTTCGTTTCACATAGCCTGCCTTTCTTGAAGCGGCAAAACGTTCGACGAAATCCTAATTGGAGCGAATGCGACGGTTGACGTTTCTATGCACGAATCCAAAATTGGGCCAGGATCGCCTCCGTGTGACTGCGGACGAAGCTCGCCCAGCCCTGAGAGGAACTCCATTTCCAGGCGGCCCGGTCGCCGGAATATAGCGCCTCACGGTGCGGGGCGAGATCCGGATTCCCAATTTGAGCAGCAGCTCTGCGGCAATGCGCTCCTCGCCCAGTTCGGAGTGCTCTCGGCTAGGTTTGTAATCAGCTTCCTGAGATCAGCAGAAATTCTTGGGCGACCTCGAGGTTTCGATTTCCAGCGCCAGAAGGGCCGAAAACCCTTCCGATGCCAACCGATCAAGGTCTCCGGCATAATCACGACGAGGGCATCTCTCCAGGCGAACAGCTTGGACAGCAGAGCCAAGGCCAGCCGCGTCGCGTCGGCGGCTCGCCGAGGCTTGGTCTTGCGCTCAACGTAGAGGGCCAGCTGCTTGCGAAGGAACAGATTCTCCGCCCTCAGAGCAGCACGGGACCGCAGGCCCAAACCGTGAATCGCGTGGCGTCCGAAAGCAGACCGCACAGGGTGTGTATCAAGTGTGATGCGCCAATCATCCGCCGCATAGGAGCAGAGGGTGACACAAACTGTTGACCGCTGGCAAACCCACAGCCTCCCGTGCGTTAGCCTCTGAAAGCCACCCTATACGGATTAATTGCGGAGGAGAGGAGACGGTTCCCGAACACGAAGTGTGCTTGGGGAGAGATAGTCAGCCGCTGAAACTCGTCGGCAGCTGGTACCATAGGCCGCATGGTGCGCGTCGTATTGGGTTCAACAGCCAGTCGCCACGAGGTCGGGGTGCGGGACGATTTCGAAACAGACAGGCACGTTTCACGGCGGATGCTCGACCGCTACTCGCACGTCCGAATCGAGGCCAAGCGGAAGCCTCTGGACGCGCTTTCCAGGCGGCGGGCGATGGTCACGTCACAAACCACGTCAGAAAGGCGGATTCGGATGTGTGTCGAGTCTGCAAGTTATTGAAAAAGCTAGCGGGGACAACGGGGCTCGACCGGCGACCTCATGCGTGAAGTTCTGAAACTGACGATAGCACGAGCAAGCACCAGTAGCGTTGCACCCAATATTCATGCGGGGTTCGACGCGGTCGCACCGGTCTGGCGCCACCCCCATAAGACGTCACAAGCCTGCGTTTGAGGGGGTACGTCACAAACAAGTCATGTCACTCAATGGCGGCGTCACCAACAGAGCACACGGTCGGTCGTGATCGCCCGAGCGAGCTTCGTCATGATGAGCGCGGGCGGGTGAGCATACCGCTGCGCCGACTCGCTTGAGTTAGTTGACGCGGCTCACCGACGTTTCTCGTTCACCTTTGCTGGGGACGTAGCTTCGCACTGTTTTCTCGGACTGGATTTTGAGCTCGTTGATGAGGTGGTGGAGATAGCACCGAGTGATTCCCAGCGCGCGAGCCGCTGCGACCTTGTTTCCATCGTAGTCGCGCAAGGTGCGGACAATCAGACGCCGCTTGAACTCGCGCACGCCTTCTTCGTACAAGTTCATCGTCTCGGGTTGCTTGAAACCAAGGCGGAGGTGCGCCGGCAGGTGGCACACTTCGATGTACGGCCCGTCCGACAGCACCACGGCCCGCTGAATAACGTTCTCCAGTTCGCGAACGTTACCGGGCCACGGATACTCCTCCAGCGCGGCCATCGCCAAGGGTGCGAAGTGACGCGCCTTCCTGCCGATGGTGCGGCTGAACCGCTCCAGAAAGTGATGGGCGAGCAGCTCGATTCCACCCTTCCGTTCGCGAAGGGCCGGCAGATGAATCTCAATCACGTTCAAGCGGTAATAGAGGTCCACGGAATTGGCCGCGCCTGACCATCTCACCCAAGTCGCGGTGTGTGGCGCAGATCAAACGGATATCGACCGCAATGGGCGCATTGCTGCCCAGGCGCTCAAAAGTTCGTTCGTGGAGCACGCGCAACAATTTGGCCTGCAGAGCGACAGGCAAGTCGCCAATCTCGTCCAGAAACAGAGTCCCCTGGTTTGCCGCTTCGAAGCGGCCTTGGCGAGGTGTGAGCGCGCCCGTGAAGGCGCCCTTTTCGTGCCCGAACAATTCGTCCTCGACCAGGTTTTCCGGCATGTTGGCGCAAGAGAAGGAGACAAACGGACCCGAACTTCGGGGACTCAGACGATGGATGGCGCGGGCGAGCATGCCCTTGCGGGTGCCGGTTTCACCGGTGATCAGCGCGCTCACGTCGCAAGGCGCCACTCTTCGCGCCAGGGCGAAAACTTGCTGCATGTTCTGGCTGGATCCCAGGAGTTCATCGAGCCGGCCGGAAGCCGATTGTTCCAGCCTCACCCGGCGCAACTCTTTTTCGACTTGGCGAAAGCGATGAGCGCGTCGCAGCAGAAGCCGAAGCTCCAATGTGTTCGGCGGCTGGAGACGGTATCGTAAGCGCCGGCTTCGATCAGTTTGTGCCCCAGAACGGGGTCGTCATCGCCCAGCACGGCGATGATAGGGGGAGGGAAATCGATCCGTCTGACCTTGTGGATCAGACCCAGACCTAACTGCAAGTCAATGCTTTGAGCGTCGCGGCGCAAGTCCAGCAACACTCCGTCGTACGCGTCCTCGGTTTCGTGCACACGGTCGAGCGCTTTCTCCACGCTGACCTCAAACCCTTCACCCAGGGCGCGGCCGACGAGTTGGCCGAAGTCCTCATCGGCAGTGCAGAAACGGATCCGCACTGCGCCGTTCCGCAATCGCTCCATTTCTTTCCCCCTCGAGTCGCGCCCGTCTGAGGCGTAACCCCTATGTTGTCGCGGAGTACCTGGTCGGATCTTGCGTGAATTATTCTACTTGCGTTCGTGCGGCTGTCAAGTACCCAGACTATCAACAATCCAAGATTTCCACTTTACCCGCTAAACAACTAGCCATTCGCGACCAGTTCTCCCACAGGATTCGCATGGCCTCACACTATCCCCGATCTGGATTTTGCATGTATGTTCCGAATGGAACGCTATCCCGAATTTTGTCTAATGCACTCCATTTAGAATCTGCAGAGCTTATTCGGGAAGAGTGACCATTAATTAACTACAGATCGCGTAACTAAGTTTGACTGTAATCAACTGACGAACTAAACCCACAATCGGTGCGGCATCTCAAGCTCTTCCTTGTGGACTCGGCGCCTCGTCTGCTATAAGCGCTAGAGCCCCGTCGCTCCGCGCGACTGTCGAAGAGCTTGGGGCCTGGATGGCATCTTGCCAAACCGAGCGCGCTTTCGAATTCCATGTTTGCTGATTCTGTTGTTGCTGCTGACGGTCGTGGCCGGCCTGGGTTATTGGGCCTTCAGGAAGACCGGAGCCTGGCTGGTGGTTGCCGATCCTCTCGATCGATCCCGGGCCATCGTGGTGCTGAGCGGGCTCCCGCCCTACCGCGCCATGGGCGCCGCTGAACTCTACCGTCAGGGCTGGGCGCCGGAAGTCTGGCTGACCACCGACGACGGCCGCGGCATCGAGAGCGCCTTCGCGCGACTGGGAATCCCGCACCCGAGCGAGACCGACTACAACCGGCAAGTGCTTGCCACGCTGGGCGTGCCGGCCCAGGCGATCCGCGTGTTGCCCACGCCGATCCGCAACACGTTCGATGAACTCACCGAGGTCGCCGCCACGCTTCGCGAGGCCCGCGCGGAGCGCGTCATCATTATCACTTCCCCGCCTCATACGCGGCGCGTCAGGACCATCTGGCACCTTCTGGTGGGCAGCCATCCGCAGGTAATCGTGCGCTATGATTCCTACGAGGATTACCGCGCTGCGGATTGGTGGCGCACTACCACCGAAGGGGACGACGTGGTCCGCGAAGTGCTCGGCCTCATCAACGCGCGGCTCGGATTCATCGCCCGGCCTAAGAACTAGGACCAGGGGCTCGGGGCTGGTGGCGATTTTTCCATTTCGAACCGAGAACTGACAACTGCGAACTGACAACTGCCCTGAAGATGAGCTGTGTTTGCTGCTGGTGCGCAGCGAGCTTTCGCCGTCGTTGCGGGAGCAGGCGCTCGGACTGCTGGCCTCTCCTTTGCGCTGGCCTCTGGTGCTTGAACGCGCGCGACGATACGACATCCTTCCTCTGCTTTATCGCCGACTCCAGACCCTTGAATTTACCGGTGTGCCGGCGCCGATCGTGACGGAACTCGCGAACACCTTCCGCCGCAATGCCATGCGCAACGAGTTCCTGGCCCGGGAACTGGCTCGGATCCTCGGCTTGCTGAGCGACGCCGGCATACCGGTGATGCCGCTGAAGGGCATCGCTCTGGCGGAGCGGCTCTATGAAGACCCTGCCCTTCGCACCGCGGCCGACATCGACATCCTGGTGCCCGCACGGAATGTAGCTGACGCCTTTCGTCGGATCGTTGCCTCGGGGTACGAACCCGAGTTCGCCGCGCCCGCGCTCATCGACCTCCTGGCGCGCTACGGCAAGGACTGTAGCCTGGCGTGGCAAGACGGCGCTTGCGTTTACCCGCTCGAGCTGCACTGCGGCCTCGTCTGGGGAGGGCGGCTCGAGCGCGAAGTGCAGGAGCGGATCTGGTCCGGGGCCGTCCGGAGGCCCTTCCGGGGCGTTTCCGCCCTCGCCCTGAGCCCGGAGTGGGAGTTCCTGTATCTCGCCGTGCACGCCGCGCGCCACCGCTGGCTTTCCCTCAAGTGGTTCATCGACCTCGACCGCTTGTGCTCCGCTTGGAGCCTGGATTGGGAACAGGTGCGGCGCGAGGCCAGGTGGTTGGGGTGGGAGCGGGCGCTGCATTCTAGCCTATCTGTCTGTTCATCGCTTCTTGCCACGCCCGTCCCTTCGACTTTGGTTTCCACCGGAATGAATTGCCCGGCTTGGCCCACTCTGGTTCCCGCGGAGCGCCGGGTTCGCGTTCCACGCCCTTCCGACTTCCAGGTGGCGGCTGAAATCATGCTTTACCTCTCGCTGCTCAAGACGCCGGGCCGCAAGCTGCGCTACCTCGCCAGCCGCTTCTTGGTACCGACGCCGGCCGACTGCCGATTTTTCAGACTCCCGCCCTCGCTGCTCTTTCTCTATTACCTCCTGAGGCCGATACGGGTGGCCTGCAAGGCTCTCGGATGGCTCGTTCGTTATGGGCTTTCGATCTTGGGATTACAGGGCGGGAGCGGCAGGGCCGCGGGAGGCGATCTGCACTAAGGAAGGGTCAGGGCGTGAGGAAGTCTTGAGGATCATGTTCGCGGAAGGAATGCCGGTGCGCGCGAATGACTTTTCGCAGTCCTGCGAAGAGGGCCCGCGCATATTGCCTTCCATGTAGGCTAGACCGGGACAGCGCGTGCACGAGCCGACATGAGAGCAGGTGGAGCACACTGGCAGCTCGCGAGGCCGGATGGCGCGCACCTCGTTCATTTGCGGCGAGTGCCGCCAGATGTCGAGAAACTTCTGCTTGCGGACGTTGCCCGTGGGTAGCGGGAACTGCACGCAAGGGAAAACGTCTCCGTAGGGCGAGACGTAGCAGAAGGTGTGGCTGGCGCTGCAGGGCAGCTCTTCCAGGGCCTCGTCATCCACGGCCCGCGGCGGCGCGCAGAACTCCTCCACGTTGCCCACCATCTCAGGATTGCGGAACACCTGCTGCAAATCGGCGCCGCCGATCCCTAGTCCGATGATCGACCGGTCGCCGTCCATCTTGGGCGTGACGGTTGGATCGATGGTCCACTGCACCCCAAGCTCCTGGGCCAGCGCCTTGACGCCCGCAGAGTCCGCCAGATTCTGACGCATGAGCACGTTTGCGATGATCACTTTCATGCCGCGCGATTGCAGCAGGCGAATGCCTGCGATCGAGCGTTTCAGCGACCCGGGCAGCTTGGTGATGGCGTCATGCACTTCGGGCCGGTGCGAATAGATGCTTACCTGGACGGACTCCACGCCCAAGTCGTGGATCCGGTCCGCCTGTTTCTCGCGGATCATGAAGGCGTTGGTCTTGATCCTGACGCAAAAGAGCAGGGAGCGGGCGTGTTCCAGGATCTCGAAGAAGTCCATGCGCATCAGGACCTCGCCGCCGCTCAAGGTGAGGAAGAAGACGCCGGCGTCGGCCAACTGATCGAGCACGCCGCGCATTTCGGCGGTGGTCATCTCGCCATGATCGTCGTGGTCGAGATAGCAATGGACACAGCGCTCGTTGCAACGATAGGTGACGTCCAACTGGGCGCCCAGGGGGATGCCGCGCGCGAGCGCCCGCTGGTTCATCTCTTGCAGCAAAGAGCTCATGCTGGCTCCTGGCGTCCGGTGCTGGCCACGGCCTGGGCGGCCCCCACGGGCCGGTTAGATAGAAGGAGGATTCCGTGCTCGGCCAGCTCCCGGACAAAGCTCTCCGCGTCCTTCAAGGCTTCTTCGGGCTCCACCTCAAATTCGGCGCAGACCTTCTGCGCCACGATCTCGTGGAGGGGCGTCTGGCCGTCGGCGGCCGCCCAGATGACGGAGCCCACGCCGTTCAAGCTGAACAAAGTGGAATCGCGAGCCGACATGATCATCATCTCGCCGTCCAGCATACGCGCGGCGATCTGCTTGCTATGCGCCGGATACAGAGGACTGCCGATTGGCGATTGTCGATTGTGGAATTTTCGATCATCATAGAATCTCCGCTACCAGCCATGTCATTTCGAGCGCAGCGAGAAATCTCGCTCTGAAACTAGCCCCTAACCGCTAGCCTAGCCCCTAGCCAATCAGATCCCATACTCTGGCGTCGGGCGCAAACACCAGACGGCGCACCGGAACGCGGCTGACGAAGTCGAGCACGGAGTCGAACACCCGCTGCACCAGCTCGCGGTCCCGCGCGAAGAAGAGGATGTTGCGCAGCAGCGCCCGCGCCGCGTCGCTCCGGGCGAGACGCTCGATGCGATTTTCAGGGCCTTGCGCCAGCAGATAGAGCGCCGCCACGGGCGCGCGTAGGCCTTCGCCGAGGCGCGCCAGTTCGCCAGCAAACGGCGTCCCAAAAGCCTCGTAAGATTGACGATCGACGATCGACGATTGTCGATGGTCGTTTGAAAAACCGGAGTCGCTTGGTTCTTTTCTTTCAATCGACAATCGGCAATCGGCAATCGGCAATTCCCTGACTCCTGACTCCCGACTCGTGACTCGTCGCACGTAGGAGATTTCGTCCGTAAGCAGCCGGACGTCCGCCGGCGCCAGACGCGAGATCGTGGTCTTCCCTGCCCCCGAAATACCCGAAAACAGGAATGCTCGGCCGTTGCGGACGGCGCTCGCGGCGTGCACCAGGAATCCGCCTTCGCGGGCCAGAACCAGCGAGTGCAGGATGCGCAGCACGGAATCGATGGAGTAGGGATTGGGCGTCTGCCGCACCCATCCCCGGCCAGTCACCGGATCCCACTCGGCATGGAAATCGCCGCGCTCGATCACCCAGCGCGACTCGTGGCGCACACTGATGTCCGGCTCCTCGGTGATGACGCCGGAGGGAATCAGCTCGACATTGAGTTCATAGACCGGAGAAGCCGGGGCCTGGCGCTCCGGGCTCGGGGCTCGGGAAGGAGAAAGGGTTCGGAGTTCAGAACTTGGGATTGGGTCTTCGTTTAGAGGGATCTCCCTTCCCGAGTCCCGAGTCCCGAACCCCGAGTCTCGGGCTTTCACCTCGGCAAATCTGCCGTAGCGCTCTTGGAGCAGGGCCACAAATTCGGGGCTCTCCGTGCGAATGAGGATCGGCATCCCGCCGATATTGATCTCGAGTTCGTGGCTGATGGTGGTCAGCATGCCGATTCCTTCGCCAGTCCGTCACCCAATGTGTTTTCCCAGAGCTCCCTTTCCCGTAGTTCGTCCTTCCATGCTTTTGGGTCACATCTTAGTGCTGAAAAATCGGCATTCGCGGCACGCAAGAAGTTCTCGCGGCGATAGCGTTCCAGTGGTTCGTCGAGAGTCGCCCGCATAGATTGCCCCAGCCTGTTGGGGGGGTTCAAACCCGCCTGTACGCGATCGACAAGCGTCAATCGGCGATTCGCAACCTGCGCCGGAGGTAAATGACCGAACGGGTCCCAAGCTCTGACCGGCACAGGACCCAGGAGGCGATCCGCGCCCAAGGGGTGGGGCGCGGAAGGATGCGGCGCCGGCCGCGCCCATGATTGCGTTCGATGGCGACAACCCGGCCCAGCAATTCCTCCGCGGCCACCGGAGCGTCGGACTTTTTCACGCGGTCGCCGCGGGTCACAAGGAAGGAAGTGGCACCGCCAGTTGTTGGCATAGTGGCACAGCCACTCTGGCTGTGCGTCTGGTCGTGAGTCCCATCCTGATGGAGCACAGGCAGGGTGCCTGTGCCACTGCAACACTGCACCACGCGGTGGGCCACGATGCGCCCGTCGCGCAAAAAGAGCACGATCTCGCCCGGCCGGACCTCCGTCACGTCGCCACGCCGCACCCTGATGACGTCGCCCGGCCAGAGCGCCGGTAACATGCTCGCGCCCGTCACCGGAAGCTGCGCCTCGCCAAAAGAGCGCAGGACTTCAACGGCCAGTTCGGCTTTGAGGTTGCTCGCGACTTCGCTTATCGGGCCCATGGGATTATGAAATACGGGTGACGCCGGGAAGCCCGTCAAACTCCGAATCAAAGCTCAGGATTCGCTCGATGCCGTGGCGTTCCATGATGGCGGCATGCACCGCATCGCGCGCCGAGAGGCGTTGATGCCCGAGAACAATCTCTTTCGCACGCTCTGCTGCGGCCCGGTCAACTCCGAGCACCTCGTCCACAATCCTGAGCAAAGCATCGAAAGCCGGCTGAATACTTTCGCGGCGGTTGATGGAGACGTAGCGGTGCAGAATCTCCTGCAAAACCTCGGCGTCTGTAACCAGACGCTGGCGCTCGCTGACCAGCGTTTCCAGCAACCGTTGGGCGTCAATTTTGTGAGGATGCGGCCCACCCACCAGATACATGGGGACATTGGAATCCACCAGGATCACGGGTGCTCGCCCGTTCCGTAGCCGCGCTCGATTTCCGCCAGCATGCCGTCGATGTCGGGCGACGGCGGGCCATTATGCTCCGTTGCGGCACGGATGGCAGCGAGTTTCTTGGCAACGTCGCCCAGCGGCTCACGGCGGCGCGCCAAGTTGAGCGCTTGCCGCACCCACTCGGCCAGGGACATGTGGCGCGAGCGGGCCATGCGCTGAATTTCCCGGTACTCGGGATCCTTGAGGATCACTTGCAGTCGTTTAGCCATCTAATAAGTCTATCTGACTCATTGGTGTGAGTCAAAGATCAACGATGATCGCGGAACGATAATCGATGAATTAAGAAAAACTTCCGTTCATCGTTCCGCGATCATCGTTTGTTCACGAGGTCTTCCGGCTCTGGTGGCAGCCCGACTGCGTGGTCTGCACTTTGCCGCAGCTCAGCGCCGAAGTCTCAAACACTTTCTCGTAGCGCACTTCGGGCTTGTGATAGGGCTTGCGGGTCTTGACGCGCCCCTCGGTTCCCGGGACCTGGTGGGTTGTCTCTTCGGATTGGCTCATCATGACCTCTCTTTGGGAATCCGGTGTTGCCGGTTGCTGAAATCGAAACTCGAAATTCGAAATTCGCAGGGTTTCGATTTTGGAGTTTTGTCTGCTCCTTAGTGCAGCGCCGATTGAGTTGCTGAGACGGCGCAACCACCGGTGCCGACGGTGCAGCTCTGGTTCAACAGCGTCGAAAAATAGATGTTCGATGCCCCGGATGCGCCGTTGTCGATTACGACGCCGCTGGTGCCGCCGGCCTCCGCGAGGGTCCCGTTAGGTGTGGCAGTGCTCAAGATGACGCCGCTCGTGTTTGGGGCCGTAAAGCCCAGGACGCAGCCGATGCTCACGCTTTGGGGGGTGGTGCCGCAGGCCGTCGCGCCCGTGGGAGTGCCGAACGCCAGCACGCTCAGGAAAATATAGTCTGCGCCCGTACTAGCCGTGCAAGCGTTGCTGCCATTGTTGCAGAACTCGGTCACCTGCAGTCCCGCGGCATAGTAGCTATTTGTGTAGTTCGTGGCTACGACGGGGCCCACCGTGGCGGGGCCCGAGGTCATCACATTGCCCGAGATCGTTATCGCGTACAAAGTGTTGTTTTGCGGACCCGTGCCTCCCACCACATAGAGGTGTCCGCTGGGGCTCGCTGGGTTGCTCGACGTGAAGTACTGGTTGTCGAAAGCGCCGGACATCAGGAACTCATAGCCGGGCCCAACGGTAGCCTCGGTGCCGGTGGCGTTGCTCGTGAAACCGACCGGAAATTGGTAGACGGCAGCGCACGGTCCGCTGGAACATGCGGTCGAGTTGTCTGATCCCACGAAGGCGTAAACTTGGCCGGCGCTGGAGTCGATGATTGGGCTGTCGTAAATGCCGAGGTTATAGTCCAACTGGTGCGACTGGGTGACCGCTCCGGTACTTGCCTTGACGGCGTAGAGGAATCCGCACACGCCGAGCTGATTCGAAGCTGAGGGTTCGCACGTCGAGGAGTAGTTGAAAAGATAGTCATCGATGAAGACATTTCCGCTGCTCGGATCGTAAACCGCGCCCCCAAGAGCGGCATCTCCAGTGAGGTTGTTGTTCACGGTCACTGGCCACGGCTGCTTGCCTCCGTCGGGGTACCACTTTTGAAGATGGAGGTGAATTTGTGCAGCTTACCCCCGTCATCGCCCACGTAGATCGCGTCCGTGTTGGGGTCGTAGAACGGTGGAGAGTAGGAGTCGTTGGGGTTTCCGCTGAACGCGAGAGTGGTATAGCAGGCGGCAGCACAGCCGCGATAGGACGAGGCGGCCACAGACGTGATGGTCCCAGGGCTGGAAACTGATCCGCCGCCGGCCAACCATTTCAGCACCCCGAGGCTGGCAACGCCGGTCGAACTGCTTTCCACGAAGGCCACCTGTGTGCCGTCCGGTGAGAGCACCACCGAGTTGAAGACGATCGAACCGCTGCCGGTGTTGTAGCCCCAATAGCTGGCGGGACCGCCGGTGCAGCCGGAATACAGCTTGTTAAACGCAATGATCGTTGACTGTGAACTTCCACCGGCGAGGCCCGTGTTGTAGACGGCAAAGTCGTTCGTACAACTCGCGGAAGTCGTGGTGAACGTGGCTGGGAAGTCGCCGAGGCCGGTGGTGCCATTATTGCCTTCGGTCTGGCTCCAGTCCTTGTGCATGCGGTTGCGCCTGTTCGTCACCAAGGGAGAGCCGGCGCCCGCCGGTTCGCTAGAACTTGGTTGAGCAGGGGGAGGGATGATGGCCCTCATAAGGCCGGAGGGCCGCCCACTGCTCGCCGCCAGAGCGTTTCGTTCCTCGAGTGTTATCTCGATGGCCCCGGTTTCCTCCTGCGCCTGGACGTCAGCGTCAGGCCCCGCCGCGGATACGCCCCCGGCTACACCCCCGGATACGCCCCCAGATACGCCATTGACGGGGGCGCCCGCAGCGTTGGCGCTGCGCTCCCGCTGCTGCATGACGTAGCGAGGATCGTTGACGATCTTCAGCCAGCGGTCGTAGGTGCCGTTCCGCATGGCTTCCTCAGCCGTGCCCGGATTGGAAAAGATCACGTGGTGGTTGGTCCAATCCTTGACGATGGCTTGGTTGTGGTTCCCGGCATCCTGCCCCGGCGTGAGCACAGTCAGCGCCAGCACCAGCCCCAGGACAACAGGCGCAATCAACATCGACGAAAACGAAGCGCGTGCGTTTTTCATGTTTTTGATCCTCGCTTTTGTATAGCTTTCCGCTTGCTCTCGTCGCCCGTTACTTGTCACTCGTCACTCACCACTGCTAAACTCAGGGCATGCTGTGGGACGAAATTGAGATCCATCCCGATGTGTGCAACGGCCGGCCGGTGCTGCGCGGCACGCGCATCGCCGTGCAGTCCGTGCTGCAGATGCTGGCGGCCGGTGACTCTCTGGAAGACGTACTGGAAGCCTTTCCCGCCTTACGGCGCGAACAGGTGCTCGCGTGCATGGATCTCGCCGCGCGCTTGATGGCCAACCAATACTCCCTTCAAAACGTAGAATGAACGGGCTTCTGTTTGACCAGAACCTTCCCCGGGTCCCGTCACTCGAAACCACACTGCCCATCATCCAGGCTTCTGAGCTTGGGCCAAGACCGACCGACTCCGAACTTTGGGCATATGCTCGGCGCCATGACCTGGCCATCGTGACCAAGGATGCGGACTTCTCACAGCGGATTATCTTGGCCGACCCGCCACCGCGCGTGGTCCATTTGCGTGTGGGTAATATGCGGCGCATCGAGTTCGTCGCCTGGCTGGAACATGTGTGGCCCAGAATCGAATCTGCCGTCCGCTGGAACAAGCTCGTGAATGTGTACCGGGACCGCATCGAAGTCGTGCGCTAGCTTTCCGGCCACCTGCGCAAGGTACCTCGTGCACTCCTCCAGCCACTAACCACTAGCCACTGCCTCTCTACCATGCACTGTTGAACACCAGGTTGTACGCATTGACGCTGCCGATGCCGGTGGCAAAGTCCCAGCCCGGCGTCGCGCCGAACGCCGGCTGATAGGCGGGTGCGCCGGTTGTGGGAGTTATCGTTGCCGAACACGTTGCACCCGAACCTCCTCCGCCTGATATCGTGCAGATAGGAACGTCGGTATAACCTTGACCGGCGTTTGTGAGAGTGACGGCACTGATGGTGCTGCCCGATCGCGTCGCGGTGCAGGTGGCCTGCGTTCCCCCGGCCCAAAGGGTTCCACCCGTCGGTGAGAGGTAGGGCTCCAAATTTGGGGGTGCGGCGATCGAGCAAGTTGGTGTACTGGTGTAGCCTGATCCCCCGGCCGTCACGCTAAGGCTCGAAATCGCTTGCGTGCCAAGCGTGCCATAGGTACCGGAAGGCACGTAACAATCGGCTTCGAAGGCGGTGCCGTTATGCTCGCAATCAATATTGATGTCACCCTGAGTGATGTCATAAAAAACGCAGGAGGTACCCAGGCCGCGGCGCGGCGGCTGGTTGATAGAGTAACAGGCGCTGTTGCCGCTCGATCCGAATTCGGCTTTTGCAATCTGGTAGTAAATCGGGTCTGGGTTGCCTACCTTTGTTAGGCCCCACTTCTGGTTCACTAGCGCTTGGATGCCGGCCATCATTGGGGTCGCGACGGACGTTCCGCCGAAGCCGCTCCAGGTACTGGGGGCGCCGGAGCAGGACTTCCCGCCATTGGCGGTGTCGGACCAGCAGACGACGGCGTAATGCCCCCAGAAGCCGTTCGAGGCAAAGAGAGACACATCTGGAACATCGCGCACGCCGTCTGCAGGATTGCCAAAGATGCCCGACTGCCAGGAAGGCTTGGCGTAACCGGCGCAGTTCGTAGATCCCTCGATGTAGAGATAGCTGCTGTTGGCGGACCCGGTGGCACAACCACTGGGACCACCACCGGCTGCTCCCGTGCTCCGGACAGAGGAGGTGTGACAATATCCACTTGAGCCATAAGGCGCGGCGGCGCCCGCGAGATTATATGCTAGATAGCCAGCGCAGGAATCATTCCAGGGAACCTCTGGAATGTACGACTTCGCAGACCCATCGGTGGTCGTGTTCGTCCCGTTCCAATAAGTGCTTTGAGTCAGGCCACCATTGGCAGGCTTCTTGGCATTGTAATAGTCCTCAAAGTCCGTGCCGCCCACAGATACGTTGTAAACGGTCTCTCCCCAGCCAGTAACCCCGATGCCCGGCAGCGCGTACAACGTACCGTTCGTGAAGTCCGGGGCGCAACTGGACGGCCCGGCATCTCCAGAGGATACGAAGACAGATGTGCCCGCCGCCGCCGCCGTCTCAAAGGCCGAGTTGAAGGCCGCGTTAGATGGCAGATAGTTGGCCGCCTCGCAAACACCGTAGCTCTGGCTGGCGATGGCCGGCGGGGTGCTGGCGTTAACGAGATTCTCAAGAGCAATCAGGCCGCCGAAGGTCGTGGTGTCAGCACAGACTGCCAGCACGATGTTTGCGTTGGGGGCTATAGCGCTCGCAACCTCGGCATCGAGGTCCGCCTCACTTTCCGCCCCGGCCAAGGCGCCTGGATCGGTGCAGTTGCTGGGCGCGCCCGGGTGGGTCGTTGTCACGAGATTGCTCGGATACTTGCTGAGGAAGGTGCTGCGATAGGTGGCCACGTCGTTGCTGTAGGTGTCGCTATCCTCCACAATCGTGATGGTCTGACCCTGGCCGGAGATTCCCTCCCGGTAGAGAGGGTTCACGTTGTAGATGGTCTCGAAGTCAGCGGGAACCAAGTCATATTCTGTGGTGCTACCGTTAACCCAGGTATAGTCAGCGCGCTGAATGTTCATGGCATGCGGTTTGAAGTTGTGCATGGAGACCACGCCCACCATGGCAGGCGCGAGCGCTTCGGGAATCTGGGGGTCGCTCACGTTGGCGAAGTGCTGCTCACCGTGCACGTCAAGATAGTGAATCTCGGTGCGGAAGGCCTCGCGGATTTCGCCCGCCGTGCCCGAAAAGGCGATCACCATGCGGTTCGGATAGATTCGGTCAACGGTGAAGCCGTGCGACCCGAGCCAGCCGGTGATGGTGTCGAGGTCTTGCTGCGCCAGGCCGTACTTCTCCCCCTGTTCCTCCGCCATCATCCAGTGGTGGAAGTTGGGCGACTGCTTGTCAGTGAGCGAGTCGATGTATTGCTCGAACTCGCGCTCGAGGGAGGGCGCCCGCTTCAACTGGAGCAACATATACTCCATGGGAAAGCTGTCTTCCACGCGGCCGCGATCGTACTGCGGGACCTTGGCCTCCGGGCGCGTGTTGCCCACGAGCCTGACGAGGCGCGATTCGTCGATGGGCTGGGTGATGAGGATGGGCTTGCCTGAATCCTCACCGCGAGCCCACACCCGCGCGACGCGCTTGCCGCCCAAGACTGAAGAGAGCGCCGCCAGGCCGGCCACGGCCAGTGCGGCGAGCGTCAGCCTACGAGTCCCGAGCCTCCGAATGATCGGTCGCCGATTTCTTGTTTTCATGGCTTAACTCCTAAAGGCAGTGGCTAGTGGCTAGTGGCTAGAAGCCTGCACTAGCCACTGCTTCATGGGTTCGATTGCGACGCCTGCACGGCGTTGATCGGGCTGCTCCCACTCGCGCCAGTACAGTTGGTGCTGGTTTGGGTGGAACCCGTAGGACCGCCGGCGGCATTGCCATTCAGATTTAAGAAGTAGATCTGGGAAGCGCCGGTCGTGACGGTGTCGGAGTTGTCGATGATAAGCCCGCCCGTCGCCCAACAACCATTGGTGCCAGGAGTCGTAACGTTCAGGCCGCTGCCGGACAGGGCGACCGCGGTCAAATTGTTGACGTTATAGGACAAAATGCAGCCGTCACCGGCACTGTTGGTACATCCGGACGGAGTACCGCGGTTGACGCTGAAGAACACATAATCGGTGCCCGAGGTGGTTTGTCCGCCGAGGATGCTAAGCGTCTCGCTAGGCACACTGGAGCTCGGAGCAGTGGTCAAGTCCACTTTGCTAGAGCTCACGTAGGTGGAGATGGTATCGCCAAACGGTATTCCCGTTCCGACAAGAACGGCCCCCACGTCTGCGGTGGTGAAAGTTCCCGACGTGATGGTTACCGTGCCGGAGGTATTCACTGATCCGGTGACGGTCCGTTGTTGAGTGATGGCGCAGGCGCTCGTGCCGTTGTTGCAGAACTCGGTAAGCGGCGACGGCCACGGATGCTCGGTGCTGTTGAGGCCGGTCGCAACGGCAGTTACGCCTCCTGACACCAGCGAACTATAAGCGATCTCTACCTGGTATAACGTGCCGCCTCCTGCCACGCCAGTGTTTCCCACCACATAAAGGTGGCCGTAAGCAGGATTTCCCGACTCGTAGTACACGTTGTCGTAATCGCTAGCGTAAAGATAATATCCGCCCACTGTGCCGCCGCAGGTCGTGGAAGAGCCGCAGCCCACCGGCACAACCCCCGGGGTGCCGAGGGTGGTGAAAATGCTCACGAACTCCCACACGCCATTGTAGCCAGTATAGCTATAGCTGCCGTTGGTGGTCACAAAGACGAGCTCCGTCCCCTCCGACGAATCGACCAGCGGAGCGTCAGCTATGGCATCCCCAAGGCTGCCCGTGTTGCCGTGTACGACCCCGTTTGTCCCCTCATAGCTATAGCTGGTGCCCACGGAGTAGAAAACGCCTCCCATATCGCCCACAAAGACGTACCCGCCCTGGAACCCGCAGTCGCAGTCGTAGACAGGGGATGCCAGCTTGTTCGCGCCCAGGTGCACCGGCCAGGGGCTGCCGGACTCGGCTGAGTTCCCATTAAAGACGCCGGTGAACTGGTGGAGATTGCCGCCATCGTCGCCCACATAAATGGTGTCATGGTTATAACTGTCGTAAGGCGCTGACAACGTGTCGTCAGCGCCGTTGGCAAAGGCGAGGGTATACATGCACGGGGCGATACAGCTCCGATAGGCGGAAGCCGACGACTGACTCGTCAGGGTCAGAGGCGCGCCGAGTGTCTCGGTAGTGCTCGCCGCCCACTTGAGGAGAACCAGGCTTGCCGTCGTGCCATTGGATTGAATGTACGCCACCTGTAAGCCGTCTTCGAAGAGGACCGGAGAAGTTGTGACCGTGCCGCCCGTGTTATAGGCCCAATAGACCGACGGAACAGCGCCCGCGCAGCCGCCTGTGTAGAGATTGTCATAGCCGATGATATTTGCTGCGCCCGTTCCGCCCGCTTGACCTGTCGGGTAAACGGCAAAATCCGAGCAACTGGCGCCAGTGAGACTGACCCCATATTTGGCGGGGTAGGTGTTCGGTTGAACCCTGCCCGTTCCCGTTGCGCCGCCAGTGAGTTTCGTGCCTCCCCAGGCGAAACCCGTCAAACTAGCCGTGGTCCCAATACTGTTTCCGCTTGTCCCCGTAGCGCGGGCGGTAACAGCGACCACATTGCTGCTGGAACTGGCGGTAACGCCCGCGCTCCCTTGCAGTGTCGTGTTGTCGTCGATGGCTGTGGCGATATTGGTGGCCAATTGCGACGTGCTAACCGGAGCGTTGACCGACCAGTAGGCAAAACTCGTGCCCGAGGTCGTGCCGTCTGCGCCGCCGCTGAGATTGGTGCTGCTCCATGCGGGCGTGAAATTGCTTGTGCCGCTCCAAGTGAGCGTGATGCCGCTGTTGCCTCCCGTCCCGGCGGTGCTGTCGGTGATTGTCAAGTCTCCATTGCTGGGGCTATTGGCAGTCGCGGTTACGCCGATATTGGTACTGCACTGGGTGCCCGAGGTCAGGACGGTTGCTATACCGGAGGCCCAGGTCGATGAATTGCCACTGCCGCTACTGCCTCTGTTAAAGCCTACTGACCACGGACTACTGCCGCTGCATGTGCCGTTGCTGCTACCTGCCGTCAGTGTCAGCGTGTTCGATCCATTTTTGATAGTTAGTGTGGTTCCAGAGCTTGCTCTCGACGAGAAACTCCCGCTGGCGCTTGCGGGCGTCGGGGCGCTGCCCGTGAAGGTCTGGCCGTCAACAGTCACCGTTGAGGTGCCGGTGGCGCCGTTGCTCGAGACGGTGCCCGTCTGGCTCGCCGCGGCGCCGTCCAAGCCCGTGCTCCAGTCCTTCTTTATTTTTTGCTTGTGGGCGTTCGCTGCCGGCAGGTCTCCGATAGCCTTTTCGGCGCCGGCTGCGTTCGGGGATCCGGTTGCCCCCTGCGCTCCCGTGGCCTCGACGGCCGCAGCGACACCCTCAGCTTGCAGTACGCCGGCACCCGCCCTGCGCTTCAATTGCTGCATGATATAGCGAGGATCGTTGACGATCCTCAGCCAGCGATCGTGCGTGCCATTCTCGATGGCCTGTTCCTCGGTGCCCGGATTGGAGAAAACAAGGTGGTGGTGAGTCCAATCGTCGGGGATGCCGCGCCCCTGAAGAATCCAATTCTCCATGTTGTGCCGCACCACATCATCCACCGGCGCCGGCTGCGCCGTGGCTTGGTGGTTCTGGGCCGGGTCCTGCTTCCGCACACCGGGCTCTCGCCCAAACATCACGATGCCAAAACCCATGAATATTCCCAAAGCGGCGGCGACCAGCGCCAGCCTTCGAATCCCGAACCTCCGGATGATCGGTCGCCGATTCCTCGACTTCATGGGTTACCTCCCAATCCGGTTCCTGCTCCTGTGAACGCTTTTTATTTCGGCGCAAAGGACCCCTCTCGCGCTCCTTTCCAATCCGGTTCCTCTGTTTCTGTGAACGCTTTTGTGGGGTTCGTCGCTAAACCGGTCATGTGCTCCTATGAACGCTTTTTTTCGGCGCAAGACTCCCTTTTTGTTCCCCTCTGACAGTAAGTGTGAGAATATTGCACACTTTTCCGAAACTTGACCGGCCTTGTTTCGAATAGCAACTCGGGGAAAGACCCCAACCCGCTACTCAGTACTCGCCATTCGCTCTTTCAATGTTGGGAAGCCAGAGGCTCCCCTCTTAGAGATGGACCCCCGAGTGTGCGAGCACGGCTCATGCCAACGGCGCTCGCTCGTAGATCCCGCTGCTTGTCCAGCCAAGTCGCGACAGCCCTCGCACAGTGTTAACTGCCGTATTCACTTGCCGGGTTTGACTGATTGCCTTCGATATCGCCGCCTTGCCGCGGCAGGCTGGCGATGCCGGCCAGCACGGCGAACCAGGCCGCGTTGGCAGGGATATGCAGATTGAAATCGAGGAAGCTGTGCACCAGCATTCCGCAGCATCCGAGCGCCGCGCCGAGCTTGATCCAAGAGCCGGGCATCGGTGTTCGGGATTCGGTGTTCCCTTCGACTGCGCTCAGGGCAGGCGGTGTTCGGGCGGCACGGGCGTCGTCAAGGGCTAGTTCCGAATCCCGAACCTCGATTTCCAAACCCCGAACAACGAATTGCGGCTCCCGAACGGGGAAAGCAAGGCGGAGAAACAGTGCCAAAGCCGACAGTATGAGGATGCCCCCCACCAGGCCAGTTTCGGCCAAGGCCTCCACATAATCGTCGTGGGCGTAATCCATCCACATCTCGCTCGGGAAGCTCTGATAGCGGGGATAGGCGGTCTCGAAATTACCAAGTCCTACTCCGAGTAGGGGATGGTCGCGCCACATGCGGAGCGAATCCACCGCCATGCTCTTGCGGAAATCGGCCAATTCAGTCCAAGCCGGGCCCCCCACGTCAGCCACCAGCGCCAGCCGTTTCGAGACCCAGCCCGGATCGACCCAGGCAAATAGGAGCGTGGCCGCGAGCACGGTGGCAGCGACAGCCGTGCCCAGGCTGCGGCGAAGGACGTTGCTCCGGCCACGCATGCCGAGGGCAACTGCGATCACTATCTCGGCAGCGAGCGCGAGCAAGCCGCCGCGAGAACCGGAAAGCAGCAGAGAGGCGACGGCGATGGCAGCCGTCACAGCGAGCCATGCCAGGGCCACGAGCGACGGTGTTCCGCGACGTTCGGCGATGTAGAGCACGGCGACCGGAACCAGCATCTCCATGAGTCCGGCGAAGTGGTTGGGGTTAACGTAAGGGCCGAAGAAGGAACTACCGCCGATATCGAACACTCCGTAGATTTTCTGCTCGCCGGCCGCAAACTGCAAAATGGCAAAGAGTCCGAGCGATCCTGCCAGTATCAGAACCGTGAGGCCGAACCTGAGCCAGGTCTCGCCGCTGGCTGCGGCGAAGAGTTGAATGGTGACAAAGAAGAAGACGAGGTCGGCGGCCAGCAGCACCAGAGCCTGGCGGGTCTCGGCCCGGTCGAGAGCGACCCTCGCGCCATACTGAGTGACCCCGAGGATGAAAAAAGCCGCCAGCGGCAGGTACAGGGGCGACCACACGAGTTTCAGGGCTCCGTGTTGAACGCTTCCGGCGGCCCAAAGGATCAGGACGAGCGCAGCCACGATACCGAGCGAGACCCAACCCACGGGATCGACAGCGCCAAAGGCCCACGGCGCGGCCACGAGCGCCGCGAGGAGCAGAAACCGGGAGATGGAGAACGCCACGGGTTGGGCGTCGGCCTTGGCCTCAGCCTCGGCGGGCACAACGGCAGGCTCCAAGACTGATGTGCTCATGGCGCTTTCTTCGGAAAACCCTTGCCAGCAGCCGGACCGAGGCTCTCGAGGGACACGGCGTCAAGCCAGAAGGTTCCGGAAATCTCGGTGGGATACGTGCGACCGAGAGGCCGCCAGACGGAGAGTCGCACCGCCTGTGTCCAGGGTCCGGTGGAGAAATAAAGCCGCACGGGATGCCACGGGGTGGTCCCGACTGTAGTGTCGGAGATCACGTCTCGAAACCCCGGTTGTTGGGTACCGGTCACGCGCAAGGAGGGTCCGGTGTCGGAAGTGATGTCCTCGGAGCGAACGTAAGCCTGCAGCGTGTAAGTCGTATTTGGAAGGACCGGCACGATTTGATAGACCGGCTCGTACTCAGCGTTCCGGCTGACGGAGAAGTCGATGCGAAGGCAATGAGCGCCATGAAATGCCCCGGGCGCGGAGAAATCGAGTGCGAGAAAAGTCAGGTTGGAGGACCAGCGCCAGTCGAAACCCGTGTTCAAGGGGGATTGTTCGAAATCGCCATTGAAAATCAGGTTGTCGCTTTGGTCCTGCTTTGACCCCTTAACGATTTCGAGGCGTTCCAGATCGCGCCACACCGCTGCGGCCTCGGCGATGCGGCCGAGATCGATCAGGCGGTCAAGGTAGGGCTCGGCTGCAGAGAAGGGAAAGGGCCGAGGGTTGGCGACGGTCAATTTTTACACTCGGTAGGCGGCATCGTTGTTTCCCTCGTCGCTCAGGAAATCGACGAAGTCAACTTTGATTGCGGAATCTGTGCGGTCCGCCAGCATCTTCTGGAAGATCGCGTCAGGCTCCAGCGCAGGTTGAAGCGAAACCCAGGTGGCCGAAGCGTAACCCGGATCAAGCTGGAGCAAGCGCCGGAACTGGGCCACAGATTCGTCCTGCCGGTTCGCCGCCAGATAGGATTGGGCCGCGCGCCAATGGTAAAGAGGCACCATGGGACAAAGCTGCAGCACTCGCTCCCAGGCCTGCACGGCGCACTGCGCGTCGCCCGCGGATTCACAGGCAGAGCCAAGGTGGGACCAGTAGCGGCGGCTATAGGGGCTCAACTCAACGGCTCGGCGGAAGTGCCGGACGCCTTCGGCGGGATTGGTCCCTTTGTAAGCGCGCCCAAGTGCGTATTCGAGCTGCGGATCGGCAGGGTCCAGAGGAAGAAGCGAACGACCCACCGAAGGTGTATCAAATGAGGTCACAATGCCCAAAAGCGAGGTTTCGGCCGCCAAAAGAAGACTGACAAGGCCGCACACAAAGCCGACCGTCGCCATCAAGAGCAGTGATCGACGAGGATCGCGCAGCGATATTTCGAGCGGGGCCACCCGCAGGAATCGCCAAGTCATGGCGGAGGAAAGCAAATGAACCGTGACGGGCGCGTAAAAAGGTACCCCCTCACCCGGCGCTTCGCGCCACCCTCTCCCCCCGACGAAGGGGGTGAGATCAGGAAATTTTGGCGGGCTACCGCGAGGCTGGGACTCTTCCCGTCGCAAGCGGACCAGGCTCTCACGATACCGGTTCGCATTTCGCTTGGTAGCAGGGATTGCTCTTGGACGGACCTTTGTCGCAGCACTTGCCGCTGCAGCAGACATCACCCGAGTCGCAGCAGATGGCGTGAGATGGCATGCCGCAACATACCGGAGTACCGCCGCCGCAGCATACCCCATTGCAGCAAGTCTGTCCCGTGCTGCAGCATTTAATTCCACTGGCCCCAGTGCAGCATTTGGTGCCTGAGCTGCAGCAGAGGCTTCCAGCGGCCGAACTGCAGCAGGTGGTGCCTGAGTTGCAGCATACGGCAGTGCTACCGCTTCCGCAGCACGTCTGCTTGCCAGTGGTACAGCATTTGTGGCCGCACGCGAATGTACCTGGACCGCATGCAGTGGCTCCTTCCTGCTGGCCGCCGGCAGGCGCGCTCCAGCCCCGAGAGCCCCCTCCCAAGCCTAAGGAAGCTGCCAGGGCCCCGCCCAACGCTGTGCCAATCAATCTGAACGCCTGGCGCCGTGGCATCGAACTGGCAATGATTCGCGATACATCGTCAAGCAGAGCGCTCATTCTGTCCTCCCTTTGCTCCCAGCCCGTCACGGGCGAGGGTCAATACTGCGTCCCTTCCGAGAGCCACGTCATCGGTGATCACGCCGTCTTCACCAATCAAAAAAGCGGCCGGGGTGGCTACACTCCCGTACTGCCTGGAAAGCCTCCACTTCTCCTGCAGCATCAGCGGAAACTGAAAACCATGCTGCTCCGCCTTGCGGCGGTTCTCCTCGGCATTACCACGTCCCACCATCACCACGGCCAAACCGTTATTCGCGTGTTCCTGATGCAGCCGCACTAAATGCGGAGCCAGTTCATCGCAAGGCCCGCACTGAGGGTCGCTGAAGACCAGAAGGACGCGCCGGCCCCGGTATTCCTCGAGCGAAACCATGCGACCGCGAACGTCAGGCAACCGAAAAACCGGCGCACGCCTGCCGGCCTTGAGCCCATCGCCCGCGGCTCGAGAAAACACCATCCAGCGGTTGAGCCAGGCGGCGCGCCGTTCGCATCCCACACAGGGCTTGATCCCGAATGCGGAAGTTAGTCGCTTGAGGACGTCGCCGAGCCCAGTCTCGCGCTCGGTGGCGAATCCCAGGACGTTCACCCGGTGAGGCCCCGGGCTTTCGTTGAGTGGTTGGCTGTAGACGCTGGATTTGCCGCGCTGGGTCCCGGAGTCACCGGCCCCAGCCGTTTGCTGGGCCAGCAACAGAACCCGGTCGGCACCGCTCGCAAAGGGCGCGGCCACTCGTCCTTCCTGATCGAGCAGATAAGCAACCGGGGTGCCTTGATGGCGAAAAGGCTTGGGTGCCTCGCCATCCTTCATCAAGAGGATGGGGCACTTCAGGTCATGTTCGGCTGCTCCTTTCTGATTCGAGGGAGCGTCGCCGCTAGCCAGGAGTGTCAGTTGAACATTCTGCTTCTCGAAAGCGGCTTCAAGACGGGCCAAGTCTGGCGCAAGAGAGTCGCAGAAGCCGCACTCGAAATTCCAATGGACCAACAACACGCGCTTGCCGCGAAAATCCGCAAGCGCCACGGGCCCGCCTGACAGGTCTGGGAAAGCGAAGGTGGGAAAATCTGTCCCAAGAGGAAGGCCGTGCGGTTCGGCTTCCGCCCTCAGATTTTCGGCTGCTCCAGCGTTTGTGGTCCCTTCGAGATGGTCCAAACGCAGCAGGATTCGGCCTTGCTGCTTCACGATCTGGTAAAAGCCCAGGCAAACGCTGATGAGAATCAGGATCAACAAGACGAGGATTGTAGCCATCATATCAAGAGCCATGCCCTCCCTTCCATAACGTTGACTTGTGTTCTGAAAAACAAGCGGAAGCGAACGAGGTCGCCTGCGAGGAATGGACCGGGTTGTTTAGCTAATCTCTTACGCGATCTTGCGATCTCAGCCAAGGTCTCTTGGCCGGAACGGTGCTGCGGTAAAACTTCCTCCCGTCAGAAAAGAACGCAGCCCGAGCAATAGAAGGCGCGGCCGATGGAGGCAGAGGCGCAAGAGCACTCGGCCGGGCTCATCTCTTGTGCAGGCTTCGAGATCCTGGCGAGTGCGGGCATTGAGGAGATCCACCAAGTGAGAGTAATGGGCCTGCGTGAAGTTATGGACGACTTTCCGAATCAGCAGATGAAGATCCAGCTCGCGCTTCAAAGCTCGCAGTTTCCGGCCAGGCCTGCCATTCAGAATGGCTTCCGCGATGCCCACAGCCCCGCGGAAACCGGTAACGATGCCGCCGACCGTCGTGACCTTGACGTGGCCAGCCGCGTCTCCGACCAGATAAACTTCGCCGCCCGCAAGCTGGCGACGAACGGGAGTCCATTTCGAATAGAGGGGGATCCTTGCGGCTTGGTATTCCAAGGGTTCCAGGTGGCGTTTCTCGAGAAAGCGGTCCAGAACCGTGCGAACGCCCGAACCATGTTCAGCGATGAGTCCAACCACGCCGGTCGTGGGCGAATCGGGGATGAGCCAGTAAAAGTACGGCGTATCGTCCGGAACGAACCACACTCGCGTGGTGTCAGGCGGCATGCCCTCGGGCAGGCGAACGATGGCCTGCACCAGGGAAACAGTGTTCTGCGCAGGCCAACCGGCGGCGCGCGCCACTCGGCTGCCGCCTCCGTCAGCACCCACAACCGTCTTAACATTGAGTTTCTTCGACCGCCCCCCCGCGGCTTCGCTCCATTTGGAGAGCTATGGAATGCTCTCTCGGTTCCATGGACACAAAACGGCGCCCCAGAAGCACCTGTGCACCGCTTCGTCGCGCTGCCGCAGCCAGGTCGCGAATCAGCCTGCTGCGCTCCACAACGATATCGGGCTGACGAAGCGCGATGCGGGCGACGCGCCCATCGGTGAACAGCTCAAATCGACGGATCTCGTTAACCTTTGCCCCGTCGCCAATCCTTCCCAGGATCTCGCTCATTCGGCGGGTGACGATCAGCGTCCGAGGCTTGGGATCAAAATCCTCGGCCCCTTCAAGAACAGCGACCCGTTTACCCGCTTGACCGAGCAGATGCGCAGCGAAGAGTCCGGCCGCCGATCCGCCTACGATACCGATCTCGGAGCTCCGGCCTCGGTCTTTGTCTTCCAAACTCACCTCGCGTCCCAACTCATCCTGTAAATTGAGGTCATGCACGCAGAGGCGGTGCCTCTGCGTGGAAAATTCCGCAAAAAATGACCGCAATCTCAGGATGTTTCCCTTGAAGGCTGTTGACGTTCGTAGGGCAGATTTTCGAGCAGCCCAACTCCCACGAGGGCAGCCAATACTAGCACGACTCCGGCCAATAAAGGACGCCCGAAAGAATAGCGGCTGATCACAACAGCCAACATGCCAAAGAGCAGAGCGCCCGCATAAATCACAAGCACGGCCCCTCGCTGCCCGAGACGGAGGTTCGCCAGCCGATGAGCCGTGTGGTCCTTGCCGGGCGAGGCAAACGGAATGAGTCCGCGGCGCGCCCTGGAGATCGAGACCAGGGTGGTGTCGAAGATCGGAACGCCCAATACCAGCACCGGAACGATCCAAGCGATTGCTTGCGGCATTCCCGTAGGACGAAGCTTGAGGCCGAGCGTGGCCATCATGAACCCCAGAAACATCGCTCCGCCGTCGCCCATGAAAATCTTTGCCGGCTTGAAATTCCACCGCAGAAATCCCAGCGAGGCGCCGAAGACGGCGGCTCCCAGCGGAGCCACAAGCATTTGGCCGTTCAGGATCGCAAGCAGCGCAAAGAAGAAGGAGGCAATTGCGGCCACGCCACTCACGAGGCCGTCCATGTGATCTAGAATGCTGAACGCGGCCGTAATACCGACGACCCAGAGCAGAGTAAGGGCAACGTCAACTCCGTTCGCCAGCGCTCCCGGCAAGAACTCAGAAGCGATGTGGAACCGAACGCCCAAGGCAACGAGGGTGGTGGCGGCGAGCGGCATGGCGACGAACAGCTTGATCTGGTGGTGAAGGAGGCCTCGATCGTCGAGAATCCCGGTCACCAGCAGCAGAGTCCCGCCCGCAACGATCCCGAAGATCTGACCGCGCGGCTGGCCATCCAGAGAGAACATGATCGAAACGACGGTGCCGCAATAGATCGCGAGGCCGCCCAACAGCGGCATGGAAGTCTGATGCAGTTTACGAGTGTTTGGCTCATCGATGAATCCGATGTGGAGGGCAAGCCTTCGGACGGGAATCGTCAGCGCAAAAGAGGTTACGAGAGCAATGGTAAATGTGATCACTCCGACGAACATCGTACGCTCCGTATTCTCAAACTCTGCTTGCTACTGAACGGCGTCTTCGAGCACTTGAGCAAAGCGCCGAAGTTCCTTCGGAAGTGAAAACTCCGGCGCCAGCGCCGCAGCCCGGTCGCTCATCTCGGCAACCCGCCCGGGATCCCGGGCCAACTGTTGCACGAGAGCAGCCAAGGATGTTGCGTCATCGGGGTCCGCCACCAGTCCGCAGCCACTTTCTCGTACAAGCTGCGCCGCGTCACTCGTTTCGGGGGCCAACACCAGCACCGGCCGGCCCGCGGCAAGAATCGGATATAACTTGCTCGGGACTACCACGCCCTCGAGTCCGCGGCGAATGGTGACCAGATGAAGGTCACCGGCAGCCAGCACGTGCGGGACTTGATCGGTCGGGCGGTAGGGCAGGAAATGGATCGCCTTGCACCCACGCGCAGACGCCTCAAGCTGCGATCGCATGGCACCGTCGCCAACGAAAACGAACCCCACACCGTCTCCGTTCAACATCTGCGCCGCTTTCACCACGGTTTCCCAGGCGCCATAAAAACCGAGGTTGCCCGCATAAAGCACCACGAACCGGTATCCGCTGCGGATCTCGCGTGTCACGGCATGATCTCGATTCGGAATCGACTGAGGTATTCGAGCGCCATCGCGCACTACAACCACCCGGCAGGGGTCAACGCCTTTGGCGATGATCCGTTGGCGCGTGTCCTCGCCGAGTACGATGACGCGTTCGGCGTTGGCGAGCGCCCAGCGGTGCATCTTCTCCCACACCTGGACCCAGCGGGCCGGACGCACGATTTCGCCCGAGATCGCCATCTCTGGGTACAGATCCCGGATGTTGTACACGAGCGGCTTTCGCTTGAGCCATGCCACAAACGCCCCAACGATGCCCTCAAAGGGCGGGTCCGTCATGGCCAGGACCACGTCAGCGCGGATCATAAGCGCGCGAGGAACCGCCAGTATCACGTAAGAAAGATAGTTCAACAGACGATGCAGCATCCGGTGCCGCGGAAAAGTTGTCGAGCCCACTCGCTCCACCGCGATCTGGCCGCGCCTTTCGCGGCGCCAGATATAGAAAGGGTGCCGCTCGGAAGGATCATAGGAAGGGCGTCCGCAGAGCACAACCACCTCGTGGCGCTCGGCTAATGCGTCCACAACCGCCGCGGCCATTTTCGCCGTAGCCGAGGTGTCGGGCGGGAAGTATTCGTTCAGGAGGAGAATGCGCATCGCTCGGGCTTTTCCATCAGGTAATTACCCATCACGAGCACGTCCATTTTGGTTCGCAAGAAGCAATCGAGGGCCTCTTGCGGCTTCAAGACAATGGGCTCGTTCTCGTTGAATGAGGTGTTGAGCAGGACGGGCACACCGGTGAGCTTCTCGAACTCCTTGATGAGCGCCCAGTACAGCGGATTGGTCCGCCGGCTGACTGTCTGCAGGCGAGCAGTGCCGTCCACATGAGTCGGAGCAGGAATCAGGGCTCGCTTTTGCGGTCGCACAGAGTACGCGAGACTCATAAATGGAGATGGATAGGAGTGCTCAAAGTAATCGGCGGTGGCCTCCTCCAAAATTGAGGGAGCGAAGGGACGGAAAGGTTCCCGTTGCTTGATCCTCTGGTTGAGCACGTCTCTCATTTCGGCCCGACGGGGATCGGCGAGGATGCTTCGGTTGCCCAAGGCGCGCGGGCCCCACTCCGCCCTGCCCTGGAACCATCCCACAATTTTACCGGTGGCAATATGCGCGGCCGTGTTCCGCAAGACTTCTTCGTCTGGGAGCTTCTGAATGGAAAACGAGCCGTTCGTCCCGCTGTTTTCCACCACTTGTCGAATCGCCGCGGGCGTGAATTGCGGTCCCCAGTAGGCGTGCTCCATGGTGAAGCAGCGGGGACGCCCAAGCACTTGGTGGTAGACGTAATAAGCCGCGCCCACCGACAGTCCGGCATCTCCGGCAGCCGGCTGAACGTAAACATCGGAGAAGGGCGTGTGATCGAAGATCTTTCCATTGGCTACGCAGTTGAACGCCACGCCCCCTGCAAGACAGGCCGCGTCCTGCTTGGTCTTTTCCCAAAGCGAATTCAACAACCGGAAATAGGCCTCTTCAAGGACTGTTTGCAGCGAAGCGGCGATGTCCTGATGTTTTTTCCCGACTGCTTCCGCCGACGTTCGGGTCTTTCCCAGCCGATCTTCAAGGTGGGTCGAAAAGAGCCGGCCTAAGACGGGAGTCTTGCCGCTGTCCTGCCAGGTCATTTCCGGTCCCTTGCGGTGATGGCAGAAGTAATTGAGTCCGAGGCTGAACGGCTTGCCGTTGTCGGTCCTGACGATGCGTCGAAACTCGTCCTGGTAGGCGGGCTCCCCGTAAGCCGCGAGGCCCATCACCTTGTATTCGTCGCCATACTTCCAGAACCCAAGATACTGACTGATCGCGGTGTAATAGAGCCCTAGCGAGTGGGGAAACGCAACGGCTCCATGCACCTTGAGGCGGTTTCCTTCCCCGGTCGCCCACATGGTGCTGGCGAAATCTCCCAGCCCGTCAGTGGAGAGCACCGCTGCCTTCTCGAATGGCGAGACAAAAAAGGCGCTGGCCAGGTGAGCTATATGATGTTCCACTCGATGGTATTGGGCGTGGATGGTCTCGGGACCGGCGTCGCACGCTGCAGCGAGGGCCTCATCAATCCCGGTGAAGCGCGTCAGTACCCTGGAGCGCTCCAGAGCAAAGCGAGGCATGCGCAAGGCGTAGAACAGTTTCGTTCCCATGCGCGCCCACGGATCCCGCGGAACCGCGACGTGATCGATCTCCCGGGCTGTCAAGCCCGCCTCAGCCAGGCAGTGTCGAACAGCGTTGGCCGGGAAACCGGCCGCGTACTTCACGCGGTTAAAGCGCTCTTCCTCCACGGCGGCCACTAAACGGCCGTCGCAGATCAGCGCCGCTGACGAGTTTCCGTGATAAGCATTGATGCCAAGAATGTTCATCGAAACAACGTTGCTCTTAACTTTCCGTTTTAGGCGGGAGAATTAATTGTTGAGATGCCGGCGCGCCCACTTGCTCAAGACAAATAGGCTCCACACACGCGACCAACTCGTGCGCCTCTGCAGGAAATCTGTCCACACCTGCCCCACGGCGCCTTGGTCGAGGCAGGGTTGGAGTGGCGGGGCTATCGTGCTGAGCTCCGCTTCCACATCTTTCTTCAGAGGGCCGCGTAGCCAATGCTCCCACGGTAGGGTGAAGGTCCGCTTTGGCTGCGAGACCACTTCCTTCGGCAACAGGTCGCCCATCGCCTCCACCAGGAGCGGTTTAGGAATGCCATTGGCAGCCTTAATCGACCCCGGGAGTCTGGTCACAAATTCGACCAAGGCGTGATCGAGGAACGGCACCCGCACTTCAAGGGAGTGAGCCATACTCATGGCATCCGTGTCGCGCAGCAGCGTATTCACCATGTAGGATCGCGATTCGAGGCAAGACACCGCGGTGAAGTCGTCCAGTTGGATTGCTTCCGAGGCACTTTGCGCCAACCAGTCCTGCCACGGTGCCGGAGTCGTAACACCATTACAGCTTAGCAGCCCCAGCACCTGTGCCGGTGTGAACAGAAGCCGCGTATAGAAATAAGGGTAACTATATACTTGACTTACCGAACGAATTTTGTTATTCTTGAAGAATGGAAAACATAAACACGCTCGATGACGTTAAGACGCTGCAACAGGCAATCATCCACTTCAGCGATTACGAAAACTGCCGAAGTCTCATGATGCAACTTCGTTGGCCGGATGGCAAGGTCGCTTGCCCGCACTGCGGCTCGGAAAAAGTCACATATCTCGCGAAGGCACGCGTGTGGAAGTGCTACGGCAAGCACCCGCGTCCGAGATTTTCTCTCAAGACCGGAACGATCTTCGAGGATTCGCCGCTCGGACTGGACAAGTGGCTCGCTGCCCTCTGGCTTCTTGTCAACTGCAAGAATGGGATCAGCAGTTGCGAAGTCGCCAAAGACCTTGGCGTCACTCAGAAGTCAGCGTGGTTCATGATGCACCGTCTCCGCTATGCGTTGAAGGAAGGCGGATTTGATAAGTTCTCTGGCGAAGTCGAGGCCGATGAAACCTTCATCGGCGGCAAGGCTCGCTTCATGCACATCAGCGAGAGGAAACGTCGAATTACTGGGAGTGGCCCGACGAACAAGACGGCAGTCATGGGAATCTTGGAGCGTGGTGGCAAGGTTCGCACCAGTGTCATTTCTAATCGGCGCAAGCACGCGGTTCAGTCAGAGGTCAAGAAGAACGTGGCGGCGGGCTCAGCGCTCTACACAGATGCACTGCTTTCCTATAGCGGCCTCGAACGCGAATACGCTCACAAAGTCATCGACCACGCCGAAGCATATGTGAACGGAAGGGTCCACACCAACGGCCTTGAGAACTTCTGGAGCCTCTTGAAGCGCGGGATTCACGGAACGTACGTGAGCGTGGAGCCTTTCCACCTGTTCCGCTATTTGGACGAACAATCCTTCCGGTACAATTACCGCAAGGAGATGAACGATTTTGATCGCTTCAAACTCGCCCTCTCGCAGATCGCTGGCAAACGCCTGACGTACTCACACCTGACTGGCAAAGACGCTTACATGGAGGCTCCCCCCTCGTCTGTCAATTGATGAAACGCCAGAAACGCGGAAAGCAAAAGGCCAGTTAGTCCTTTGGGTCTGCTGGCTTTTTGGTCTTGTTCTTGGACTTTTTGAAGGGGTTTGGAACTGCGCTCTTGGGGACTGAAAGAACCGTCTTTAGGGCGTCCACGAACCGCCGTGCGGCCGGTGGGCCTTCTTCCATCTCGGCATGAGGCTTCATGCCCGCCATTATGCCATACACCGGATACTCGCTGTGGGGAGGCGTCAGCGGGAACGGCTCCGATCCTGTCCATGACTCTGGAATTTTGAGGCGATGCGATAGGAACATCACTTCCTTGCCTTTATACCGGCTCTGCGCGCTGTAATGGAGGTCGTACGAGATGCGCGGGTGCAACTGGAAAAGGCCGTGATCGACGGCAGCGTAGTCGTAGGTTACGATCCACGGCTGGTCTAACTGGACAATCCGCGCTGCCAACTTCTTGTGATCCTCCAGCTCGTAATCGTTCAGGTAGAGGTCTTGACCGTTCTCGATGTAAGGCGGGTCAAAAAAAGCAATGGTGTTATCCCCAAGGTGAACGAGAACGCGGTCAATGAAGTCCAGAGCATCACTGCGGTAGAGCTTGATTCGGCTGCTGAATCTGGAAATGCGCCGGATTCTCTGCGTCAGTTCTTCCTTGTTGAAACGCGCATCGATGCCCCATTTCCCGCGTTGCTTCTTCCCGCCGATCACGCCGCCGCCGATGATGCCTGATCGGTTCGTGCGATTCAGAAAGAGGGTTGCAAAACCAAGTTCGCTGAGGTCTGCCGTTTCTCGGCTTTCGTAAATCTCGCGCTGCCGCCTCCACTCAGCCATCGTGACTCGGATGTGTTTGACTTTCTGGCAGAGGTCCGCGGAATTGTTTAGGACTTCATGCCAGAACGCATAAACGGGCCTGCTGAGGTCGTTTAGGTGGATGACGGAAGCGTACTCACCAAAGAGCAATGACAGTCCGAGCGCAGACCCGCCAGCGTAAGCCTCCGCGTACTGAACATCCTTCATGCCGTTCTCTTCTAACAAGCACCCGACCACCGCCGCAAGGCGACGCTTGCCACCGGGATATCGCATTGGGGTGTGATAGGGCATGGCCGCAAGAGAGTATAGGGTAGTTCATTGGAAATGGCCAGCACATTCTTACGGTGCCCACATTGCCGTTACGAACGGCTCTAAATTGTCCCAGTGACGCCTTAAATCGCCGGGAACCGGAAAGATGTATTGGTTGTGAATCCAGGCGTGCATCAGGGTGACGGAAGGAGCTAAAAAGGAATCTTTTTCGCAAGCGCGGCGCACTGGGGCTGCCTGTCGGTTCGAGGGCTTTTTCTTGGCGATCAGGTCGTTCGTCACCTGTTGGAGTTTTCCCCTGAGTGACGGGTCATTCGATAGAGTGATGCCGTACTGGTCGATGTAGGAATCGGCGCTCAACTCAACGAAAACCCGAAAGAGAACGCTAACGGCGTTCGTGTGATCTTCCAAGCTGAGCTTCCTGAGTTCCGTTTCTATATCGTGCAAACGAGGCTCCGTGACGCTCAGCGTGCAATCTCGGGGAATGAGCTTGTCCCGAACCCTTCCGGCTTTGGAAACCGTCTTCCTCGCTGACCTAACGTGGATTCCGCCGACCGTTAAGTCCACACCGTGACCGGACGGTAGAGCGGTAGCGACCCTTATGTCCGCAGGCAGCTTTGCGGCGTAAGCCTCGCGTTGCGGCTGAGTGTATATGTCCGTGACTTTGGTCTTGCGGCTGGCCAAGTCTCTCGCTACGTGCAGCAGAGCTTTCGCCACGTACTGCTCACCAGCGAGTGCTTTCACGCGTCCTTCGCGCACTTCGATACCGAGTTGGGCTCTTACAGCCGGTGTTCCAATCAGTCTCTTAAAACTCGTCACTGGAACCTTGCGCCTTTCCTCCGGCGTAAGATCACCACGGCTTTCCAGAAAATCTAAGGCTTGCAGATGAGCCTCAACGGGACCGCCTCGTGCTCTGAATCGCGCTGTGTCCTCGCTGCTCCAAGGAATGAGACCGGCACCCCCGCGAAATCCGGTGTGTCGCAGTTCAATCCAATGGCGTGCTTCTTCACGATCTTTCACGATCACGCACGGAATTGAATCTATCGGCGCGGCTTGATACCGCCTACTCAGTTTTCGCAGTTGATTGAGAGCGCCCGCTGTTATCGCGTCCACGAAAATATCGGGGTTCTCCAGCGCCCGCAGCGCGGTTAGTCGGCGGTTGCCCTCCAAAATCACGTACTTGTTTCGCATGTCGCCAAGGGGCATTACGATGGACAATTCGGCAGGGTTAAGGCCGTAATCAACGATGTCTTTGGCGAGCGCTGGAAGTCTCTTGCCTTGATGATGAGCGATGGCACGAAGCGCGTCGCGCTGGCCAACGTTTGGTTGAAGGAGTCGAGGGTTTTGAGCGTCGATCAGAATATCGGAGAGAGGCAGTTCCAAAAGCTCAGGCATGTGGCGCAATCCCCCGCATTTGGATTTACGGATTGACTACGCCACAGATCATATACGCGTTCCGTTCGGTAAGGCAAGTATATAATTACCGAAATAAGGGTGCGGGAGAAAGCCGGGATCACGCCATAGTGCTGCCATTTTGCGGTGGGCATCTCTTCCACTCAGGCGTTTCGAAATCTTCTCCGTCGCTGAGGCCAGTACGGAACGGAATCCCCCTGGCACCTTTCGCGCCAGGGCGGCCACCGATTGTGCTTCTGGGGTGGACCGGAAGGTGCTGTAGCCTCCGAAGATCTCGTCGCTGCCCAGTCCGGAGAGCGCTACCTTAAGGCCTGCCTGACGGGCGGCCCAGGAGACGAAATAGCTGTTGATGCCGTCCATGCTGGGTTGATCGAACGCAGCCACGGCTTCATCGAGCCGTGCCAGCATATCCTCGCCGCTCAGCGCAAACTGGTGGTGGTTGGTTCCAAATCGCTCGGCCGTGCGGCGAGCCAGCGCGCCCTCGCTAAATTCCTCCTCTTGAAAGACGACGGTGGCGGTGTGAACGGATCTCCCGTTCCGGGCCGCGAGCGCAACCAAGGCAGTAGAATCGATGCCGCTGCTCAGGAAAACTCCCACCGGCACGTCCGCAGCCAGGTGAGAGTCGATCGTCTCTTCCAGGAGCGCCCGCAGGAACGCCGACGGAGAGCCCCGTTCCAGCTTCTTGGTGTTGACGGCCGGCTGCGCAGACTCGGCGAAGTCCCAATAAGGCTCCGGGCGAATCTTCGAGTGGCATCCCGCTGCCGAGATCACAATGCGATGGCCGGGCGGCAGAGAATACACGCTTTCAACCAGAGTCATGGGCTCGGCAACCGAACCGAAAAGCAGATAGCTTCGCAACGCGGCATTTGAAAGCCGCGGCTCGATCTGGCCCGATGCGAGGAGGGATCTGACCTCAGAGGCGAAAAGCAGGGTACCATCAACGAGAGCGTAGTAAAGTGGCTTAACGCCCAGCCGGTCGCGAGCCAGCAGAACCCTGGGATTTCCACGGCGTGTCGACTTCGAAGTCTCGGTCACAGCAAATGCAAACATCCCCTCGAGGTGGTCCACGCAATCCTCGCCCCACTCCTCGTAAGCGTGAACGATCACTTCGGTGTCGCTGCCTGTCCGGAAGGTATGCCCGCGAGACTCCAACGTGTGCCGCAACTCGTGAAAGTTATAGATTTCCCCGTTAAATACGACGGCGACCGTCCAGTCTTCGTTGAACACCGGTTGGTGTCCGCCAGCAAGATCGATAATGCTCAGCCGTCGCATCCCCAGCGCAACCCTGTCATCAACAAAGAGGCCTTCGTCGTCTGGCCCGCGATGGTGCATTGGCGCCATCATCTGGCGGACGACACTCGCCGGAGGATCGGGCTCGGTCACGCCTACCAACCCGCAGATTCCACACATGTCTTAAGCCGATCGGTACAAGATGGCACGGCCGGCCCTCATCAGGCGCTCACGAAGTCGAACGCGCTCGATGCCCAGCCGCTTCTGGCTGTACCGGTCCACAAGCAAACGAGCGAAAATGGCCAGTAGCAGCAGAGGCGAGGAAACCAGTATTGGCCAGAGCGAAGGGTTCTCCGGGTAGTACCCCCAATCGACAGCTTCCTCCCATCCCGGAGAGAGCCGATCAAGCGCCCGCCGCAGCAGATTGCCCAGCAGAGGGATTCGCTGCAAATGAAGGTGCGCCGTGCGCTCAAAACTATAGGCTGGGTCATAGCCTGGCATCCGGCTGATCGCGGCGCGGAATACCGATGGATCGGCAAGCTCCTGCCTGGTTAGGGCGCGATTCAGATGATCTCTGTACACGAGGCCCTGCTGTGGGTTGACCACAACCCACCGATCGCCCCACTGCACCTCCGCCACCACATGTTTCGTGCCGCCAGACTCGTCGAGCAGCAACAGACGGCGGGTTCTCAGTCCGGCAGCGTCCGCCAGGTTGATGAAAGCGTTACTTGCCGATCCGCAGATTTTGAGTAGGTGCGCGTTCTGTAGGATGTTGACGGGATTCCGCAGGCTAGTAGTACCTTCCAGGACAGCGTCTCCCCGTTCGGGTTCGTTGCGAAACCACGCCAGCAACGCCTCGGACTTCTCCTCCGGCGAGCCAACCAGTGGGACAATGGCGTCAGCAAACCCTTTCAAATATCGGCGCGTAGAGTAGCTCCAGGCAACGCCATAGACCAATAAGAGGACCACGCCAATCATCAAGGCGTTGCTCCCGTGTTTGAGCAATGCAACCAAGCGTCCGTGGCTGGTCAGCAGGACCTGTCCCGGAGATTCGGGAATCATGGACGCCTCATCGACAGCGGCACTTCCCCTAGACACGCAGAGCCTCCACAGCCGCCTGCTTCCTGTTAACTGCCTCTTGATACGAATCTTGCAGCCTTCGGACGAGCCCGGGCCACGAGATCTCCCCCCCGCACACCCAGCCCTAAGCCGTTGATACAGGATCGCGTCTCCCAGCAGCGCCTTCAGCGTTGTCGCCAGCGCCTCGGAGTCGTACGACGATACGAGACCGGCTCGCTGATCGATGAGAGGTGCTATCCCGCATCGATCCGACACTATGGCGGGGGTGCCGCACGCGATCGCCTCCGCGGCCGTATTGCCGAAGTTTTCGTACCTTGACGGCAGCGCAAACACAGCGGCGTGGGCCATGGCCGCTATCTTGTTGTCGCCGTATAGCCCCCCTGGGAACAGGACGCGATGTTCCACACCCAGCGCCCGAGCCTTGGCGCGCAAGTGCGTCACGTACCCGACTTCCCCCTCAGGACCGGCGATCACAAGTTGGGTACGATCACAGCCGATATGCAGCAGCGCCTCGATCAGTAGATCTGCCCCCTTGCGCGGGATCACCCGCCCCAGGAAGAGGATGTAGCGCTCGCACTCACACAGTCCGGCCTTTGCTCGAAACGGGCCGGAGGGCGGCAGCCTGAGGAAGTCCTTTAGATCAAGGCCGTTGTATCGCAGCAGCACCCGGCCAGTAGGAATACCGTCCGCGATGAACTCGGCCTTCTCCTGCTCTGAGGTTGCGACCATTTTGCTGGCCTGCCTTAGGTAAGCCCTTGCCAGTGTGCTCCAAAATCTCTTGAGCAAGATTCCCCGGTCGTAGGCCCGGTGCATTCCCAGGGGCTCGATGAAGTAGGGTACCCCGAACTCGTGGCAATACCACGCCACTACCGGACCCAAAGTGTCGTAAAGACCGTACACGTGCACGACGTCGAACTCGCGCAGCCGCTGCCGGCAAAACAGTGTAACGCCATGGTTTACAGTCAGATTGCGATAGTGGCATCGCGTCGCGAGATAGATCGACTCCACGCCGTCCAGCTTGCTCCGCCACCCCTGACCTTCGCGGACCGCCGCCGCCTCCTCGATCTCCTCCGGCCCGAACCCCAGATCGGCCGTCAGAACTGTGACCTGGTGCCCCTGCCTCACGAGCTCCCGAGCGATCGATCGCACTTTCAGCGCAGGTCCTCCCCGGCTCTGAAACGGATAATAAGCCTGCGTGACCTTCAGGATCCTCATATCACCTTTTAATAGTTAGACTTACGCTAAGCCTTGCCACTCCTCATTTACCTAACTATAAAACGCCTCAGAAAATCTAAAGTTGTACAATTTATTCACACAAGCGTTCAGAGGAACACCTTTGGACTTTTTTGCCCTCGCGGAGAGCGTTCAGAGAAGAACAGAACGGCAGAGAAGGAGCTTTCAAAGGGTAAAGAGGAAACACCTCAAGCGGTCGCCCGATTTGCTTTCAGAGGCATACACTCGGCCCCTGTTTTCGCCCCGAAGATCTCTCCAAGCCGCTCGCGGAAGGCGGCATGGGAATAATGTTCCCGGACCCACTCGCGCCCGGCACGACCCATGTCACGAGCAGCCTCGTGATTCGAAAATAGACTGACGAGCGCTTGCGCCACCGCGCTCGGACTCTCAGGATCGACCAGAAGCCCATTTTCCCCATGACGGATCAACTCGACGGGCGCACCGTAGCTTGGCCCGATCACGGGTTTGCCAAACGCCATGGCCTCGAGATATACAATTCCGAAACCTTCGCCCTTGGGACTGCGATCCTCAACCGCCGTCACGGCGGGCAGCACGAAAACTTCGCTTCGATGGTAAATGGCCGCCAGCTCCCGGTCGCTCACTTCGCCCGTGAACACCACGTGCCCGTCGAGGCCCAGTTCGGCCGCGAGGCCCTCCAACCGCGCGCGATCGTCGCCGTCTCCCACAACCGCATACGTGAGATTCGGTATCTGAGCCACCACCGCGGGCAGAGCTCGCAACACCACCTCGTGACCCTTGTAGCGTTCCGAAGCCGCCATGCGCGCCACCGTCAGCAGCACGCGCCGGTCATGTTTAAAATACTCTTCTCCCTTCGGCCCGCCGCAGGAAACTTCTTTCCTCGCTTCTTCGGGAGTGTGTATGGAATCTGCACAAGCGGCTTTGCCGCCCTGCTGTGCGGAAAGGCTTCGCCTTTCCGGCAGGCCGTCAAAGCCTTTTTTTTCTATTTCTCTGC
>DASYYZ010000158.1:0-15201 GCA_035946735.1 Terriglobia bacterium
AGCGGCAGATTCGGACGCCATCGCGGCGGCCAATAACGCGAACCTGGCCGGGTGCGCGATCGACATTTTTGCCGAGGACGTCTATGGGCCCGGAGTGGTGCCGAGCCCGTATCTAATTCCCCCTGGCTTCACCTGCCCGTAGCCGCTGTCAAGCGCTCTCGTCGCGCCTGGCTTGTAGCGTAGGCTCGGAGCAACAGTGCTTGGAAGACCTGAAGGGGCAGTGTCGCGCTCTGCGGCGCTGCCCTTTTTTCAACAGGCATGCCTTGAGGACAAGGCGGTAACTTTCTTTAGTTCTTCAGGGATAAGCCGCCCGCCGCGGATTTGCTTTTAACTCATCCTTCAGATATACGCTGAATTGTCGCTCCCACCCGACGCAGCTTCTCCTCAATGCGCTCGTACCCACGGTCGATATGATAGACCCGGTCGATCACGCTTTCGCCTTCAGCAGCGAGGCCGGCAAGCACAAGCGAAGCGCTGGCGCGCAGGTCTGACGCCTGAATATTCGTACCGCTCAGCTTAGTGGGTCCGCGAACAACGGCGCGCCGGCCATCAACAGTGATGTCAGCCCCCATGCGCGCGAGCTCCAGCGCGTGCAGGTAGCGGTTTTCAAAGATTGTTTCAGTGACCACCGACGCGCCTAGAGCCTGGGTGGCGAGCGCCATGTACTGAGCCTGCATATCCGTTGGAAATCCGGGATATTCCAGGGTTGTGATGTCGGACGCGCCGAGGGACTCCGGCGCGCGGACCTCCATGATCGAGAACCGGTGTCCTCCGGATTGCAGCACCGAGTGGTCGACCTTAACGCCGGTTTCAGCAAGCTTGGCCACCACGGCAGTCACGTGGGCGGGCTCCACGCGCTCGAGCGTGAGGTGGCCGCCAGTGATGGCTGCAGCCACAAGAAAGGTTCCTGTCTCAATGCGGTCCGGGATGATGCCGTGTTCCGCGCCGTGGAGTTCGCTGACGCCTCTAATCCGAATCGTCGATGTTCCGGCGCCCTGAATCCCCGCCCCCATGGCATTGAGCAGCTCGGCCAGGTCCTGTACCTCGGGCTCGATGGCTGCGTTCTCCAGGACCGTCTCACCGTCCGCCAGGGTAGCGGCCATCATCAAGTTTTCGGTCCCGGTCACGGTGATGGTGTCGAAATGGAACAGATCGCCTTTCAAGCGTTCCGCGCGAGCTTCAACGTAGCCATGATCCATGCTCACTCTGGCGCCGAGCTTCTCGAGCCCTTTGAGGTGAAGGTTGATCGGCCGCGCGCCAATGGCACATCCTCCGGGCAGCGAGACACGAGCACGTCCGAAACGCGCCAGCAGTGGTCCCAGCACCAGCACCGAGGCGCGCATCTGCTTCACGAGCTCGTAGGGCGCTGTCTGATCGGAGATTCTCCGTGCCTGCAGGGTCAGCCGGTTTCCTTCACGTTCGCCCTTTAGAGATGAATCGGCGCCCATCTCATCGAGCAGGGTTCGCATGGTGAGAATGTCCCTCACGCGGGGAATGTTTCGCAGCACCACGCGCTTGGGCGTGAGCAGCGCCGCCGCCATCGCGGGTAGCGCCGCGTTCTTGGCTCCTCCGATCACTACCCGGCCTTCGAGTGGCCGCCCGCCTTCAATTCTGAATTTGTCCATGCCCGTTCACAAACGCCGCGCTTGAGACCGAGCGGCGACCTTTTTCTCGAAGCTGCTATTGCAGCCTGCTCCTCGCGAGCGCCCGTCGCACTACTTCCGCTGTGCTGGGGCCCGCCTGCAGGAGCTTTGTGGCTTGCTCGCGTTCGATCCCTCCGGCAAGCATCAGTAGCGCCACCGCCAAGTTGCAATTTGAAGACTCAAGCGCCTTCCGGGCCCGAGCTGCGCTGGCGCCCGTGCTCTCCATCAGGATACCTTCGGCGCGCTTCCGCAATTTGGTATTGGTCAACTGGACCCGGATCATCAGATTCGAGAATACGCGTCCGAGTCGCACCATAGTAGCGGTCGAAAGCATGTTCAAGATCAGTTTCTGCGCTGTCGCCGCTTTCATTCGCGTGGAGCCCGCGATCACTTCCGGTCCGGTGACCGGCGCCATCGTCAATCCCACAAGCCGCGAGCCTTCCGAGCCGGGATTAGACGTCAGCAGGACCGCTCTGGCACGCAGCCGCTTCGCGTAGCGCAGTCCGCCTAACACGTACGGAGTGCGACCGCTCGCCGAGATGCCAATTAGAATATCTTTGCGGCTGAACTTGATCCTGCGCAGGTCGCGAACGCCGAGTTTCGGGTCATCCTCCGAAACTTCCGACGGCCGGAACATTGACTTTGGCGCCCCTGCCATCACCGCCACCACTTGTTTTGTGCCGAAAGTAGGGATGCACTCGGCGGCATCGAGCACACCGAGCCGTCCGCTTGTGCCCGCACCCAGGTAGACGAGGCGTCCGCCTGCGCCCAGAGCTTCGACGGCCCAATCGACGGCGCGTGCTATCTCAGGAATCGCCTTGGTCACGGCCGTGGCTACGGTGCGATCCTCGCGATTGATGATGCGCAGGATTGCTGTCGTGGACTTGGTATCGAGCGCCACCGCACGCGGGTTACGGCTCTCAGTAATGTGCTGCTGGCCTTTTGAGGGATTTCGCGGCACTCTACCTTGATGACCTCAACCTGAGCTCCACTGGACGGCCTCTGGCCTCGTCAGTGTGAGAGTGTCTCCCAGCCGCGGCGGGACAGGTCGCGGTAAATCAGGTACCCGCATACCGCACTGACCGCGAGGAAGATGAGTCCCAAACCAGGATTTCCGAGGATAATTTTGCCGATTCCGAACAGCGCCATGTAAACCATCAGGCAGCCCAGCAGCCAGTCCATCAAATTGTACCAGCCGTCTCCGGCCACGTGAACCTCAGGTGCGAGGCGCGCGATCGGGGCCCATCCGCTGCGGCCCGGGCGGACGCGCCGGTAGAATTCGAGCAGCTTCGATTCAGGCTCAGGCGCGGTCAGCCAGGTGACGGCGAGCCAGACCGCGCTGGTTACGGCGACCGTGAAAAAAATGGTTTTCGCAAAGACGTCCGGTGCGCTCCCCGAAAAATTGATTAGTGCCCGCCCGCCGACTTTGATGTTTAGCGCCAAGGTAGTGAGCAGGGCTGCGCTCATGGACGAGACCTCGGACCAGGCGTTAACGCGCCACCAGTACCAGCGCAGCAGGTAGACCGCGCCGGTACCCGCGCCCACGCCGAGCAAGAGTTGCCAGGCGCCGGCAACCGAGGTCATAAAGAGCGAGGCGGCGGCGCCGAGCACGGCGAGAAACGCTGTGGCTACCTTCGAAGCGTTAACGTAGTGCCGTTCGCTCGAGCCCCGCACCAGGAAACGGCGGTAAAAATCGTTCACCAGGTAGGAGGATCCCCAGTTGAGCTGGGTGGCGATAGTGGACATATAAGCTGCGGCGAATGCGGCAAGCATCAGGCCGCTCCAGGCGTGCGGAAGATAGTCGACCCAGACCTTGATGTAGCCCACTTCTTTGTCTTTGAGGTCCGGGTAAAGCACCACCGAAGCGAGCGCGGTCAGAATCCAGGGCCAGGGCCGCAACGCGTAATGAGCGATGTTGAACCAGAGCGTGGCGGCGAGCGAATTCTTCTCGTCCTTGGCGCTGAAGATTCGCTGGGCCACGTATCCGCCACCGCCCGGTTCTGCCCCCGGGTACCAGTTGGCCCACCACTGCACACCCAGGTAGAGACAGAACAGCAGCAGCGGCATCCAGGCGGAGTGCGCATCGGGAACCAGTGCAAGAATGGATCCCGAACCACCCCCGGCAGCTTGGCGGGCGGCGTCCACGCCTGCCAGCTTCGACTTCAGGCCGGCCATTCCTCCCGCTGCTTCCACGCCGTAGTAGGCGAGCACCGTAACCATCGTCATCTTTAGCACGAACTGGACGAGATCGGTCCAGAGAACGCCCCATAACCCGGAGATGAAAGTGTAGAAGCTGGTGACGGCGATAATGCCGAAGATGATGGCGACGGCGGTTACGCGAGACACGCCGAGAGCCGTCCCCAGAATCTTCTCCATGGCCAGATTTACCCAGCCCACGATCAGGCAATTCATCAGAACGCCGAAGTAAAGGGCGCGAAATCCTCGCAGGAATGCAGCGGGCTTGCCGGCGTAGCGCAATTCCACAAGCTCGACGTCGGTAATGATCTCCGCGCGCCGCCACAGGCGAGCGAAGAAAAAAACCGTCATCATGCCGCTCAGCAGAAAGCTCCACCAGATCCAGTTGCCGGCGATGCCTTGCGTGGCCACGTACCCCGTTACCACCAGGGGCGTGTCGGCGGCGAACGTGGTAGCCACCATCGAGGTCCCGGCGAGCCACCAGCTCACCTCGCGCCCGGAGACAAAAAACTCGCTGGTGTTGGCGCTGGCCTTTTTGCGGTAGTAGAGACCAATGAGAAGGTTCAGCGCGAAATAGGCGGCCACCACCAGCCAATCAACGAAGGTGATTTTCATGCGGCGATCAGAGCTCCGATTCGGCTAAACTTGTCCGTTCTTCGAATTGCCACGCGCGAGTATATAGCAAACGCGGGCGTCATAGAAGAGTCCTGAGCAATAACGGCTGGCTCTTATTCCGGCCAAGCACATGGTCGGGCCAGGGCAACGGGGAAGGGTGATGGCATGGTGAAGCGCGTTCGGGTGCACATAGAGCTTCTTGCAGGACTAATAATGTTGGCCATAAGCAGCGGTGCGGCGCAAACTCCGCAGGCCGTCGGCCGCAACGCCGGCACGCGCGCCAGAGCCGTCGGGAAACCCGCCGGTGCGGGAAAACTGGCCGCTATCGCATCTCTGATCGATCAGGCGATTCGCGATCACAAGACTCCCGGCGCCGTGGTGCTTATTGGCCATGGCGGGCGGGTGGTCTACCGCCGGGCCTTTGGAAGCCGGGCGCTGGTGCCCAGGCGCCTGCCCATGCGTCTCGACACTGTGTTCGATCTGGCTTCGCTCACCAAAGTGATTGCGACCACCACGGCCGTCATGCAGCTGATGGAGCAGGGCAAGCTCCGCCTTGAGGATCCGGTGGCCACCTATTGGCCGGAATTTGGCGCCAACGGGAAAGACGTGATCACCGTGCGCGAGCTAATGACGCACTATTCGGGCCTGCCGCCGGACCTTCAGCTCGAGCCCGCCTGGTCCGGGTACGAGACGGCGATGAGGATGATCGAGCAGACCAGCCCGATCGTGCCGTCAGGCACGCGCTTCATTTACAGCGACGTGAACTATGAGACCCTTGGCGAAATCGTGCGGCGGCTTTCGGGCCAGACGCTCGACGAATACACGGCCGGGCACATTTTCAAGCCGCTCGGGATGCGCCACACCCGATTCCTGCCGCCTGCGTCCTGGCGGCCTCTCATTGCGCCTACGCAGTATGAGAACGGCACGAGTGGCCCTATTCTCTGGGGTACCGTCCACGACCCAACCGCGCGCGCGATGGGCGGCGTCGCCGGGCACGCCGGACTCTTCTCCACCGCAGATGATGTCGCGATCTTCGCCCAGATGTTGCTCGATGGCGGCAAGCGCCACGGAACCCGTGTTTTGAGCTCCGAAAGCGTCGACAAAATGACCACGCCGCAGACTCCAACCGGGAAAATGGCGGTGCGCGGCCTCGGCTGGGATATCGACTCAGCTCTGAGCTCGAACCGGGGCGACTTGTTTCCGGTCGGCTCTTTTGGGCACACCGGATTCACCGGCACCTCGCTTTGGATAGACCCCTTTTCCAACACCTACGTCATCCTGTTCGCGAATGCCGTGCATCCTTCGGGCGAAGGCAACGTGATCGCTTTGCGCAGCGAGGCCGCGAACATTGCAGCGGCAGCCTTCGCCAAAATGCCAACTCCGCAGGAGCTCGGTCGTCGTCCTGCGCTTACTTCTTACAACGAGATTCTCGCCAGCTACCGGACGCCTCGACCCGCGGATGAGAAGACCGTCACCGGGCTGGACGTGCTGGAGTCGGAGAACTTTACGCCCCTGCAGGGTCTGCGCATCGGCCTCGTCACCAATCACAGTGGCCGCGACGCGGCCGGCCGGCGTAACGTCGACCTGCTTGCGAAAGCGCCGGGCGTAAAGCTCACGGCGATTTTCAGCCCCGAGCACGGCCTCGGGGGTGTCGCCGATGAGAGCGTGGCTTCGGGACGCGATGCGGCCACGGGCCTGCCGGTTTACAGCCTTTACGGCGACACCAATCGGCCCACCGATCAGATGCTGGCCGGGCTGGACGCGCTGGTGTATGACATTCAGGATGCGGGCGTGCGCTTCTACACGTACGAGACCACGCTCGGCTACACGCTCGAGGCTGCGGCGCGCAAGGGACTCGCCTATTACGTGCTCGACCGCCCCGATCCCATCGGCGGCAATGTGGAAGGCCCGGTACTTGATTCGGACCTGCGCTCCTTCGTCGGTTACTTCCCCTTGCCCGTGCGGCACGGCATGACGATCGGCGAGCTCGCGCAAATGTTCAACCAGGAGCAGCACCTTGCCGCGAAGCTGACCGTGATCAAGATGAAGGAATGGCACCGGACGACGTGGTTTGACGAGACGGGCCTCGATTGGGTGAATCCATCACCGAACCTGCGCAATATGGCGGAGGTTACGCTCTACCCTGGCATCTGCATGGTCGAAGGCACGAACGTCAGCGTGGGGCGCGGCACAGATAGGCCCTTCGAAGTTGTAGGAGCGCCTTGGATCGACGGCAGGAAACTCGCGGACTACCTGAGCTCGCGGCGCATTCAAGGCGTGCGATTCGTGCCCGCTGATTTCACTCCCGCCTCCAGCCGGTTCTCCGGCGAACTCTGCCATGGCGTCCAGTTCGATCTTGTGGATCGGGACGCGCTGGACTCTCCTCAAATGGGTGCGGAGCTTGCAGCAGCTCTCTTCAAGCTGTTTCCGCAGAATTTCAAGCTCGACGAGGCGCTTCAGCTAGTGGGGTCGCATGCGGTGGTTGGAGGGATCCGGGCAGGCCGCGATCCACGTAGGCTGGCCTACGAGTGGGAGCAAAATCAGCTCGACGCCTTCCGTCGCCGTCGCGGGCCTTACCTGCTTTATCCCTAGCGCCGGCCCGGTTCCTTACAGACACCCATGCAATTGCGTGGAAACCGGGAGCGGCTGTGGCAGCGTGGTCCGCAGGCGCAGGCTCTTAATTTAGCTCATGTTTGGCGGGTGTTGTCAGGCTTAGTCCCGTGGACCAGCAGCGCGCCTTCCTCGCGAAAGCGGCGCAGTTGCTCGCCGTCACGGAACCAGCGGCCGGTGTAGGTTTCCGGAGTGGGTGTAGGGTCAGCGATGCGGCGATCAGCGACGCCTGTGAAGCCGGCGTCTCGAAAGAACCCCGCCCATTCTTCGGCGGCCAGCAGGTGAGCGGGAATCGCGTACACTGCGCCCCATTGATGGCAATACGGATTATCGCGATAGTAGTTGATGAGAATCCACGCTGAGCCGCCAGGCCGCAGAACGCGAAACATCTCCGAGATGCCGCGCCTGGGCTCGGGCCAGTAATAGGCCGATTCCACCGAGACAGCGCGCGTGAAGAGATTGTCTTCGCAAGGCATCGGGTCGGTTCCACCAAACGTGAAGTTCAGATTGCTCATGTCCGCGCTCAGTGCTTGCGCCCGCCGGATCATTTCGTCGGACACGTCCAAGCCCACCACGCGTCCTTGCGGCACGCCCTGGGCGAGAAGCCGGCAAAGCCAGCCCGTGCCGCAGCCAACATCGAGGATAGCCTCGTTCTGCTGCACGTTCATCATGGCAAGCATCGGCAGGACGATTGGAAGATGATCCTGCTCCATGCCCTCGCCGCGGCCCGCCTCGGCCCAACGGTTGAATTCCTGACGCAATTGCTCTTCGTGATTGGTAGTCGGCATGGCCCTCCTGGCGCATCGAATCGGGGAGCGGGCGGCCGTATCGCCGCGCTACGGGATGTGGGCGAGCGCCTGGTCAAGATCGGCAATCAGGTCTTCCACTTCTTCGACGCCGACCGAAATGCGAACCAGACCGTCGGTGATGCCAAGGCGCTGGCGGTGCTCGACGGGAACGCTGGCGTGCGTCATGGTGGCGGGATGCGAGATCAGCGTTTCGACGCCGCCAAGGCTCTCGGCGAGCGAGCAGAGCCGCACGTTCTTGAGCACGAGCTTCGCATTCTCCAGGGAGCCGGTGTCAAAGGCGATCATGCCGCCGAAGCCCGTCATCTGGCGGCGCGCCAGCTCATGCTGGGGATGATCCGGGAGACCGGGATAATAAACCTTCTTCACCTTAGGATGATTCGCCAGATACCCGGCTACCTCGCGCCCGTTGGCATCGTGCTGGCGCATGCGCAACGTCAGCGTTTTCACGCCTCGCAGAATGAGCCAGCTATCGAGTGGACCCAGGATCGCTCCGGCGGCATTCTGGAGGAACTTCAATCGCTCCGCGATCGCATCATCGTTGAGCATGATGGCGCCGCCAACGCCGTCGGAATGTCCGTTCAGGTACTTGGTGGTGCTATGCAAAACCAGGTCCGCGCCAAGCTCGAGCGGCCGCTGAAAATACGGGCTCATGAATGTGTTGTCAACCGCAACCAGCGCGCCGTGTCCGTGCGCGAGCTTTGCGGCGGCGGCGAGGTCGGTGATTTCCATGATCGGGTTGGTCGGCGTTTCCACATAGAGGATGCGCGTGCTCGGCCGGAAGGCCGCCTCCACTGCCGCGAGCTCCGTGGTGTTGACGTAGCTGAAGCTGAGTCCAAAATCCGTGAGCACGCGCTCGAACAGCCGGAAGGAGCCGCCGTACAGATTGTGCCCGGCCACTACGTGATCGCCGCTCTTGAGCAGGGTCATCAGGACGTTGATGGCGGCCATCCCGGAGGCGAAAGCGAAGGCGTGACGGCCGCGCTCCAGGCAAGCGAGGTTGCGCTCGAGAGCCGAGCGGGTAGGATTCGCGGTCCGGGCATATTCGTAGCCCTTATTGCGGCCGAGCTCCTCCTGCAGATACGTCGAAGTCTGGTAGATCGGGACGATGATTGCCCCGGTGGCAGGATCGGCTTCCTGCCCCACATGAATAGCGTCGGTTGCGAATCCCATAAGCGGTGGAAACCCTCCAAAATTGCGTGTGGCTGCTGAGCGGACGCTCGGACTCTGTCCGCCGGCCGGGCCAACTAGATCGCGGAGGCCTGTGAAGCTCGCTCGCTATCTACGCTATCATGGAAGCGGGCGAGCGGACTGCGGGCTTTGTGCTCCGACGCTGCCCTTTCCAGGAGAGGAAATATGAAGATCAGAGCGATGGCAGCGCGCCTGGTGCTCGCTGCAGCTTCGTTTGCAAGCTTGGTCATGGCGCAGGACCAGTCGTCCAAGCTCATTACCATCACCGTTGTGGTCACGGATGCCAAGACTGAGAAGCCGGTGAATCAGGCCCACCTCACCCTGGTCTTTAGCGAAAAACTTGGCAAGGCGATACGCGCCAAGACCCACTCCTACAGCGCCAAGACCGACGCACAAGGCCGCGGACGATTCGTCTTCATTCCTGAAGGGACTGTACAACTAATGGTCACGAACGAGGGTTATCAGGCTTTCGGCAGGGAATTTGAAGTGAGCAAGGATCACGCCACGCTTGAGGTCAAGCTGAAGCCACCTCAGCCGCTGCTTTAGGCGCCTCCGGGTTTGATCGCAGCTTGGCCGGTAGGCATCAGCCCGACGAGGATGGGCCGAGCGAGTCGCCAGGAGTGCTGAAGGATGGTGCAATGAGTCAGAAAGGGTTGAGCACTCGCGTCTTATGGTTGAGGAAGGTCGCTTTTTCCACAAGCTTTTGAACAGAACTGTCAAAATCTACGTAGATTTCCCACTAGCAATTTAGCTGAGGTCCCCTAATGGTTGTGTCTCGGCGTCACGCGCTTGGGAAAAGCCCGCATCGTTTGTGAGCGTGATGCGGGGCTTCGCAAAAGCATAATTTGGGCCGTACCTAACGTGATTTGGGCGTCGCTGGCTGCGCCTTGGGAGCTTCGGATTGCGACTTTGGGGCTGGGACTGCGTCGACGTCAGGTTTGGCGCCCGGAGGAGGTGCAAAGTATTGTGGGTCCAGCCAGATGTTCGCCTGCTGCTTCATGGCGTCGAGGTTTTTCTGGAACTTTTCCTCTTTGATCTTCGATTCGATCTCCTTGGACACGTCCTGCACGCTCGGCTGATCGTGCTTTACGACCTGGATAAAGTAAAGATTCATCGGGTTCTTCTGAACCTCCGAGACCTCGCCGTCCTTGAGCGACCAGGCCGTCTTGTCCATTTCCCCAGGCAGTTGACCTTTTCGCATCGGCCTGGGATTGGGATCGAAGAAGACCACGTTGGCCATCTTGTATTGATCCGACACCTTGGTAGCGTCCTCTCCTGAGATGAGCGCCTTACGGATGTCCTCGGCGCGCTTTTCGGCGTCGGCATCGGACAATCCGGGCGAGTCCGGTTTGGCGTTGGCGGGCTTCTTCCGGACGCTGATCTGCCGGACCTGAATCTGCTCGAAGTCCTTCTGGTGTTCGCCGTAATACTTGCTCACCTCGTCCTGGCTTACCTGGACGTCGTCGGCCAGCTTCTTATATTCGTCCTGAGCCAGCCACTGCATACGCTGCAATTCGATCTTTTGCTTGAACTCCGGAGACTGGTCGAGCCCCTGAGACGCCGCCTGCTGGGAGAGCAGCAGCAGCAGCGAGTACTGATCGCCGACCATCTTGAGGCCTTGAGTAGCCACGCTTCGCTGCAGCGAAACCGGGAGGGCTTTCACAACGCCTTGAATCTGGCCTGCAGTAATGCCCGTGCTGCCAACCTTCATCACGACCTTGTCCGGCGGGGTGTTCTGAACTGCAGGATTCACAGGGTAAGGCGGGGCTTGGGGTTGTCCGGGAGCCGGCGCCGCGGGACGCGGAGGAGCCTGCTGCGCAGGCGGGCTCGGCTGGGCCTGCGATCCGGCGGGCTGCTGGGCGCCCTGACCGAAACCAGGACCGGCACCGAGCGCAACCAGGCAAACGCCCAGAACTATCAGCCGCGAGCCGAAGACAAGCGTGCGTTCTTTACCTTCTTTCATTGCTACCTTCCTAAACTGAATTTTGATTGCCTTCGCGAATCTTCATACTAGCATGGAAGCCGTCGCCAGACCACAGCGCCCTGTCGCTCGCCCCGGACCCGATCGAGGGCTCCGGGCGCGGCCCTCGAGCCGCGCAGCGCTATGGTACGCTAAGCTCGGTCATGGACCCTGACAGGTACTCCCGCCAGATCCTATACAGCCCCATCGGTCGCGCAGGCCAGGATCGGCTGAGCCGCGCGCGGGTGCTGATCCTCGGTTGTGGCGCGCTTGGGACCGCGCAGGCCAATGCGCTGGTGCGGGCCGGCGTAGGGCGCCTTCGCATCATCGATCGCGACTTCGTAGAAGAGAGCAACCTGCAGCGTCAGTTGTTGTTTGATGAGGCCGACGCCGCCCAGAGCCTGCCCAAGGCGATCGCCGCCGAACGGCACTTGAGCAGCCTCAATCGGGACGTAGAAATCGAAGGCGTGGTCGCTGATGTTGATAGCTCTTCGATCGAGCGCCACATACACGGCCATGACCTTGTTCTGGACGGGACGGACAATTTCGAGACCCGTTATCTCATCAATGATGCCGCGGTTAAGAACGGTACGCCATGGATCTATGGCGCGGTGGTGGGCAGTTATGGCGCCACGCTCACCGTACTGCCGGGCCGCACACCCTGCCTTGCCTGTGTGTTCCCGGAGCGGCCCACGGGCCTGCAGGAAACTTGCGACACCGTGGGGATCATTTCCACTGCGGCGGCTTGGACCGCGGCTGTCCAGGTGACGGAGGCGTTGAAGATTCTAACCGGACACGAGAGCGACTTGCACGGCAAGATGCTCGCCTGTGACCTTTGGAAGAACTCGTTCCAGCAGATAACGCCCCTCATTGACCCGGAGTGCCGCGTCTGCCACAAGCGGCAGTTCATGTTCCTGGAGGGTGACGCGCTTTCCCGGACCAGCGTGCTCTGCGGGCGAAACGCGATCCAGCTCCGCGAGCTCGTCCCTCACACCATCGCCCTCGGTGCGTTGCGAGAACGCCTCGAGTTGTTGGGTCCGGTTCACGCCAACGACTTCCTGGTCCGCTGCCGGATCAATTCCTACGAACTCACCGTTTTCGGAGACGGGCGCGCGATTATCAAGGGGACCGATGACCCTGCCGTCGCGCGCAAGATCTACGCGCAATACGTAGGATCATAGCGATTGCTGACCGGGCGGTGTCCCCCAAGGCTCCGAAGATGTTGAGCCACTTTGCTGTTCGAGCGGCTGCCAGCTTAAGATGCCTTAATGGCTGCTCTCGATGCAGTGGAGGCTCTGCGACGCGTACCCTTTTTCGCCGCGCTGCCTGTGCACGACTTGCAGGCGCTGGCCCGACATTGCGGCATACAGTACTTCCCCAAGGACAGCATCCTTTTTGCGGAGGGTGACCCTTGCGAGGGCCTCCTCATCGTGCAGTCCGGTGTGGTGAAACTCTGCAAGCTGGCTGAGAACGGGCGCGAGCAGGTGTTGGCCGTGGAGCGCGCCGGCTCCACGGTGGCCGAGCTGCCGCTGTTTGACGGAGGGAATTTCCCGGCTTCGGCCGTGGCCGCGGAGGACTCCACGCTCCTTTTCCTTCCCAAGCGTGAGTTCCTGGAATTGTGCCGGAACAATTCCGAAGTCGCCATCGCGGTGATCCGCACTCTGGCTTCGCGCTTTCGCTACTTGACGAGCCTGGTGGAGGAGTTGTCGCTGAAAGAGGTCAGTCACCGGCTGGCTCGCTTTCTGCGCGATCGCGCCTTAACCTTTGGGGTGCGTACGCGGCGCGGCGTCGAGTTTCCGCTCGAAGAGACGAATCAGGAGATCGGAGCTGAGATCGGCACGGTTCGCGATCTGGTTTCACGCAACCTGCGCCGCTTTGTGGACCGCGGCATTATCAAGATGGAACGGCGCAGAGTTATCGTGCTTGACATGGACGAACTCGACGCTCAAGTGGCAGGAAGCAAGCGCGCCGTGGTAGGAACGCGCTGAATCGCCTTCCAGTCTTGACTGGAAACCCCTTCGATTTACGCCCTCTCTTGTGCGAACTTGTTTCAGGTCGACGACCGTATGAGCCCGTTCTTCACGGTTTGACAAATACCACGAAGCTCAAGCTGTCGCTACCATATCGGCCCGTAATTTCCCAACATCCGGGGGTTGGCAGGTCGATGCCGCTCAGCATCGAGCCGAAGTCCCCAATTAATGCATTCGTAGCAGGGTAAAGGCCTGAAACCACCGGCGCGTAACGATCAACCCGGACCGCGTTCACGAAGAGTCTCGGCATAAGTTCTGACTGCCAGTCATAACCCAACCGCCAGAAGAACAGTTTATTAAAATACGCGGCGCGAGCGCCTGCAAAGCCTTCGATTCGACACCGAAGAAGCTCGCACCCTCTCCGCCCACCACACAAAGAACTTCATGTGACGCGATGCGGTGAAAGGTCGTCGTCGTTGCGCCGAGTAGCAAGAAGTATGAAGTCCCCCACCCTATGGCTATCAGGATTCGATTTTGGGAAACGGCTCCTTCCGGTCGCCTAGGATTTACCTATTCCTGGTGAGAACAGCCCAACCCACCACTTAACCGGGATTCGGAACGAAAAAGGGCCTTCCACGAGCAAACCGGCTGGCTGGGCAATCGCTAGGCACCTTTGCTGATTTCGATACTTTGACAAAAGCATTTGCTGCCTATGTTAGCCGGTAATCGACCCGACTCCAGTCATTTGCTCTCTCGGGTCTCCAAGATACAATCTGTGCCCGCAAACCGCTGGTGTAATTAGCCTTTCCACTGGATCGGAAGGTACACCTTCGATGGTGCCGCAACGAAGTAACCCGCACCCGTGCGGTTTAGTTCATGACGGCAGGACAAGGATCAACACTACCCCCGACTGCTTTACATAGCGTCCTTTGTGCTTGGATGTATCATCGGTGGAAGAGCTGCTCGCGGCATGTCAGTATTACTCCTCAGTTTCAACACTGGTTAAGCTCGATCGCGACGGTCATAGGCTGGCGCAAATTCGTGAATCGGGCCACTGTCGCGGCCCTCAATCAGGTGCACGACGCCAGAAGGTTTTCTTCAACATAACCGCCTTCCTGCAAACCTTGCGCTGGCTTGATTAGACTGCGGCTCGCTTGTGTGGTAGCAGTTGCTGCACCCCGCCTGGTATCGCAGCGCGGATGCGATCTTCGACCCGTCGACTGTTTCGTTGATACTTGACCCCGCAGAAGATCATTAACAGGGCCGAGTCCGCTCAGCACAAATGGAAAACTCATGGAATCCTTGAAGACATCGTAAGCGAGATAGCCCAGATAGCCAAAGACCCCGAGCGCACCGAAAACCATGAAGACCCGCCGCTGGAGCAGGATTGAAACCAGCATGAGTCCGACGTTGATGAGGCAGTAGCCGAACTTTGCCAACTGACTCCCGCTTTCCATTAGAGAGAGTCCTCCCCAGAACGACAGCATCCCGAACAGGTAGCCCCAGAAGGCGAAGTCCTGTTTAGTGCGCCGGTCCACAACAAACGAGGCCAGCAGTATCACCAGCCCAAAACACAGCGAAACCCACAGCCGAGCCTTCCAGGTGAATATTGGATTGCCCACGACGAACGCGTGAGGTCCATGGACATATACCACAGCGCGAAAGCAATGGGTGCCGTCACGAAGGGAAAACGAACAAAGGCTAAGGCGATCAAGGCTGTCAGGACGGTGCCCAGCTCCATCAAAACCCAGCCGCCTCGGATCCACTGGTGGAAATCACGGTAAACGCCGGGGTCGCTCGCTGGCCAGAAGCCAGTGCCGCGCTCCAACCCGTAGATGATCAGCGGTGTCAATCCCGCCGCCCGCGAATGGACGTGGACGGGCGGAAGCAGCTCGCTAACGCCCACCGTACAATGGTGACTGCAGTGGGCAGCCGGGAGTCTATGGCACACTGGGTTCCTGCTGCCGGAAACGTTCCTGGAGGCTGATCCGATGGGAATGGCTGGACCGATAGCAACGGGAATCTCTGGCTCTTTGGCGGGCAAGGCTTGGCTTCCGTAACCGCTAATTCGGCTGGCTAAGATTTGATAGGTCACGATCTCGAGGAGCGAAACCGTGCCCTCGGCTAAGAAGGCGCTGACTTGTGTGTCGAGAACCCGGGTGCAGGCTCACAGCAAGCCTCGATTGGCGAAGGTGCAGCTCCGATTTTCG
>DASYYZ010000159.1:0-35609 GCA_035946735.1 Terriglobia bacterium
CTTTTTCATGGAAACCTCCCCAATTGACTGCTGGCCTTCGCTACCCAGAAAGGCAGGCAGAAGCATAGCGTTTTTATAGGCAACGGTCAAAGAATAAAGAGGTCAAGGATCTGCGGATGTGGAAGGAGGTTGGAGTTGCCACGGGAATCAAGCGGAGCAGTCGCCCACCCGCTGCGCCCAACGGGACAAACCTGGCTCCCCTCATCGTTCGTGTCCCCCGCGCGCCCTCTTATACCAATCTAGGTGATGTTTCTGCTAGCACTCGTGGCCGCATGATCCTATGCTAACATTATGTCCACTCTGCGGGCCTGATATCTACTCTGCGGGCTCGATGAGAACATCCGGCGGCGAACGTCACTGGGCAGCGAGCTAATGGTTGGTTCCTGTTGCTTCGTGCGGTTTACGTCTATGTACTGCGAAGTGGCGCGGCTTGCAGGCGGGCCATCCGACTTGTACGTGTAAACGGTTGCCGATTTTTCCAAGTTAATGCTGAGGAAGGTAGAATGACACTCTCGTCCCTAAAGAAACTGTGGCTTGTGCTTCCGTTTGTTGCAGGATTTCTCCTGCCCTATCAGGCGTTTGGGCAAAACCTCTATGACGTTCAGGTCGGTTATTCTGACGACTACAATCCCAACCCCAGCCCCAACGCGTTCTTTCCGGTTCCGTGGCAGGGTTCGCCCGGCATAACGAACTTTATCGGAAGTCCAGCAGGATCGCTGTATGACGGGGGAACGATCCGCATTGACAATACTTCCGGGGCGCCGCTGCTCATCAATGGCGTGTCCGTGGTGATCAACGGGGTAGGCCCCATTGATCTTTGGGGGAGTTTCACGATTCCCATCGGTGGTATTGCGATCCTCGCTCAGACCATAGAGTACAACTTCGACACCAGTGACCTAAACCCGATTGCGCCCTGTTTGATGCCCGTAGCACCCGGAACCACGCCGTTCCCGACCGTGACCGTCACCGCGAACGGGACCCCGACCACCTTTAACGACACGGCCCACATTTTGGACGCAGAGGGCGACAACAATGGCTGCCCGAATGGGACAAACGAATCCGAACAGTGGCGGCTTATCGGGACTGCAGGCGGACAAGGTGGTGAAACTCTTTCGCCCAGCGATCTCAATTTCGGCGACCAGTTGTTGGGAAGCACCAGCGCGCCCCAGATCGCGACCCTCACCAATACTGGCACGGCTGCACTCACAATCAGCTCCGTAGCCATCAGCGGTGACTTTGCCCAGACGAACAAGTGCCCGGCGTCCTTGCCGGCCGGATCAGCTTGCACGATTACTGTGACCTTCACACCCACTCAGACCGGCAGTCGCTCCGGGACGCTGACGGTGACTGATGATGCGCCTGCGGGGACGACACAAACGGTCAGTCTGACCGGCACCGGGACCCAAGCGGTTGCTAGCCTATCGCCGCCCAGCCTGTCCTTTGCCAACCAGGCGCTTGGAACCACGAGCCCGGGGCAGAGCATCACGGTTTCGAACACGGGTACTGCAGCCTTCACCGTTAGCAGCATCACGATCAGCGGCTCCAACGGCGGGGACTTTGCCGAGACCAACACTTGCAGCACAGTCGCGGCCAGCGCCACTTGCACGATTACGGTCACCTTCGCGCCCACTCAGGCAGGCATTCGCTCTGGGATCTTGACGGTGAGTGACAGTGCGTCGGCTGGCGGCACGCAATCGGTCAATCTGACGGGGACCGGGGCGGGGGCTGCTGCGAACCTCTCCCCAGGCCTCCTGTACTTCGGCAGCCAGGCGGTTGGAAGTGTGAGCCCGGCCCAGACCATCACGCTTTCGAACACCGGCACGCTCGCGCTCACCATTAGCAGCGTCAAAGTGAGCGGCGCAGACGGCGGGGATTTTAGCGAGACCAACACTTGCGGCATCTCAGTGGCGGCGGGCGCGAACTGCACGATCAGCGTGACCTTCAAGCCCATCCAAGTCGGCAATCGGTCCGCGACCTTGACGATCAGTGACAATGCGTCGCCGAGCAGCACGCAAACGGTGAGTCTAACGGGGAACGGGGTAGCAGCCATCGCGAGCCTCTCCCCGACCAGCCTGTCCTTTGCCAGTCAGGCCGTTGGAACTACGAGTTCGGCACAGACCGTTACTCTGTCGAACACAGGGACCCTCGCGCTCAGCATTAGCAGCGTGGGGATCGGCGGGGATTTTGCCGAAACCAACACTTGCGGCAGCTCAGTAGCGGCCAACGCCAGTTGCACGATTACGGTGACCTTCACGCCATCGGCGCCCGGCAGTCGCACCGGTACCCTCACCGTGACCGACAACAGCAATGGGGTGGCGAACAACACGCAGACGGTCGCCCTGACCGGCACCGGGCTGGGCGCGACGGCGACTCTGAGCTCCACCTCGCTCGCGTTTGGCGCCGAAAACGTGGGGGCGAGCTCGCCGGCCTCGAGCGTGACACTAGCCAACAGCACCGGCAACACGTCGCTCACGATCAGCTCCATCACCATCGGCGGATCAGATACGAAGGATTTCGCCATCCAGTCGAGCTCCACCTGCAGCACAAAGGCGGCTGTGGCGGCAGGGAAGAGCTGCACGGTGAGCCTGGTCTTCACGCCTGGCGGTAGCGGAACCCGAACGGCCAACCTAACCATCGCGGACAACGCAGTCGGCGGCGCGTCCCAGACCCTGATGCTTACCGGGACGGGGAAGGATTTCGCACTCTCAGGACTAAAACCGGCATCGGTGAGTCCCGGCAGCTCGGCCAACTACACGCTGACCCTGACGCCGCAAGGGGGCTTTAACCAGGCGGTACAGGTGACCTGCGCCGAGGCGGCGGCTCTGACGGAGTCAACTTGCACCGTCTCGCCAAGCTCGGTGACGCTGAACGGTTCGGCGGCCGCGTCCGCAACCATTGCGGTTGCCACCACCGCCCCATCATTCGCCCCGAGGGCGCGCCGGAGTCCACCCTCAAATCCGTTTGGCGGACCGCTCGCCAGACCTGTGCTCTGGCTGGTTGTGCTGGCGCTCCTCGGTCCAGCAAGCCTGTTGAGGAGGAAGCGCCGAGCTTTGCTATCGCTGGCATTCACTGCGCTGACGGTGTTGCTGTGGGCCTCTTGCGGGGGCGGTGGTGGCGGCGGTGGCGGCGGTGGAAGCAGCAATCCCGGGACGACACCCGGCACCTACAATATCACGCTAACGGCGAGCGCAGGCAATATCACCCACACGAGTACCGTGACTCTGACCGTCCAGTAGGCGGTCTTGTATCTTGTGGGCTGCGGACTGGCTGCCGTTAAGCGTCTGCAGGACTTCACCTCCACTAAGTTGGCCGCCCGAAGGTGAGCGAAAACGGTGTTCAGCACTCAGATCATTGCGCTGACTCAGATCGGTTAACATAACTTTGCTGACCCTTTTATCTCCGAAGCGGTCACTGCTGGTGACTTTTCTGCTATGTATAGAGGATGACCGATTGTGAGATCGGACTTCCAGCAACGCGCGATCTGGAAAGCCGCCTCGCCCGGCGCAGGGTGATTGAGGCTAAGCAAAAACCTGCTGACGGCGATTCGCTTCCTGAGCGCCTGAAAGCGAACTTTCTGCGGAGTGCCTTGCGGATCGCGGGCCTCTACTCGCGCGGAATCCGGAACGCGCTGGCACCGGTCGTTCGCCATCTTCAATTCCAATTCGACGACCTGCCGCACAGTTTCGGCGGCTTTCGAATGCTGCATCTGGCCGATTTGCATATCGACTGTCTGGATGGTCTCGCCGAGATCGTGGCGGAACGCGTCAGGGGATTAGAGGCCGACCTTTGCGTAATGACCGGGGATTACCGCTTTGCGTTGCAGGGACCGTGCGACAGAGTCTATATGGGCTTGCGAACTATTCTCTCCAGTATTCAAGCCACCCGGGGAATCGTCGGCATTCTTGGCAATCACGACGAGGCCGATATGGCCGTGGAACTGGAGAACCTCGGGATTCGAATGCTGGTCAACGATGCAGTCGCTATCGAGAAAGAAGGCTCTCACCTGTGGGTGCTCGGGGTGGACGATCCACATAGCCCAGGCTGCAGCGATTTGGAGGGCGCTCTCGCGACCGTGCCCACCGATGCCTTTAAGGTTCTACTCGGCCACTCACCGGAGATGTATTGCGAGGCCTCCCTGGCGGGCATTCATCTCTACCTTTGCGGACACACCCATGCGGGGCAGATCCGCTTGCCAGGAATCGGAGCGCTCCTGGTGAACAGCGCCTGTCCGAGGTCTTACGCTCAGGGCCGGTGGCAACACGGTGCCATGCTCGGCTACACGAGCGCGGGCGCAGGCTGCGCGCTGTTACCGGTCCGCTACAACTGTGCCCCGGAGATTACCCTGATCGAACTGGCGAAGAGCAATGGTCGGACGTCCACAATGCCGACTAATCACTTAAGGCCGTAATTGGGCAGAGCATCGCCGCGGTCGTCGCGCGCAGGTTCCGTCCCACCCCCCATGCGATAGCATTGCAGCATCGTGTGGCTCACCCCTTGCATGAACCATCTTCACGCTCCGCATCGGAAAGATCTTCCCAATTAAGGGAGTTCAGGAGGACTGGACAGAGATTGAAGTCGGCAGCGTCCTCGGCAAACAGCCGTGGTCTCACACGATTTGGGTCCAAAGCCCGAGAACGTAGAATTGGTCAGGATCCATATAAAACGACGCCAGACCTTGAACTGCACTGCTGAATTCTCCGGGCCATCCGACGTGAGCCGTCGAACCCACGCTAAATCTATGTAGGGAGAGGTGAATTTAGCTGCGGTACCAGCTATCGGGCTAAGAACGTCCGATTTGAAGAAACTCACGAGGTTAGGCCGAGCACGACACCGCAAGGCCAGCCTTCGAAGGGACCGAAGCCGTCTGAGTGATCAGGCGGCTTTTGTTTTTGAGTCGTATGGTCGCAACCGCCGCACTCGGCGCCGTTGCAGTTGGTGCTTCGCTTCTGCCAGTTCATTGACCAGGGGCGCCCCTGTGACGAACCGCACTCGTCTTTTTGCCGGCAGGCCGCCACACACCCCGGTCAAAAGATGGGTCTTCCCGGTCATGCATTTTCCTATGAACAGAATGGGTTCGGCGCGTTCGAGATTCTATTGCGATTTTGGCAAGTTCTGGGAGACCGACAGCCGTAGCTTCAGCTCGCCGCTATCGTCGAGGATCAATGCTGCTGCACGAACGTCCGCTTCATCCATAACAGCCTCCGCCACTCCGCACGACCTCTCCTGGTTGACATTCCGCTAGCCTGTTTGAATTCAAAGCCGGAGGCTCGGGCACCGCGCCTCCACTCTGCGGTATAGATCCCAGCCAGACAGCCCTTCCCGCACGGGATTTCCGGCATCGATCTGACGCCAAGAATTACAAACAGTTGTGCAAGCGTTTAGCAATCTGGCGACAAGGCGGAAGTTGGCCAAGAAAGAGGGCAGAAGAAACTCAGCTGTGTTGCTGTATTTTGTTGCTAGTGTTAATATATCAAGAATTGATGACCAGGAGGTAATAGACGTGAATGATCGGGCGGACGATTCTGCTAACTTCCTGCTGGCAACGCGACACCGGCCAGGCGCTCGGATTATCCCCGCCGCCTTACTCGTGCTGCTTTCGGCTGCCAAGCTCCGCGCGCAACAATCAGCATCGACCCCCAGCGATGACCACGCGATGGTCCAGCAGTTGCTTCAGCGAGTTGCGGAACTCGAAGCGCAGGTCAAGCAACTGAAGGCGAGGCAACCTGAACCGAGCGCGCAGCCGGATACCCGCGCCGAGGTAGGAACTTCGGAATTGGCTCCTGCAAGCAGCGACCAGTCTGCTAGCCAGAGAAGAGCACAAACGCTCAGAGCCCCTCCCCGGCTAGCGCCTCGAACGTAGTGCAGACCAAAGAGGAGGCGCCCGCGCGTACCCAAGAGGAGGCCAGCGCTGAGGAAGCGTCCGGGGGGCACACCATGGAGCTTCCTGGCGGCGGACCGGCGCTGAAAATCCGCGGCTTCCTCGATTTCAATTTCGGACTTGGGACGGACGCGAACCCTCTCATTTATCCCCTCAACGTCCCGCCCGGACCGCCGGTGCACAACACCTTTCAGTTCGGCGAATTCGACCTGTTTTTGACCTCCAAGCTCTCTGATACGGTTAGCTTCCTGAGTGAAGTGGTTTTCGGATCAGACGCCAGCAACTTCTGGGGCATCGATATCGAGCGGGCGCAACTAACGTACAAGCCGAGCGACTATTTCCAGATCAGCGCCGGCCGTTTTCACACCTCGATCGGATACTACAACACTGCGTTCCACCATGGAACCTGGTTCCAGACCGCTACCGGCCGTCCGTTTATGTATTTCTTTGAGGATAGCGGCGGCATTCTGCCGGTCCACAGCGTCGGTATCACGACCACGGGATTAGTGCCGGGCACCGGCAAGCTGAACTTGCACTGGGTTGCTGAGGTCGGTAACGGAACAAGCTCCTTGTTTATAGGCCAGCCGATCGTGGCTGAGCCGGTCCAAAACTTCCTATCCGACAAGAATCACAAAGCTTTCAACCTCGCTGGCTACATCAGGCCAGACTGGGTCCCGGGGTTGCAGATCGGCGGCTCTTATTACAATGACGTACGGATTCCGATGGGCGTCCCACACGTCAATCAGAATATCGAGAGCGCCTACGTGGTCTACATCACGCCGGTGTGGGAGTTCATGAACGAGCTCGTGGTTCAGCGCGACCGCTCCGTCGGGTCGAGCATCACCTACAACACTCCCCTGGGCTACACCCAGCTTTCCCGGAAGTTCGGGAAATACCGGCCGTACGTCCGCTGGCAATACGTGAACGTGCCGGGAAATGATCCTCTTTATGGTCCCGTGGGCCTCTATGTGGGTCCTTCGGTGGGCCTGCGCATGGACTTCACGGATTACGTGGCTCTAAAAGTGCAATACAACCGCCTTGATACACGCGACGCGGCGCCGAAGAACGGCGTCGACAGCCAAGTGGCATTTACGTTCTGAGAGGGGCATTCGGTGCTCAGAGTCCTTAGGAACAGCCAGCGCGGCGGAACACTCACGGGTCTGGTTGCCGCCATGGCCATTCTAAGTCTGCAGTGGCGGCTGCCCTTGGCTGCTCCGGCGCCCGGAGCTGGGCAGGGGGGCCAGGCGCTGGCCTTTATCGTGAACAAAGCAAACCCCGTGGATAACCTCTCCTTCCAGGATTTACGGAAAATATTCTTGGCGGAACGGACCCGGTGGCCCAACGGAAAAAGCGTGACGCTGGTGATGCAGGATGAGGGACAATCGGAGCGCGAAGTCCTTCTGCGCCAGCTCTACCACATGACAGAAGGCGATTATCACCGTCAAGTCCTGCAGGCTGAATTCACCGGCAGCCTTCAGAGCGATCCCAAGCTGCTCTCCACGCCGCAGGGGGTAGTCAAATTCGTCTCCTTCGTGCCCGGCGCGGTTGGCTACGTCACCGGCGGCGAGGTAAGCGATTCCGTAAAGGTGATCAAAGTGGATGGCCTGCTGCCCGGCCAGCCGGGTTACAAATTCAACCCTAGCCCTCACTGAGTCCCCGAGCGGGCAATGAGCCCGAACTGAGTTGTGGAATGAGTGAGAAATCCTGGTTACCCGGCACCCTCAAGCGACTCTATCGTCAACACACCGCCGTCCTCTCATTTGTACTGATCGGAGTGGTGGTTGTCACGGTGGGCGCGTTCGTCATACGGGACTTGCGCCGGGCCAGCCAGGAAACCTGGGAGATGCATCTGGAGCTGTTGGGCGGTCTGGACCGGATTGCGGAGCTGGAATATCAGACTCAGGAAGCGCGCCGGAGCATGTTGTACTCGCTGACCACCCATGATGCCAACCTACAGGTGCAGTATGCCGACGAATCTCAGTCAGCCGACAAGCGGGTGGCAGAATTGCTCGAGGAGCATCTGAGGCTGGCCAAGTCGTCTGACGCCGTTGAAATGGGCCGTGTCTTTGAACGGGACTGGGAAGCCTATCTGAAGATTCGCGATAGCGTCGTGGGCTCTATTCTCGAGGGCAATGTGCAGGAAGCCGTACAGCGCGACCTTGGCGAGGGGGTGCCGGCGTTCAACAGGATACGAGATGACCTGCAGCAGATCCATGAGCTGTATAAGAGGCAGTCCGAGGGTCGAATGGCCTTGGTCAGGGCGGCTTTCAACCAGTCCCTGGTGAAGCTCGGCGTCGTCCTGGCTCTCACGATCCTATTCGCAGCTCTGGCCGCACGCCAGGTACAGAGAGGCCAAATGCTCGGCTCGGTGCAGCGGTCTGAGACGCGTCTGCGAGAGGTGATTGAGTCCATTAACGAAGGGATGTTCGTGCTTGACCGCAACGGACGCCTGGAGATGTGGAACGGAGCGGCGGAGCGAAGTTCGGGCCAGCCGCGCAACGGCGTCGTAGGCCTTCCCCTGTCCGAGGCCCTGCCCCAACTGGCCCAAACGGAGGTGCCAGGGGCTATCGAGGAGTCGGTTCGAGAGGGTCGCGCCCTGGTTCTGGATGAGGTAAGTTTCTCCGGGGAACAGGCTCAACGCTCCTTGGAGTTCCGTATCTTCCCGATGGATGGAGGCGCGACCGTATTTTTCAACGATGTGACGGAGCGCAAGAAAGCCAAAGAGGCCTTGCTCTATGAAAAGCATCTTCTTCGAACCCTAATGGATAACGTGCCGGATCCTATCCATTTCAAGGATTCGGCGGGCCGCTTCACCCGCGTCAATTCCGCCCAGGCCCGGTTCCTTGGAGCCGACCAACCCATCAAGGCGATCGGCAAGACGAACTTTGACTTTTTCAGCAGCGAGGATGCGCAGCAGGCGGTGGCCGAGGAAGAACAGATCATGGGATCGGGCCAAGCTCTTGAGGGTAAGGAAGAAAAGCTCACTTGGCCAGACGGCCGGGAAACCTGGGTTTCCGCGGCCAAGATGCCCCTCCGCGACCTGCAAGGGAAAATCATCGGTACGTTCGGTATCTTGCATGACATCACCAAGAGCAAGCAAGCCGAGGAAGAGCTCAGGACGGCGCTGCAGATGAAGTCCGACTTTGTCTCTTTCGCCACCCACCAGCTTCGTACTCCGCTGGCTGGGATCAAGTGGCTTCTGGAATTGGCCCAGCAGGAGGAGGGCATCCCCGAGGAGCCGACGTCTCTTATCCAGGATGCGCGCGAGTCTGCCCAGCGGCTGATTGATATGGTCAACAACCTGCTCGACGTTTCGCGGCTGGAAAGCGGAAAACTGAAGATCGTGCCCAGGGAAACCAACCTGGCCAAGCTGACACAAACTGTGCTGAAAGACGTGAGCTTGCTGATCCAGAAAAGCGGCCACCGGGTCTCCGTTGATGTGTCCGAGGCCATGCCGCCCGTTATGGCGGACACGGAGCTGCTCAGCCAGGTGGTGATGAACCTGGTGTCAAACGCCGTCAAGTACACGCCGCCCGGGGGCAAGATCGCTATTCGGATGAGCCAAAAAGACGGGTGGGTGGAGTGGTCGGTCGAGGACAGCGGGATTGGAATCCCTAAAGCGTCTCAGGCACGCCTCTTCGAGAAATTCTTTAGAGCCGAAAATGTTCATAAGGTTGAGACCGAAGGGACCGGCTTGGGTCTCTGCCTGGTTCGTTTGATCCTGGAGCGTTCCGGAGGCCGGATCTGGTGCGAATCCAAGGAGAATGAGGGAAGCACTTTCTGCTTTACGCTGCCATCCGGCGCCGTCACAGTCACAGCGCGTGACGCGGGACCTGCACTTACAGGCGGGCAGCCTCATAAACTCGAACTAGCTTAGGCGGAGCCCACATGGCCTCAGATCAAAAGCGAGTACTGTTGGTGGAAGACGATAAGTTTCTGCGACGGGCGTGTGAGAAGAGCCTCCGCCAGCAGGGATTTAACGTCGCTACCGCAGTGGATGGCGAGGAAGCGCTTCGAGCGATTCAAGCCGAGCCGCCCGACCTCATTCTACTCGACATCCTGATGCCGAAGGTCACGGGGACCGAAGTGCTGCGGGCCTTGAAGTCCGACGAGAGAACGCGAGCGATTCCCGTTCTCATTCTGACGAACTCATCGAAGGAGTCGGATGTCCGTGAGATCGAGAAGCTGGGAGTGGCGGGATACCGTGTGAAGGCCAATCTATCTCTGGAAGAGCTGGGAACTGAGGTAAGGCACCTACTGGAGGGATAAATCATGGAAAACCACACGCGACGAATCCTGCTCGCTGAAGATGACCGGTTTCTGAGGAAAGCTGCCGGGGCCATGTTGCGGCGGCAGGGATTCACGGTGCTGACCGCTGAGGATGGAGAGGAGGCTCTGCGCGTAGCCCGTGCTGAGACACCGGACCTGATCCTGCTCGACCTCATTATGCCTAAAATGCAAGGCTTTGAAGTGTTGAAGGCTCTGAAGAGTGATCCTCAGACCTCTCCTATTCCGGTGGTCATTCTCAGCAACCTCGGCCAGGAGAGTGACTCCAAGGCAGCGCGCGAGATGGGCGCTCTCGATTACTGGGTCAAGGCCAATCTGGCGTTGGAAGAGCTCGTGCGGCGCGTCGAGGAAAAATTCACCGTAGATAGCATCAGATGAAAACGCTGCAAGTAAGCGACAACGAACTCAGAAGCCTGCTGGTGACAACACTGGAGGTCCTCAGCGCGGAAGAGTTTGAGAGTGCGCAGGCGGTCGCTAGGCGACTTCGTGACACGGTAGGACGGATCTTGGTTTCGTGTGGCTGTTTAGGGAATCGGGGTTCGTGGGTTGCAGTGGCTCCCGTTTACCCGAGCCAGGAGACACCCAGGGCTTAAGGCAGTGAGAACGGCGACCGTCATCGCCGAAGGCGGTGACAAACGAGGGAAGAGTGAAGCCGGTCCAAAGCGACGTATCCAGTGCACCGCACGATTTCGAAGCTCGGCTGAAGGCGTTGATCCGGTTGGCGCTGGACGCGGTGATTACGATGGACGCCGACGGCCGGATCACTGATTGGAATCCGCAAGCCGAGATCACCTTCGGATGGTCACACCAAGAGGCGGTGGGCCGGTTACTGTCCGACACGATCATCCCTTCCAGGTACCGGCGAGCGCACGATGGCGGCCTGCGCAACTTTCTCGAAACCAGCGAGGGACCAATATTGAACAAGCGAGTGGAGATCGAGGGATTGCATCGTGACGGTCACGAATTTCCGGTGGAGTTGGCCGTTTCCGCCGTCCGGTCGGGGGCGGGATGGACCTTTGCGGCTTTCGTGCGAGACACCACTCGTCGCAAGCGAGTGGAGGAGGCGCTCGCCGAGGAAACCGAGGTGCTGTACCTCCTGATGGACAACACACAAGACAGCATCTATTTCAAGGACACCCTTAGCCGGTTCAGCCGAATCAATCGAGCGCACGCTCGGGCGTTGGGTATCTCAGACCCAAGACAGGCTCTCGGGAGGGCGGAGTCCGACTTTCTCAGCCCGGAGCGTGCCCGGGCGGCGGTTGCGGACGAGCAGCAGATTATGCAGACGGGCCATCCTCTGGTTGGCAAGATGGAGAGAGTGACCCGGGGCGATGGTACGCCGACCTGGTATTCAACCACCAAGGTTCCCATCTACAACTCGCAGCGGCGGGTGGCTGGAACGCTGGGCGTCTCTCGTGACATCACTGAACTCAAGCGCACGGAGGAGGAACTACAGGCCGCCAAGGAGGCAGCCGAAGACGCTAGCCGGGCTAAAAGCGAGTTCCTAGCCAGCATGAGCCACGAAATACGCACGCCCATGAATGGGATCATGGGCATGACCGATCTTGTGCTTGACACCGAGCTTAATGATGACCAGCGCGAGTGCCTTAACTTGGTTAAAGTCTCGGCCGAGTCCTTGCTTACCGTCATTAATGACATCCTGGACTTCTCCAAGATCGAAGCGGGTAAGCTTGAACTCGACATCATCGAATTCGCCCTCGCGGACAGTCTCGCGGAAACGATGAGAATCCTCTCTCTGCGGGCTGAGCAAAAGGGATTGGAACTGGTCTGCGACGTGCACGCAGAAGTGCCGGCGACCGTCCGGGGTGATCCTACCCGCCTGCGGCAGATCGTTATCAACCTCGTGGGGAATTCCATTAAATTTACCGAGCGCGGTGAAATTGCGTTGAGCGTCGAGCTCATATCCATTGAAGAAGACAGGGTGGAGTTGCATTTCATTGTGACGGATACAGGAATTGGCATTTCCCCCGACAAACAGACCTCCATTTTTGAGGCTTTCTCCCAAGCCGACACCTCGACAACGCGCAAATATGGCGGGACTGGCCTCGGCCTGACGATTTGCGCCCGCCTTGTGGCAATGATGGGAGGGCGTATCTGGGTCAAAAGCGAGCTCGGAGAGGGCAGCCAATTCCATTTCACGCTCCGATTGGGAGCCGGAATGACAGTGCCGGGAACTCTGCCGGCCGACGAGCAGAGCCTTCTCGGTTTACCCGTTCTGGTGGTGGATGACAATGCCACCAACCGCCTAATCCTGGAGCGCACGCTGCGACGCTGGGGCATGGAGCCAACGCCTGTGGCCAGCGCCGCCGCTGCTCTTGCTGCTCTCCAGAAGGCTACCGCGGAGCGACTCCCTTACCGCCTGGTGATCACTGATTTTCAGATGCCGGAAATGGACGGATTCGACCTGGTGGAATGCATCAAACGAAGCCCCGAACCCTCGAGTCCAGCCATCATTATGCTTACCTCCGCCGGACAGCGAGGCGACGGCGCGCAGTGCCGTCAATTGGGCGTTTCCGCCTATCTGATTAAACCCGTCCGGCCGTCCGAGTTAAGGGGCGCTATTGTCACTTTAGTGGAACAACAGGCCCGCGAAGGCGGTGCCGTATCTCTGGTCACCCGCCACTCGCTGCGTGAGGCGCAAGCCGGTTCAAGCCGCTGAGCCTTGATGACCCAGGAAGAACCTTCATGAGCACCTGAGCCCAGCCGGTGGGGTTTCTCAGGTCCGGTTCAAAAGCTAAAAACCCGCAATTCGGGGCGGATTTCTATCAATTGACCGCAGATTTTCTCTGCAGCTCAGACTTGCTGGCGGAGGTTGCAGTTACGCGAACTGCTCTTTCCCCTGCAAACAGGGAATCTTACAGGGAATTCAGGGTTTCACGGGCCAATGACGCCCCTAAACGGGACACAGGCAAGCGCTTTCCTCAAAATGCACCTCGAACCACTGGTCGTAACAGGGAATTATCAGGGGAATTGAAAAATGCCGCCTTGTTTGGGTTCGGCACGGCCCTCCTTAGCGTCGTACCGCACTTCCTTTGCTTCTTCGCCCGGCCGCCTTGCCGTTTGAATTCCCTGTTAAATAGCGTTTCCGGCGTCCGGCTGTCAGGCATCCGTGAGCACCCGGCGCCTACCTACACTAGGCCACTACCCGCGATCTATCCGCCATTTTTTGGTGACAGGGGGCAAACGCTGGGAATCCGAGCTAGTGGCGACGCCGATCAGCTCTTCGCCGCTCTGAGAAGTCAAAACCGATTGGGGTTGGTAATTACTCCGCCAATTTGCGGGCAAACTCCACTTCGTGCCGCACGTCATCTTCGACAGGGCCTTCCTTTTCGTATTCCACTGCGACCAAGGCGTGGAAATTCTGACGGTGTAATTCGCGCATCACTTCAGGAATCTTGCAAATTCCAGTTCCCAGAAGCACATTCACCTCACCATCCCGAGCCTGAACATCTTTGAGGTGCACGAGCTTCAGTCGCGGTGCCAGCTTGCGGATCGCGTCTACAGGGTCGTATCCGCAGGACGCAAACTGACCGACATCGGCGGTAGCGCCAAGGGTCATGGAAGCTCCCGCCAGCGCATTCAAAACGTCTTCCGGACTCTCGTAGGTAAATTTCCGTCCTCTGAAGTAGTGATTATGAATTCCGAAGGTGATCCCTTCCCGCGTAAAACGGCGGTCGATTTCGGCAAGGGTGTTGCCGGTCGCGTCGCCGCTGATATTGTTGGCGCCCAACAGTCTTGCGAATCGCACTGCACTATCGACATCATTCCCGTCTTTGATGGTGGCCGTGTAGTACGAGACGCAACGGATTCCCGCACGGTCAAGTTTTTCGCGCGTGGAGCGGAACAAATGGCTGTCGGGATTACTGAACAGCATGAACTCTCCGCGCGACATTTCGATTTCCTGGATGCGAAGAGCGTTGAGTTGGAAAATCATTTCATCCACGGAGAGGTTGTGATAGCTGAAGGTTCCAATGCCAATGTTGAGCTTGCTGCGGGCGCGAAGCGGCTCGGCCGCCACTGCCATGCCGGCAGCAACTGTCTTGGCGAACATTCTTCTCGTCATCATGAAATTTGGTCCAGTGGTGAAAGTCCAGCGTGCTGCTGGAGAATTGGCTTAGTGGGGTGGGAACGGCCGAGGTGTCACGTCGGCGTTGACCAACCCCATGGCCCATTCGATCGCCTCCGTGTACATCTTTTGCAGATTGGGGTTGTCCCAGTTCTCTTTGGGATGCCCGAGGGTAGAATAATAGACGCGCCCCTTGCCGTACATCTTCGCCCAAGTCACCGCGAAATCGCGATCGGTGCGATGCACCTTGGGATTCGATAAGTCGACGTGGCTGGCGTCAAGGCGCATCAACACCCGTACCTTCTCGCGTGAATAGTTCCTGATCTGGTAGATTTCGTCGCGCAGAACGAACCTCAGAGGCCATTGCTGCATTCCGGGAAAATTGGGATCTTCGACGATGATGGGCGCATCAAACGTTCCCCATGGATGCTCGTCAAAATAGCCACCTATCATTTCGCCATACTCGGGCCAGTCGGTAAAAGTGATGGCGGCGCTGTGCACGCCAACAAAGCCCTTTCCGTCATCATGGACGAAGGAAAGCAAATCTGCCTTCTGTTGCGCGTCCATAGGAAGATCGCCGCCGGTGAAGAAAAGGATTGCGTCAAAGTCATTTAGGTTCTTGGCGTTGAATTCCAGTTTCTTCTTCGTGAGTACTTCGGTGTCAGTACGGATTGTGGTTTCCCAAAGCCCGGTTGCCTCCCCCACGCGTTCAATGGCGGCCATGGCATGGGAAACGGACTCGTGGCGGTAACCCTTTTCCTGTCCCAGGACGAGGAGATGCTTTTTCGACGGGCTTTGGGATTGGGCAAAGCAGGGACTCGCAACCACCACGAGGAGCAAACAACAAGCCGATCGTCCAATCTTCATTTGACACATTCCTCTGGCGCCAGCCTTTAAAAGACCTTGTTTACGGCGCGGCGGCAGTATATCGTAAACAATTGTCTCGGATCCACGCACCTGGAATCGAGCCGACCAGCACTCGCGCCGGGCCAGCCCTCGTTCGGATGTTCTTTCTTAGGGAATTGTGGTGTTGCCTAGAATCCACAAATGCAATCGGAGGCCGCAGATCGCGCACAGATGCATCTGTTTGTGGTGAGAGAGATGAAAGACGCCAGAGTATACGCAGGAAGCCAATTGACGAATCGCGACGCGCGTCTGGCTTTGGTTCTATTCGTCGCAGTTTCTGTTGCGTCGAGCGCCCCAGCCCAGAACCCCGCAAGGCCTGCGACAGTGACGTTCACCAAAGACGTTGCACCGATCATTCAAAAGCACTGCCAGGCATGCCATCGTCCTGGGGAAGCCGCGCCGTTTTCAATGCTCACGTACGAGCAGACGCGGCCGTGGGCCGCGGCAATGAAGGAGGCGGTGCAGTTGAGGAAAATGCCGCCGTGGTTTGCCGATCCGCACTACGGGGAATTTTCTAATGATCGTTCGCTCTTGCAGAAAGACATCGACACCATTTCCGCTTGGGCCGATGCCGGGGCGCCGAAGGGAGATTCCAACAGCCCGCCTGCGCCCGTGGAATTCACTGCGGGTTGGGCCATCCCAAGTCCGGACGCCGTCTTCGAGATGCCCCTGACGTATCAAATCCCGGCCACCGGCACGATCGAATATCAAAAGATCATCATTCCAACCGGATTCACCGAAGATAAATGGGTGCAGTTTGCCGAAGCTCGTCCTGACAATCGCGCCCACATCCATCACATCATCGCCTATGTCCGCGAGCCGGGCTCCCATTGGCTCCAAGATGAGAAGCCCGGGGTGTTTTTTGTAGCGCCGAAGCCTAAAGATGAAAACACCGATATGAGCAGCTTGCCGAGCGATTTCTTGGTCGGCTACGCGCCCGGTCAACCGCCGGAGATGCTTGCCCCGGGACAGGCTAAGCTCATCAAAGCGGGCTCTGATATCGTGTTTGAGATTCACTACACCACCGATGGCACCCCGGGCTCTGACCGCAGCAAGGTGGGCATTGTGTTTGCCAAGCAGCCACCCAAAGAGCGTGTGCTCACTCTATCGGCCACCAATGGAACATTCCGCATTCCGCCCGGCGACCCGAATTACAAAGTCGACGCCGAGTTTGCCGTGCGAACGCCGGTGAAATTGATCGCCTTACATCCTCACATGCACGGACGAGGCAAGGATTTCGAATATCGATTACTATATCCCACGGGTGAGACCGAAACGCTCCTGCGTGTGCCAAGGTACAACTGGCATTGGCAGCTTTGGTACACGCTCGCCAAGCCTGTCGTCCTGCCTCGCGGCACGAAGATTCAGTGCACGGCGCACTTCGATAATTCGCCGAACAATCCTGATAACGCGGACCCAACGAAAGAAGTAAGGTGGGGCGATCAGAGCTGGGACGAAATGATGGTTGGTTTCTTCAACGTGGCGTTCGATGCCAACATGTCAGTGAACGATCTCCTGCCCTCAGCTGATTCCGGCAAAGTTCTGCCCTCTTCCAACTGAGTCTGTAACCTCGTAACGTCAAAAAACTCAAATCTAGCGAATTATGTTGGATCGCCTGGGAATCCAAAGAGCAACGCAAGATAATCAAGCTATTGGGTGCAGTAAGCCGGTGCTTTCAGCTCTCCTGATGAAAGACATCAAGATGGTTTTGAAGGGAGGATACGATGGTCCGAGTTAGTGACAGCAGGGTGTTAATGCGGATGCTGCTCGTGACTTGCATCACGCTGGCGGCCTCTGCTCTGCTTAGTGCCGCGCAGAGAGACCGCGGCGGCCAGGAGCATCCGGGGCCCCAGGCGCGACCGATTCCCAGGCACGGACCGCCGCCCACCTGCAACGCCCATGCGCCCGCAGGGCAGCGGAATTTCAGCGATCAACCTGGGCATCCGAACTCGCCGCACGTCGATAGGACGCCGAGGGGCGACGTCTGGGTGGGACACGACACCGGCCGCAACGACGCCAATTATCATCTTGACCACCCTTGGGAACACGGACACTTTCGTGGCGGTTTTGGTCCAAGCCACGTCTGGCGGCTGGCGGGCGGCGGCCCCAACCGTTTTTGGTTCGGTGGATTTTATTTCAGCGTAGCCCCGGCCGATGTTGGCTTCTGCGGTGACTGGAACTGGTCCGGCGACGAGATCGTGATTTACGAGGACCCAGATCATCCGGGCTGGTACCTGGCGTACAACGCTCGCCTGGGTACCTACGTGCACGTCACGTTTCTCGGTTGAGCCGGGCGGCCCGCTACTCATTCGACTTCCTGACCGCAGCGATTCCTGCCCAAGCAGGAACAGCGGCTTGCTGCTCCGGCATCAACTTCACGTTCCCGTACCCCTGGCTCGCGGACGCCAGAGTGGCGAATTCTGCCTCCGACCCGGAAGTCGGGCTGGTCCATGTGCGAGCCCTCTTCTGCGCCCTCCAGGCTGAGCGCGATGCGCCTGAGGCCGTCCGCAATGTAAGCTTTCAGGTGCTGCCGTAGGTGACGCCCGCCAACCTTCGCACCCAAGTCAGGCGACGGCCACCAGCGCTCATGCGTCCTGACGCCGTTTGATCATGAACGCAGCTGCGAGCAGGGCCGTGCTGACGAGCACAACCGTCGAGGGCTCAGGCGTCGCCAAATCGCCTTCCGCAAGACTTGCCACCTGGAAATCACCTTCCGTTGTCGGGTGGACGCCATCCCAGAAGAGGTAAGTGTTGGGATCAACACTCAGGCCCTGAGCAGGCGTGTCTACGTTGACAAAGCCATACTTCGAGGGATCGGCCAACATGGCCTCGACCAGCCCGTAGACATTTACATCCACAATGTTGATGCCAGGGTCCTGGGCGTCGAGCAGGGCGATGGCCGTGAGCCAATCCGCGTTGTATTCCTGCGAGAACAGATTGAGCGCCGCGCTTCCGGCCCCGCCGAGAGCGAGGCCATCCGGGGTGTCGCCCAGCGGGGGCATGTCCAGCCAGAGGAAATGCCTACCGCCATCGTCGAACAGGGTATTGATATTCCCGGTGAGGTTTGCCACCGCTGTTGCTGGGCTCATTCCCTGGAAAATGTCGTTCGCCCCCGCCCAAAACGCGTACAGCGCGGTCGAAGGAACTCCGCTCAGGTGCCCTGCGAGGTAGGCGTCAAGCTGGTCGGTCACGTACGGTACGCCAGCCGGGTTCGGGTCATGCCCGGTCAGGGCTCCGCCAAAGGCGTAATCCGTGCCGCCAGTCCCGGCCAGATACGGGGCGGGCGAGGCGACGCCGATCATTCCCGCCAGTTGCTGGACCCAAATCCCGAGCGGGCCGCTGGTCGAGGGCGTGCTATCCGGGCCGTCCGTGAAGAGTCCCTTGGTATACAAGGGAGGAGCAGGCGCAGGCGGAAGGCCCCCCGTAGCGATGTACAGGTTGCCGGTGTCGGAAAGACTGTCGCCGAAAACAACGATCTGGGAGATGGTGCCCGCAGACAGGCCAGCGGGCAAAGCCAGCAGAACGCCCAACGTGAAGGCGAAGCTTCGCTTCATGGCTGCCTCCTCTCACGCGAAGGTCAAACAGACACCGAGACAATACCATAAGACCGCGCCTGACCTCAACAAGGCCGTTGAACAACAAGCCAGCGACCTGGTTCTGGCCGAATCGCGGCAGGTCCGGCGTGTGCGATGTGGGTTGTGAAGGATAGCTGCGCCGCCCGGAAGGAGCCTCTGGGACGGGCGGTTCAAAAAGTCCACGTTCGCGTTGCCAGCTAAGTGCCCTGGAGGTGAAGCGGAAAGCTCCGGTGTCGATGCCGCTTGAAGTCCTGGAGGTGCTGAATTGAAGAAGAGGACATCCAGCAGACGGTGGAAGAGGTGCGTCACTCTGTCAGGGACTGTGCTGCTCGGGCAATACTCCCACGCGCGGCCTCCGAACCGTGTTGGGACGACCCCGGAGCCCAATGCCACACAATCTTTGCCCTTGCGGAACACCGTGGAACGGATGCCGGACTTTCGCCTGAAGGATGCCTCCGGTCGGGCGTTCACCCTGAAGCGGCAAGGTCCTTCTCGTCGATTTCTGGGCAACTTGGTGCGCCCCCTGCAAGCAAGAGATGCCCGGTTATCAAAGACTCTCCCGCCGGTACAAGGACCGTGGCCTTGAGGTCGTCGGCATCGCCGTAGATTCTGATTCCGTTGCGGTGTCCCGGTTCGGCAAGAAGCTGGGCATTACCTATCCGTTGCTCGTGAATGGGATGGACGTGCAACGGTATGGGTAGAAGGATTGCCCACCACCATCCTGGTTGACCGTAAGGGCTCCATTCGCAAAAAAGTGGTGGGCTTCGAGTAGTCCCAGGCCATCGAGAGCGCTCTCCGTCAGATTCTTGGAGGTCATTGAGCGAGGGCAGGGCCGAGGGATTGTCTCCCGACTCCCGACATCCGCCTCCAACTGCGCCTGCCTCGCGCTCGACGTGACCGCCGCCAAGTGCCGTTTCCGGCCGCCGAGCCAAGAAATCGCAACTGCGGCGGCCAGCAAGATTCCCACTCCTAACCAAATTCCGCTGTGCTTCGCGGTCTCCAACGAAACTCAAAAACCGAAGTCAGCGCCACGAGCGCCGTTGGCGCGGGAAGCGCCGCTCGGGCAATCCTAGCGGCACGCTCCTCGTTGACACCAGCGACTCCTCGGCTTTCGGCAAGTTGTGCCGGGATGCTGGCGAGACGATTAGGCTTAAAGGTTCCGCCCGCACATCTCTTTCTCCCTCAAGCATTTCCGGTCCAGCCGGGACGCCTAGATGTCAGGACAGAAAGATTCGCCTCCCGTGCTGTTTTTCTCCGCCACCGGACTCGAATCGGCGGTATACTGGACTCCAACCACACAACGGAGGTGCACCATGCCAGGCTGGTTAGACCCCGCCGAAGAACTTCGTCAGGCCAACGCATTCAGGTCCCGCGCTCATCTCCTCCGGGAACTCGGTGCTGATGAGTTGGCCAGGGACGTCGAAGCCGTCGCCGCAATCTCAGAACGGAAGGCCCGTGCCCTCAGTCGCATCAATCTCTCCGACCCTGTCCTGACTCCGCGTGCGCAACGCCAGGAGCAGTTAGCCGGAAGCGCGAACCCTTAATCAGTTGGACGAGAGCGGGAGCCTCCCGGAAAATGAGGGCGGCCCAGTCAAACATGGCCAAAGCGGCACGCTGAAATCTTCAGCCTTGCACCCCGCCCCTCCTGCGCTCCGAGGCCATGCCGAAGGCCAATCCCACGATACAATCCTTGTGCGCTATCTCGTCAGGGCCCGCGTGAAGTCCGGCCGCGAGGCCGCCCGAAGAAATCGGATTTTGACGACTCACAGGCATCCTCCTTTTCGATGGATTCTCACCAAGCCACCTTCGAGGAAGATGTTACCCTCTTCAACGGTCAAACCTCTTCGAGTGGCACTGGTCGAACCGGTGGTTTACCTTAATGACAGTTACGGGTTCTGGCATTCCTTGATGGCCTTCCGCACGTCCGCAAACATCGTGCCGTACTGAGCCTCAGGCGCTTTGCTCAAGAACATCTGGTAGTACCGGATAGCCAGCCGCTTCTCGCCCGACTTTTGATAAAGCAAGCCCAAATTGAGTAGCGGCTCAACCTCGTCCGGACCAACCTCGATGGCTTTTTCAAAGTCGCGGCGAGCGTCGAGCACATTTCCTCGCTGGATCGCCACGAGACCGAGACCGTTGTAGGCTGCTGAGTAGTGGTCATTTTCAACGAGGATGCTTTGGAAAGCTTTCTCGGCGTCGCCGACACGCCCGAGCTGCAACTGAGCTGTTCCAAGATTACGGAAGCTGTCAAGGTCCAGAGGATCCAAGGCGACCGCGCGCGTCATCGCCTCCACGGCCTTATCAAGTTCCTGCAGGCGCAGGTAAGCTTTCCCAAGGCGTGAGTCGATTTCGCCAGTCTCGATCTTCTGCGCCAGCGCGTCCTGATAGACCTGGACCTCGCGACGGTAATCACCCATTTTGTCCAGAGCGGTGGCAAGATAGATGTGGACGAGCGGGTTGGTGGGGTCACTCGGCAAACAACGTTCCATGATTTTTGCGGCTTCAGCGTATCGCTCTTTGCTGAGCAGCGCTCCGGTCGAGTCAAGGATCTTAAGAACCTCAACGCGATCCTTGGGGTCGGGCGCCGCAGTTCCAAGATTAATCCGGCGGGGCGTTCCGGCACTGACGTACCCGAGCGCGTTAAGCTGCCGGCGCGTTTCCTCATCCAACGCGCTTGGGACTAACTGTTCGCGACCTGAGCCGAGGCCCGCCACAGCCCACATTCTCGCCTGCAAGGCGTGCGCAACTTCCGGGTGCCGATATGCGATGTTTTGCATCTCCGCAGGGTCGCTTTCCAGATCGTACAGTTCCGGTCTTGGAGCTGAGATGAATGCCCACTTATCAGTACGCATGCCACGCAGCTCAGACCACCCCAAGTACGTTCGCGGGTAGATCGTTTCCAGGTAGGAGGAGTCCGCAGGAATGCGGCTCCTGTGTTCAACCAGCGGCCAGAGGTTGACGCCCTGGGCCTCATTTCCGGGCGAGAGCTGCAAGAAACCAAGGATCGTCGGCATCACATCTATCGAGCGCACTTGTTCGTCGATTACCCGGCCGGCCGGGACCCCCGGCCCGGCAATGATGAGCGGGACATGCAACGTGGAATCATAAAGGAAGACGCCGTGCGTCATTTCCCCGTGCTCGCCCAGACTCTCCCCGTGGTCGCCCATCGCGACGATCAACGTGTGACTGCTTAGGCTTAGCTCCTTGATGCCGTCGAGCAAGCGTCCTACCTGTTCATCCATGTACGCGATTTCGCCCGAGTAGAGGTCCCGGGCGTAGGCGTCCTTATAAGGTTCAGGGGGGGCGTAGGGCGCGTGAGGGTCGTAATAGTGAACCCACAGAACGAATTTGCGCCCGCCGTTCTTCTTGAGCCACTGCAAGGCGCGGTCCGTCACCACGGACGCACGGCGCTCAGGAAAAAGTCCGGGCAGTCCTTCCTCGGTCTGCCCTTTCATATCGTCATCGTAAGTCGTGAAGCCGTTCGAAAGACCAAACTGGCTGCTTAAGACTCGCGACCCTACAAACGCTGCAGTCTCGAAACCCGCGGAACGAGCGATCGAAGCGATGGTGGGATGAGTTTTCTCAAGAACGAACCCACCCATGTCCCGCAGCCCGTGTACGGGCGGATAAGCGCCCGTCATGATGCAGGCATGCGAGGGCAGGGTGAGCGGGACTTGCGCAGTGGCGTGCGCGAACCGGACTCCTCGTGCAGCCAGCGCGTCGAGGTGCGGCGTTCTAGCGCCGCCGGCAGCACCGCCTTGCGCAGGGGCCAGCTCCCGGCGGGCAGTCGAACCCGGCGCTGCCTTTTGCGGGGCGTAACAGCTCAAGTGATCGGCGCGCGTGGTGTCAAGAGTAATGAGGACGACGCTGGAATCACCGGGGCTCTGCGCGATGAAAGCTCGAATCCCATTTTGAGAAACAGCCAGTAAGGCCAGAAGCCACAAAACCCAGGTGTGATTCAGGGCCAGGTGCAGAACGAACGTACGAAAGGACGAGAAATTTAACATTGAACGCAGTCTACATCCGCCCTGAGGCACACGCACAGAAACGACGCGGCCCGCCGAAGCGGGCCGCAGAATGAACGAATTGGAATTAGAAGGCAGCCGCACAGCGCTTGGCTCAGAAGTTGACACGCAAGGCGAACTGGACCACCCGGGGGCCGTTGTCCGGCGCGGTGATCAATCCAAACGTGCCGCCCTGGGAGGGAAGTCCGTCTGCCAGGTTTGTGTCAGGGTTGCCGAGCCCCGTGCGGTTGAAGACATTGAACATGTCGCATCGCACCTGCGCGGTGAACCGTTCATTAAGTCGCGTGTTCTTGATGATTCCGAAGTCCTCGTTCGAATGAAAGGGTCCTCGGGTCTGGGGCAGAAAGCGAGGGCCGGTCCCGATTCTTAAAGGATAATTGCCATTGGGAGATGCGGGCGGGTTGGCAAATGCCGCAGGGTTCACCCAGCCCGTTCCGTTTGTGATCGCACCGGTGTTGGGATCAGTAGCCAGGACGACGTTCAATCTCCCCGGCGACATACCCTGGGGAACGCCGGCGACCACGTCGGCATGTATGCCAGGGAGCAGGGTAATCCCGCTTTCGTTCAGCGTGGTATTCAGCGAAGAGGACACGTACAGGGGATCGCCCGAAAGGTACTGTTGAATGGCCGTAACTTGCCATCCGGAAAACAGACGGTCCCAGGCTCCGGCGGAGGTCAACCATTTTTGTCCGCGTCCGATGGGCAGGGAATAGATCCACGTGAGTTTCAGGCTTTGCGGGTGATCAAACGACGCGATCGATTTCTCCAACTTGCGATTGTAAAAATCCTGCACCGCATAGCTCGGGTAGTAGAGCGCCGTATCGGTATCGTCGATGGTTTTGGAGAAAGTATAGGCGGCAATGAAGGTCAAGCCTTTGGTGGAGTTCTTGCGCGCTGTTGCCTGGAGGGCATGATAGCTGGAGCTGCCCATTGTGGGATAGTTGTTCGTCAGACCGGTGTACTGGGGATAGCGGGACAGGCCGGCGCCGACACTGGTGTCCCAGTTGTTGCTTTCGAAATCCGGATAAGGCACCTGGGTGATCCCGTAAGGTTGGAGGATTCCTGCGTTCAAGGCAGTTTGGAAGTCCATGTCCAGGTTATCACCCAGAGGCAGGAACCTGGAGTTGATTTGATTGAAGTCGGTGGCAAAATTGCTGTCCAGCAGGCGCGTTCCCTTCGATCCCACGTAGTTCGCCTCGAGCACGATTTGATGCGGAAGCTGGTACTGGAATCCCGCGCTCCAGTTCTGGACGTAGGGCTGGGCCAATGAAGTTCTGGGCAGAAAATCAAGACCGTTGCCATTCGCCGATGACGGATCAAGGTTGGGCAGCGTGCCGGTGAACGGTGGGATGCCGACCTTTGCCCACGCCGGCAGCGAGGCGGAGGCCAGCGGGGAAAGGAAAGTCACCGGGTCAATGTTGCTGGGTGTGCCCGAACGATGAACTACGACGGAGCTGTTATAACCGAAAATGCTCTGGCTGCCGAAGTTGTTCAAGATGGGCGGACCGTAGGCGATTCCGTAACCGCCACGCAACACCAGGTTCTTTGTGGCTGCATAAGCTATGCCAAAACGCGGTCCGAACTCCTTGAAGTACCAGTCCTGGAAGGAAGTGCGGTTCAGGCAGCCCGTGCAGTTCCCTAGGAACACCAGCGCGCCCGGGATATTGTCCGCGCCAGGATTGGGTGCCATGGGATCAAACCCCGACTGACGATTGAACGCTTCCGTTTTGGGGAGCGGCAGCTCCCAGCGCAACCCGATATTGAGCGTCAGCTTGGACGTGGCCCTCCAGTCGTCTTGCACGAAGACAGCAAGCACGCCAGCGCGGTAGCCGGGTTCTGTGGTATAGACCGACCGGTTCGCTGCATCCGCGGCCCCCAGGAGCCAGCTCGCGAACGGGTGCCCGGTGGTACTGGAGAACCCGGCCAGCGAGGTTTCCTTGCTGTTGAAACTGAAGGAGCCCGACTCAGCACCGGGTTCATTGGTGTCGTAACGATAACGGGTGAAGTCTCCACCAAATTTCACGCTATGCCTGCCGCGCGTCGTGCTGAAAGTGTCTTGCGCGATGTAACTTTCCGAAGGATCTATGTTAGCGCACGCCACTCCCAAAGCCGACATGAACTGGATATGTGTGTTGCTGCCCGTGCTGAAACTCGTACGCGGAAAACAAAGGTCTGGAATACCGGGAATTCCCAGTTGAGAGGTGTACTTGGCGTTGTTCGTCAGGTTGTTCGCGTTATTGGTGCGATTATAGGCCAGCGTGGCGAGGTTCACCGAATGGTCGTTGACCGTCCAACTGTGAGTCAGGCGGGCCTGGGGACCGACGACATCCTGGTTTTTGAAAGTGCTGATTGGTTGCCCCGGGAAGGGGGGATAGGCGGAATTCGTAGTGTTTCGTTTCCACAGCACTCGCCGGTAATAACCGAACATTTCGGTGAGTCTTTGCTTGGAGCCGATCGCCTCATCGAATTTGACATTGTATGCGTTGCGGTCCAGCACCGGCGTCGAGCAGCAGAACTCGGGAGTGTTTCGGATATTGCCGCTGAACAATGGATCGGGAAAAAGCGGGAGAAGGGCCGCAGCCGCCTTGCTGAATTCCGCCGCCGGGATCATGTTGCCCGGAAAAGGATCGCGCAAGACGGCATCACTACCACTGTTATTCACGAGGCCAGTCACAGGGTCTTTGGCGCCCGCCGCAACGGTCCGACTCGTCGTGGGATCGTAGATCTCATTGGTATAGACCGGCCGCCCCAGAGCGTCGGTCCCAACCCGAGCGCCGAGGAAGGAGCTGAAGTCGCCTTGCCGCATCGCTGCGGTCGGGATCGTGGTCGTCCCGCTGTAGGCAAAATCCGTGAAGCGGTCTCCCTCATAGCTGCCAAAGAAGAATACTTTGTCCTTGCGGATGGGGCCGCCGATCGTGCCGCCGAAATTGTTTTCTTTCTCATTGTCCTTCGGCGTGCCAAAGGCGTTGGCCAACAGGCCGGCGGCATTAAACATGGGGTTCTTATTGTATTCGAAGGCGGTGCCATGAAACTGGTTCGTACCTGATTTCATCGAAAAGTTCACGATGGCGCCGCCGGTGTCGCCATACTCGGCGGAATAGTTGCTCGTCTGTACTTTGAACTCTCCAATGGCGTCGGTTCCCGGGCTGTACTCGTCCATGCTCCCGCCGCTCATGTCGTAGCGTCCGATGGTTACCCCATCGATCAAAATCTGATGGCTGAACTGCTGACCGCCATTGATCGAACCTTGGTACGGATCGCCCACCGCGCCGGGAAGGCTTCTGAAAATGAAGCTCTCCGGCTGGCGTCCGCCGTCGTCGAGGGGAATGGGCAGCGTCTGGAATTCGTTTGGGGAAATGCTGACACCCACTTCGGCCGTGGAAGGCGTGATCAGGGGTGCCGCTCCGGTTACCTCCACTGTCTGCGTCTGACTGCCCACCTGCAAGCTCACGTCGAGGGTTACCACCTGCTCGACGGGCACAACAACCTGATCCAACACTTCAGCCTTGAAGCCCGCCTTCTCCGCTTCCACTCGATAGGTCCCGGGCAGCACGGGAACGCGGTAGTATCCGGCGTCGCTCGTCTTGGCCGTCGAACTGATGCCTGTGGCGATGTTGGTGACGGTGATCAGCGCGCCGGGTACGGCCGCGCGCGTTGGATCGGTCACCAGGCCGGTTAGGGCGCCAAGCTGGCCTTGTGCCAAAGCCGCTGCCGGAAGTGCTAAGAGGATCAGAAGTATAGCCAAATTCCGCAAAAGCTTTCTCACGGAGAGCGCCTCCCCTCGAATTCCCAGATCCAGCTCGGCGTCGCAAGGCGTGCACATGAACAAATATAAATCGCAACGTTACTTACGCTAATTACGCTTTTTTTATGAACACTGTCAAGCGGAAACTAGCGGGTCCGGCCCCTTTACTTCGGCGAGGCCGCGTGGGGGCGAGGCTCGCCAGCAACCACAAAATCAGTCGAGGCAATCTGGTGTGCAAATGGTTCTCGCGCGGTCACGCGCCAGCGACCGGACGGGTCGTTGAGAGCTGGCGGAATCGAAAATTCTACTTCCCCGCTTCCGATCGCGAGGTCAGTCCCGTAGTAGTCGACGGCCGCGCCGCGCGGATTGCGAACCTCACCGTGCGCGGCGCTCGATCCAGCCGGTTGCCCACGCCCGGCGTTGAAGGAGCGAGGAGCAATGCAACACAGAGCCAAATGCAGAAGCTGCCTACGGGTAGGCACGAGAAATCGGAAACGGGACGCATCGGGTATCGCTCTAGTGGATCGTGATCGATCCCAGGTCATACCAGCCGTCGGACTGTCGGCTCTCGATGGCGAAGCGGATCGCGGGCGGCCCTGCCGGCCACGTCAAGGGATCGAGCAGGCCCGCTTCGACTCGGTAGTCGCCAGGCTTGAGGTTTTCCGGCACGTAGAGAGTGCTGTCTAAAACAGCGTCGCCGGGCAGCCACTTTCGATGGAAGTGTCAGGGAAATCGGCGGGCGAAGTGGCCGCAGAAATCTTCGCCGTTGGGCCCTCTTCGGACCATTCCACCGCCGGATTCAGCGGGTCGCCGTTGAAGCGCTGGAACGTGGTGATACCCATGCCTGGATTCACCAGCACATCGTGGATCTCGACCGGACGCACCACAACGGTTCCGTCAGAGATCCCACGTTGCGCCTCGGCAGTGACTGCAGCCGCCAACATTAGCACAGGCAGTGAGGTCCGGCACGCAAGAGTCCGAACTGGAATCACATTCTTCACAGCCTGGCAGCCTCAAAAGCTCGATTACTGCAAGCTTGCTTTTGGTTTGATCTTGCGGCAGTGTCAAGGAGAATCTCAGGCTCGTCGGAGGCATTGGAGTGGCACCACAGCGCACGCTGGCCATGCTCGGTTCGGTGATTTGCATATTCTCTTCCGAGCTGCACGGCGCCTCGGTGCGCGCCTGGGAGGGCACGATCGATCTCCCCACCTACTTGCTTGGGGCAGCCGATCCGAACCCGCCGTTTCCCCTGATCAGCCGCCACGAGATCTACCCCTATCCGATGCTGGACGATCTTACCGACCGTCGCGAAGTCAAAACTTAGCGGGCATCGACCGGCAGGGAATCTACCGTTTTGCCGTGCAATTAGCAAACCGCTCTTCTGGAGGGTCGGTTTCGAGTTGTACGGCTACCGCTCTCGCGTCTCAGCGATATAATTGCAGTCCGTGTCACGCCCGGCGACCTCGTACTGTCGGAGTATCACTCTTGTGTTACCTGCCGTTTCTGCAGCTTTGTTGCTTGCCCGTCGAAACGGGGTTGGCGAAGGAATCGAAGTTGGACGCCTGCTTGGTGGGATCATGAAGACCTGCAAATCACGCCCGGTTGGTTGCGTCCGGCTTGCCGCGGTACTACTTGCACTCTCGCAAGTCATTCTCGCCCAGCAGCCGCCGGCGATTCCCGTAGGCCTGGACGCGTACCGCATGTGGGACCGCTGGCCTTATCAGCGTATCGGTGCTCGCGCCTATTTGCGCAGCACGTACGACCGCAAAGGCGGCAATGAGGGGGCGGACGCTAGCCACTTCCTTTACCAACTCCGAGATGACTTTAACCTGACGCTCGATCTGGAAGGCCAGGGAGTCCTTTGCTTCGCGCGCTACAACCATTGGCACGGCAGCCCCTGGCACTTCGTGGTTGACGGTACCGATCACGTAGTACGGGAAAGCAGCACAGCCGACCCGAACCGCCCTGCGGCGAACTCGATATTCTTGCCCCAACGGCTTTTTCCCCCTCCTTTGGCGCTCACGTGGTCGGTCACTCAGGGAGCCGACTTGAGCTGGGTACCCATCGGTTTCGAGCGTTCGTTTCAAATGGCCTATTCACGCACGCACTATGGGACGGGCTACTACATCTACCAGCAGTACGTACCCGGGGTGCGGCTTTCACAACCTATTCGCTCCTGGGATAACGACAGTTCGCCCGGTCGTGACGTGCTGGACTTCATCGAACGCGCCGGAACCGATATCGTGCCGGCGCAGGATACACCAGACGGGAAGAAAGCGGGCATGCGTGAAGAGCGCGGCGAGGTCACCGTGCCTTCTCATGGCATGGTAACTCTGGCCAACCTCACCGGCGCGCCTTCCATGTTGCGAGTGTTGGCGCTCTCGGTTCCGCAAGAGAGCGCAGTGGCATTCGGCCACACCCGGCTACGCATCACGTGGGATGGCCGGCGGGAGCCTTCCGTGGATGCGCCGGTGGCGTTGTTCTATGGAGCCGGCACACTCTATAACCGCGACGGCCGGGAATATCTCGTCAAGGCATTCCCCGTCAGCGTGCGGTACGACGCCGACCGCGCCTACCTCGCCTGCTACTTTCCCATGCCTTTCTTCCGCTCGGCGCGCGTTGAACTGAAGGGGGACGGACCGGTTCCTACCGCCGGTCTCCGGTGGAATTTGCGCTATCAACCGTATACCGATGCAATCTCCGACGTTGCCTATTTTCATGCGACCTATCGCGATTACCCTCAGCCCGAACCGGGTAAGGACCTGGTGCTACTCGACACGCGCGAGACGGAGGGCGGTAGTGACTGGTCCGGCCAACTGGTCGGTACTTCCTGGATCTTCTCGCACCGTGCGGAGTTTACGACGCTTGAGGGCGATCCACGCTTCTTTTTTGACGATAGCCAGACGCCGCAGGCGCAGGGCACTGGTACTGAGGAATGGGGCGGCGGCGGCGACTACTGGGGCGAGCGTAACATGACCCTTCCGTTTGTTGGACACCCCACGGGCGCGCCGAGCGAGAAAGCTGCTTTGAACGACGAAGATAAAATTGAATCTGCCTACCGCTTCTTGCTGGGAGACCTCATGCCTTTCGGCAAGAATTCGGTCATCCGGCTGGAGCACGGCGGTCAAGACGACTCGACCGAGCACTATGAAGCTGTCACCTATTGGTATGGAGCCCCAGGCCCGTCACTTATCAAAACTGACCAGTTGGACGTCGGACGTCCGGAAAGTGAAAGGGCGCATCATTACGTGTCGCCTCAGTCCTCGCAACCGATCGAGATCATGTCTCGTTACGAGTGGGGTGTCGATACTCTGAACGGCAAAGAAATCTATCCGGCTCATCTAGAACGCGGCCGCTATACAACCGGCACTTCCGAGTTCACGCTCAAGCTTACCCCCAATAACTTGGGTGTGCTGCTCCGCCGCACACTGGACTACTCGTTTCCAAACCAGCGCGCGGAGGTGTACGTTGCTGACTCGAGTCCATCCCGTTCAAACTCTCACGAGGCTAAGTGGCGGCGTGCCGGAGTGTGGTATTTAGCTGGATCCAATACTTGCGTTTATTCAAACCCCAAGGACGAACTTGGCGCCACCGAACACATCCGCGAGATATCCAATCGCCGTTTCCGCGATGACGACTTCTTGGTTCCAGTCAGCCTGACCCGGGGCCGATCGGCGGTCCGCATACGAATTCGTTTCGCCCCCGTCCGGATCCCGTTGTTTCCGGGCGCCGAACCCCCGAAGACAGCCTGGAGCGAAATCCGTTACGACGCGTACTGCTTCGTCATTCCCTCGTGGCAGCCTTAGGTTGAGCCATGTTCGAGTAGCGGTTTTACCAGACCGGCGGGAACTAGAACGCCCCGCCGTTGATCACAGGTAATCATCAGTTGGGGGCCCGATTTCATACGTACCGGCCACTTTTCCGAGCAGGCCGTTTAAGGAGGCATGATGACAAGAATTCCCCGCCGCCACTTTCTAGGCTCGGTAGCGCTAGGTTTGCCGGCAAGTATTCTCGCAACCCCCGCGCCATCCGATCGAACCGAGCGTCCTGTGCAGCGGACGAAAGTGACCCGGATCGAGGCTCTTCTCCTAGAAAGGCCACTGACCGACCGTTTCTGGATGTCGATCTTTCCAATCGGAGGCATGAAGCCGGTTGCCAGGCGTTTGATTTTGAAAGTGTACACGGATGACGGGGTGGTGGGCTACGGAGAGGGCACTGGTAGCGGGGCTGGGTTGTTTCCGGCAGGGTCTGGCCGATCTCGTCATCGGCGAAGATCCTTTCATGGTGGGAAAAATATGGGAGAAGCTTTTCGCCATCACTTACAGCCGGGAACTGGCGACGCGAGGCTGGTCAAGAACCGACCTCATTGCTGCGATGGCGGCGATCGACGCCGCACTCTACGACGTTATGTCCAAGTCTGCTGGTCAGCCGCTTTACAAGTTTCTGGGTGGCTATCGACAGAGCATTCCCGCTTACGTGACAGGTGGCTACTACCGCGAGGGCCGCGGTATCCCTGAGCTCGTTAAAGAGGTGCAAGGCTATATCGGGCAAGGCTACAACGCTATCAAATTGAAGGTCGGCGGTATAAGTGCCGGGTACACGATTGAGGACGATTACAGCCGTGTTAAAGCCGTGCGCGACGCGGTCGGCCCTAAGATCAAGCTCATGCTCGATGCGAACCAGGGCTGGGACGTGAGCACTGCGATTCAGGCTTCCGATAAGATGTACGATCTGGACATCACCTGGCTGGAAGAGCCGCTGCACTGGTACGACGATGTGGAACCGCTTAAGCGGCTAAAGCTCAACACCCGCATCCCGCTGGCCTCAGGCGAGAGTGAAATCACTCGCTGGGGAGCGCGCCGCCTGTTGGAGACAGACGCGATTGACTTCCTGCAATTCGACGCCAACGCCAACGGAGGCATCACCGAATGGCGCAAATTGGCGGGTATGGCGTCGATGTTGCACGTCTGGATGGTGCCGCATCACGAACCCCATATTCACGGCCATTTGCTGGCCTCTGTCCCGAACGGGTACATCCTGGAGTCATTCGCCAACCCAGAGCGCGATCCCTTGTGGTTCGAACTTTACACGCGCAGGCCCAGGATCGAGAAAAGCGTGCTTTATCTGGATGACACCCCAGGCTTGGGTGTCGAGTTTGACCAGAAAACTCTCGACCGATACGGCACCAAGTTATTGTAAACCTCGTTGCCGGATCCTTTTTCATTCGGACATTGGTCGAGGTAAGATGTGCCCGGAGTGCAAGCCGCGATCGCGGGAGGACAGTGTTTGTGGGAGTCCGCGCAACGCAGTGCCTCATGTTCGATTAGAATGACCTGCGTGGTAGTGAGTCAAAGAAGCTGGTTAATTTGGACGACCCGATGAGCCTAAAGTTCCATGGTGTGAGTGCTTCGATTCTTGTGCTGCTGTTTCTCTCGCCCAGCCGGGCCCAGCAAGTGGTGGACTTTCCTGCAGCCAAGACGGGCGGCAACTACATGCACAATTATTACCTGCCTCCGCCTTCGAGTACTCCCTTTTGGCCCGCGTGGTCGCCTAGTGGAGAGGAGATCGCATTTTCCATGCAGGGGTCGATTTGGGAAATTCGTCTAGGAGATTTCACGGCCTACGAGCTGACCTCCGCGGCCACCTACGACTCCTCACCCGCGTGGTCGCCGGACGGGAAATGGATTGTCTACACCGCGGAGCAGGATTCGCGAAACATCAACTTGCGGATTCTCAACCTGTGGACGGGCGAAACGCACGCACTGACCGCCGGTGAAGGACTCAATCTGGACCCCGTATGGTCGCCCGATGGCACTCGAATCGCTTACGTCTCTACCCTGGACGGCGGATGGTTCAACATTTTTGTGCTCCCGATCGTGGATGGCAAAGCCGGCAGGGCCACCCAGCTGACCAGGGCACGCGACTTCGGAAAAGAAAGGTTGTACTTCGGCCGGATGGATCTAAATATCGAGCCGACGTGGTCACCCGACGGCAAGGAGATCATTTTTCTCTCCAACCATGGAATACCGCTGGGATCGGGCGCACTGTGGCGCATGCCGGCTGAGCCGGGAGGCCTTGAAAAAGCCAAGATGATCCGCAGGGAGGAAACCCTCTACCGCACCCGCCCTGACTGGTCTCCAGATGGAACTCGGATCATTTACAGCTCCCATTTAGGGAACCAATTCAATAATCTCTTCGTGCTGCCTTCGTCCGGCGGCGAACCTTACCAGATGACCTTTGGCGATTGGGATCATTTTCATCCTCGCTGGTCTCCGGATGGCCAGCGCATCGCTTATGTCTCTAATGAGCACGGCCTCACCGACTTGAGAATTCTGGACGCGGTTGGCGGGAAGGAAACGACGATCGATATCGCCGAGAAGCGCTACCGACGGCCGATGGGTTGGCTGGAGGTTCGCGTCAAAGACGCCGAAACGGGCCAGACTACTCCGGCCCGTATAGAGGCTGTAGCGAGCGACGGTAAGACGTATACGCCGGATGATGCCTACCATCGGGTGGGGCGTACAAATGAACACCTGTTTCACACCCAAGGCACCTTCGTTCTCCAAGTCCCGGTGGGCCGGGTGAAGATCAACGCTGTCAAGGGTTTTGAATATTGGCCGACGTCAAGCGAGGTCGAGATTCGCGCAAACGAAGTGACGCCCTTGGAACTCTCGCTGGCTCGCATGGACCACTTGGCGAGCAAAGGCTGGTACAGCGGCAGCACGCACGTCCACATGAATTACGGGGGCACACTGCATAACACTTCCGAGAATCTCATGATGATGGCTGCGGCAGAGGACGTGCAAGTGATCGGGGAGCTAATTTGCAACAAAGACAACCGTATCTTTGACTACCAGTACTTTCGCGGACAGCTTGATCCGCATTCGACGAACGATCGCCTGCTGTATTTCAACGAGGAATATCGCCCGCCCTGGTACGGCCACATCGGGCTGCTCAATCTGACTGATCACCTGATCTCGCCGTTTACCACCGGCTATGAAGGGACCGCCATCGAGAGCCTTTATCCGAGCAATACGGACATCCTCCGGCTCGCCCATGCCCAAGGCGCGATCGGTGGGTACGTGCATCCTTATCACACCGATCCTGCGCAATCGGAGTATGCCGGAGCGCGTGGCTTTCCGGTGGACGTGGCTCTGGGGACCGTCGACTACCTGGAACTCGTGTCGAATTCCGACCATCTTGCGACTTCCCAGGTGTGGCACCGAATCCTTAACTGTGGCTTCAGGGTTCCCATCACGGGCGGAGAAGATTCGATCAGCAATCTGTATCGAATTGCAGTCGTCGGTGCCGATCGCACGTATGCCCACCTGAGTCCGGCACTCGACTGGAAGCGCTGGATCGAGGCCATCCGCCAGGGCCATACCTTCGCGACGAACGGCCCGTTGGTGGAGTTCAGTATCGACGGGAAAGAAGAAGGCGAGGAAATCCATCTTGGCGGTCAAGGAGGCCACATCACAATACACGCCAGGATGGAAAGCATCGCGCCAGTGGAGAAGGTTGAAGTTCTGAGTAACGGCACGGTCATAGAGACGCTTCCCCTTCGAGGCGACGGTAAGAGCGCGGAGTTGACGAAGGAAGTGGAGGTGCGTGGCAGCGCCTGGTACACACTGCGCGCTTACGGCGCACACCCTGTCCGTCCGGTAGACGATTTCTACCCTTTTGCTGAGACCAGCCCGATTTACGTCGATTGCGGCGGGCGTCCCATTCGTTCCAGCGAAGATGCGCGCTACTTCATCACCTGGATCCAGACGATTTCGAAGATGGCGGCGGAGGATCCGGGGTGGCGGTCGGAAAGCGAGAAGGGTCACGTTCTTGGGCAGTTCCAGGCAGCGCAAGAAGTCTTCGAACAGCGAGCGGTCAAGTAAGCGCGATCCCAGGTGCTGTGTTCCGCAAAAAGTCCACGGAGGCTGACTTTGACTCTCCACGTTTCATGCCGCCACCGTCTCGAGCGAGTATTCGTGATGCAGGCCACCCAAGATCGGCCTCGCTGTCACGCGGTGACCTTTCGGGAAGCGGTGGCCTGGGACTTTCGGCGCCGAGGCGGAGCCAGAGCTGGTTCCGGGATAGCAGCAGCTCTGCGGCGATGCGCTCCTCGCCCCAGGTCGGATTGCCCTCGGCCATATTGGCAATGAGCGTCCGGAGATCAGCAGGAATTCTTGGGCGACCTCGAGGTTTCGATTTCCAGCGCCAGAAGAGTCGAAAACCCCTCCGATGCCAGCCGATCAAAGTCTCCGGCTTAACCGCGACGAGGGCATCTCTCCAGGCAAACAACTTTGAGAGCAGAACCAAGGCCAGCCGCGTCGCGGCATCCGCTCGTCGAGGCTTGGTCTTGCGCTCAAGAGGGCCAGCTGCTTGCGGAGGAACAGATTTTCTGCTCTCAAGGCTGAAGCCGCCGGGGTCATCCCTTATTTTCTCAACCTCCTCGAGCGTTTCGGCCCCGCCGATCATGCCTCCTGACTGAGCAGCGACCATGTAGAGATGATTCGTCAGGCTTTCGCCCATCTGAGAGGAAAACAGTGCATCGCAGAGCGTGTAGTGTCTCGCATACGCCCAGTAGTTAGGGATGTCCCGCTTATCAAGGTATCCCATGGTATATGGCGTCCCTCAACCCACACGAATGCATCCATCCTTGCATTATCGTAGGCGGCGTGGGCATGCTCCCACTCGTGAGGCAGATCGCACGTGGGGAAAAGGCCGGGCATGTGAAACGGAGCGACGCAGTCCTTGCTGCCGGGAACCTTCGACAGACAGGTCGATGGAGGGATTCCGTCGGCGCCCGGGAAGGTACCGAAATAGTTATCGAAAGTTCGATTCTCCTGCATGATCCAGATGATGTGATTGACCTTCTGCAAACCGGCCGGCGGCGGTTGGGTTTCTGTGGACTGGTCCGCTGGCCGCTGCCCTAAGGGATAGTTAATAAATAAAGTTTACAATTGCCTTGACTGAAGTCACGCCGGGTGGCGCGACTGGAATGTATAGTTCCAGTCGCCGTGAAATCTATGGGGCTTCAGCCGGAGCGTGCTCATCTCTTCGTCGGTGATCTTCTGTCCGGGCTCGTATTCCCGGGTGTCGAGTAAAGCCTTGA
>DASYYZ010000160.1:0-38623 GCA_035946735.1 Terriglobia bacterium
CGCCAAGATTCTCGGCGATCACGGCCAGAAGCTCGGCCTGGAGTACGTCGCGCCGCGCACGCTCTGGCGCAGCCAGCGGCATCCCTTTGTACACACGCTGAGCGAGATGAAAGAACTCAACCTGGCAATTGGCGCGAACAATCTTGGAATTCAGCTCGATAGCTGGCACTGGTTCAACGCCGAAGAGACAGCGAAGGACCTGCTGACGCTCCGCGGCTCAGACGTACTGACCGTGGATTTGAACGACGCGCCCCGCGGCCTGTCGCTCGATCGGTATGAGGACGATCATCGTGAATTGCCTGCGGCCACGGGAGTCATACCGGTAACCGAGTTCCTGGGTGCGCTGGTCCAGATGGGATATGACGGTCCGATTCAGGCCGAGCCCTTCAACGCCGCCTTGCGCGCCCTGCCGATCGACCAGGCTTGCGCCAACGCATCCTCAGCGATAAAACAGGCCTTCAGCTTAGCTCGATGTTGAGAGAGATTGTCGAAGCCTTGCCGGCGCTGGAAGCCGTCAGCGCCTAATGAAGATCGCACAATACAGTGACGTCATTCTCGGTAGCGCCGCTCGGAGCCTGCCCTGTGAGGGAACGGCGAAAGACGCCGGTCGCAGACCGGCGCTACAGAAGACGAGCCTGAACATTCTCGCATTGAGACTCCTGCCGCCGCCGGATGCTTCCTTCGCTTGATCCCTCGGTTCCCCTTGCGATTAGCTGCTATCCAGGAACCAATGGTTGAGAAATTGTCGGCGCGCCGACATCGTTCAGCCGAGTGGTATACTGGCGGTCGAAGGTTCTGAGGCCTCGCTTCATCATGCTGCTCTGGGCTGCCCTCTTCCTATATGGCTTGGGCGTTCTCCTGATCCTCCCATCGGTGGTACGCCGTCGCCCCGCCCTGCCCCGTGCTGCGCTTGCAGCCCTGGCAGGCGGACTGCTGCTGCACGGGATCTCGCTCGAGACGGCGGCTGTTCGGCTCCGTCACCTGCCGATCACGGACGTCCGCGCTGCCATTTCGTTCCTTGCTTTCGACGTGACCCTCGCCTTCTTCCTGGTTTACCTGCGATACCGGATTGTGTCGCTGGGTATCTTTATGCTGCCCTTTGTGTTTCTGCTGACCCTTATTGCGGCGCTGCATCCCGGCACGTCGTTCTACTCGGCCGGATTTCGCGGCGGATGGCTGGGAGTGCATATCGCATCGATGATTCTGGGTTACACCGGCTTCTTTCTTACATTCGTGGCCGGTCTCATGTATCTGATCCAGGAGAGCGAGTTGAAATCGAAGCATCCCAACGCCTTCTATTACCGGCTCCCGTCGCTCGATGACTGCGATCGGCTCTACTACCGCTCCCTGCTGTTCGGCAATCTCTTTCTGGCCCTGGGCTTGATCACTGGCTTTGTCTGGGCCAGCCGCACTTGGCAAGGACCCTGGGAGTTCGATCCCAAGATTCTGGCCACGCTGGTGACCTGGCTGATCTATCTGACGCTGTTTTCCACACGCATGAGCGGCAACTGGCGCGGGCGCCGGTCCGCCTATGGCGCGGTATTTGGATTCGCGGCAGTCTTGGTTACGTTTCTGGGCGTGACATTTTTGAGCGGGCAGCACGGATTTCTGCCGCGTCCTTAGGTGCAATAGATGATTGCCACTCGTCACTCTCCTTTATGAATCTCGTCCTCGTCGGAATCAGTCACCGCACCGCCCCGGTGGAGATCCGCGAGCGAATGAGTATTCATGAGTCCCGGCTGGCAGATGCCCTCACCGACCTGGTGGCTCGCGAAGGCGTGCGGGAAGGCCTGATCGTTTCCACTTGCAACCGGCTCGACCTTGCTGCGGCCGGCGAAGACGGCACTGAAGTGGAGCCTGCAGTGCGACGCTTCCTGGCTGATTATCACCACTGCGATCTTGCCGCGTACGAGAAGTACCTTTATTGGCAGCGCGGACGCGAGGCGGTCCGGCACCTGTTCCGCGTGGCCTCAAGTCTTGACTCAATGATCCTCGGTGAACCGCAGATTCTAGGGCAGTTCCGACAAGCGTACCAGACCGCGAGCCAAGCCGGAGCCTTGACCGCGACACTTCATGAGATCGCCGAGCAGGCTCTGGCCGCCGGCCGCCGGGTGCGTCGGGAGACTGGCCTCGGCACCTCGGCGGTGTCGGTCTCCTACGCGGCTGTGGAGCTCGCCAGGAAGATCTTTGGCAACCTGAGCGGCAAGACTGTGTTCATTCTCGGTGCCGGCAAGATGAGCGAGCTAGCCGCCCGCCATCTGAAGTCGAGCGGCGCCCGCTCCATCCTGGTGGCGAACCGCACCTACGACCGCGCCCGCGAACTGGCAGCGGTTTTTCAAGGAACGGCAGTGCCGTTTGAGTCGCTGTTTCAACATCTCGGTCGCGCCGACATTGTGATCAGTTCCACGGGATCGCCCGGCTTCCTGGTCAGCCGCGAACGGGTGGAGGAGATGCTGAGCGGGCGCCGCCAGCGGCCTATGTTCTTCGTGGATTTGGCCGTGCCGCGCGACATCGATCCTGCCGTCAATGAACTAGATAACGCGTTTGTGTATGACATCGACGATCTTGAGCAGGTGGTGGCCTCGAATCGCAAAGAGCGCGAGCGCGAAGCAGGCTGGGCGGAGAAGATCGTGGAGGAAGAAGTGGATCGTACGATGCGCCGCCTGGCCGCCAAAGAGCTTGCCCCCACAATTGTCGCTTTGGAACAACGCCTGGAGGAAATCCGGGCTGCTGAAATTGAGCGTTACCGCGGCCGGCTCGGGCCCCTTAGCAACGATCAACAGGCTGCCGTTGATGCACTTACGCGAGGAATCCTCAACAAGATTCTGCATGGGCCCATCACCGAGATCAAGAGCGGGGCCGGCAGCCCCGAGCACGGCGCGCTCGTGCAACTCGTCCGACGAATCTTCGGCGTGGATTAACCAGGCCCGAGTTTTGGGCAAGCGCCAGGAATGCAGTTTGAGTCGTAATCGAACATCCGGCCCACGGCGAAAACATCAAAATGAAAATTGTAATCGGATCGCGTGGCAGCGCTCTCGCTCTTTGGCAGGCGGACTGGGCGAGCCACCATCTCGCTGCTGGCGGGCACGAAGTCGAGATTCGGGTGATCCGCACCAGCGGCGACCGCATGATTCACGCGCCGCTTCAAGCTTCCGGGGTTAAAGGCCTCTTTGTTAAGGAGATCGAAGAGGCGCTCCTTGACGGTTCTATCGATGTCGCTGTGCATAGCCTCAAAGATCTCCCCGCAGGGCAGCCGGCGGGGTTGACGATTGCGGCGGTCCCTGCTCGCGAAGACGCGCGCGACGCGTTGGTCTCTCGAGGCGGTATTGCCTTCGACAGTCTGCCGGCAGGAGCAAGGCTCGGCACCAGTTCAGTCCGGCGCCAATCGCAACTATGCAATCTTCGTCCGGAGCTTGAGGTTGTGCCGATGCGAGGCAACGTCGATACGCGATTGCGCAAGCTCGACGAGGGTCAATGCGATGCTTTAGTTCTGGCCGCGGCTGGTTTGATCCGATTGGGTTTCGAGCACAAGATTGTTGAGCTCTTTTCAGCGGACCGATTGTGCCCTGCCGTGGGACAGGGCGCTCTGGCCATTGAGACACGCGCTACTGACGAGCCGATTCGACAGGCTGTGGCGCGACTTGACGACCGAGTGACCCATCGGGCTGTACGAGCAGAGCGCAGCCTGCTGCTCGGTCTCGGCGGGGGCTGCTCAGTTCCGATAGCCGCCCACGCGACGGCGAGCGGCGAAGATTTGTCGATGAGGGGAGTGGTCGCGTCGCCCGATGGAAAGCTCCTGATTCGCGCTTCAACTTCGGGTTCCCTGTCCGACCCTGAAGGACTGGGTTCGGTCCTCGCCCGGCAGCTACTGAGCCTGGGAGCTCGTGAAATCCTGGAGGCATCGTCGTGACCGGGCCGCCACTGGCTGGAAAACGCATCGTGATTACCCGCGCCCGCCCCCAGAGCAGCGCCCTCAAAGAGCCTCTCGAACAGCTCGGAGCCGAGGTGATCGAGGTTCCCACCATCGAGATTCGCAACCCGGACTCCTGGGCGCCGCTCGATGCTGCGATCGCGAGCATCGAAGAATTCGATTTCCTGATCCTGACCTCTGTTAATGGGGTCGAGAAGCTTCTCGAACGTCTGCAAGCGTGCGGGCGCGACGCGTCGGTGCTGTTAGGGCTCGAAGTAGGCGCGATCGGACCTGCTACCGCAGCCGAGCTCGAGCGATCCGGCGTTCGGGTGGACTTTGTCCCCAAAGAGTATCGCGCCGAAGGTTTGATCGAAGCGCTCGCAGGCCGCGATCTCGGCGGCAAGGCTTTCCTGATTCCACGCGCCAAGGTCGCCCGGGACCTGGTGCCGCGCGTCCTCAGGGAGCGAGGGGCTCGAGTTGAAGTCGTGGAAGCCTACCAGACGGTGTTGCCCGACCTGGCGCCCGAAATTCTCGATCGCCTGCGCGCTCAGCCTCCGGATCTAGTAACCTTCACCAGCTCCTCGACGGCCGCCAACTTCGCGCGACTGATCAAGGATCGCAATTTGATGACGCCGGCAGCAGTCAGAGCGGCGTCCATCGGGCCTGTAACGTCGGAAACCGCGCGACAGTTGGGATTCGAGGTGGTTGTGGAAGCCGGGGAGTCGACGATACCTGGCTTGGTTGCGGCAATCAAAGAACACATCGCGCCGTCAGCGAACTAATGCGGAGCAACTAGTCTCCTGTCCCAGAAGTAAGTAAGCTAAGTTACGGTGATCAATCTGAGAGCATCGCTCGCCTTGCCGGATGGCTGCCCCTCTGGATTTATGTCACGAACCACTGGGACAGGAGACTAGCAGGCATCGACCAGCAGTTTCCTTGGACGCCTCTAAATTGCTGATCAATCTCGGCGCTGCCCATCCGGTCAAAGTCTTCCGGGACCGCGAACTGCCCGCTCAAGAAGCCGAGTCGGCGTACCTTTGTGGGGATGGGCGTGTCGAGCGCGGTGACTTTGACCACGGGTTTGCCGGCCTTGGCGATAATGAACGGCTTGCCTTGGGCAGCCTCATGGACCAGACGGGAGAGATGAGTTTTGGCCTCGCGCATGTTGACGAGTCGCATGGCGCACCTCGCAGACTAATGAAGATCGCAAAATACAGTGATGTCGTTCTCTGTAGCGCCGCTCGGAGCCTGCCCTGTAAGGAGCGGCGAAAGACGCCGGTCGCAGACCGGCGCTACAGCAGCGGTGGTCAGTGTATTTTGTAATGCCCGATAATTTCACATCGTTCAGTCTATACTGAACGCGAATGGCAAGGAGGCGACGACCATCCCACGTCCGCGACTTTGATCGAACAAGGATTTTGCTCGTCAATCTTCACGAGTTTAGGCCCCGTCTCCTTGACAGACCGAAGAAGTCGGAAGGCAGTTCAAGCCGGTTTTGAGGAGCATCCGTGAAGCACAAACTCACCTTGTGCATTGCAATACTGCTTTTGAGCGTCATCGTTGTTCGGCCCTGCCCGGCCCAGTCCGGTACCGCGACGCAGGCTCCGCAGAACGAAACCATTACCATCGACGCCCAGGCGCCGGCGCAACCGTTTCCTCATTTCTGGGAACGCATGTTCGGCTCCGGCCGCGCGATCCTCTCGCTGCGGGAAAGCTACCGCCGCGACCTGAAATCGGTCAAGCAGGCCGCGGGATTCGATTACATCCGCTTTCACGCGATTTTCCACGATGAGGTCGGCCTCTACAGCGAGGACGCGCAAGGGCAGCCCGTCTACAACTTCTCCTACGTCGATCAGATTTACGACGGACTCCTGGAAAACGGCGTGCGGCCCTTTATCGAGCTGAGCTTCATGCCACAGCAGCTCGCCGCCAAGCCGTCCCTCCAAGCCTTCTGGTACCATCCCAACAACGCGCCGCCCAAGGACTGGACCCGCTGGGGCAACATGATCGAAGCCTTCACCCGGCACCTCGTATCGCGCTACGGCATCGAGGAGGTCGCGTCCTGGTACTTCGAAGTGTGGAACGAACCCAATATTGATTTCTGGGCCGGCGAACCGAAGGAGTCCACCTACTACCAGCTTTATGACGAGACCGCGAAAGCAATCAAGCGAGTGAGCCCCAGGCTGCGCGTGGGCGGACCTTCGACGGCCCAGGCCGCCTGGGCGGACCGGTTTATCAAGCATTGTGCCGACGGCGATATTCCTGTCGACTTTGTCTCGACGCATGTTTACGGGAACGACACGGCGCACGACGTCCTCGGCAGCAACGAGGCCATCGGACGCGACAAGATGGTGATCCGTGCCGTTCAGAAGGTGCATGATCAGGTGAAGGCTTCAGCCAAGCCGGGCCTGCCCATCATCTTTTCGGAATACAACGCGGCCTATGACAACGAGGTCCCGGTAACGGACTCCGCCTACATGGGACCTTGGCTTGGCTACACGATCAGCCATTGCGCTGGCCTCGTGGACATCATGTCTTACTGGTCTTTTTCGGACGTGTTCGAGGAGCAGGGCGTGGTCAAGAAGCCCTTTTATGGCGGATTCGGTTTGCTGGCTGCCGGAAACATTCCCAAAGCCGCGTTCAACGATTTTAAGATACTGCACGAACTCGGCGACGAAAGACTGCCGGTGAATTCCGACTCCGCGCTGGCGACGCGGCGCCATGATGGCTCTCTCGAAATCGCGGTGTGGAACTACGCGCCGCCGGAGGCCGCGGGCTCGTCGAAGCAGGTCACGCTCTCCTTCGAAGGACTGCCGCGCCAGCGCCACGTCCGCGTTCAGTGGGTGGATGACCAGCGCGGTTCTTCGCTCGCAGCCTGGAAGGCGATGGGCGAGCCCGCCTTTCCCAGCCGCGAGCAACAGAGGCAATTGCGCGCCGCGGGCCAATTGCCGGCAGCCGAATCGCGGACTCTGAGCGCGGGCCAATCTCCCACCCTGAATTTGACCCTAGGGCCGCACGCGCTGGCCGTAGTCGAAATCAGCAAGTAAGAGATCTCAAGGCATAAGCCGTTCTATCCCTCAAAGTGCTGCATCGGCGGCGGCTCCCCAGAACGAGGCAGTAAGGGCCTGCGAGTCTCCGTCCGCCGCTGTACATGCCGCTCCAAAATAATGTCGGCGCGCCGACAATTTAAAGCACTGGTTTATCTATAGCGGTCTTAAGATTTAGAGCCCTTGGGGAGCGTGTGGTTGCGCCCTTCAGCGGCTGTCGCTGCTCCGAGTTCTACCAGGCGGATTTCAAGTTCCATGTATCCAGTCGCAGAACCTGGGCCTGGCCGCCACGCGAGTAGAATTCGATCTCTTGGCTGGCCGCGGAGGGAAAAATCAGATCTGAAATGACGCCCTGGCCGTCGTTCGCGAATACCTCAACAGACGAACGGTCAACGAAGATGTGCAGCCTGACCGGCTGGCCGCCCGACGTTTCCAGCGGGCACGTTTGCCGGCCGCCGAACCCGGCCGGAAGACCCGCTCCCCCCGAACCGGTGCGATCCACGAACAACTGCGACTTCCCGAGATCGACGCCAACCACCGTTTCTTCGGAAGCACCCTTGCGCACCCGGAAGCCAAAGTCGGTTGCGCCCCCGGGCTTGATTTCCGCTTGAATTTCGAGCGCCTGGCCTTTGACGCCGCCTGCCTGTAAGGCTTGGTTTGCATCGGCTGCGCTCTGATTGACAACGGCAAGGTGCCGACCGCGAAGGGCCCGGAGCTCCGCCACCGGCTGCTGAACCAGCCGGATTCCCGCTCCGAACCGTCTCAACGTAAGCCGCCGCGGGATCGTCATTGCTCCGCGCCAGGGGTTGGTAGGCAAGGCCGCGGCATACTCCCAGTTGTCGAGCCATCCCATCCAGATGCGACGACCATCGGCCGGAGGTACGTCCGAAAACGAAGTCGAAGCGTAGAAGTCCTTGCCGTAATCCGCCCAGAGGATGGTGTCCGGTGGGTTTTCGTTCTCGAATCTGACCCCGTCGAAACGGCCGACGAAGTACTGATCTCCGGAGCCGCCCGCCACGCCGCCGGGATTCAGGTTCACGCTCAAGACCCATCGCGTCTCCCCAGGCTGGCCCTCAAGGGGAAGCTCGAACAAGTCGGGACACTCCCAGACGCCCCCGACCGCGCCCGCCGGCCCGAAATCGCTGAGCGCCGTCCAGTGCCTGAGGTCCAGGGAGCCAAAGAAACGAACTTTGTGCTGCGGCGGAAGCGCTGCCACCATTACCCACCGCTGGGCAGGCTTGTACCAGAAGACCTTCGGGTCCCGGAAATCCGCCCGTTGCAGGTCGACAACGGGATTGTGGGCGTACCCGGTCCAGGTTCGCCCGCGATCATTGCTGTAAGCGAGGTTCTGGTTCTGCCGTCCGGCCGTGGCTCCCGTATAGATGGCAACCAGGCACGAAGGATCGCGAGGGTCAGAGCTCTTGCAAAATCCGCTCGAGTTTTGCCAGTCCACTACGGCGCTTCCGGAAAAGATCATCACGCCGTTCCGCTCCGGAATTGCAACGGGCAGATGGCGCCAATGCACGAGGTCCGGGCTGACGGCGTGCCCCCAGCTCATATGGCCCCACAGGTTGCCGAATGGGTTGTGCTGGTAAAAAAGATGGTACTCACCCTTGTAGAAGACAAGTCCGTTGGGGTCATTCATCCAGTTTTTGGCAGGCGTGAAATGAAACTGAGGTCGAAAGGATTCGTCGTAGGACCGGCTGTCCGCGGCGCGGGGTTGCCTCCAGGAGGACATCACCATCGAAAGCGCGATGAGGACGCGGAGACTCCAGAAGCGGAACATTGACCAGCAATGTCCATACCTTGGCGTCCTATTCTTAAAGTTCAGCATGAGGCGTTCAGCGCAACACCGGACCGCCTTCCTTCTCTACGGTTCGGACCGCGAACTGCTTGAATTCCGAATAGAAATGAGTATTGCGGTAGACGACCCCGGAAAGCCTCGTCTCCACTTTGACCTCACGCGGGAGCCAGAGCGCCGGGGAGTCGCCCTTGAAGCGAACCTCGCCGAATGTGACTTGCGTGATTTGGGATTCGAGGCCAATCTCCAACGCAGGAGAGGTGATTTCCTTCAGCATCCAGACGATCTGGTGATCCGTCGAATCGATCCAGGCGATGCCCTGCGCGAGCGCGAACTGCTGCCCGCCACTGATTGAGAAAAGCTCCCGCACGCGCGCGGTCGGCTTTTGGGCAAAGGCCACCACCTCCGTGCGGCGCTTCCCGACTAACTCCTCACCCAGATATCGAAACCTGCTGTCCGACTGATACCGCGGATGGAAGTAAAGCGGCGTCGAAACAAAGCCTTCCGTGATCAGATATCCGCTGCCGAGACCTCGTTGCTGCACAGCTTTGCCTTTGGCGTCGGTCCGGTACTCTTTGAAACCCGTCTTCTCTTTGTCATCGCTGGCCACGGCCAGATAGCGGAACTCCTGGTAGATTTGATCCTGCTCCCTGCCCGGGCCAGCCAGACGCTGCTCGGTCACCGCTTCGCGGCAGGTAATGTTGGGAAACCTGTCGAACAGGTTAGCGACATTGGCACCCACCTTCTGCAGGATCGAGGACAGAATGTCCTGATTGCCGGCTGGATCGAGTTGCTTGAGTTGGGGGAACTCGCGAATGAGCTCGTCTGTTGGGATATCCACCAGCGACGGCGCGCTCGGCGCCTCCAAGGTGGATGACTCGACCGGCAGCGCGACTGCAATCGGCGGAGGAGGTAGTGGTGGTGGTACCGGAGTCGGCGATGCCGCTGGCGGTTCGGCGTGCGCCGTGGCGGTGGTTGATGTGGGAGCGGAGGCAGGGCTGAACATGGGCGCCCAATAACCTCGCTTTGCGCGCACGACGAGGCTCCGGTTCTTCACTCGAACCCTGATGGTGCGGTACCTGCCGTCGGCTGCCCGGTTCGACGGATCATAGGCCAAGACGTAATACTCGCGTCCGTCCGCGAACGCCTGCCGCAAACCCTTCAGAAGGTCGTTTTTGTCGTGGTAAAACACGCCTCCGGTGGCCGCGGCCAGGTAGCTCATCGCGTCCTGCTGTTCCCACGCCGACGTGCTTTTCGCACTCTCCATGGCAGGCAAGACGGTTGCGGCAAGCTTTGGATTTATCGCGACCCTTTGGGAGGCATCGTACCCGCCGGCAGGAAGCGTATAAAGTCCGCGCGCGTCAAGGGTATAGAACGTCACGTTGCGGGCGGTTGCGAGCTGGACGACGGGTCCTAGCTCGCTCAGAAGGTAGCTGGACTTATTGTGCAGCAACACGCTTTGATCGTTGGTGTAGGCTGCAACCAACTCAAAGAGTTCACGGCCCGGCTGCAGGCTGAATCCATCAGAAGCCAATATGATTGAGCGCCTTCCCGGCATTCGTGAAAGCTGTTCCGTAAGGCTGCGTAGCTCGGTGATGAGATTTCGGCTGAGCTCGTCGCGCTCCCGGGCCGCTTCATTTGCGAAGCTCTCCGCCGCCGGGCAAGGTTCGTCCGGACCAGCCTTGGGCTTCGAAGAGGAGGGGCAATGTTCGAGTATGTCCAGTAACTCGGACTCCTGCTGAGCCAGGTTCGAGTGCTCGCTGGAAGTAATGGTTCTAGTGAGGTCTTTGCTCTCGACAGCCGCCAGGATAGCCTCGGGGTCCCGCGTCAGATTTTGGATGACGCTGGTCGGCCGGCCGAGCGCGACGAGCGCATACTGCGAGCCGGCGCCGTCCTCGTCCTTGAAGAGCTTACTCAGGGCTTCCCGCGCCTGGTGAAAGTCGCCAAAGGAGGAAAAGAGCGTGTCCAGGACGATCAGATATGTACGCGCGACCGGCTCGCCGCCGACCTGGGGCGACAGCGCGATCGATCCGCCCGTCGCCGGCTTCGGTTCTGGCTCGGAGGGAAATAATGCAGACGCACCGTTTGCCTCGGTACTGAGCGCTACGAGTTTCTGCTCCACGCCATCTTCGAAAACCTGAAAGTCGCTTGCCTTGAAGCCTGTGACGAAATGGCCCCTTCTGTCGGTCACGACCACCGGCACCAGAACTTGTTGTACCTTGACCTTGATCGTCGGCCCCTGATGATCCGGCGTCGGCTCCTGTGCGGCGACGATCCCGGCCAGGCAGAGGCCGGCGAACGCCAAAGCGCGGTGTGCAGCGTGAGGCCGCGCGCGCCCGTTTTGGGGTACAATAGGCAACATGAAATCTCTACTCGCCAGTCTAGCCATAATCGCTGTAATCTGCGCCAGCGCTATCGCGCAGGACCAAACTACTCCCGCGCCCGCTCCGGCGCCGCCAGTTCCGGCGTACCACACCTCGCCGCCAGCCAAAGGCGAGACTTTGCCTCCCATCATGAGCCAGGAGCAGCTTGCGTACCAAGGATTGACGGAGCCCGCGCGGATTGAGTCCTACAAGGCGGCGGCTAAAATTCCCGAAGTGTTTTATCAGATGCCCTGCTATTGCTACTGCGACCGCGGGCACGGCCACACCAGCCTTCATTCCTGCTTCGAGACCGCGCACGGAGCCAACTGCGGAACGTGCATGGCCGAGGCTCTCTATGCGTATCAAATGTCAAGAAAGGGCTGGGTCCCGAAAAAGATCCGCGACGGCATCCTGCACGGAGAATACAAGAGCATTGACCTCATGCACCCCGAGCCGGTGATGTAGCCCAGCCCTTCAACCCAAGATTGAAGACAACGGCAACGACTTACGCTGAGGCAGCTCTTGCCTGAGCTTTACCATGTGCCTTCACCGCCCGCTCGATTGCCGGCCCGGCATCGGCGAGGTCGTGGGGGGTCATGGCAGGGCGGACAGTGAGCCTGGCATTGAAAGCCAGAAACCAGGGTTCGGCGATGGCAGGCAACTGCGAGGACTCTTGCATATCGAAAAAAATGTATCCGGTGCGCTCGCCATTTTCCTCCGCGAAATAGGCGGCCTCCGGCTTAAGCTCATCGAGAATCTTTTGAATAGTGTTGGGAAGACTGCCGTCCTGAATTGCAGCATTACCGCTTTCCACCGGGATCGAGACTCTTAGCATCATTCGCATGTGAGTTGCCCCTCCTGAGGCAAGGCGATTATACCCCGCACCGAAATCGCAGGCTTAAAATCGACTATTGGCGCAACGGTTCGAGGAATGCCGGGCGTTGACTCGGCCCTTTGGCCAGGTATCCCGGCGCCTTGCGTCCCGCCGCCTTTTGTCCTAGATTTGAGTATCGGTAATTCCCTGCCTTTACCGGTTCTCGCAATTATGATGCCTTCGCGATTTTCGACTGCTGATTGCCAACCTTGGGCCTCCGGAAGGCGAACGACGGTTCAGCAGTGGCTGCCTGTATCGACGCAAATCGCGCCTCTAGAGGGGCTATGAAGCACAGTGTCTGGTTCGCGACTCTGCTAGTCTGTATCGGATTCTCGGAGATCGCGGCGTTTGCGCTCGAGCCTGTGGCGGGTCGTCACGGCATGGTCGCTTCCAGCGAACCGAACGCCTCCCAAGTCGGTGTTGCAATCCTGCAGGCCGGGGGCAATGCCGTGGATGCAGCAGTTGCCGTCGGGTTCGCTCTCGCCGTCACCCACCCGTTTGCTGGCAACATCGGTGGGGGCGGTTTCATGCTGGTCCGCTTGGCGTCCGGCGAGGCGGCTTTCATCGACTATCGCGAGGAGGCGCCGGGTGCCGCTTCGCGCAACATGTACCTCGATGCGGCCGGCAATCCCGTCAAAGACTTGAGTCTGATCGGACCCCTCGCTTCCGGCGTACCCGGTACGGTGGCCGGACTGGCGCTTGCAGAGCGCAAGTACGGCAAGCTGGGGCTGCGTCGCGTCATGGAGCCCGCCATTCGCCTGGCGTCGGGCGGCTTCGAGGTTAGCTACGCCCTGGCTGAGGACCTGCGCGGCGAAAGGGAAAAACTCGGCAAATTTTCCGAGTCCAGGAAAATCTTCCTGCGCGACGGCAGATACTACGAGGCGGGAGAGATCTTCAAGCAGCCGGAGCTGGCCCGTACCTTGCAGGAGGTCGCGGAGCACGGGCCCGATGCTTTCTATCGCGGTGCGATCGCGCACCAGATCGCGGCCAGCATGGAGAAGAATCACGGCATCATCAGCCTGGCTGATCTCGCCGCCTACGAAGCCAAAGTCCGGCTGCCGCTAGTGGGCCATTTTCGCGGTTTGACGCTTCTGAGCGCGCCGCCGCCAAGCTCCGGCGGCGTGGGTCTGGTGGAAATGCTCAATATTCTCGAGCCGCTCGACCTGGGCGCGCCGGACTCCTATGCCGCGATGCACGTCATCATAGAGGCTATGCGCAGAGCCTACGCGGACCGGGCCGAGTATCTCGGCGACGCGGACTTCGCAAAGGTACCGGTCACCGGCCTCACCAGCAAGAGCTATGCCGCCCGGCTGCGTGAGGAGATGTTGGCCGCCAAACCCGACGCGCCCCTTCGCGCAGGCGAGCCTACGCCGCCCGAGTCAAGCTCCACCACGCACTACTCCGTGGTGGATGCCGACGGCAACGCGGTCTCGAACACCTACACGCTTAATGCCGGCTACGGCTCCGGCTTCACGGTGGAAGGCGCGGGCTTCCTGCTCAATGACGAAATGGACGACTTCGCCGCCAAGCCCGGCAGCCCTAATCTGTTTGGCTTGATCCAGGGCGAGGCCAACTCGATCGCGCCCCGCAAACGTCCCCTCTCTTCAATGACACCCACGATCGTGCTCGAGGACCCTCCGAAAGACAACTCTTCTGCCCAGCCGGCGCTGCGGCTGGTGCTGGGCTCGCCGGGCGGCGGGACCATCATCAACACGGTGCTCGAGGTGCTTCTGAACGCCCTGGTCTACCACCTAGACATCCAGCAGGCGGTGAACCTCCCGCGTTTCCACAACCAATGGATGCCGGATCAGGTTCTGGTTGAGACCACCGTCTCCGAGGATACGGACAACCTGCTGCGCCAGGCGGGCTATACGCTGAGAAAAGCCGGCGGGCTAGGCGATTGCGAGGCTATCGAAGTAGACCCAGCGAGCGGCTGGCGCTTCGGCGCTTCAGACCCTCGCGGCGGCGGGCGGGCGGTGGGCTATTGATGGAATACGGCCTCTCCACGCGCCTTTTTGCGGCCGAGCGCCTGAGCTCGCGGCTTCTGGACCGCATCCTCGAATCCGGATTCCGCCAGATCGAGATCTTCGCCGCGCCCGAGCACCTGGACTATCGCGACCGTCACCATGTGGGCGATCTCGCCCACTGGTTTTCGGATCTGGGCGTGGCGCTGCATTCGGTGCATGCGCCCCCTTACTCCGAGCCCGGCGGAGAGCGCAAAGGCGGCTTTCCGATTTCGATTTCGCATCCGCAACGCCGGCTGCGCATCGACTCCATGGACGAGATCAAGCGAACCCTGGAGGTCGCAGAGCGGCTTCCGTTCCGCTACCTGGTCCTGCATCTGGGCTTGGACAATGAGGGATTCAGCCTGGAGAACTTCGATGCGGCCTTTACCTCGCTGGAGCACTTGCGCATCTTCGGCAAAGAACGCGGCGTGAGCCTGTTGCTGGAGAATGCCGTGGGGGAGTTGAACAAGCCTGCGCGCTTGATGCACTTCCTCAATTACACGCATCTGGACGACGTCGGAGTCTGCTTCGACGCCGGACACGCCCATCTGGATGGCAACGCGCGCGAGGCTTTCGCGGCCGTACGGGACCGGACTTCGGCAGCCCACCTGCATGACAATCGACGCGAAAAAGACGAACACTTGCTCCCGTTCGAAGCCGGAGCCGAGGGGATCGAATGGCCAGCTCTCGTCGAAGATTTGACAGAGGCTCGCAAGAGCCGCAGTTTTTGCGCCTTCCTGGAACTGCAAGATCGCGGCCCTGACCCCACAAGTCTGGGGCGCGTGCGCGAGGTCGTCCACAAACTCGAGGCGCTAAGGGAAAACAGGGACGAGGCGAACTAACCCTGGATGGCACAGTGGGAAGAGTGTGGAGTCGTCAAGGAATAAGAGAACATCATGGATATTCCTGTAGTTGAGATTCGCAATGTATCAAGCCGCGCCGGCCAGGAAGTTACCATTCAGGGCTGGCTCTACAATCTTCGCGAGAGCGGCAAGCTGCTCTTCCCGATCATGCGCGATGGCACGGGCATGATTCAGGGTGTGGTGGTAAAGGCTGCCGTTCCGCCTGAAGTCTTCGAGACGATCAAAGGCCTGACCCAGGAATCCTCGCTGCGGATCACGGGCAAGCCGCGTGCCGATCAGCGCGCCCCCGGCGGCTTCGAGCTCGACGTCACGAACGTGGAAGTGATTCAGCGTGTGCCGCCCGAACATCCGTATCCGATCACGCCCAAGGAGCACGGCGTCGATTTCCTGATGGACCACCGCCATCTATGGCTGCGGTCGGCGCGGCAGCGGGCCATCCTGGGCGTTCGCCACGAGATCATCAAGGCCACGCGCGACTACTTTGACAGCCGCGGCTTCACGCTGGTGGATACGCCCATCTTCACGCCCGCAGCCTGCGAGGGCACCACGACTTTATTCGAGGTGAACTACTTTGACGAGAAGGCTTACCTCACCCAGTCCGGCCAGCTTTACAATGAGGCCGCAGCCATGGCCGTGGGCAAGACGTACTGCTTCGGGCCCACTTTTCGCGCCGAAAAGTCTAAGACACGCCGTCATCTCACGGAATTCTGGATGGTAGAGCCTGAGGTGGCTTTCGCGCACCTCGATGACGTTTGCGTGCTGGCCGAGGGGTTGGTGGCCTCGATCGTCGGGTGCGTGCTTGAGAAGCGCCAGTCCGAGCTCAAGACGCTGGAACGGGACGTCAGCAAACTGGAAGCCGTCCAACTGCCGTTTCCGCGCCTTACCTACGATGACGCGGTGAAGATCCTGCAGGGCAAGGGCAGCGAAATCGAGTGGGGAGGCGATTTCGGCGGCAGCGACGAGACCCTCCTAAGTCAGCAGTTCGACCGGCCCGTGCTGGTGACGCATTACCCGGCGGCCGTCAAAGCATTCTACATGGCCACAGACCCTAACCGGCCCGAGGTGGCATTGGGCGTGGATATGCTGGCGCCGGAGGGCTACGGCGAGATCGTGGGCGGCGGCGAGCGCCTGGCCGACTATGACGAACTGCTAAGGCGGATCAAACGGGAGAACCTGCCACAAGCCGACTTCGAGTGGTACCTCGATCTGCGCCGCTACGGCAACGCACCGCATGGAGGATTCGGCATGGGGATCGAGCGGGCCGTGGCGTGGATCTGCGGCCTGGATCACGTGCGCGAGACGATTCCCTTCCCGAGGATGCTGTACCGCTTGAAACCGTAGCCGTCAAAGCGCGAGCGGCACGAGGCGAGAGCGGCGAATGAGGCGGTCACGGGTTAGCAACGGAATGCCCTCGACAATGCTTGTGGCCGCAATGATCTCGTCGGCGGGGTCGGACGAAAAATCAAGGCGCGTGCTCGCCCAAGCAATTTCAAAGGTGATGGGCAGGACGGTGAGTGACCGCAGAAAGGCGCGAAATCGAGGGCTTTCGGCATTCAGATACATACGGCGCTTCTGAGTCAGCTTGGAGAGTTCCCAAAGGACAATGTCCGAAATGGCCCAAGACTGGCTCAGGGCGCACTCATGCTCCGGTGCGGTGAGGTCGCCGGTGAAGAGCGCGACGAGAATATGCGTGTCCAGATTCAGCATTCCACTTTTCGCCTGTGGAGAAGATGTCTCCAAGCACTTTCACTTCGTCTTTCAGCGAACCGATCAGTTTGGAATTATCAACAGCCGTTACCGGGAACAGACGGGCAACAGGTTGACCCCGCTTTGTCACAACCAAGCCGTCAGGCTGTAAATGGTCAAGGATGTGAAGGCACTTGGCCTTAAATTCAGTTGCGCTAACAGTCTTATCTTTCCTTTTCATGGCACTTTTTAGTGTACCATAAGACTGGTCATTTGACCAGTCAGATTAAGAGGTTCCATTCGGTAGATCGATGAAGGTTCGGATTCTCGGAGTGCCGCTCGATCTAGGCCAGGAGCGTCGTGGCGTAGACATGGGTCCATCCGCCATTCGCGCCGCAGGGCTCAATTCGGTGCTCAAAGGTCTCAATCATCACGTAGAGGATGCCGGCAATGTTCCGGTAAAACTGGCTGAGGAGCAACACTTCGGCGACCGGCGGGCCAAGTATCTGAATGAGATCTCCGAAACCTGCGAGGACGTCGCAAGGCGGATCTGCCAGACTCTGGAAGAAGGTCAATTCCCGATATCTCTGGGCGGCGATCACTCCGTGGCCGTCGGGACCGTCTCCGGCATTTCAAAATTTTACCGGGAGCGCGAACAGACCATCGGTCTGATCTGGATCGATGCCCATGGCGACATGAACACGCCGGAGAGCAGCCCCAGCGGCAACGTACATGGCATGCCCTTTGCTTCTTTGCTTGGCATTGGTCCTGAAGCTCTTACGAGCATCTTCAACTTCGCCCCAAAGGTGCAGGCCAAGGACTGCGTATTGGTCGGCGTGCGCGACGTCGATGCCCAGGAGCGCAAGCAGATTCACGGTTCGGGGGTCAACGTCTTCACGATGCGCGACATCGATGAGCTTGGGATGCGGCTTGTGATGCAGAGAAGCCTGGATCTTGCTACGCGGGACACAGCGGGCGTCGCTATCTCTTTTGACATGGACGTGGTCGATCCCGACGAGGCGCCCGGCGTGGGCACCGCCGTGCCGGGAGGGATGACGTTTCGTGAAGCCCATCTGGCCATGGAGATTATTGCTGACAGCAAGAAGATGGCATCCCTCGAAATCGTTGAGGTGAATCCGATCCTCGATACCCTTAATCGCACCGCCGCTCTGGCGGTCGGCCTGGTCAGCTCGGCGTTGGGGAAAAAAATACTTTAGACGCGACCACGCCCGTAACACGCCTGCGAATGATCCTGAACCTTCGATCTGGAATCGGCCGCTCGCGCTCTCACCGCGATCCAAAGCCTGTAATCCAGAATCAAAGATGATTGGGCCGCACGGTCCGGAGTCTGCATTGACGCCTTCTGAAGGAGTGCGCTCGGTGAAGGTTATGGTATCGCTGGAACGCATGACGATCGCGCCGCGATGCCTGTTCTTTGCCTCGCTGGCGCTCGGGCTGGCGATTCCAAGCACTGTCGCGCAAAGCGTCTCTGCCCCAAGTGATGCTGAACTCCTGAGCAGCTCACGGGAAGGTATGCGCCGCCTTATGAACGGCGACATTGACGGCGCTCTGCGACGCTTTCAAGACGTTCAGCGCCGGAGTCCCGACTCGCCGCTAGGATATCTATTTCAAGCGGACGCGTACTGGTGGAGGATTTACCTTACGACTGGAAACCTGATCGATCCTGACGTCTTTGACGTAGTCTCAAAAACCACCAGTCCCTACGACCCCGTCTTCCAGCGCCTGGTCCAGCAGGCCATCATCAAGGCTGACGTCCGCGTTCGGGCCCGCGAGAACACGGCTCGCAATCTTCTGAGCGAGGGCATGGCCTACGGGCTGCTCGCACGCTTCTATGGTCTGCGCGACAACGATCTGCCCACCGCCCGAGCGGGCAAGAAAATGCGGGGACTCCTGCTTCAAGCCTTGAAGCTTGATCCCAGTCTAACCGACGCCTATCTCGGCGTGGGCATTTACAACTACTTTGTCGACACCCTGCCAACCATCGTCAAAATGCTGAAGTTTTTGATCGGCCTGCCGGGGGGCAGCCGGGAACTCGGGCTGCGCCAATTGGAAACGGCGGCGCGCCAGGCGGACCTCACTCGTGGCGAGGCCAAGTTCTATCTGGCGAAGGATTTTTCGAGAGGCAACGAGCGGCAGTACGCGAAATCGCTGGCTCTCTTCCAGGAACTGGCCGCGGAGTATCCGGAAAATCAGCTCTGGAAACTGGTTGAAGGCAGTCTTCTGATCAGGCTGGGACGCACTCAGGAAGGCGAGGATCTCTATCGCCAGGTGGGCGCGGATACCGCTTCAGTCCACACCGACGTAGGCGAGTCCATTCACACGCAAGCCGAGCAGGCGCTCGCGCGGAGGCACGGCGGGCAACCCTGAGACTCGCGAGAAGCCTGGACTTGAATTGTGTGCGATCGTACAGTGGGTGGGATTAAGCCGGCACGCGCTCCCGGAAAGCTTCGGTCTGCTCGTGAGCGTGATAAGAGCTGCGCACCAGAGGGCCGGACTCGACGTGGCCAATCCCGAGCCCTTCACCCTCGCGCTTAAGCGCCGCAAACTCATCCGGGGTGTAGAAGCGGGCAACGGGGAGTTGATTTCCGGAAGGCCGCAGGTATTGACCGATGGTCACGATGTCGACTCCGGCGCGCGCCAGGTCAGTGAGTACGATGCAGACCTCCGGCAGCGTTTCGCCGAGGCCGACCATGAGACCGGACTTGGTCGGGATGGCCGGAGCGATCTCGCGCGAGCGCGCCAGCAAGCGTAACGAGCGCTCATATCGCGAGCCCCGCCGCGCCACGGGATAGAGCCGCGGCACCGTCTCAGTGTTGTGATTGAGCACGTTCGGCGCGGCCTCGAGCACGATCTGCAACGCCTGGTCCGAGCCGCGAAAATCCGGGATCAAAACCTCCACCTGCACGCCCTCGATGCGCTGCCGCAATGCCTGAATGGTGCGGGCAAAGATCGTGGCGCCGCCGTCCGGTTGATCGTCCCGGTCCACCGAGGTCACCACCACGTAGCGGGCGCCCATGGCCGCGGCAGCATCCGCCACGCGCTCCGGCTCCTCCCAATCGAGAGGCAACGGCCTCCCTTTCGGGACCGTGCAGAAGGCGCAGCTTCGGGTGCATAGATTCCCGAGGATCATGAAGGTGGCGGTGCGATGATGCCAGCACTCCGCAATGTTGGGACAGCGCGCGCTCTCGCACACCGTGTGCAGGCCGAGGCCGCGCATCAGCTTCTTGAGCTCGAAATAGTTCTCTCCGGAAGGCAGTCGCACCTTCAGCCAGTCGGGGCGTCGCACGGGCTCAGGCTTAGGATTAATCTGCACGAGGTCGGCAATCACAAGCTGATTGTAGCAGCTTTTTTCACCACTTCCGCGGCGCTCCGCAGTTCGTGATATTCTCGCAAGGCTCGTCGAGGAGGAAATGTGAAAGACTCGAAACGCATCGGCTATGCCGTAGTCGGCTTGGGTCGCATCGCCCAGCGGGCGGTCCTGCCGGATTTTGCGCACGCGAAGAAATCGAAGCTGATCGCGCTGGTTTCGAGCGATCCTGCCAAGGCCAAGAAACTGGCCAGAAAGTTCGGCGCGGCTCACTACTACGCGTACGACAGTTACGCTGCCTGCCTGCAGAATCCGGAAGTTCAGGCGGTGTTCATCGCGAGCGCTAACGGCGCTCATGCCAGCGAAACGATCCGGGCTGCCGAAGCCGGCAAGCACGTGCTATGCGAGAAGCCGATGGCGAACACGGTGGCGGAATGCCGGAGCATGGTCGAGGCCTGCCGCCGCCACGGGGTTCGGCTGATGATTGCCTACCGGAAGTACTTCGAGCCCGGCAGCGTGGCCTTGAAGAATCTGATCACGACGGGTAAGCTCGGCAAGCCCAAGATGATTCAGTCGTCGTTCACCTTCCAGTTGCCTCCGGAAAAGTCCTGGCACTTCAGCCAGGATGTGGCCGGCGGCGGATCACTGGTGGATGTGGGGGTCTATTGCGTCAACAGCGTACGCTGGCTCCTCGATGAGTATCCCACCGAGGTTTCGGGCTACGCCTGGGCGCTCGACCAGCGCCGCTTCAGCGAAGTGGACGAGAACATCGCTTTCCAACTCAAGTTCCCAAGTGGAGTGATAGCCCAGGCAAGTTCCAGCTTCGCGGCCGCCAAGCAGTCGTTCGTTCGTGTGCTCGGTACTGAAGGGTGGGCCGCGCTCGACCCGGCGTTCACCTATGACGAACCTCGCCGCCTCTTTGGCCAGGTCAAGGGCCGCTGGTTCGAGCGCGAGTATCCCGTGATGCACGAGTTCGCCCTCGAACTCGACGCGCTCGCCGACTGCATCCAGCGGAATCGCGATCCGGAACCTGACGGTGTGGAGGGCGCGCGCGATGTGGCCGTCATGGATGCGATCTATCGAGCGGCACGCCAAGGCAAGCCGGTGGCGCCAGAGACCATCGGATGAACAAGCACGGTCTTCAGCGCGGCCGCGTGCAATACTGAGGCTTCGCCACCTGCCCGCCGGGGTCCCGAGACGGAGTTGGCCGGCAGCTATCACCGAGGCCATTTGAACGAACGCAACACGATCGCCGAGGCCCCAGCCTCCACGCCCCACCTTCGCCGGGTACTCAGTCTCGGCGACCTGATCTTCTACGGTATCGTCATCATTCAGCCCATCGCCGCGGTCACCTTGTTCGGAATCGCGGAGCAACTTTCGGGCGGGCACGTCCTGGACACGGTGCTGGTAGGCACGGTGCCGATCCTGCTGACGGCGGTGAGCTACGGCCGCCTGGCCGCGCTCTACCCCGCCGCCGGCTCGGCCTACACCTACACCGCCCAGGCCATCCACCCCTTGGCGGGCTTTGTGGCGGGCTGGGCTATGCTTCTCGGCTACATCTGCATGCCCCTGATCAACGTGATCTATGGGGCCGTCACTCTGCGCCGCGAGTTCCCCACCCTGCCTTTCTGGGTGGGCGCGCTCGCCTTCGCTCTGCTCATCACCGGCCTCAACCTGCTGGGCATCCGCTGGACGGCGCGCGCCAACGAACTGATGCTGGCAGGAATGTGCGCGGTGATCGCGGTGTTCGCGGTCCTGGCCGTGGCCTATCTCTTCCGCCATCAGGGCTGGTCCGGCCTTTTCTCCTGGCGGCCGTTCTATAATCCCGCCACCTTTCATCTTGGAGCGATGGCCACTGCCACGTCGTTTGCGGCGCTCACTTACATTGGTTTCGACAGCGTGACCACCCTGGCCGAGGACGTCGATAACCCGCAGCGCAACGTTCTGGTGGCCGTGGTGCTGGTGGTGATCATTACGGCGCTCCTCAGCGGCGCTCAGGTATACCTCGGCCATCAGGTGTGGCCGGACTACGCCTCCTACCCCAATCCCGAGACCGCCTTCATGGATATCTACCAACGGGTGGGCGGCGTGCTGCTGTTTCACGCCATGGGAGCGCTGCTGATCGTCGCCTGTTTCGGCGCGGCCCTGAGCGGGCAGGTGGCGGCGGCCAGGATTCTCTACGGCATGGGCCGCGACCGCGTGCTGCCCGGGATCTTCGCGCGCCTCAGCCTGCGGTGGAACGCTCCGGCGGTGGCGATCGTGGTGATTGGCGTGCTCTCTTTCGTGCCCTCCGGCGTCATCAATTTCGAAAAAACCGCGGAGATCCTGAATGCCGGCGCGCTGGCAACCTTCATGGCCGTGAATCTGGCAGCCTTCTGGCAATTCTATCTCCGGGGCGGCGCCAGGCGGCGATGGCTGACGGACGCCGTGGCGCCGCTGGCCGGATTGGCCTCCTGCCTCGCGATCTGGCTGAGCCTGCCGCGCCTGGCCTTGAGTATTGGGATTCTCTGGCTCGCGATTGGTCTGGCTCTTGGTGCTTTCAAGGCTCGCAATCTCAGCTCCGAGGCGCTTGCCACGGGTCTGATTGCGGACTGAAGGCGGCTTTTGCAATTGCCTGTTTCAGAATCGACCGGAGTCCCCTATTGAACTCTTGCAGGATGTACCGCCGAGCGGTACATTGATACGGAGCGGGTCTACCGGATGATTGTGAGCTTTCGAGACGCGTGGCTGCCCGCCTTCTTCGTGGAGGATGCGCGTTCACGGAAGGTACCGCCCCATCTCGAAAAGCGGCTCTTCCGCAAACTCCAGATGATCGACGATGCGACGACCGATCAGGATCTGAGGGCGCCGCCGAGCAATCACTTCGAGAAGCTACGCGGCAATCTCGCAAACTTCCACTCGATCCGTGTCAACGGCCAATGGCGGCTGGTGTTCCGGTGGGACGGCGGCCGCGGCGAGGCGGAAAGCGTCTATCTTGACGATCATAGTTACAGATGAGGTGAGCCATGCTGATGACGAAGCGCAAGCCGGCCACGGCCGGTGAGATCCTCATTAAGGAGTTCATGCAACCCCTCGGTTTAACCCAGACGGCTTTAGCCGAAGCGATGGGGGTGCAGCGCAAGCACGTGAATGAGTTGTGCAAGAACCGTCGAAAAGTGACGGCGGCCACCGCGCTGATCCTGGCTCGGGTGTTTGGCAACAGTCCTGATTTCTGGCTGAATGTGCAGCGGCGCAGCGATCTCTGGGAGGCGATGCACAGTCCTCGCGAGCGTAAGCGAATCGAACGTGCCAAGCCGCTGGGCGCTGCGGCGTGATCCCTGCGTGCGCTCCAACCGGCGCCAAGGGGAGGCCGTCGGTCTGGCTGACCTTGCCGCGCTCAGGACCATTCGCGGTGGATGAGCGGACGGGCTCTGTTTGTCACAACTGGCCAGGCTAGGAGCCGGAACGGAACCGGGAGAGGTTTACAAGGAATGAGACTCAAGCCAGGATTAGCGGCATTGTGGATTGCAGCCGTTCTGCTGCCGACTCGGGCCAGCGCCCAGGATCGAGGCCGCAGCGCGAGCAAGATCATTGAGGCCTGCATCCGCGCCGAGGGGGGCCCGAAGCGCCTGGCGCAGCTGCACGCAATCGAGTTTCAGGGCACCGTGACCGACGCCGCGACCAAGGCCTCGGGATCATTTACGATGATCCTGGAGCGGCCGAATCGCCTGTATCGTGAAGTCACGATCGGCGGCGAGACCAGTCGCGAAGCCTACAACGGCAAGTCGGCGTGGCGCCAGGATTCGAGCGGTCTCCGTACGCTGACCGGCGACGAGGGTACGATTCTCGAAACTGAGGCTCGCTTCCGCAACCAGCGTTTCGTCGGCCACAAGAAAGACAAGGAGCGGGTCGAATTGCGGGGCGACGAGACCGTGCGGGGCCGCGCCGCACACAAGGTGGAAGTGATCACCGCCACAAACGTCCGCCGCCAGCTCTACTTCGATGCGTCGAGCCATTTGGTTCTCGAAGAGGTGGTCCCAGATGGGAATGACGACTCGAAGCCGGAGCGTATCTTTTACGACGACTATCGTTTGGTCGACGGCATTCCTGAACCCTTTCGCATGGAGTACCAGCAGGGCGGCCGCGATTGGATGGTCACGATCAGCCGCGTTCTACACAATCCGGGCGTGGACGAGGGGGTGTTCGCCTTTCCCGCGGCATCGAATCGCCCTCTGCCGGATATCGCCGATCTTCTGAAAGCGGTGGATGCGAATCAGAAGGCGATAGAAACCCTCGTCGGGCAGTACACCTGTGACAAGACCGAAGAACAATTCGACGTTGACTCGCACGGCGCGGTGAAGTCGAAGGGCGTGAAGGAGTACAACGTCTTCTACCTTGACGGCGACGAGGTGGACCGCCTGGTGAAAAAAGACGGCCGCGCTCTCGATGCCGCCGAGGAGCGGAAGGAGAACGAGCACATCCAGAAGGTCGTAAACGAGTACGAAAAGAAGCAGGCGCGGAAAGCGGAACAAACGCACGACAGGGTGGAGGTGAAGAGAAAGAGTAATGACGTTCAGATCTCGGATTTCCTGCGCATCGATCACTTCACCAACCCGCGCCGGGAGATCTTCCGCGGCCACGAGGTGATCGTATTCGACTTCGAGCCAAACCCCTCTTATAAGCCCGCTTCGATGATGGAGAGCCTTCTTCACGACCTCACCGGCGCGGTCTGGATCGACGAGCAGGCCCGGGACGTGGTGCGTCTCGAAGCCTATCTCGCCGGGAACTTCAAAGTGGGCGGAGGGCTACTGGCTTCGCTGAAGAAGGGTTCCGCCTTCACTTTTGAGCAGAGCAAAATCAACGAGGAAGTCTGGCTGCCCTCGTCCCTCGAAGCTCACGTCAACGCGCGCCTTCTTCTGCTCAAGGGTCTGGACGGTAATGTGGTGGCGCATTACAGCAACTACAGAAAGTTTCGCGTGGAGAGCATCACCAAGCAGGGGACGGTGAAGGAGAACTGATCGCGCATGGCGTGGATTAAAACGATCGAACCGGAGGATGCCAACGGCGAACTGAAAGCCGAGTACGACCGCGTCTTGGCGCGGGCAGGCAAGGTCTTCAACATCCTGGCCGCGCAGAGCCTGAACGCGCCCGTGTTGCGCGCGGGGATTCAACTGTACACGGAAACCATGTTCGGCGAATCGGGACTGACGCGCGCCGAGCGCGAGTTGCTGGCCACGGTGGTGAGCTGGGCCAACCATTGCTTCTATTGAATCGAAGCTCACGGAGAGGATCTCCGCCGGGAAACGGGCAACGAGCAATTGGCCGAACATGTGAAGCACGGCTACTTGCGCGCCGAGCTTTCACCACGCGAAAAAGCGCTCGCGAAGTTTGCCGAAATGGTGACGCGAGCGCCGGCCGCCACGCGTGAGCAGGACGTCGAAAGCTTGCGGCGCCACGGCCTCCGAGACCGCGATATTCTGGACGCGGTGCAGGTGATTGCGTATTTCAACTACATCAATCGCGTCGCCGATGCTCTGGGCGTGGAGCCGGAGCCCGAGATGCAGGCAGCATACCGGCGCTGGAAAAACGCGGAAAGCGACTGATGACTGAACCGGTTCCCATTGTCGCCCTGCCGCCTTCCGCGGTTTCGGCCGCCCGGATCGACGAGGCCGGGAAACGGCCCGGAGCGGGCTCTCGCGGAGTGGATCTGCTCTGGCTCGCCTTCGTGGCGGGACTGGCGCTGCTCGAGCCGATTCATGAGTTCCATAAGCAGCTCATCCTTCTTGCGATCGGTCTGTTCCAGCTTCTAGACGCTCGTCTCCTGGCTTCGATTCCCAGGCCGCGCCGGGACGCCTACAGCCTGATCATCAAGATTCAACTTGCGACGCTGCTTCTCAGTCACACTGGAACCATCGCCATCGCCAGCAGCTACTATCTTATCTACTACGTTCCCATCATTGCGGCGGCCACCATTTACGGAATCCGTGGAACGCTGTTTTGGACTGCCCTTGCCTCGGCAACTTATTGCTCTTACCTGGTTCCTGCGCTGCGCGAGTATGAATTCACCTCCGAGGGGGCGTCGGAGCTGGGCCTCCGCATTCTGTTCTTCTTCCTGGTGGCGGTGGTGGTGAACCGGCTGGCCAGCAGTGCGCGCCGGCAGTCGGAGCGTTACCGCACTCTGGCCGAAACTCTCGCGGAGACCAACCGGCAGCTCAAGCAGGCCCAGGCCGAGGTGAGGCGTTCCGAACGGCTGGCGGCCCTCGGACAACTAAGCGCCGGCGTGGCGCACGAAATTCGCAATCCGTTGGGCGTCATCCGCGGTTCTGCCGAGATGCTCGCCAAAAGGCTCTCGCCTTCCGACGTTTTGGCGGGAGAGCTCGCCGGGTACATCTCCGGCGAAGTCGATCGGCTCAACGGAATCGTGAGCCGTTTTCTGGATTTTGCGCGTCCGATGCAGCTTGATCGCCGGCCCGCCGAGATTGCGCCAATCCTGGAACGCGCTCTCAAATCGGTCCCGAATGGGCGCGCGGATTCCAAGGTGCAGGTTGAGACCGGCTATGAACCCGGCCTTCCGCTAGTCGCGGTCGATGCGGACCTGTGCGAACAGGTGTTCACGAATCTCGCCATCAATGCGTACCAGGCCATGGGCGAACAAGGTGGAACACTGAGGGTGAGCGCCAAACCGGCCTACGCCGATCTGAAGCCTGGCGTCGAAATTGAATTCGAAGACGAAGGGCCCGGTGTACCGCCGGAGCTGCGCGAGCAGATTTTCAATCCCTTCTTTACCACCAAGCGCGACGGGGTGGGCTTGGGGCTCTCGATCGTTTCAAAGATCATCGACGAGCACGGAGGATCGATCCACCTGGTGGACAAATCGCGGAGGGGAGCGTGTTTTCGCGTCTTTCTTCCGTGTGATTAGAGGATGCGATTTGGCCCCGGAGCGCGGGCGTCTCGCCCGCTCCAATTCCCAGCCCTGGGATGACAGACTGGCGGGCGAGAACGTCCGGCCTTAATCTTGAATTGCAGAGCGGAGACTGAATGACGGGCGAGGCGCCCGCGCTCCGAGGACTATGCCCACGATTCTGATCGTTGAAGACGAAGCCAAGATGTCGCGCCTGCTCTCTCTGACGCTTTCGGAGGAAGGTTACGAGGCCGAGGTGGCCGCCGACGCGGAGAGCGGGCTCAAGATTCTGCTCAACCAGCATGTGGATCTGGTACTCACGGACCTGCGGCTACCGGGCATGAACGGACTCGAATTCCTGCAGGCCGCCAAGAGCGCCAACGCCGAGCTTCCGGTGATTGTGATGACCGCCTACGGTACGGTGAACACTGCCGTGGAGGCCATGAAGGCAGGCGCCAGCGATTACGTCCTGAAGCCCTTCTCGCTCGACGAGATCAAGCTGGTGGTGCGCAAAGCGCTGGACGTTCACCGTCTGCAGCAGGAGAATCGCTCGCTGCGTGAGGCGCTCGGCCAGCGCTACGAGTTCAAGAACATCATTGCGGGAAGCCCGCGCATGCAGGAAGTCCTGGCGATGGTAGTGCGGGTGGCGCCCACGTCCTCCACCGTGCTGATCGCGGGCGAAAGCGGGGTGGGTAAGGACCTGATCGCGCGTGCCATTCACGAGCACTCACGGCGCGCGTCCGGTCCCTTCGTCAAGATCAACTCCAGCGCCATTCCTGAAAATCTGCTGGAGAGCGAGCTCTTCGGCTACGAGAAGGGCGCGTTCACCGGCGCTAGTACTTCCAAGCCCGGTAAATTCGAACTCGCCGACAAAGGCACGCTCTTTCTGGATGAGATCGGCGACGTGCCTGCCGCCATCCAGGTGAAGCTGTTGCGCGTGCTTCAGGAGCGCGAATTCGAGCGGCTCGGCGGGACCAGGACCATCAAGGTTGACGTGCGCCTGGTGGCAGCCACCAATCGCGATCTGCGGGCTGCGCTCGAGCAAGGCACTTTCCGGGAGGACCTCTACTACCGTCTGAACGTGGTGCCGATCAATATCCCGCCGCTTCGCGAGCACAAGGAAGATATCCCGGCGCTCGTGGACCACTTCATCCGGCGCTACGCAGCCGAGTCCGGCAAGCCGATCCATGGCATCAAGCCTGCGGCGCTAAAGGCGCTGCTGGATTTTCATTGGCCGGGCAACATTCGTGAACTCCAGAACATCATCGAACGCGCCATCGCCCTCTCCGCCGGCGAAGTGATCGAGCCTTCTGACATCCACCTCGACACGTTCACGCTACGAAGGGGTCCGGCCACGTCCAGTCCCGAGACGCACTCTATCCCCGAAGGCATGACGCTGGACCAGTTTGAAGACGAGATCATTCGCGAGGCTCTGCGGCGCGCAAACGGCAACAAGAGCCAGGCCGCGCGCCTGCTGGGACTCTCACGCAACGCCCTTCGATACCGCTTGTCAAAGATAGGTGTGGCGGATGAGCCTGAGCCCGGCGCGCCGCCGAACGGGGATTAGCTAATCGGGTCTTTTCCTCTCCTGCGGTCTGGGCCTGCCGGAGCGTTCAAACCATGGCGCGCTCAGGTCCAGCGCGCCGATGGGTATAACGCGGATCGTTCCCAGCTTCTTCATGTCCTTCTCGAATTCCGACGCATTTCCAACCAGCACGATGGTGGCGCGGTCTGGGTCAAGATAGCGGCGCGTGGCTTGCCAAATGTCGTCCACCGTCAAGTGGCGCAGCGCGGCCGGAAGGTTGTTCCACGTGTCTAAGCTCAAATGGTAATTCATCAACTCGAGAAACTGGTCGGCGATCCCCGCGGAGGTCTCGAAATCAAGCGCCTGGTGGCCAATCAGGTAATCGACCGCCTGCTGCAACTCTTCCCCGCTGATGGCGTGGTCGCGCATGCGCTTCATCTGGTCGAGTACGCGATGAACCGCCTTCGCCGTCTCCGGCGTGCGCGTGGACGTCTTCGCTACCCAGGTTCCGGCCGTCAGGTAGCAGTCCAGATCGCTCGAGGCGCTATAGGTGAGTCCGTGCTCGCCGCGTAGATCGCTGAAGAGACGATTGGACGCAGGGCCGCCCAGGATTTGATTGGCAACCATAAGCGCTACGTAATCGGGGCTTGACCGCGGAATGCCGGCGTTGCCCACCCGAATCTCCGTCTGTACAGAATCGGGCTTGTCGACAATCAGGACCCGCGGGGCCGGCTCGGGCAATGCGGGCGGGGTGGCGGATGCGATTTGGCTTGTCTCTGCAGATGCGGCCTTCCAATCTCCGAAGTAGCGCCCGGCCTCCGCGAAAGCTGCGTCCGGCGTAATGTCTCCCACCACCGCCAACACAGCTCTTGACGGCGCGTAGTGGAGGGCATGAAAGGCGGTAAGGTCCTCCGGCCGCAGTCGTTCGAGCACCTCCGTAATGCCGTCGGCCGGATGTCCGTAGGGAGTTCGCGCCAGGATGATCTGGTTCGCAACCGCATCGGCGATGTAGCTTGGATCGTGATGCAGCACGTCAAGGGCAGAGATCGTCTGCTTGCGGGTTCGTTCGACTTCCGCCGGCGCGTAGGCGGGGTGCTCGGCGATGTCCGCCATGAGGTCAAACGCGAGTTCAGTCTGGTCGGCGAGCACGGTTAGGACCGCGAAGGTGCTGTCCCAGTCCGCGTTGCTGTCAAAGGATCCCCCGGCTCCGTCAATAGCCTCGGCAATGTCGATCGGCGAGCGCTTTGCGGTTCCCTCATTCAGCATCGAAGCCGCGAACTGGGCTGTCCCCGGCAGGCCGGCCGGATCGCTCTCCGGACCGGCTTGCACGATCAGGCGTAACGTAAGCACCGGCAGCGCGTGGCGCTCCACCGCCAAAACTCGCAAGCCGTTGGGAAGCGTCCGGAGAATCGGCGTGGGCAACGCGATGGGCTCCGGCGCAGCAACGCTCGGCGGCACGGCCTTCTGCGACGCGCGGCCATGGCCGCCGACGAGGCCGGCCAGGAGCATTGAGATCGCGAAAATGCTCATCAGTCACCGGTTTCAATACAAAGGCGCAAGGAAGCCGAGCAGCACGAAATCAAAGAATAGCATTCACAGGCTTTCACCCGTGCGACTAGAGGCTTGAACGTATCCAGCCCGGCCAGGCCGCGGGAAAAGCCAAATTCGCCGCCCGATCCAAAAATTCAAACTCGCCTATCGAATCGAACTCAAGATCCTCAGTCGTCGTTGCCTCTCGCTTGCGCGACGCTTCTGCCGTATATTCTCACTTCAATTTTGAGACCTTTTTGGCATAGCATTCAGCTATGGAGTCCCGGAGCGTGCGCTACCCCGCAGTCGCCGGGCAGTTCTACCCTGCCGAAGCCGAGGCCATTGAGCAAGAGTTGGCCCGATACCTCGCGCCCGCGCCAACACCTGACGAGGCTGCGTTCACCGGCGCCGTCGCCTGTCTCGTCCCGCATGCAGCGTACATGTACTCGGGACACGTGGCCGGAGCCGTTTATCGCCGCCTTCCGGCGTGCGCTTGCTACATCGTTATGGGGCCCAATCATTTTGGACAGGGCGATCCGCTCGCGCTGATGTCACAGGGCGCCTGGCTCACGCCGCTCGGCGAGGTGCCGCTCAATCCGGCCTTGGCCCGGCTCGTGCGCGAGGCCTGCCCGGCGCTCACCGAGGACGCCCAAGCTCACGCCCGCGAGCACTCGATCGAGGTGCACCTGCCGTTCCTGCAGCACGGCGGGAAGGCGTTCAACCTGCTGCCCATTGCGTTAGGCTTGGGCGATTACGAGATTTTGGAGCGGCTCGGACACGCCCTGGCCCACGCGGTGCGCCGCTCGGCCGAGCCTGTCCTGATCGTGGCCTCGAGCGACCTCAATCACTACGAGCCTGATGAGGTGACCCGCTTGATCGACAGGAAAGCTATTGACCGCGTTCTCGATCTCGATCCTGCCGGACTTCATGAGACCGTGCTCCGCGAGCGCATATCGATGTGTGGGTTCGGCCCCGCAGTGGCGATGCTGGTGGCGGCCCTCGACCTCGGAGCCAGGCGGGCCGAGCTCATCAAGTACGCCACTTCTGCGGACATGGGAGGACCGCGCGATCGAGTGGTGGGATATGCAGGAATGGTGGTGAGTCGATAGGCTAGATAGGTAGCCCAGCGATGGGCGGCCGACTCCGCCCCTCTGAAGAAGTTCTTTTCACTGAATGAGGCGATTAATGGTGACCGCCGCCGCCGCCGCCGCCACCGTGGCCACCACCACCGCCCGCCGACATGCCGCCACCACCGCCCGCTGACATGCCACCGCCGCCCGCTGATATGCCACCACCACCGCTGTGGCTGCCACCGCCGCCCTCGCCGCGGCCGAAGCTACCGCCCCCGCCGCGAGCAACACCGCTGCCCACCCCACGCGATGCCCCAAATCCGGAGCGATCACCAGAATAGCTGACAGCGCTTCCGCGACCCCAGAAGGCCCCCGCTTGCGTACCGCGCACTTCGGCGGGAGGTGACGGAATTGTAGACTGCGGAGCACGAGCGTTCCATTGATGGCCCACAGGCGAGAGGCGTGCGAAGAAGTGCTCAGAGGTGACGGGTCTTCCGCTGATCACAGCCTGCTGCGCCGACGAGAGTCTGGCGGGCCTCCCGAACAGTGTCGCCGTCGCCGCCGGCGAAACCGGCGGCGTCTTGACGGGAAGGCCTTCACCCGGCTTCACCTTGATGAAATCTTGGGGCAGAATCGGTCCGCCCTTTTGAAACTTGGCTATATTCACGGCATGGACGCAGCCTGTCGCGCCGCCCGGACAGGGCTTCGCAGGGGGCAAGAGGCCGGCCCCCAAACCTGTCGAACCCACCGGCGGTCGCGGCGTCCAGCCGATCCACCCCGAACCTGAGTACCAGTTCACAGGAGCACCGTTCCAGCCCCAGAAGTTACCCGGGAACCACGCCCAGCCGAAGAGCGGATCGAAGCCCCATCCGCCGTACATGTAAGGCAGCCACCCCCAGGGCTCGTAGGAATTCCACATGTATCCGAAGCCGGGGGAGTAATTCCACTGGCCGAGACTGTACGGAGACCAGGGACCCATGGCGTCCGGCACCCAGCCGTAACCGTTGCCGTCAAAGTAGGACCAGGTACCGTATTGGTTCAGATCGCTCCAACCGTAGGTGGGCGCGCCCGCCATAGCGCCACCGGGCGGAGTGGCTGCCGCTTCCTGCTGGTCGCGCTCGGCGACCCAGTCATCCCAATCGTCGCGTTGAACGCCTTGCTTGAGATTGTACGCTGTCTCCGACCCGGGCGTAAGCTCCAGGACGGCGTCCTTGGCAAGCGTGGTGGTGATCTCCGGGCTTGAGACGTCAATCGAACCCTTGAGCACCTCCAGCCGCACTTGACCGCGCTCGGCATCGACGCGGAACTCGGACTTGCCTTGCGCCTTGAAAGTGGCATCGCCGGATTGCACTTCGAAGGTGCCTAGCTTGTCGTTCAGGGCGCGGAAAGTGCCATAACCGTGATCGAGCACCATCCGGTTCAGCGCATCGCCGGCCTCGGTGAGACCCAGTTGATCGAACTTCAGCAGCGCCAGCTCGCCCACCCGCGCCGTCGATCCATTTTCAAACTGCACTTCGGCAAAGCTGTCCTTGTCCGTGGAGAGCTGGAAGCCTTCTTGGATCGGCGTGTTCACGGGCGCATTCGCCCAATCGGAAGCCGGGCGCAGCACCGTGACCGTGCCCTCCACAAAACTGAGGCGCACGATTCGTGCCCGCGAATACTCGCCGTCCTCAGCGAGGGCGCAGATTGCGGCAGCGCAGCTCGAAGCAACGATAAGAGTGACTGGCAGATAGAGTCTCGCGGTCTTCATAAACGCCCCCTTCCGGGCTCAACTCTCAATGGCACCATTCTACACCCTTAGATGCAAAAAAAGCAGTCGCATCAACTACGGCAGGCCGGGGATTTATCTACTTTGCAAAATCGAGCCTGTCGAATTTCCAAAATTGGGCGCCTCGATTGCAAAATGAGTGGCCTAAAAGCTCGAATCAAAACTCCAGGTCTGGAATTTCCAATCTGAACTCGACGAGCAGAACTGAAACTCCACATGTGGAGTCTCCAATCTGCAATCTACCCTCTCCCGAGCGGCTTTCACCTCTCGCACTCGATTGCGCCCCGCCGCACCCATGCCATAGAATCCACTCAGAATGCACGCGCATTCACATTCGCATAGCCACTCCCATTCTCAATCAGCCGGTTGGGCGATCAAGCTGGCGCTTGGCATCACCCTCGTGCTGGTGCTGGTGGAACTCGTGGCTGGACACGCCGCTCATAGTCTGGCGCTCGTCAGCGATGGCTGGCACAATCTCACCGATCTTCCTTCGCTAGGCCTTGCATGGCTTGCGCTCTATTTCGAGCGCAAGTCGCCCAGTGCGCAGCGAACATTCGGCTACAAGCGCGCCGGAGTGCTGGCAGCGTTCGTGAACGCGCTCTTGCTGATCGGGGTGGCACTCTACCTTTGCTTCGAAGGCTACCAGCGCGTGATGCAGCCGGAGCCCATCTCCACCGGCCTCATGTTGGGCGTGGGCGCGGTGGCGCTCGTGATCAACAGCACGATCTCGTTTCTGTTGAGCCGCGACCGCCGCGACCTCAACATGCGAGCGGTGTTTATTCACAACCTGGGCGATGCCTTCTCGAACATCGGCATCATTGCCGGTGCCTGGCTGATCGCGCGCACCGGCCAGCGCCTGATCGATCCGCTGCTGGCTTTCCTGATCGCCGGCATGATCCTTTGGGGGACAATCGGCATCATCAGCGATTCCACCAACATCCTGCTGGAGAGCACGCCCAAGGGGATCAACGTGCCCGACGTCGCCGGCGTGATGCTCGGAGTTCCTGGAGTGCGCGAAGTCCACGACATCCACATCTGGAGCCTCGGGTCGAGTTCGCACGCTCTTTCCTGCCACGTGCAAATCCTCGACATGCCCACCTCCGAGAGTGAATGCATCTGCCAGCGAATCCGCGAGGCGCTGCACTCCGCATTCGGGATCGATCACACTACGATTCAGTTCGAGCACACCCACGCACCCGGAGATTTCCACCGCTACATGCCCGTCACCGCGCCGCCCGCCAAGAGGTGATGCTGAAGGCTCCTCTGAAGTCATCCAAAGGGTGAGAGCTGCGCCTCACCGCATGTCTGGAGCGCGGGCAGCGCGCCGGCGAGCGCTCAAAGGTCGGCGGCTCGCAGTGGGAGGACGAGAAATAGGAGTTCGAGAACATGCCAGCGGCAAAGAAGAAAGCAAGCCCCGCCACGAAGAGTAACGGAACGCGCTCCACGAAGAAAAAATACTGGTCGGGCGAGGTAACGCGCGACAGCGATGCCCTCGATCTTGAGCGGAGCGTCTTCACCTGGAAGGATTCGAAAAGAATCGCGCGATCGCTCGCGCAATCTGCCCGCCAAAGCAAGCGGAGGAAGGGTACGCCGTTGCAGTCTGCCATGTCCATGCTCAACTTCTATATCAACCGCGGCGGAACCAATCTTGGCTCCGAACAGAAGAAGTCGCTCGAAAAAGCCAAGGACGAGCTGAGGGCGATTTTCGCGAAGAAGTAAGTACGTGAATGAGGCTGTCAGCAAGTCCGTTTGTCAGTATTTCAGGCTCATGTTCCAACCAAAACACGGCTGATCGCTCAGGTCCGTGGCGGCGACGCCGGCCAGTTGAGAGGCTGAATCAACCGCGATCCTAACATACTAAACTTACCAGACAGCTGCTTCACGACCCTCACTGCGTGCATTAGGGCTTGCACCCACGCTTCCGCTTGCGTACTCTTGGAGATCAACTTTCGTGCCGGAGGCGCCCATTCTCATGACAAATCGGATCATCAACGTGATAACAGGATCGGCTTTGGCGAGCCTGATGCTTTGGACGAGCTTGTCGGTGATGGCTGCCGCTCCTCAGTCCGCCAAGAAGGGTAAGAAGGCGAAGGAGGCGCCGGCTCCCGAAGCCGCAGTGGCCGTCGCCAGTCCGGAGATTCCGGACCTCGAGTTCATCTCCCGCTTGCGCGAGGAGGAATTCAGCCACGGCGAGGTGATGGACATCATGAGCCATCTCACCGACGACATCGGCCCGCGGCTCACCGGTTCCCCGAACATGAAGAAGGCCAACGAATGGACGCGCGACCAGTTCACGAAGTGGGGTCTCGCCAACGCGCAACTCGAGCCCTGGGGCACGTTCGGGCGCGGCTGGGCCTATCAACTCTGCGAAGTCCGCATGGTGGCGCCGGATTACATGCAATTCCTGGCGCTGCCCGAGGCCTGGACGCCGGGAACCAGCGGTCCGGTGCGGGCGGAAGTGGTGCACGTGATCGCCTCCAAAGCCGCCGATCTGGATCAATACAAAGGTAAGCTCTCCGGCAAGATCGTGCTGCTGGGCGATGCCCGCGTTCCCGCTCCCATCGATAAACCTGAGTTCCAGCGTGACGAGGACGCCGACCTGCTCAAGATCGCAAACTACGAGGTTCCGGGCGCGCCGATGTTTAGTCCCGCCAGGCGCCAGGAATTTCGCGAGCGCCGTGAATTCCAGGACGCGCTCAACAAGTTTCTGACCGATGAGAAGGTGGCGGCGGTCCTCGAGATCACGCGCCAGCCGGGCCAGGACGGCACCATCTTCGTGCAATCGGGCGGAAGCTACGACAAGGGCAAGACCTTGGCCTTTCCCAAGATCACGCTTGCGGTGGAACACTTCGGCCGCCTGGCGCGCCTGGTTGACAAGAAGGTTCCGGTGGAGGTGGAAGTCAATGTTGAAGCCCAATTCTACGACGACGACGATAAAGCCTACGATACGGTGGCCGAGATTCCGGGCGCCGATCCGAAGCTCAAAGAGCAACTGGTGATGCTCGGCGGCCACATGGATTCGTGGCACGCCGGCGAAGGCGCCACCGATAACGGCGCGGGCACGGCCGTGGCCATGGAAACCATGCGCCTGCTCGAAAAGCTGGGCGCGCAGCCGCGGCGAACCATTCGCGTGGCGTTGTGGTCGGGTGAAGAAGAGGGATTGCTGGGCTCGCGCGGATACGTGAAGAATCACTTCGGAGGACGGCCGGAATCCACCAGTCCTCGAGATCAGGCCGTGCCCGCCTTTATGCGTCCGCCTGCCGGCCCGATCGAGCTAAAGCCGGAGCAGAAGTTGGTGTCCGTCTACTTCAACCTCGACAACGGCACCGGCAAGGTCCGCGGCATCTACCTGCAGGGCAATTCCGGCGCCGAGCCGATCTTCGAGAAATGGATGGAGCCTTTTCGCGACCTTGGGATGACGACGATCACCATGCGGAACACCGGCGGCACCGACCATCTTTCCTTCGATGCGGTAGGCATACCGGGTTTCCAGTTTATTCAGGATCCAATGGACTACGGCACGCTCACCCACCACTCGAACCTCGACGTCTACGAGCACGTCCGGCCGGAGGATATGAAACAAGCGGCCGTCGTCATGGCCAGCTTTGTTTACAACGCCGCCATGCGCGATGAGATGATCCCGCGCAAGCCGATTCGTCCGGACGATCCCAGGCCGAATCCAGAGCCCGGCCGCCAGCAGCCGGGGTCCCAACCGAACCCCTGACCGGAAGAGTGCTCTCGTAGTGCGGGCCTCGCAGTAGTCGCTTCGATTCTGGGGCAACACTGGACATCTTCGATGTGCGCCAGCCCGCCGCAACTATTTTGACGCCACCCGGCCATGGCAGGCATCCAAGGTAGTTTATCGCGCTTCGCCATTAATAATGATGACAAAAATTTTACAATCGGGGCCTGTTCGCCGGAGCTAAACTGATCTCATTAGCGCGACGTTCGGCGTCCACGATCCTACCGCGAGTTTGTAGCGGACGCGTAACGTCAGGGGAATCGCGCTATGCGCGCGAGGGGTTAGACGGCAAATCATCCTGTCTCACGACAGGAGAGCGGAGAGAGCTCAAATGCAAGTGAATCTCAGATACCCACTGCAGCGGATCACCTGGATGATGGCTGCCGGGCTCATGGTAGTCCTGGCTGCGTCTCCACAAGTCAAAGGAGGCACCATCTACACTCAAACAAACCTGGTTTCGAACAGTAGCGCCACACCCGCAAATTTCATCGATTCTAATCTGGTCAATCCCTGGGGAAACGTGAGCAACGGTGGCAGTCCCTTCTGGGTTTCGGATCAGGGAACGGGCCTCTCGACACTCTACGATACCTCCACCAGCCCGTCCGGCATGCCGGTGTCACTCATCGTGACCATTCCAGGGGGCAATCCCACCGGTATCGTCGCGAATACGAGCGGGTTTAATGTCGACGGAACGGCAGCGTCATTTATCTTCGCCACTCTGGGTGGGACCATCGCGGGTTGGAACGGCACTCCGACCCTGACGAATGCCGTCACGGAGGCTACCGTCTCCGGGGCCGTCTTCACAGGCCTCGCCGAAGCGAGCAATTCGTCCGGCACTTTCCTTTATGCGGCGGACTTCGCCAACAACAAAATTGACGTCTTTAATTCCAGCTATGTGCAGCAGACATCGGGATTCGCCTTTGTGGACCCGAAGCTGCCGTCAGGCTACGCTCCCTACAACGTTCAGGCCATCAACGGGAAGCTCTATGTGGAGTACGACCCCGTGGGAACGAACGGCATGCCGCTGCCGGGCATGGGCCACGGCATTGTCGATGTCTTTGACACCAGCGGTAACTTCCTTCAGCGGCTTGCCCAGCACGGTCAGCTTGACGATCCCTGGGGCATCGCGCTGGCACCCTCGAGTTTCGGCCAGTTTGGAGGCGATCTCCTGATCGGCAATTTTGGCAACGGAAGGATCAATGCCTTCAACGCCACAACCGGGGCCTTCATCGGAACGCTGGACTTGAGCAACGGGAAGCCTTTTGCCGAGCCGGCCCTGTGGAGCCTCGATTTCGGGATCGGAGGAAGCGGAGGTGCGCCAAACGTTCTCTATTTCACCTCCGGCCTCACGCTCCAGCAAACGGGCGGACTCCTGGGCTCTGTAACCGCTACGCCTGAACCCGCCACCTTGACCCTCCTTGGCAGCGGCCTGATCGGCTTGCTCGGTCTCGGCCGCCGCAAACGCTAGCCTCTTCTGCGGACGGCTCCGGCCTGCTTCCCTCAGGCACAGCCAGGCCGTCCGCACGTATTATCCTGCGAACTGGCCGGTGCAGAGCCCGGAAACAACGTAGGGATGCGATTCGATGGCGCTCGGTTGAATCGGAGATACCATCCGGGCGTTCAGGGGCTTCGACGATAACAGGCAGGCGGTAACGACCCTGAAAATTCAGTTGACAATGTCCGAGGTGACAGTAGAATGGGTGTCGGTAGGCCTCTTCGCCTCTTAAACTGCTGCCTGTTTTCTTGCGTCGGGAGTCGGGAACATAGCTACGGGAGATGAACCATGAAGCTAAAGTTCTCATTTCTCGCTGCATTCGCGCTACTGCTCGCTTCCTTCACATCAAGCATCCTCCGCGCTCAAGCGGTGGGAGAAATCACCGGGACGGTCACGGATCCCACTGGGGCAGTGGTACCCGATGTCTCGGTAACTGCGACCAACGTCGCCACCGGCGTCTCGCAGACCACACTCTCGACGGCAGCAGGAACGTATACGCTTGCTCGCCTGCTCGTTGGCACTTACGATGTCACGGCAGAAGCGAAGGGATTGAAGAAAGGGCGCGCAAGCGGCATCACTCTTGACGTCAGCCAGCAGCGAGAACTCAACTTCACGCTCGCGATCGGGGAGGTCACGTCGACGGTCGAAGTGAGCGCGGCCCCACCCCTACTCAACACCACGAATGCAACCCTCGCCAATGTAGTTTCCAGCGAGCAAGTGGAGAACCTTCCACTG
>DASYYZ010000161.1:0-4766 GCA_035946735.1 Terriglobia bacterium
ATACGAGATCATCATTTATTGGAGCAATGAGGATCAGGTCTTCGTTGCTGAGGTTCCGGAATTACCGGGTTGCATGGCTCATGGCAAGACTCAGGAAGCCGCGCTCGCACACGCCAACGAAGCCATTCAATTGTGGATCGAGACCGCACGCGAATTCGGGGATCCCATTCCGGAACCGAAGGGCGAACGCCTTATGCTGGCCTAACGGCAGGCCGCGGCGCATGAGTACGCCAGCGTAAGCGCGGCGGAACAGCAACCACGGTGCGGGTCGGTCATTGATCGAGTGCGGTTGCCCACTGATGAAGACCCGAGCACTTGGGATAGAAAAGCCGCAGGCCGAAGAACACGGGCCGCGCTACTCGCTCACTCTGGCACAAAGACAATGGGCAATAGTACGTCAGTCGGCACAGTTCATCAAGCAGCGGGGGAAGGGCGGCTTTGCGCCCCTCCCCCTCAGGACTGCTGACGCATCGGAACGGTGATGTCGTCGCAGCCCAAGCTGATTAGACGCCAACACAAAGGCCAGGATCCGATTGATTTGGACCGCCAGCGTTACTAGAATTATATAAAGTGCCGGCTCACTATCAAGCACCGGTTTCTGAATTCCTGGACCATGACGTGGACGCCATAGTTGGCCGCTTGTCCACCACCGCCGCTCAGGCCCTTGCAGAACTCACGGCAGAACAGCTCGGAGCCTGGCGTCAGCAAGTCGCGATCCTTAAGTCAGCTCTAAGATCGCATTCATCGCGCGACTGGCACTTACTGATGGAGTACGCGATTCCGAGGCGCGGGAAGAGGATCGATGCTGTCCTCCTGGCAGAGCGTCTTATCTTGGTCTTCGAGTTCAAGTGCGGTGCTCTAAAGTACCAGCACGAGGGCATAATTCAGGTTGAGGACTACTGTCTGGACTTACGCGACTTCCACAGCGAAAGTCGAAGAAGAGTTCTCGTCCCCATTCTGGTCGCCACCCACGCTGAAGAGCGCTTTCCCACCCTGGGCGAGGTTGTCGACTCCGTTGCTCCGACCTGGCTTGCGAACGAGTATTCACTGGAGCGCGTAGTCGATCGAGTCGTGATTGCCTATCACTCTCCAACCCTAGATCCAATAGATCCCTCTCGGTGGGATGCTGCGGAGTACGCGCCCACCCCAACGATCGTGGAAGCCGCCCGGGTCCTTTACGAGGGCCAAAACGTTCGCGAGATTACGCGATGCCACGCCGGCGCAGAAAACTTAACAAAGACGAGCGAGGCCGTAATGCGGGCGATAGTACAGGCTCGCCAGCAGGAGCAGAAGCTCATTTGTTTCGTTACAGGCGTACCCGGTTCTGGTAAGACGCTTGCTGGCCTCAACATCGTACACAACCGGGATCTGCATGAACGATCGCTAGGGGTATTTCTCTCTGGGAACGGTCCTCTTGTAAGAGTTCTCTCGGAGGCGCTTGCGCGCGACCATTCTACGCGGACAGGGCAATCGATCGCCGAATCGCGCCGCCAGGTTTCAACGTTTATTCATAATGTGCACCGCTTCATCGATGCACACTTCAATGAGTCAACACCGCCGCCCCCTGACCGGGTGATCGTGTTCGACGAGGCCCAGCGAGCCTGGAATCGAGAGCAGTCTCTTCGAAAGTTCAAACGCGACAGGTCCGAGCCCGAGATCATGCTCGACATTATGGATCGCCACCCGGGATGGGCCGTGATTGTGGCACTGGTTGGGAGCGGACAAGAGATCAACACCGGCGAAGCCGGATTAGGTGAGTGGGGACGAGCTCTGGCGAATCGGTTCCGGCATTGGAACGTGCGCGTCTCGCCGCATGCTGTCAACGACGATCCCGCGGGACACGCCGACCGGCTCTTTGACGAGCAACCCAACGAGATCCACGTGTACGAGGACGGCGCGCTTCATCTCGAGGTCTCGCTTCGATCCTACAAGGCTCAAGCGATCTCAGATTTCGTGGCTTACCTGCTCACGCAGGAGATCGAGAGGGCTCGCTCCGTTCTGGCATCTTGTCCAGATTTTCCCATTGTAATGACGAGGTACTTACAGAAGGCCCGCCAATGGCTCAGGAGCCACCAACGTGGCAGCCGGAGAATCGGCTTGATCTCGAGCAGTGGCGGACGCCGCCTGCGGGCGCACGGCTTGGATGTGCGACCCGAATTGGACGTCGAGAACTGGTTTCTTAACTCAAGCTCTGACATGCGGTCTTCATACTACCTCGAAGCGCCTGCGACTGAGTTTGGTATTCAAGGCCTGGAATTGGACTGGACTGGTGTGTGCTGGGATATTGATCTTATGCCGGAGGCGCATAACTGGCACACCCGCGCATTCAAGGGAACCCGCTGGCAAACCATTCACCACGCCGCCAGGCACCAATATGTTCTAAACAAATATCGCGTCCTGCTCACGCGAGCGCGTGAAGGGATGATAATTTGGGTGCCGCGAGGTGATCCGTCCGACTGGACGCGCCCGGAAGAACTCTACGACTCCATCGCAGCGTACCTCAGGTCCTGTGGCGTGCCTGAAATCTGAGATGGGCGCCTCGCTGGGCGGCCCCCACTGGGAACCTTGTGTCACTCGTACCTCAGAATCTCCACCGGCTTCAGCCTGGCCGCATTGATTGACGGGTAGAGCGTAGCCAGGAAGCTGACGGCGAGGGCCGCGAGCGCGATCCACACCCCGTCCCAGGGTCGCGGATGAAAAGGGACGAAGGCGAGCGAGTAGACGTCGGCCTGCAGATGAATGAGCTTGTAGTGATTGCCGGCCCAGGAGGCCGAGTATCCCACGATCAGACCGAGAAGCGTGCCCACCGCTCCGATCAGCAGGCCGTGCAGCGTAAAGAGCGTCCACACCTGCCGCTGGCGCGCGCCCATCGACATCAGGACGGCGATTTCGCGGTTTTTCTCCATCACCATCATGGCCAGGGTGATGAAAATGTTGAGCGCGGCCACCAGCACGATCAGGCCGATGGTCAGAATGGTGACGAGCCGCTCCAGCTTCAGGGCGCTGAATAGCGAGCGATTCTGCTCCTCCCACGTGGTAGTGTCAAAGCCAGCCCCCGCAGCCTTCCGAATGGCGCCGGCCACATCCTCAGCCTGGTAAATGTTGTCGATGCGGAACTCGATCACGGACACTTCGTCCGGCAGGTCAAAGAGCCGCTGCGCCGCCGACAGATTGGTGAAAGCCCAGCCGGAATCGAAGTCGTAGAAGCCGGAATCGAAGATGCCGACCACATGAAAGTGCCGGAACTTGGGTACAACCTCGAGCGGGGTCAGGTAGCCTTGGGGGCTCGTGATCAAAGCAGTGTCGCCGACGTGTAGGCCTAGTGATGTAGCCAGCTCCTTTCCAATGACGATGGGATCCGCGCCCGGCGCGCCGGTATTCGAGGCGTTGGAAAAGGTCTGGCTCAAGCCGTCAAGCGATCCGGCGCTCAGGTGCTTCAACAGGTCGCCCACCTTCAGTTCGCGCTCAGGATCGATGCCCTTCAGGATTACGCCTTCGGCTCGCGAATGACTGGAGATGAGTCCCTCTTCGTATAGGACGGGCGCGGCGGCCATGACGTGGGGAAGCTTGGCGAGGCGCGCCGTCAGCGAGTCATAGTCCGGAATGCCGTCGTTCTTGGTTCGAATCAGGTTGATGTTGGCCGTGGCGCCCACCAATCGGCTTTCCAGGTCTTCGCGGAAGCCATTGTTGATGGCGAGCGATATCACCAGTGCGCACACTCCGGCCATTACACCCACGACCGAGATCACGGTCGCAACCGAAATGGCTGCTTGCCGCCGCTTGGCTTTCAGATAACGCAGAGCGACGAAAAATTCAAATCGCATGGGATTCGATTATAGCGGTCCCAAGCCAGACTCTGTCGCTCGGTGTCTGCGGGATCGGAGCTGCGGTTTGTTGTCATGTTGCTAGCATACGTTATTAACTCAGTAGTAAATACTTCAATAACAGACCGCTGAAAGACTGTGCTTTAGGTGAAACTCCTGATATTTTAGACTGCGTGCCCATCCAGCCAGCGGCAGTTGCGGCTTCGCTCGCAGACTTTGGAATCAGCCTCGAACTGCGGCAACTGGAGCAGATCGCAAGCTACGTAGACCTGCTGACGCGCTGGAATCGAGCCATTAATCTTACCGCCATCCTGGACCCTCGGGAAATCGTAACGCGACATTTCGCTGAAAGCATCTATATCACGCGATTCGTAGACCTGCAGGGAGAGATTCTTGATGTGGGCAGCGGGGCCGGCTTCCCCGGTCTCGCGATCAAAATCGCCAGGCCGAACTTGCGGGTGGCACTGCTGGAGCCGGTGGCCAAGAAGCGGGCCTTCCTGAAGGAAGTCGTGCGCGAATGCAAGCTGGACCAGGTGGAGGTGAGCGGGAGCAGGGTTGAAGACTACTGTGCACAAGCCCTGGGAGGATTCGAGTCCGCCACTGTCAGAGCCGTCGGCAACCTTCCGGTGATACTACCCGCGACGGCCAGATGTTTGAAGCGATCGGGCAGCGTTTACTTGTGGTTCGCGGGCGATGAGGGGCCGCAACATTCTTTGAAAGATAGCGGTTACAGCGACCTTTTTCGCTGGTCGGAGCCGACACCGCTGCCCATGAGCCGCGATCGTAAGATCTGGCGGGGACGGCTAGTCGTCTTGTTCATAAGTATCGCTATCAGTCAGCTCGCCTTGGTCCACCGATATGGTTTCGGATGTTCGTTCAGATAGGCGATCCCGCGTAGCAGGCTCGCCTCGATTTCAGCCGGGGTCCGTAAGTATGTGTTGT
>DASYYZ010000162.1:0-15109 GCA_035946735.1 Terriglobia bacterium
CCGACCAACAAATCCTGGCGGGTCGATGAGACCTACGTGAGGGTCAAAGGCCGCTGGTTCTACCTGTATCGAGCTATCGACTCCTCGAGAGCCACGATCGACTTCTTACTTTCGGCAGTTCGTTCGGCCGACGCGGCCAAAACCTTGCTGGCCAAGGCGCTGGCAGACCTTTCTCACCCCCAGCCGCGGGTGATCAACACCGATAAGGCCCAGTGTTATCCACCTGCGATTCTTGAATCCAAGGAAGAAGGAGTCCTACGGAAGCGCTGCCGTCATCGGCCAGTTCAATATCTCAACAAGGTCCTCGAGCAAGCTCACCGTGCCATCAAGAAACGGATCAGCGCCAAGCAGCATTTTCGGGATTTCCGTGGTGCGCGGAGGACGATTCAGGGTTACGAAACGATGCACAAGATTCGGAAGGGCCCGGTTTGGTGGCTGAGGAAGGGTGACATCCGACTGCAGAACAGGTTCATCGATCAGATGTTCGGCCTCGCTTCCTAAACTCACTCCTCTGCCGCCGTCGGAGCCGATGCTTGCCCTCTCTTCAATCTTTGCAACACATCCCTATAAGCAGGTGTTCCTTCCCATGGATTTGACGGTAAGGGCTTAATGAACATCCAATAGAAACTAGAATGAGCATAAACGCACCCCCGTGTTTCTCTTCTCTTGCTTGGGCTCACGAGCTCCTGCAGGAGTGGTTTGCGGCTAGGTTCTCCTCACCAAGTGAACCGCAAGAGCAAGGCTGGCCGCACATCCTCGCTGGAAAAGCAACCCTGATCTCAGCGCCTACCGGTTCCGGCAAGACGCTGGCGGCGTTCCTGGCCTGCATCGATCGCTTGATTCGGAAGGCGCTGAGCGGCGAATTGCAGGACCGCACCGAGGTCCTTTACGTTTCACCGCTCAAGGCACTGAGTAATGATATCCACAAGAATCTGGAGGTACCTTTAGGTGAGATCACGGAGCTGGCTGGCCGGCGCGGGCTGCTGATGCCGCCGATCCGCGCCGCCGTCCGCACCGGCGACACCCTAATGCCGCAGCGCCGGGCAATGATCGTGCGGCCGCCCCACATTCTCGTGACCACGCCTGAGTCGCTATACCTGCTGCTCACCGCTGAGAAGAGCCGTGCCATCCTGAAAAACATTGAGACAGTGATTCTGGACGAGATACATGCCGTCGCTGACGATAAGCGGGGCGCGCACTTGGCGCTTTCGCTCGAGCGGCTAGAGCATCTCGTGGGGCAGTCGCACCCCAACCGGCCACCCGTACGCATCGGGCTTTCAGCGACGCAAGAGCCTATCGACCTGGTGGCGCGATTCCTTGCCGGGGATGGACGGCCAGAACCTGCCATTGTCGACCTTGGGCATCGGAGGGCGCTTGACGTTGGCGTGGAAGTACCGGGAAGCGAGCTGGGCCCCGTCGCCAGCAACGAAATGTGGGACGAGATTTACGAGCGGCTGGCCGAACTCATTCGCGCTCATCGAACCACACTGGTTTTTGTGAATACGCGGCGGTTGTCCGAGCGGGTCGCCCATCACCTTGGCGAGCGCCTGGGAGTAGACGCGGTGGCGGCGCACCACGGCAGTCTCTCGCGCAAGCTGCGCCTCGAGGCAGAGAATCGGTTGAAGTCGGGGGAGGTGCGCGTCCTGGTGGCCACCGCCTCTCTGGAGCTCGGCATCGATATCGGGGCGGTGGACCTCGTCTGCCAGATCGAATCGCCGCGCTCCCTTGCGACAGCTCTGCAGCGCATCGGCCGGGCGGGCCACTGGCGCGGAGCAGTGCCTAAGGGTCGTTTTTTCGCCATGACGCGCGACGAGCTCATTGAATGCGCCGCCTTGGTAAAGGGGATTCGGGAAGGTCAGCTGGACCGGCTCCACATCCCGCAGGCCCCTCTGGACATCCTGGCCCAGCAAATCGTCGCGATGTGTGCCTGCGAGGACTGGAATGAGGATGACCTGTTCGATGCGGTGCGCCGGGCCTACCCGTATCGCGAGTTGCCGCGCTCGGACTTTGACGCGGTGGTTGAGGTCCTCTCCGAAGGCATTGCGGCTCGCCGGGGCCGCTACGGGGCCTACTTGCATCGCGACCGTGTGCAGCATCGTCTGCGCGGGCGTCGTGGCAGCCGCCTGGTCGCCATCATGAACGGCGGCGCCATTCCCGAAACGGCGCTTTACCAGGTCGTGGCCGAACCGGACGGCGCTGTAGTCGGTACCATCGACGAAGACTTTGCCGTGGAGAGCATGCGGGGCGACATCTTTCTGTTGGGGAACAGTTCCTGGCGAACCCGCCGGCTCGAGACGTATTCGGGACGCGTGCTGGTGGAGGATGCGCACGGCGCGCCACCCAACGTACCTTTCTGGCGTGGCGAGGCGCCGGCGCGAACGGCGGAGCTGTCGGCGCAGGTCTCCGAGATTCGCCAGACGATTAGCGATTTGACCGTGGAGACTGGGTCCAGTAATGCCAGGAAGACAACAGAGCAGTCTAATGACAGACCCCCTGACAAGACCAATGACTTTCCGCCAGCACTGGGAAAGAATGCGGCTGTGTCCTGGCTCAAAGAGCACTGCGGGTTAGATGATGCCGGCGCCGAACAAGCCACCGATTACGTTCTCGCTGGGAAAGCTTCATTGGGCGCAGTTCCAACTCAAAACACGGTCGTGGCGGAGCGCTTCTTCGACGAGGCCGGCGGCATGCAGCTCGTTATCCATGCGCCGTTCGGGGGAAGGATCAACCGGGCCTGGGGACTGGCACTGCGCAAGCGGTTTTGCCGTTCGTTTAACTTTGAATTGCAGGCGGCGGCGACCGAGGACGGCCTGAATATCTCGCTGGGCGAGCAGCACAGCTTCCCGCTTGGTGACGTCTTCCAGTTCGTCACTCCGCATTCCGCCAGAAGTGTCCTCGAGCAGGCCACGCTGGCGTCGCCGATCTTCGGTACTCGCTGGCGCTGGGACGCAACGCGTGCACTGGCGCTGACACGCTTTCGCAGCGGAAAAAAGATTCCCCTTCAAGTCCAGCGCATGCGCGCGGACGATCTTCTGGCTGCGGTCTTTCCCGACGCGGCCGCCTGTCAGGACAACATCCAGGGGGATATCCATATTCCAGACCATCCGCTCGTGCGCGAGGTAATGAAGGACGTGCTCACCGAGGCACTGGACCTCGAAGGATTGCAACGTGTGCTGGGCCGAATCACCGACGGCAGCATCCGCACGGTGGCGGTCGATACACCTACTCCGTCGCCGTTCTCGCACGAGATTCTCAATGCCAATCCTTACGCGTATCTCGATGATGCGCCGCTCGAGGAGCGCCGCGCCCGGGCTGTCTCTTTGCGCCGAACGTTGCCCGAAAGTGTGCTCGGGGAAATCGGGCACCTCGATCCGGCAGCGATCGCGCAGGTGCGGGAAGAAGCTTGGCCCGACGTTCGTGATGCCGACGAATTGAGTGAGGCGCTTCAGGTGCTCGTGGCCCTGCCTGAGGACTTCACAAGCCCGGGCGGAACTTCTGTCGTCTTACAGTGGGGTGACCTCTTCCGCGAGCTTCTTAACAACAGCCGCGTTGCTCGTGCTCGTGTGGGCGATACAACGTTTTGGGTGGCAGCGGAAAGGGCCAAGACATTTGCCGTCCTCTTCCCCTCGGCGGAGTTCGAGAAGCGCCTCGCCGAGGTCGAGGAGACCGCCTCCACGAGGGAGGAGGCGTCACTGAAGCTCGCGCGAGGTTGGCTGGCGCATTCTGGACCAATCCAGATCCCATGGCTGGCCGCAACCTTGCACCTGCCGGAGACCGATATCGAAGCTGCGCTTTTTCGCCTCGAGGCAGAAGGTACAGTTCTGCGCGCACAATTCACGAATTCAACCACGACGGAGTGGTGCGAGAGGAGGCTGCTAGCGCGCATCCACCGGCTCACCCTTGGGGAGTTGCGCAAGGCAATTCGGCCAGTGACCGCAGTGCAATTCATGCGGTGGCTGCACCGATGGCAACATATGGCGCCGGGCACCCAGGTCTTGGGTGAACACGGGTTGTTTGAAGTTGTCCGCCAACTCCAGGGCTTCGAAGCGCCCGCGAACGCCTGGGAGCGGCACATCCTGGCGCGTCGAGTCTCCGGCTACAATCCTCAGGCTCTCGACCGGCTATGCTTAACCGGCGCGGTGGGCTGGGGACGAGTATCGCCCCATCCGGCGACGTTCGAGGCTATAGCCGGCCCTGTTGCCGAGGCACAGCATGAGTCCCCGCGCTCTACCGCGAGGCGTCGTGTCGTGCCTTCGAGCGTAGCCCCCATCACGTTGTTCGTGCGGGAGGACTCCGACTGGATGATTCCGCGCACTGCTTCGGTAGCGGAATCTCTGGCCCTGAGTCATATCGCGGGTACGGTGCTCGAATTCATTCGCCAGCGAGGTGCCTCATTCTTCACTGACATGGTACGAGGGACCGGGACGCTGAAGTCCGAAGTCGAAACGGCGCTCTGGGAATTAGTCACAGCAGGACTGGTGACGGCGGATGGGTTTGACAACCTGCGGGCGCTGATCGATCGCAAACGGCGGGCCGGCCAGCGAACAGGGCGTAGCGCACGCCCGCGACATAGCAGCGGCCGCTGGTCATTACTTTTCTCAGAGGAATCAGCGGATCGCCTGAAGGCGATCGAGACGGCTTGTCGCGTGCTCCTCGAGCGCTACGGGGTAGTATTCCGAGAATTGATTGTGCGTGAGAGCTTCCCCTTCAAATGGCGCGAATTGCTGGTCGCCTTTAGGCGCCTGGAAGACCGTGGCGAGGTCCGAGGGGGTCGCTTCGTTGACGGATTCCTGGGTGAGCAGTTCGGGCTCCCTGTCGCGGTGGAATCGCTGCGGGCCACCCGAGGTTCGGAACCGAAAGGCGAAACCGTGACAATCGCCGCCGCCGACCCACTCAACCTGATCCGGATTCTCGTGCCCGGGGACCGCGTGCCGGCGATTTCGGGAACGTTGATCACTCTGCGAGATGGCGTACCCACCATCGATCAGTCCCACTTGCCCACCGCGGTCGGATATCGTGCGGATAACCTCAGCTGGAACCCCCGTTTGCTCCAGAGTACCCGGTCAGCATAAGCGTGCTCCAAACGCCTGCTTGTTCCTGCGGTGAAGTCTATGCTGACCGGGTAAGGTGTCCCCTTCTGCTCCTCAAGGGCGAAAGGCGCAGGAGAATCATTGGTGGTCAACAATGGGAGGGCGAACGGGATTCCACGATGGCGACAATCCGGAAGCTTCCATCCGCGAACAAGAGGATGGAACTCCAGGGAAGCTCTGAACCCTGAATCGAAGGCGGGCTCGGCGCGCGCCTTAACCAACGAACCGACCACCTTTGGGGCGGCCCTACTCATCAAGCCATCCGCTTTGCGGGGGGGTGTCTGACCCTCGATCAGCATTTTCGAGGTGCGCACGTAGTTCATCGTGCAAACTTGCGTCGAGGCGCCTTCGCCCCAGCAGCCCGCGGCATTGTGCAATGGCCGTTCTAAGCCAGCTCATTTGTAGAGTTCTCAGTCATCAGTTCTCGGTTCCGGTTACCGGTTCTCAGGACGCTCGCCCCCAAACGGGTCGTTACCGGCAACAGACGACCTTATTCGCAACGAAGCGCCTCCATAGGATCCACCCGAGTCGCCCTGCGGGCGGGAAGGTAGGCCGCGAGTAGCGCGACCCCCGTCAGCAGCAGCGGCAACACGATAAAGGTTGCGGGATCGCTCGCGCGGACCCCAAACAGCAGGCTCGAAATCAGACGGGTCAGGCCCCACGCTGCGGCAATCCCGACGGCCACGCCGGCCAGAGCAAGGCGCAGCGCTTCGGTGACCACGAGCCGCAGGATCTCGCGGTCGCTCGCGCCGAGCGCCATGCGAATGCCAAATTCGTGAGTGCGGCGTGACGCCGAATACGAGATTACGCCGAAGATTCCCACCGCAGCCAAGGCCAGCGCCATGGCGCCGAAGAGACCCAGCAACCAGGTGCGCAAGCGGGCTTGGCCGAGAGACACATCGACGGCCTGCGACATCCACTGGACGTCCGTCACGGGCAGATCGCGGTCCACTTCGTGCACCTTCGCCTCAATCGCGCGGGTAGCTGCGGATGTATCCAGCGACGTCTTGATCACGAGGCCCACACCCCAAAACGGACCCTGAGCGAACGGCACGTACAGCATGGGCCCCGGCGTCTGGTTGAGCGCGACGTCGCGTATGTCTCCCACGACACCTACGATTTCCCGCTTGACGTTGCTGTCCGATAGGAACCCGAAGGTGAGCTGCTGGCCCAAAGGATTGCGATGCGGAAAGTAAATCCGGGCAAGCTCCTGGCTGATGATTGCAACGCGCGGCGCGGACATCGCGTCTTGCTCGTCGAAGTAGCGCCCGCGCAGCAGGGGAATGCCGGCCACGTGAAAGTAATTCGGACTGATCGCAACGTAGTCGGCGGTCGTGCTCCTTCCCGGCGGCAAGGGAGGACCATTTACAATCGAAAAGGGCAAATTCACGGGGGATTGGTCCGGGAACGGCAGCGGAAGGGCTAAGGCCGTGTCCTGCAAACCGGGCTCGCTCTGAATCCGCTGCAGTACGTCATTTGAAAACGCGACCCACTGCTGTGGCATCGAGTACTGAAATCGTGGCAGCGGCACTTCAGCCCTAAGCATGTTCCGGGTCTCGAATCCCGGGTTGACGGCCAGCAGCGCGGCGAAACTGCGGATGAGCAAGCCCGCACCGATCAGGAGCACCATCGCGAGTGCAACTTCGGCCGTGATCAGAAGATTGCGAGCCCGCCGGCGGCCTTTGCCTTCGCCCGGGCGCCCGGCGTTCTGCTGCAACGTCGTCTGAAGCCGGGAATCGGCGGCGAGCAGCGACGGCGCCACTCCGAACAGAAGGCTTGCCCCGAGGGAAAGGACGAGAGCAAAGGCGAGAACCCACCCGTCCACTCGAATGGAGTCCGCGCGAGGGAAGCTCGGCGGCAGCAATCCGCTCAGCCCTCGAACGCCCCAGAAGGCCAGAGCGATGGCAAGGGCCGCACCGAGCAGGCCGAGCACGGCGCTCTCGGTGAGCAACTGGCGCAGAATACGTGCTCGACCTGCACCCAATGAGGCCCTCACCGCGAATTCCCTGGCGCGGGAAGTTGCGCGCGCCAGAAGGAGATTGGCCACGTTGGCGCAAGCGATCAAGAGCACCAGGCCGACCGCGGCCAGCAACACGAGAAGCGGGGCCGAAACGTCTTCACCGGTCACGGCCTCTCGAAGTGATGCGGTACGGACCGCCCACCCCTTATCTCCGGGGCGATACTGTGGCCACAGCCGGTTGCCGACCGCCTCCATCTCCGCCTGGCCCTGCGCCGCGGAGATTCCCGGCTTCAGGCGCGCTAGGGCGGTAAAGCGGTGTCCGGTCGGGCTCTTGGCGATGCCGCCGAAGAAAGGGTCCTGAACGATCGGGATCCAGAGCTGCCGGCTCGGACCCTCGTCAAAGAATGAAAACCGAAAGCTGGCTGGCATTACCCCGATTACGGTGAAAGAGCGCTTGTCCAGGTCGATGCTGCTGCCAATCAGCCCCGGGTCAGCGCCAAAGCGGCTCCGCCACAAATCGTAACTGATCATTGTCACCGGCGCGGCCCCGGGCTCGTCGTCTGCAGGCAGGAATCCGCGGCCCATCAGAGGCGCGACGTCGAAAACCGCGAAAAAGTCCGCCGTCACGTCGCCCACCCGGATCACCATGGGTTCGCCGCGGCCGGTCAGGTTGAGTTCGTGTCCCGAGACCGTGGCCATTCCACTGAAAACATGATTCTGCGTCCGCCAATCCTGGCACTCAGGGTAGGAGCAGCCAGCCGCGGTAATACCGGCCCGATCGTTCGCCTCGAACACCCTCACCAATTGGCCAGGGCTTCGAAACGGCAGCGGCTGTAGAAGGACGGCGTACACAACACTGAAGATGGCTGTGTTGGCGCCGATGCCGAGTGCCAGTGTGAGAATCGCCACCATTGTGAATCCAGGGCTCCGGCGAAGTTGCCTAAACCCGTAACGCACATCCTGAGCCACGGTCTCTAACATGGGTAGTCCTCTTCGTTCGCGATACTCCTCCTTCACTTGCTCACCCCGCCAAAGCTGCATAGCGCCGCGTATCGAGCCTCTTCAAGCGGCATGCCCCCGGGCGCACGTTGTCCTCGATCAGTATTTCGAAGTGCGCACAGACTTCGTCATTAAGTTGCTCGCCGAGAGGCCGCCTGCGAAACAGCGCTGCCAAGCGTGTGGTCAAGATTTTCAGTAGGATCATTGTAAGCAGGAATTTCCATTATCGAGTTTCCGTCCGAGCGGTAGCGTACAGCTAGCCGCCCTTGGATGCAAGGTCCAGTCGAGTTTTCACTGCTGGGTGTCGCCACGGACCGCGGAAGAAGGCAGTCTTACGTCTCCGGAGAATCCCAGCGCCCGAAACTGCCGCTTTTCCGACCGATTCCGCCAACACTTTTCCCGCAATTGCCTTCCGGTCACAGAAGTCAGCGGTCGCCCGTCACCTACCCCGTAGCGTCCAAATATTCAATTTCTTTGAAAGCAGAATCACTTACACGCGCCCCTCGAGCTAGTCCCGTGCGGTTTTTTGCGGCGCCTCCAGGTCCTACGATGCCAGCATGAGACTGGCACTTGACCCCTTTCGGCTCCTGCTAATTTCCCTCGCTGGCTTCCTAAACCAACAGCAGCAGGACGTCATTGAGTATCTTCACGAAGAACCGCGTCCTGCGCGAACAACTCGGAGGCAAGCAGCTGCGCTTTAACGACGACCAGCGGCAACGCTGCTGGCCTGGCATCGCAGGCTGATCGCAAAAAAGTATGATGGCAGCAAACGGCGAGGACCAGGCCGTCAACGTACCCAAGACGAGATCCAGCAGATTGTGGTGAGGATGGCCACCGAGAACCGGGCTTGGGGCTATCGGAGAATTCAGGGAGCTCTGGCCAACCTGGGCCATGAAGTGGCGCGCGGCACGATCGCCAACATTCTGAAAGAGCACGGGCTGGAACCGGCGCCGGAGTGTGAGCGAAAGACCACCTGGAGGGAGTCTGGGAGCAAAAGGAATAGATGTCAGTCAATGTGCCAGTTGGGGTGACTTTGAACACGGTACCTACGGCGTAGGTCGCGCCCCCATACGTCGTCCCGTAAAAGTTTCCGTTCAGCCCCTGAATGAGGGACCCATAAGGTGCATAACCATTGGTCCCATCAAAACTCACTAGGGTCGTAAAGGTTTGCGCAGGCGAGTTAATCGTCGCCAGCGCACCGAAGACACAGACCAGACCGATTGCTCTCCAAAAGCTCAGCTTGCTCATGCGATCTCCTTTGTCGCTCTCGCGACTTTAAGATTCGATATCCAATTGAGGCGTCCGGGTCGGCTCGCAGGGCCGCACTCGCTGCGCCTCCGATAGTTTCAACCCGTGCGACAGCGTTCGGGCGGTTCAAAAGTTCGGTTCGCCCGATTCGCGGGCAAGTTTAAGGAGCGTGGTCCAAGGTGTCAAACACCTTCAGGTGAGTTCAACATGAGCAGCCAACTCGCTGGACATACAAGAGTTGAGACTCGCCCTGACGGTGGGCGTATAATCTTCGGGAGTAGTAATCCCTTCGGGTCCCATGGCCAATAACGGTTCTGTTTTGCACTTCGGCGATTCGAGGTCGACTTGGCCACCGGCGAGTTGCGCCGGAACGGCCGGACGGTGAAGCTCCACCCCCAGCCGTTCAAGATTCTCGCGCTGCTGCTCGAGCGGCCGGGGGAGTTGGTAACGCGGGACGAGATACTGCGGCAGGTTTGGGGAGACGGTACGTTCGTCGACTTTGAGCACAGCCTGAACTTCGCCGTCAAGAAAGTCCGCGATGCCTTGAGCGACGATGCCGACCGGCCTCGTTACGTTGAGACCCTGCCCCGGCGGGACTACCGTTTCATCGCGCCGGTGGAAGAAGTTGTGAACCTGGCGACTCAGGCCTCCCCGGCACCGACCCCAGAGACTCGCGTGATCTCCATTTCGGAACGACTCAAGGCATCGTGCGACCCGCGCGGGCGGAAGGCGGCGGCGCCGGGATGTTGGCGGTAGCTGTCCCGCCGGACGTCGACGTTCCGACCGCCAGCAGCGCAGCGATCGGGCTAGCTGATGGCACGGCCGCCCCGGCCGTAGTCGCTGGAGCGTCCCGCTCCTGCGAGGAAAAGATCACGGGCAGGAGCTTGTCCCGGGTGAAGCGAAGGGTGCCCGTGCTATTGTGCGTCGCGGGTGGGTGCTGGCGCTGATCGCAATCGTGGCACTTGCGGGGGCGGTCGGCTCCTACATCTATACTCAGTTTCGCTCCGCCCCGAAGCTCACCGACCGAGACACCATCGTGCGCGCCCCCGGAACCCGGCAATTTGGAGTCGGATCTGCTCAGGGTTCTTTGCGCTGCTCTGGCTGAACACACGAGCACCGCGGATTCCTGCTGGTTTTGCTTATGGGATGGCTACGGATGGCTACACGACACCGGAGTGAGTACTGTGGAATCCAGACCGACTGGCACGTTCGTACCGCCGCCATCAACCGTCGCTGGCGCGACGGACCCGAAGTCCCTGTCACCGGTTCGACGAGCAGCTGTGCCGAACGCACCTCGCGTAAATCTTCCGTACCGGGATTATCTTCTGTTCGAGGGCCCATTGGAAGCCGCCACAGAGCTTGGCTGGATTATGCCGGGCGGAGGCTTTGTCCCGCAATCACCGAATCTGTTCTGGCCACACGACCATGCCTGGTGCGTTGCGTCCGAAATCGATCTGTTCTGCACCTTGGTTGCCGGTCCGAACGCCTTGGCCGAACGCCTCATCGCTGACCCGCGTCTCGAGGTTTGGCGCGTCTTCCGCGACGACCCTGTAAGGGCAGACAGCGATGACCAAAACAGATGATCATAGCTATTCCTCGCCGGTTCCATGGAATAGCGCCCGACTGGGAAGTTACGCTAGCGGCAATCCCGATCCAATTCCGCCTGGAGAGTCTTACTGCTGGGAACAGGACCAGCTCGCCGCCTCGCCTCCACCGCGCGTCCCGGCTTAATGTGAGCCTCGAACGGCGGTTTGGGGTGCCGGTTTGCCCATCAACTCGGCGGCCTCGGCCCAGAACATTCTCCTTTCTGCATCAGCCACGCCTTTGCTCGCCCGGTCCACGGCTCGCTGGAAAAACTGCTCCGCCTCGGCCTTGTCTCCGCGCGCCCAGTGAGCCATAGCGAGAAAGAAAAAATCGGTCGGCTCTGACCCCTTGTCCATTTCAGCAGACTTGTTGAGGGTGCCGATCGCTTCATCCCAAAGACCATTGCGATACTCAGCCAGACCCAACGTGTTGTAATACGCAGCCTCATCCGGCGCTAGCTTGACCGCCCGGCGGGCGGCCTCGAGCGCCTCCTGCGGGTGGCGTAGGTGGCGATCCTCTGCGGCGACCAAGTACCAGGCAATCATGTTCAAAACCGTTGGGTTATTCGAATTACTTGCCAGGCATGTCCGGTAAAGCCCTTCGGCCTGGACGTATTTGCCCTCGGCTGTGTAGTCGGCGGCCAGATTGTTCGTGGACCACAGCGTGTCGCGATCCTCGGGGCCCAGCATCCGGCTCTGGATCTTCAGGGCCTGGCTATCGAGCGCCTCGGCCTGCGCGTACTTGCCCTTAACTCTGTAGACGCCGGCCAGGTTGCCCATGTATCCCAGCGTGTAGCGATGCTCGGGACCCAGCGCCCGGCGCGCGATCTCCAGGGCCTGGGTGTCGAGTGCTTCGGCCTGCGCGTACTTGCCCTCATTTTGGTAGATGGAGGCCAGGTCGTTCATGAACAGCAGCGTGTCGGGATGCTCGGGGCCAAGCACGCGGCGCTGGATCTCCAGGGTCTGGCTGTAAAGCGCCTCGGCCTGCGCGTACTTGCCTCGCCTCCTGTAGACGCCGGCAAGATTGCCCATGTATCCCAGCGTGTAGCGATCCTCAGGACCCATCACGCGGCGCGCGATCTCCAGGTTCTGGCTGTAAAGCGCCTCAGCCTGCGCGTGTTTGCCCTCTTCGGCGTAGACGTTAGCCAGATTGTTCATGGAATACAGCGTGTCAGGATGCTCAGAGCCCAAGACGCGGCGCTGGATGGCAACGGCTTGGCCGAGGAGCCCTTCCGCCTCCGAGAATTTGCCCTGAAAGCAGGCGAGTGCTCCAAGTCGGCTCATGGTTTTGAGGGTCTCCGGATTCTTTGCCCCCAGCGCCTGGCGCTGCAAGTCCAGCGCCCGCTCCAATTGCTTCCGCGCCTCGGGATAAAGCCCGAGGTCATCGTAGGTCTGCCCCATGGTGCCCCGAATGGCGGCCTCCACTTCGGGTTGCTGGTCGAACTTCCCCGAGATCCGCTGCGCGGCCCGGTCGAGTACCGTTCTTACCTTCAAATCGGGGTCCGGTTTGGAGTCCGGTCCGACCTGGTTGGCAGCGCTGGCCTGCGCCAGCAGATCGTTCTGCAAGAAATTGTTCACCGCCTGCGCCACCGCCGCCTGCCGGTTGGCACGAATGCTCTGCCGGATGCTGATCACCGCTGCCGCGATCAGCACCAGCACAAAGGCAGCGGCGGTGGCGAGCGACACGCGATAGCGGCGCGCGAACTTGCGCGCACGGTACGCCGCGGAAGGCGCAACCGCCAGCACCGGCTCATTCTTCAGGTAGCGCCCGATGTCGGCGGCAAATTCGGTGGGCGAGCCGTAGCGCCGCGACCGGTCTTTCTCCAGCGCCTTCAGCGCGATCGCATCCAGGTCGCCGCGCATCTGGCGAACCAGCGTGGGAGGCTCCGTCTGGCGTTTCCGAGCTACGTCCGCTGACGTGGCCGGGTCCCCAGTTCGGACCTTGGTGCTTGGCTTAGCAGGATCTTCTTCGCGCAGCCGGCGCAGGAATTCGTCAAATGCGATCTTACGCAGATCGAGGGGTGGAGCGCCCGCCAGCAACTCGTAAAAGATAATGCCGAGCGAATAGACATCGGAACGCGTATCGATGTCCTCGCCCGAGGAGAGCGCCTGCTCCGGGCTCATGTATTCCGGCGTCCCCACCAGCGATCCGGCGCGCGTGAACAGCGTCTCTGACGTGAGGCTGCGCCCAAGCGCCTTGGCCACGCCGAAATCGATAATCTTCGGCGCCGGGTGGCCGTCCACTTCCGTCACTAGAATGTTGGAAGGCTTCAGGTCGCGGTGGATGATGGCTTTCTGATGCGCGTGCTGGACTCCTTCGCAGACGTGTACGAAGAGTTCCAGCCGGTGCCGGGTGCGGAGCCGATGATGGTCGCAGTAGTCCGTGATCGGAACGCCGGCGACGTACTCCATCACGAAGTACGGCACACCTTGAGGGGTGGATCCGGCATCCAGCACCTTGGCGATGGCAGGATGATCCATCAGAGCCAGCGCCTGGCGCTCGGACTCGAAGCGCGTGATGACCTCGCGGGTGCTCATGCCGGCCTTGACCAGCTTGAGAGCCACCCGCCGCGCCACCGGCTCCTTTTGTTCCGCCAGCCACACCTCTCCCATGCCGCCTTCGCCGATCTTCCGCAGTAGGCGATAGCGGCCGATAACCATCCCGGAAGTTTCGGCCCCGTCGCCGGTGCCCAGAGTGGCAAGAGGATCGGAGTCTTGCTCCGCAGACATATTTACGAAAGCCCCCCCTGGGCCTGTGATGGCGAGAATTATACCAGTAAACCGAAAGGTTAAGGCAAGAAAGCTAGCTAATTACTCATTTAAATAAGTCACTACCGCAAGTTGCGACCTGACCTGCGGCGTGTCGAAAGCTATATAACCTATGATTAATTCTAGACTCGTACACTCAGTGTAGGCTGGAAGCTCCTGTATCAGGCTGATTGGGAGGAACCGCTTGGCTGATGAGTTGGCATCCCGCCTCTCTGACGCGCGCCCTGAGGGAGTAGCCAGAGCAAGGTTACCCCGTTTACCGGCAACTTGATTGTCGTACTGTCTCCTCCCGCTCACTGAGATGCTGTGCGATCTCGCCTCAATTGGTTATACGGATTTCCTTTCAGTCGAGCTATTCAACGAGGGTTACTGGCCACGGGATCAGCGAGCAGTGGCCAGGACCGCCCGTGAAAAGACAAAAACGATCGTCTCTGCAGGCGCGCGCTGACGGTCTCCTGTTCGTGAAGGCTCGTTGTTGAAGGCTTTCCACGATTTGGCGGCGCTGTAGCACAGCTAGCCACTGGACGGGGCGCGCCAGCACGCGTTTCTCTGCCGCCATCGCAGCGGCTCAACACTCCTTTTGTGCCCGTGTGTTAACCTCAGTGGTCACTGAGAGTTAGAGAAAGGACAGGGACAGGAGCCCATGTCGAGTTCGCGCCGAACTTTTCTGAGTTCAACCGTGGGAGGAAGCCTACTTACATTGGGGGGGCTTCGCATTTTGCCCGCTGATCAAACTTCTTCAGCCGTAATCTCAAACCTCGACCCGGCTCTTCAACGGCCGGACCAGTTCATTTACGGTTCGGCCTTCTACAGGCCGCCCAATCCGCCGCCAGAACAACGCCGCGAGATGCTTCGGGCCATCGCCCAGGAGTATCACTTCAACATCATCCGGATCTACCTCGCCTGGGTATATTGCAACCCTAAGCCAGATCAGTTTGATTTCGCCGAGCTTGAAGAAGTGATGCGCTACTGTGATGAGTTCGGAATTCGAGTTTTGATGGGCGTGATCACGGAGGAGGCTCCTTACGGGCTGGACCAGGCGCATCCCGAGACGCGCTTCGTGGACGCGAAGGGCAGGGCTCAGCGCCTGTCTGACAACGGCAATAACGTGAGCGGTGGCTGGCCGGGGTTATGCCTTGACTGGCAGCCCGTACGCGAGGCGGCCACCCGGTTTATTCAGGAGATGGTCAAGCTAGTGGCCCATTATCCGTCGATGTATGCATATGATTGCTGGAATGAGCCCCACATTGAGCCGGCGTGGAAGCGGAATATTTGGGCAACTCCGCAGGATCTGCTTTTCTGCTACTGCGAAAGGAGAATGAGGATGCCAATCTCCGCGCCCAGATACTGGGGATCGGCGGCGACGGTGAGCAGAGTGGCGGCGCTGGCAGTGAACAGCAGATGGTAAAGCAGACGGGCGTTCTCCAGGACCAGCAGGTTGAGCTCGTGCGGGACGGTGA
>DASYYZ010000163.1:0-58715 GCA_035946735.1 Terriglobia bacterium
GATCTCGCAGGCGTAGGCGTTAAGGCCCGCGGCGAGTTCCGTCACGGTCGCAGGAGCCCGCGCCAGAGTGCGAAGGCTGGCTTGAAAAGTGGCCATGAGCAGGGCAGCCGGCACGCTCTTGCCCGCCACGTCCGCCACCACAAGCAGCAGACGCCGCGAGTCCGCCTCGGCTGGGGTTGTTGCCGGAGCGGTCCCGGTCCCGTTCGGTCCCGAGCGCAGAAAGGCATCATAGTAGTCGCCGGCCACCGTGTTGGCGGCGCGCGAAGCGAAGGCGATCTCCACGCCCGGGATCACGGGCGGCTTTTCCGGGACCAGCCACTGCTGGATCTCCTTGGCGATTTCCAGGTCGCGCTTCATGGTGACCCGGTCCGCGAGTTCGAGCGCGAGCAGGAGCAGCAGCACCAACGCTCCCAGGATGGCCTCACCTCCGCCAAGGCTGATCACGGTGGTGTCCGAAACCCGAATCTCAGTTCCCAGAATGCCAAGGATCACAAGCGCCAGCGCGATAATCAGCATCACACGGCGCGCGGGCGAGAGCTTCATCACCATTGCCCAGAAGAGGGCCTTGATGATTCGCCGGTAGCGCCTGCCCCGTCTTTCGCCTTCGACCGGCTCCCAATCGACCTCTCTTGAATACAGGCTGTAACCGCTGCGCGCGTCAGCCTTGAACTGTCCCCAGAGTTGCTGGATCGCGAGCCCGTCGCTCACGCGGCGCCAGAACGCGCGAGCCTGGTCTCCGAATCGGCCAAAGCCAGAATGCGGGTCGTTGGGGCGGTTGTAGTCTGCTGACGCCATGGGAGTGATTATAGATCAGTCGTGGGCCCGATTTGGTCAGGGTAAACTCAGGAATACGTCGTCGCCCTTCGGGGCATGGAGGAGGTTTATTGAGGATCGCAGAATATAGTGACAACCGCTGCTGTAGCGCCGGTCTGCGACCGGCGTCTTTCGCCGCTTATAGAGCGGCGCTACAGAAACAGATGTCACTATATTCTGCAATCCTCAATAGGGAAGCGCAGTGGAGAATGCGCTTGAAGATGACGGATAATGATTCTATTTTTTGGCTGTGAATCTCACGCCTTCAATTCCCTTGAAGTCGGCATCCTGGGTCCAGACCACTGCCTGATAGGTGCGGGCTGTCGCCAGGATCACGCTGTCGGCCAATGGCATTTTCAATTCCAGGCTCAGTCGGGCGGCAGTCAACGCGAGCGAAGCGTCTAAGGGCACTACGTGTCCCTGCTGCATGCAAGCCACGGCCCTGAGGGCGTTATTCTCGCTTTGCTGCTGCAGAAGCCGCTTGAAAACCTCCAGAATGCTCAGAGTGGGGACAACTAACTTGCCGGAAGCTTCGATCGCCGACGCGAAGAAACCCGCGTTGGGACCATCAGCGAAATATTCAAGCCATCCGGAGGAATTCACCACGTTCATACGCGGTCCCTGTCGCGATCCACCTGAGTGTCAATCCCTTTAAGAAAGCCGCGCATCTGTTTTATGGGCTTCAAAAGGATGAACTCCATGCGATTGTCATAGAGCAGCACTTGAATTCTCTGTCCCGGGCGGATCCGCAGCGACTCTCGGACTCTGCGAGGGATAACAATTTGAAACTTTGACGATACTCGAATAGTTTCCATAGCGCCTCGTTTCGATCACCATAGCGTAAGACGTGAAAGCGATCGATACCCGTATCATACTACGAATCTGCCCAAACCCGCAGACCGGCCCCTCCTGACATGCGGGAGATTCCATCGCGTCAAATTACTCCGATTCGAGCGCGCGTGTAAACAAGGCGCGCACCTGATGCTGCACCTCGGTGAGCCGAGCCTGCAGGGAGCCGCCCCTGCCGTCGCCAGACAAGAAGCCCCAAAGCTGAAGCAGGTGCTCGACTCCTTCGGCTTGGCCGAGGCGCTCGGGGATCCCGCGCGCGGACTTGCCCATCACCAGACGCTCAGCGTGGTCAACCGCACGCAGGAAGCTGGCGCCTGCCGTGAGCTCGTCACTGTCAGATCCGGCCAGAATGCGAGCTTCTGCGAGCGCCGCAATCTGTTCCGCCATATTCGATCCAGCCGGGACCTGAAGGCGGTGGCGAAGACGAAGGTAAGAGACCGCAAAGTCGACGTCATAGTAGCCGCCGGGCGCGGTCTTCGTAAGAGACGATCGCGGGCGCGATTCCTTCTCCAACCTGCGCCGCATTTCTTGAAGCGCGCGCGCCAGGCCGGGATCATCTGCAAAGCGATCGAAGATTTGTTCCGTCAGCCGCGAGGCTACGCGCCTGCCGAGTTCAGGATCGCCAGCGATGAAACAGGCCTTGAGATAGGTGAGAGCCTCCCAGGGATGAGCGGCATTGGCCGCGTACTCGAGCAGAGCGTCCTCCGTAATCACCAGCTCGCCTTCCGATCCGCGCGGCCGCAGCCGCGTGTCGACTGCAAACACGGTGCCGTCGCGCGTATAGCTGGAGAGCGCTTCGATCATCTTTTCGGTAACACGAACCGCTCTCAGCATCTGCTCCGGCTGCGCGCCGGAGCGCACCACAAAAACCAAGTCGGCGTCGGACCCCAGATCAAATTCGCTGAGCCCGAGCCGGCCCAGGGCCAAGACGGCAAGGAGCGGGGGCGCCGAAGCCATCCCGGAAGATGCGGAGTCGCCCAAGGTTATTCCGGGCGCCTCCAGCAAAGCCAAGGCGAAAGCCGTGGCCACGGAGGTTGTGGCTAAGGCAGCCCAACTCCGCAAGGCGTCGAAGATATGAACCCGTTCGACGCAATCCCGCCCGGCAAGCGCAAGAGTGCGCGCGCGATAGGTTTGGCGCAGCAGGGCCATCTTGTCGCGGGCGCTGAGACTCTTTTCCTGCACCCAGGGCAGCGGGGCTGATGGCACGAGGTCAGCCTCAGCGTGGCGGACAGCCGCCATGCACGCATTCTCATCGTCTGCGAGGGTGCGTTCAGACGTCTGCAGCGTGAGGCTCAGTTGGGTGCGGGCAGCAGCCTGAGATGCGCCCGAGCTCAGCATAACGATGTCCTTGGGGTGGCGGATGAGAAGATCCGACAGGTTGTCGCTCAGGCGCAGAATTCCGAGCGCGCGTTCCAGGGCTGCCGACTGTCCACGGGCGACCGCCAGCGCGTCGGTTGACGAAGTCAAGGCCGCGAGGAATCGTGCCACCCGAGGCCGGGCTCGCGGCGGAACCTCGGCTTCGCGCACCAGTTTTGCGAGCTCGGGCGCCTGTGCTTCCAGGCGGCGCAACGCCCACGGGTACGACTGCCGGGCGCGATCGGCGACCGCGCTCGCGGGCCTCAGTTCAAATATACCTGGCGGAGGCTCTGCGGCCCGGGCATCAATCAAGCGATGGTAAATGCCGCCAACCTTGTCCAGGGTTTCGAGCAGTCGAAATGCCAAAATGCGGCCGGGCGTTTCTCCGGCGTCCGCTTCAATTCCGGCGCGGCGCGCCAGGCGATCGAGAGCTTCGGGGTTCGCGGGAAGACGGTGGCTCTGCTGGCCCCGGCTGATCTGGATGCGATGTTCGATGCGCCGCAGAAATTCGTAAGCCGACGTCAGACCGGCATAGTCGCGATCCGAGAGCAGCCCTTTGTCGTTCAACTTCCGCAAGGCGTGGAGCGTTCCGCCGGACCGCACCCAAGGCTCGCGCGCGCCGTAGAGCCGTTGCAGACATTGAGTGAGCAACTCGATGTCCCGAATGCCGCCCGGGTGCCGCTTTACGTCGAGGGTGTCGCGCCTGCTCTCCGCCAGACGCTGGGACATGCGCTCGCGACTCGAGAGCACGCTTCGAATCGCCTGGATGTTGGCAGGCGAGCTGTAAATGCGGGCGTCGACGCCCTGCAGGAAGGCGCGCGTCAGCCGGGCGTCGCCGGCGGAGTGCCGCGCCTTGATCAGCATTTGTAATTCCCAGTCGCGAGCGCGGCGCGCATAGTAGTCGAGCGCCGAAGCCAGCGAGAGCGTCAGATCGCCCTGGTCTCCCTCGGGCCGCAATCGCAGATCGACGCGGAACACCGGGCCGGCCGCGGTTGCTTGCGTGAGGCGGGCAGCGACGGATTGCGCGAGGCGAGTGAAGTATTCCCGGTTCGACAGCACTGATTCGGGCAGCCCGGTGCCGGCGGTCTCTCCGTCCCGCGCGTAAATAAACAGCAGATCGATGTCGGAACTGTAGTTCAACTCGTTCCCGCCCAGCTTACCGAGGGACACAACGCTGAACCCGCTGCGAGCGATGCGATCGCGTACATCGCGGTATTGCGGCTGGCCGCACCGTTTTCCAAGCTCGCGATCGGCGTCAAGCAGCGCCTGCGCCACAATCACATCCGCCAACGCAGAGAGCTCGAGCGTGGTCTCGGCGAGCGTTGCCATGGCCAGCACATCCTTCAGGGCGATGCGCGCGTAATTACGGCTCTTGAACCTGGCCAGCTTCTCCGCCAGATCCATTGCCGACTCAGTGGTGGAAAACCGGGCGAAGTCCTCTTTCAGATCTTGGTAGGAGTGCAGCTTAGTGAAGGAGCGGTCGCGGGCGAACTGCAGGGCCAAGCCCGGTTCGGCAAGAAAGGGTTCCGTCAGCAGACTACCCTGAGCGAAAGCCGCGGTAAGGTAGGTGAGGGCACGCGGCCGCCGTCCAAGCTCTGCGATCAAACCGGCAGGCGCTGCCTCCGTATAGCGATCCAGCAGGTTTAAGACCCCGTCCGGGTCGGGAGACTGGCGCAGTAAGGCGTCAAGCGGAGCCGTGAGCCCCGCGCCCAGGCGCTGCTGGATCCGCGCCAAGGCGCCGCGCGGGAGGCCGGGCTCTCGACGAGAGCGTACCGATTGCTTCGGGGGCATCAGAAGCGATTATAGACGAGCCGTTGCGGGCGCCGACTGACGGGCGGAGTCGGCGGCCGTGCCAACGAGCGACGACGCTGCCAGCGCTCCATTCCGCCTCACTTTGATGACTCTCTGGGAGGAGGTGACTGTGGAGAAACGCAGCCAGACTGCAGAGGTTACGTTCCCGAGGGGCCCGAAGGCATCAGCGGAGATTCCGCTTCCGCCTCGAGTCCGTACTCTTTGAGTTTTCGGTAGATGGTGGTCTTGCCGATGCCGAGCAACTTTGCGGCCCGCAGTCTGTCACCACCCACGGCGTCGAGCGCCTCCTTGATGGCCCGTCGCTCGAGATCCTGAAGCTTGGCGCTGTCGCCTCCGCCCGACCGGTTCTCGCTCCGGTAGGCGAGCGTGGAAGGCAGGTCTTTGAAGTCGAGTCGCACGCCCGAGCTCAAGGCCACCGCCCGCTGCACCGCATTTTCCAGCTCCCGGACGTTTCCCGGCCAGTTATATTGCATGAGGCGGTTCATGAACTCCGGCGAGAAATCGGCGATCCCATCCGCGGTTCCGTGACGCAGGATGAAATGATTTACCAACATCAGGATGTCCTCCTTGCGCTCGCGCAAAGGAGGAATTCGGATGGTGAAGACATTCAGGCGATAGTAGAGATCCTGGCGGAAGTTTCCCTCCCGAACCGCCTCTTTCAGGTTGACGTTGGTGGCCGCGACAATCCGCGCCTCCATTGGCATGCGCTCGTTGGAGCCCACCGGACGCACCTCGCGTTCCTGCAGAACGCGCAACAGCTTGGCCTGCAGCTCCAGCGGAAGTTCACCGATTTCGTCGAGCAGCAACGTACCCTTTCCTGCTTCCACCAGCAACCCGGCACGTGACTGCGTGGCTCCGGTGAATGCGCCCTTGACGTGGCCAAATAGCTCGCTTTCGATCAAGCTGGGCGCCAGAGATCCACAATCGACCGGCACAAAGGGCTCGTCTCGCCACGGACTGCAAGCGTGAATCGCTCGCGCCACCAGTTCCTTGCCGGTGCCGCTTTCGCCGAGGACCAGCACGGGCAGCCGCTTTGCGGCGGCCTTTTGGACTTCCTCCCGTAACTTCTCCATGCCGGCCGAATGTCCCACCAACTTGCGTAGCTCGCGCTCCGCTTCGGGTGCGAGCTCAGCGCTAACAAGGGCCCCCGGTCGCTTTTCGGCCAGGCGGCAAAGCACTCGCTTGGCGTCCGGTGCGCTAAACGGCCGAACCAGGTAATCCGGTATTCCTAGCCGCACCGCCTCGGTGGCTTTAGCCATGCTGGTGGAGCTCGCGATCACCACCACGTCCATTTCGCTGTGATCGCGCCTCGCCCGCCTCACCACCTCGAGGCCGTCCAGTCCAGGCGAATCCAAGTCAGCAACCAGGATGTTGACCGGAGCCTGGAGGAGGTTGAGCGCCTGCAGGCTGGAGTCCGCCACTTTGACGCTCCACCCCAGTTTTTCGACAACTTGGACCAGCAGCGCACAACTCTGGGGGTCAAGATCGAGAATTAGGACAGAAGTTTCGCCTGCCATTTGAACTTGACTATATTAAACAAAGACTCAACTGTCAAGAGACAGTTCAAAACTCGGCGCGCTTTTGACAAGTGGTCGTGCCGCCTAGACTCGCCCGGCAGCGCCACCACCAATTCGCCGCACCGATCGCAGCGCCGTTCGTGCGCCGGAATTGACACCTGACCCGCCTTTTTGCCCGCCTCACCGTTTTGCGCTTGTCCCACACTCGGTTCGAACTCTGATATAGTGTTTGTGGCTTCCCCCCGATCTAATCTGAGGTTCGCCACGAGGCCCACGACAAAATGAATGTTGTCCTGACTTACCCGGAACTCCGAATGCTGCTTCGCGACGGGCTCAAACCGCCGCCCCGACGCCGTTTTCTCGCGCAGGGTCTTTGTTCCGCACGGTACAGTTTCTTTGTCATCGCTATGTCATCATCTTAGCGGCCCAGTCCTGAGGATGCTCTCGCCAAGCGCGTGCCGGTCTGGCGCACTTGGCTAAGATTTTGCACCCGTGAAGGCTCCGGGTCTCCGGCGATACGATTTGGTTCTCCAAGTTTGAGGCTCGACCCGAGGTTCCCTAGAGATGAATGCGCTGCTGATTTACCCGGAATGGCCCGACACCTACTGGAGCTTCAAACACGCTCTGCCCTTTGAGGGCAAGAGGTCGGCTTATCCCCCACTCGGCCTCCTGACGGTGGCCCCGCTCCTGCCCAGGCACTGGAACAAACGCCTGGTGGACACCAACATCCGGAGGCTTACCGAGGCGGATCTGAAGTGGGCCGATGTGGCCATGATCAGCGGCATGCTGGTGCACAAGCCGGAGGTGCTGAAGATCCTTGAGCGCTGCCGCGCGCGCGGGCTAAGGACTGTCGTCGGCGGTCCCATCACCAGCAGCGTCCAGGAGTTGCCGATGCACGCGGATCACGTGGTGATCGGCGAGGCTGAAAGCCTGATCGGGACGTTGGCCGAGGACATCGAGCACGGCAGGGCCGAACCGGTCTATAAGGCCAGCGAGATGCCGGCGCTCTCCAGCACTCCCATACCCGACCTGACCCTGATCAATCCCAAGTATTACAGTTCCATGGCGATTCAGTATTCGCGCGGATGCCCGTTTAACTGCGAGTTCTGCGACATCATCGAAATCTACGGGCGCCGCCCTCGCACCAAGGCGCCCGAGCAGGTGCTGGCCGAACTCGATCAGCTTTACGACATGAAGTGGCGCGGATCGGTGTTCATTGTGGATGACAACTTCATCGGCAACAAAAAGAAGGTGAAAGAGCTGCTGCCGCATATCGTTGATTGGAACGCCCGGCGCGGATCTCCGTTTACGTTTTTCACCGAAGCCTCACTGAATCTTTCCGATGACCTGCCTCTGCTCCAGTTGATGAAGGACGCGCGCTTCAACCGCGTCTTCCTCGGCATTGAGACGCCCGTGGAAGCGAGCTTACAGGAAGCTCAGAAGCTCCAAAATACGCGCCGCAGCCTCATGGACAGCGTCCATCGCATCCAGAACTACGGCATGGAAGTGATGGCCGGCTTCATCGTAGGCTTCGACAGCGATCCTGAGGACATCTTTGACCGGCAGGTGGAGTTTATCCAGGAAAGTGGCATTCCCCTGGCGATGGTGGGCCTGCTCCTGGCGCTGCCCGGCACCCAGCTCTACCGGCGCCTCCAAAAGGAAGGCCGTCTGCTCGAGGAGGGCGGCGGCAACAACATGGATCTCAGCTTGAACTTCATCCCCAAGATGAATCCGCAGCGGCTCGTGGAAGGCTACCGCTCCATTCTGGAACGGATCTACCATCCTGAGGCCTACTACGATCGCGTGCGCCAGTTCCTCGAGCACTTCGAGCCCGTATCGCACACCAAACGCCGCATGTCCGACTACAAGGCCTTTTTCCGCTCCATCATGAAGCAGGGGATTTTGGGCGACTCGCGCGGGCAGTATTGGAAATTCTTCCTCGAAGCCGCCACCCGCTATCGTCACGCCTTTGACACCGCAATCACTCTGGCCATCATGGGCTATCACTTCCAGACTCTGACTCGCGCCGTGTGCGAAACCGAGTAAGCGAATTCTGAAGCTTCGTCTATTTGTCGGCGCTTCAGCGTGGGGCCTCTGGGTAAGCCATGTCTGAACGTTGTGTATTATCTCCGGCTCAAATACCCCCATTTGCCACAACCCGCGCACAAATAATATTGACAATACTGATGATCTCCGTTAGCCTCCGCCCGAAGGATATCCTTCCCGAGAGATATCCTTAAGGAGGACAATCCGTGAGACACAAGGACCGAGTGTTGAATTTCATAATGCTGTCGGTAATCGTACTCGTGTTCACCCAGTCCCTCTGCGCAGCGAATCCGGTGCCGCTGGTGATCCAGGCCAGCCCCACCAGCGTCAGGCCGGGCGGTCCGGCTTTCACGCTGAATGTCACCGGCAGCGGATTTGTTTCCGGTTCCGTCGTCAACTGGAACGGTAGCCCCCGCGCAACGACTTTCCACTCGAAAGACCAGGTGTCGGCGAGCGTTGCGGCGTCTGACATCGCCACTGCCGCGACCGCTTGGATCACCGTGGTGAATCCGGGTCCGGGTGGCGGCACGTCGAATCTGGCCTTCCTGCCGATTAACACCCCGATCTCGCGGCCGACGTTTACGACCTCGAACTGGGGTGCGGACGATCCGTTCCAGGCCATCGTGACCGGAGATTTCAACGGGGATGGCCATCTCGACGTGGCCGCCGCCGATATTGCGTTTAACCAGCTCTGGGTCCTGCTCGGCAACGGCGATGGCACGTTTCAGCCCGCCGTTCCGTACGTAGCGGGGGACACACCCATGTCCCTGGCAACGGGTGACTTCAATGGCGACGGCAAACTCGACTTGGTGATGGCCAACCAGAGTGGCTGCGGCCTAGGGGGCTCTGTTTCAGTCTTCTTGGGCAATGGCGACGGCACTTTTCAGAACCAAGTGGAATATGCAACAGGACACTGCCCGCAGATGGCGATCGTCGGAGATTTTAACGGCGACGGAAAACTTGACTTGGCAGTGGCCAGCCTCGGCGACAACGCGGCATCCGTTCTGCTGGGTAACGGTGACGGGACCTTTCAGAGCTATGTAGACTACGCTGCAGCGTCCAATGCAACCTCCATAACCACCGGCGATTTCAACCGCGACGGGAAGCTTGACCTAGCCGTGGCGGGAGTAGGCGAGATTTCGATTTTGCTTGGCAAGGGGGATGGTACTTTTCTCTCGCAGACGCCATTTTCTTCGACGGCACGCTTTTCGATTACGGCTGCCGACCTGAACCACGACGGCAAGCTCGACTTGGTGGGGACCAATGACAGCGGTACAATCGGCGGCGCCGTCGTTATGCTGGGCAACGGCGATGGAACGTTCGGTCCAGCTACGGTATTTACCACGGGTAGGAATCCGATTTACGTGACCGTCGCCGACCTAAACAACGACGGGAAACTCGATCTGACCCTGACGAATGCCAACTCCAACACACTCTCCATCCTGTTCGGCAACGGCGATGGCACATTCAAAAGGCCCGCCACGAACTACACTACAGGGCCGAACCCGGCGGCACTCGCCGCGGGCGACATTAACGGGGACGGCCGGCTTGACCTACCGGTGCTGGTGGCCAATCAATCGCCGACGCTGACCCTTTTCTTGCAATAAATGCGTAAGGGGCCGGTCTTCACATCAGAACCGGAGCCGGCCTCGATTGGTTCGCAGGGTCCGTGCCTTCTGGGCGAGGTGCGCTCGATGGCCAATCGAGCCATCGTCTTCCCTGCATGCGTTCCTTCCGTTTCTGGTTTGTCTCCTTGGAATTTGCCATTTGGAATCCGCTATAATTGGGCATTCGAGCTACGTTCCATTCTCAACGCTCAGAATTCAACAGTCAGGAACCTCGACCATGCCCAGTACTGCAGTTTCCACCCGCATTGAAAAGGACTCTCTCGGCGAGATCGCGGTGCCCGCCGACGCCTACTACGGCGCTCAGACCGCCCGCGCGGTGGCTAATTATCCCATCAGCGGCCTGCGCGCCCATCCTGCGATGATCCGGGCTTATGGCTTGCTCAAGCTTGCCTGCGCCGAAGCCAACGTCGAGCTCAAGATGATCCCGCCCAAGATCGGCCGCGCCATCGCTCGCGCTTCACGCGATGTGGCCGACGGCAAGCTCAACGATCAGTTCGTAGTGGACGTCTACCAGGCGGGCGCCGGCGTCAGCTTCCACATGAACACGAACGAAGTGATCGCCAACCGCGCCATCGAGCTTCTGGGCGGCAAGAGAGGCGATTATTCCCTGGTTCATCCCAACGACCATGTGAATTTCGGCCAGTCGACCAATGATACGTATCCCACCGCCATGCGCCTGGCCACGCTGTTGCTGCTGGACCAGTTCTACCCCGCGCTGGCCGAGCTCGAAGCCGCCTTCGCCAGGAAGGGCGAAGAGTTCGACGACATTGTGAAGAGTGGACGCACTCACCTTCAGGATGCCGTGCCCATTCGCCTGGGCCAGGAGTTTATCGCCTACGCTGTGGGCCTGCACGATGCCCACGAGCAGATCGCTTCCAGCGCCGAAACCCTCTCGCATCTCGGTCTCGGCGGCAGCGCGGTGGGCACTGGCTTGAACGCGCATCCGGGTTTCCCGAAGGTGGTGGCGGCGAGACTTTCCAAGCTCACCGGCCATCGGCTTCAGGTCAAACGCGATCTGCGCGCGGCCATGCAGTCGCAACTTCCGATGGCGGCGGTCTCCGGCGCACTGCGCAACCTGGCGCTCGAGTTGAGCCGTATCGCCAGCGACTTGCGCCTGCTCGCGAGCGGACCCTACACCGCCATGGGTGAGATTGTGCTGCCTGCGCTTCAGCCCGGGTCGAGCATCATGCCGGGAAAGGTGAATCCGGTCATGGGCGAGTTGCTCAACATGGTCGCCTTTCAGGTGGTGGGATGCGACACCGTGGTGGCCCTCGCCGTCCAGGCCGGCCAACTCGAATTGAACGTGATGATGCCCGCCATGGCATGGAACGTTCTGCACGCCATCGAAATCCTCAAGAACACTTGCCGCGTGGTGGCGGAAAAATGTGTGGCCGGCATCACGGCCAACCGCGAAGTCTGTGAACGTTACGCCTTCCGCACGCCGTCGATTGCTACCGCGCTCAATCCGGTGATTGGTTACGCCCGCGCCGCCGAGATTGTGAAGAAGTCGCTCAAGACCGGCAAGTCGATTCCTGAAATTTGCCTGGAGGAAAACGTCCTCAGCAAGAGGGAACTCGACCACATCCTAGACCCGCGCCGTATGACGGAGCCCGGCCTGCCGCCGAAGAGAAAAAAAGGCTGACCCAAGGTGTCAGTCGTCAATATCTAGGCTCCAGTCAGTCCCGTCGATTCGGAACCGAAACGGCGAGCACGACTGAGAACTGACGGCGTGGAACTCTAGCGCACCTTTTCGCGAATCTCCTTTTCTTGCTTCGGGCTGGGACCAATCGGTGGACGCGGCTGGTCCGGCATCGTGTCGGGCTGCAATGGACCGGTGCCGGGGTGCTTTGGTGGTTGCTTCGGATCTCTTTCGTCAGGCATGGCTTGCTCCTTCTCCTGTTTGCGCTCGTCGCGGAAGCCTCCCCTCCATTCCGTTTGACTCTCGTCAGCCACCCATCGGGCGCAAACATTCCCAACGCGGGAGCGGAACAGGTTTGGGAGACGAAGTGACAGTCGGCTTTGTTCGCGCCGTCTGCTATGGCCTGCGGCAGAGGGCCTGATGCTACGATAGGACTTGAGACAGAATGTTGGTTCTAGGTATCGAATCGAGTTGTGACGAGACAGCAGCCGCGGTAGTGGCGGACGGGGAGCGTATTCTTTCGAGCGTGGTGGCTTCCCAGGTGCTTACCCACGAACGCTACGGTGGAGTGGTGCCCGAGATCGCCTCTCGCGAGCACCTGCGCCGGATCGGGCCCGTTGTGGACGAAGCCTGCCGCCGTGCCGGAGTCATCCTGCGGGACGTCGACGGCGTGGCCGTCACAGAGGGTCCGGGGCTGATCGGGTCGCTGCTGGTCGGGCTGGTGTACGGGAAAGCGACTGGTGCCGCTCTCGGTAAGCCGGTGGTCGGCGTAAATCACCTCGAAGGGCACATCCACGCGGTGCTGCTCGAGAACAAGATCGCTCGTCGGATCGATGCGTCGTTGGAGGCCGCAGAGTTTCCCAATGTGACCCTGGTGGTTTCGGGCGGCCACACCGTGCTTTACCGCGTGGAATCCGGCACGATCCGCTCGCCGACCGCGAACGCGATTCTTCAATTCCGCTACACGCGCCTCGGCCAGACGCGCGATGATGCCGCCGGCGAGGCTTTCGACAAGGTCGCGAAATTGCTTGCTCTGGGCTACCCAGGTGGGCCTATCATTGACCGGCTGGCCGCCCACCGCGATCCCATGGCGCGCGATCCTGCGCTTCGCTCAGGGCAGGGCTTTGGGCGCGTTAGGATGAAAGGCAGCGCGCTCGACTTCAGCTTCAGCGGCCTTAAGACAGCCGTGCTTTACCGTGTGCGCGGGACCGAGCTTGAGACTGAGGCCGAGGACCGGCGCCGCTGGCAGCACCAGGAACGAGCTCAGGGCCGGCGCCCCAACGCCGACGAACTGCGCGAGCACTGCTCAGTTGGGACCCTCGATCTGATCGCGTCTTTTCAGCGCGCAGTGGTCAGCGATCTCGTGGCGCGCACGCTTGTCGCGGCCCAGGCGGAGGGCGTGTCTTCCATATTCGTGTCGGGCGGCGTGGCCTGCAATTCGGAGCTGCGGCGCAGTTTCTTGGCCACCGCGCGAAACCAGGGTTTTGGTGTTTTCTTTCCCTCGCCGTCCCTCTCGACGGACAACGCCGCCATGATTGCAGCCGCCGGTTACTTTAGGCTTGCGGCCGGTGAGCGCGCGGATATCACGCTTACGGCGCACGCCTCGTTTCCTTTGGGAGTCGCCGCCCCGGCCTGATCAGGGACCGGCTGCGCTCACACCCTGAGCCATACCCAGCCATGGCTACCTCCTCTGGCCCTCGTATCCGCATCGGCGTCGACACGGGGGGCACCTTCACTGATTGCGTTAGCGTTGAGGGCGCGCAGGTTCGCGTGCTGAAAGTCTTTTCGACACCCGATGACCCCGCACGCGGGATCGTCGAAGGCGTTCAGCGGATCATCAACATGGGAGCGCCCGTCCCGGGTCTCGGAAACTCTGAACTACCGACTCCGCACCTGAGGTTCCGGCACGCGCAGATCGAGATTGTGCATGGCACCACGGTGGGCACGAACACCCTCCTCGAGCGCAAAGGCGCGCGCGTGGCTCTCATCACCACGGCAGGGTTTGAAGACGTTATCGAAATCGGCCGTCAGAACCGCCCTCGGCTCTACGATCTCGGACTCCGCCGCGAGCCATCGCTCGCGCCCCGCGAACATCGCTTCGGCGTACGCGAGCGCACTGCCGCCGACGCCAGCATCCTGCAGGCGCCGTCAAAGGGCGATCTTCGTCGCTTGGTGGCGCGAGTGCGAAAGTCAGGTGCGGAGTCGCTGGCAATCTGTTTCCTGTTCTCATATGCGAATCCATCGAATGAGCGCATCGTGGCGCAGGCGCTCGGCGAGCTGCATCTGCCGCTCTCGGTCTCGCATCGCATCTTGCCTGAGTTTCGAGAGTACGAGCGCACTTCTACCGTGGTGGTGAACGCCTACCTTGCCCCTCGGCTTGGGGCTTATCTCGGACGGCTGGTCAAGGCCTTCGGGGCAGGCGAAACCGCACTGGGGAAAACCAGAATCTCTGTCATGCAATCGAGTGGCGGCATCACCACGGCGGCTCGCGCGTCGCTCGAACCCGTTCGCACAATTCTTTCCGGGCCCGCCGGCGGAGTGGTGGCTGCTGCCCGACTTGCCGACAGGCTCGGCCTCCGTCGCGCCATCAGTTTTGATATGGGCGGTACGTCCACCGACGTGAGCCTGATTGACGGCGCTCCGCGCACCACCCGCGAAACCACGCTGGATGGTCTTCCGGTGGCAGTACCCGTGCTAGACGTACATTCCGTGGGCGCGGGTGGCGGATCGCTCGCGCGACTCGATGCGGGCGGAGCACTACGCGTGGGTCCGGAAAGCGCCGGGGCCGTGCCCGGACCCGCCTGTTACGGGCGCGGCGGCGAGTTGCCAACCATCACGGATGCTCATCTAATCCTGGGCAGGCTTGATCCCGAGCATTTCCTCGGCGGTACCGTTCGTCTCGATCTGAACGCCGCCGAAGGTGCTTTCCGACGTTTCTTGAAGGCCCAGGAGCGCCGACGCTTCGACGGTCCGGTGTTGCGGACCCCGCCGGAGCTCGCGTGGGGCATGGTCGCGGTGGCCAATGCCACGATGGAGCGCGCGCTGCGGGTGGTTTCGGTCGAGCGTGGACATGACCCGCGAGACTTTGCACTGGTTTGCTTCGGGGGCGCCGGTGGGCTGCACGCTGCTCACCTCGCACGCGCCCTGGACCTGACGCAGGTGATCGTGCCCGCGAATCCGGGTGCGTTCTCGGCACTCGGCGTTTTGCTTTCCGACGTGGTGAAGGACGCCTCCCAATCAATCCTCACCGCTGTTCCACCAGTTTCGAAAAATCCCGCTGCGGATAAGCTGGCCTGCGAGAAGTTCATGAGGGAAATCGGGCAACGCTTCGCGGGCTTGGAGCGCTCGGCACTCGCCGAGCTTCGGCAGGAGGGTTTTGAAGGCGAGATCGTGGTCGAGCGCACGCTCGATTTGCGCTACGCTGGCCAGTCTTATGAACTCACCGTGCCCTTTGACGCCGGTTTCCGGGAGGCTTTCCACAGTGAGCACGAGCGCGCCTATGGACATTCGCAGCCGGACCGCCCCATCGAAGTCGTTGGCATTAAACTGCGCCTCGCGATCAGGACGCTGAAACCGATTGGCATCTCTATAGCACCCGAGCGGCGCGCCCGAAAACCGGCTCGCGCTTCCGCGCTCAATCGAAAGTCGGCTTGGTTTGGGAGTATTTTGATGGATACTGCTTTCTATGACCGGTCGCAACTCACGCCGGGTGTCGAGCTCGATGGACCGGCCATCGTGCTGGAGTACAGCGCCACCACAGTAGTGCCGCCGGACTTTCGGTGCCGGGTGGATGGCGACGGTAATTTGATTCTGCAAACGCGTCGCAAATCGAGCCGATGAACGACAACAACCGATCCGAATCGAGCAGGCCTGGCATTACCAGGTCAAGACTTGATCCCGCGGAGCTCGAGATCTTCAAGAGTCTCTTCCACTCAGTGGCCGAAGAGATGGGCGCGGCTCTGCGCCGCTCTTCCTTCTCGCCCAACATCAAAGAGCGCCGCGATTACTCCTGTGCCGTCTTTGATGGCAGCCGGCGCGCGGTCGCGATGGGCGATCACATGCCGGTGCACTTGGGCTCCATGCCCCTTTCGGTTGCAGCCGCGGTCGAGGCGCTTGATCCGGGCCTCGGCGACATTGTGATCCTCAACGATCCCTACGCAGGTGGAACGCACCTGCCGGATATCACTTTGGTGGCGCCGGTGTTCGTTGAAGGCAGGGACCGGCCGTTGTTTTACGTCGCCAATCGCGCTCATCATGCTGACGTGGGCGGTGCGCGTCCGGCATCGATGGGACTGAGCGAGGAGATCTATCAGGAGGGATTGCGCATCCCACCCGTTCTGCTGGCGCGTCAAGGCAACCTGCAGCGGGACGTGATGACGCTGCTGCTTGCCAATGTTCGCACACCGGGTGAGCGTGAAGGCGACCTGATCGCGCAAGTGTCCGCTTGCCGGCTCGGCGAACGGCGCCTCGTGGAGCTTGCCGCGAAGTACGGAACGGATAAGACGGCCTTCTGTTTGGATGAATTACAGCGTTATGCAGAAAGGCTGATGCGCGCAGCCCTGCGCCGGATTCCCGATGGAAGTTACGAAGCCGAAGACTTCATGGACGACGATGGATACGAACCGCGTCCGGTGCGGCTGCGAGTGCGGATTCTCATCAGGGGTCCACGGGCCGTCATCGATTTTGCGGGCACCGATCGAGCCTGCCGTGGCAGTATTAACGCCGTGATGGCGATCACGGTGTCGGCGGTCTTCTACGTCTTCCGCTGCCTGCTCGGTGAGGATGTGCCGGCTTGCGCCGGTTTGATGACGCCGATCCGAGTGCTCGCGCCCAAAGGCAGCGTTGTGAACGCTCAGGCGCCGTCCGCGGTGGCGGCCGGCAACGTTGAGACGTCGCAAAGGATCGTGGATGTGCTGTTCAGGGCGCTCGCTCAGGCGCTCCCGCAGATCATTCCAGCCGCTAGTTCCGGCAGCATGAGCAACGTCTCTTTTGGCGGCCTGGATCCGAAGACGGGCCGCGCCTTCGCGTACTACGAGACCATCGCCGGCGGTATGGGCGCGCGGCCGTTCGCGAGTGGTCTCGATGCCATTCACACCCACATGACAAACTCGCTGAACACTCCGATCGAAGCCCTGGAGAGCGCTTATCCGGTGCGGGTGCGGCGCTACGCGGTGCGGCGAGGATCGGGCGGGAAAGGCAGGTTCCGCGGAGGCGATGGACTCGTTCGCGAAATTGAGTTCCTCAGTCCGCTTCGCGGTAGTATTCTGTCTGATCGGCGCCTGACGCGCCCGTATGGTCTAGCGGGTGGTGAACCCGGCAAGCGGGGCCGTAATCTTTTTCACGCACCCGGCGGGAGAAGAGGCCGATCGTGGCCGCGGGTGCTCGGCTCCAAGAGCGAATTCGAGGCTCCCGCGGGAAGCGTTTTGGAGATTCAAACCCCCGGGGGCGGCGGCTGGGGCATGCCGGAGAAGTAGAGTCGGATATCAGAGAGCGTTGGGATTGCAGGCGTCTCGCCCGTTCTTGGACCCTTTGTCTCGGTCAACGGCGAGAGAGACGCCCGCGCTCCCAGGCTCCCAAAGCTTCGAAACAGGAGGAATGCATGGACGGACTTGGCCGGCGTGAATTCATGAAATCAGTGGCGGGGGCGGCGGCGCTTTCGATTTCCGAGATTCCGGCGGGCGCTGCGGCGCCGGAGAGAGGACCGGTATTTCTTGCCACCTGGCCGCACGGCAAGCCCGCGGTGGACAGGGCAGCGGAAATCTTCCGCGGGGGCGGTAGTCTGATGGATGCCGTGGAAAAAGGCATCAACGTGCCGGAAGACGACCCCAAGGTGACAAGCGTAGGCTACGGCGGCTTGCCCAACGAAGAGGGTGTGGTGGAACTCGATGCCGCCATCATGGACGGCACGCTGCACCGCGCGGGCGCCGTGTGCGCGCTGCACAGCATCAAGAATCCGATTTCGGTGGCGCGGCAAGTGATCGAAAAAACGCGCCACACCACACTAGCGGGCGAAGGCGCTTTTCAATTTGCGCTCAAAATGGGATTCAGGCCCATGCAGCTATTGACTCCCCAGAGCCTGCAGCAGTGGCTCGACTGGAAGAGTAAGCCCCAGCACGAGCAGTTCTGGACCACTCCCGAAAACCACGACACCATCGGATTCGTCGCCACCGACGGCAAAGGACACACCGTGTCGGGCTGCTCAACTTCGGGCCTGGCGTGGAAGATTCACGGCCGGGTGGGCGATTCGCCGCTGATCGGCTGTGGCGTGTACGCTGACGATAACGTGGGGGCAGCCTCTGCCACCGGCGACGGCGATTTGATGACGAACTACTGCACCAGTGTGTCAATTGTTCACGCCATGGCGCGCGGAGCCTCGCCTCAGGATGCCTGCGTCGACCTGCTGAAACACATGGTCAAGACAGATGCCGGGAACCGGTCGGGATTTGTCTGCGTGATCGCGATCGACAGCCGCGGTGAGATTGGAGCCGCTTCCATGAACGCCGAGGCTAAGTTTCAGTACGCGTTGTGGAGTAAGGGCCAGAGTCAGATGGTGAACTCTCCGATAGTGTTCTGATTTCACCTGGAGCCGAATCCAGCACGCGTGGACCGCGTGGCCAGAGCAGCCATGCCAAAGAAAGGATGACGAGTGCGGCCAAGGCTACGCCATTCCATCGGAAGAAGGGCTCAGGATCGCGCAACAAGGTGCTTAGGGGAGGAACCGCGAACATCGCAAAGGCGACCGCGATGTACGCCGAAATGTTATCTCGAATAAAGCAGGCCACCACAACAAATCCGGCCAGAAGTTGCACCAGGCCAACGGCCCAGCTCGTAAAAAACTCGCCCGCCGAATGCGCGCTGGATGAACCCAAACCGGCGAGCAGAAGAACGACACCCGCCCACAACCACCATGACCGCGTTCTCCACCCGAGATTGACAAGATAGATCAGCACCGCGAGGGCGGCCACGGAAAAGACGGCGCCCGATATGGCGCCCAGATAAAAGTCGAGGCCCGGAAAGGACACGGCGAGGGCTGGGTTCACAAATGGTCCGCCCACCGGCGTGTACGCGTGTAAGCGATCGAAGAACGCGGCGGCGAGATTGCCGATTCCTTCGGAAAGGGCAACGGCCAGGACGAGCGCGATGGCTGCATCGCGCGCCCAGGCTCGCCGGGCCCGCGCCTCGAACACTCCCCAGGCATTCGGATAGAGGCCTGCCACGAAGGCCGTTGACAACCAGGCGCCGAGCGCGACTCCGAGAAACACGATCAAGTAGCCGACGACGATAAAAAGATTAAACGTACTCAACGGCAAAGAGGTGGGGTAATTTCTCCTGACGAGATCGAGAGCGTTAATCTCGGAGACCAGAAAAATCACTCCCGTGACGGCGGACAGCAGCAGGGTCCGGCGCCAGCGAACCTGGTTTTGGCGCACCTGATGGACAAACAGCCAGAGCGCGCCACCGAAAAGACCACCGCCCACCAGGAGCTTGATCATCAGAAACAGATCGTTCGCAAGCGTGCGCTGGCTCTGCTGCCGTTCCCAAGCTTCCGGCAATTTGAAATAGTGCGAGAAACCCACCGGCTGGTCGCCAGCGATGCTCAGTTCGAGCCGATAGCGGGCATCGCCCACGTTGAGCGGATTTCCGGCTTTCGCCTGCCAAGTCAGCGTGTAGTCTTCGCGAGCCTTGCGTTTTTCCTGGTGAGAGTCCTGTAGATCGTAATCAGCAAGATTGAAGCCTTGATTAGCGACGAATTGCCTGCCCAGGTCGAGCGCCTGGTCGGGCGTCAGGGACGCGCCGGCAGCGTTCTCGTCAAGTTCGTGCGTGACGTCGAAGACTTTGCCGCTTTCAACGTCGAGCATCACCGAATACTCTTCTTTCTGGAGCGGTCTGAAGTAGCGCACGCGCCATAGAGCCAGCCTGGTGGCCTGCCGGTAGAGGCGGTCGGCGCTCTGAACGCCGCGGAACTGCAGCAGATACTTTTCGGCAAGGTCGCTGACGTTATCTTCCAGCCATGCGACGTTCTGATACCCGCTCAGAGCTACGCCGTGCGCGTTCAGGTATAGGGTTGCTTCGCGGATGGCGTCGTTGCGCGTCACAAGCACCTTCACGCCCTCTCCGAACTTGTGGGTAGGTAGCGCGGCGGCCGCCACGCCCAGGATAATGAGTGCGCCCGCAACCAGAAGGCGCCGGCGCGTGAGAGGACGGTACGAGATTGCCGCCTTCGCCGTGACGGGCGCCTCCTCGCCCGAGGCGCGCTCGATGCCTTGACTGGCGTTGGTCAAGGCGAAATCGTCGGCGAATGTTCCAGTGCGCCAGTAGGCCAGGAGGGCGACCAGCAAGGGCACCAGCATAATGCCCGCGGTGAGGGCGCCAGACGCCATCAGATAGTGGTTCGGGGACCGCAGCAGCAGAAACGCGGTGTAGAGCGCGTCCACCGAATAGTGCCAGATCAGGGTGGCGACCACGCCGAAGCGCAGCATGACGAAGCCAATGATGATTCCACCCAGGCCCACTTCCAGGCCGCGAATGAAGAACGGTTGATTGGGATAAGCAGAGTGCAGGAAGCTCCAATTGAATGCGGCGAGCACAATGGCCAGCGGCCAGTTGCGCAGGTACTTCTTCAAGAACGGAATGGCAAAGGCGCGAAACTGCATCTCCTCCAGGACCGCCGGCAGAAAACCCCCAAACAGCACCGCGGCCCACGGGATGCTCGTGTTGAGATCGTTCGTGAAAGGAATGTCCGACGGCGCCCAGGCGCCCAATCGGTTCGCAGTCAGATAGAAGATTGCCTGGTAAGCAAAGAAGAAAAATGTCAGCCCGAGCCCTACCACATTGGCAATGAAAAACGAGCGTGTACGCAGGCCTTGCCAGGTGAACGCTCGGCGAAGCGAGAGTTGCCCGGGCAATCCCTCGCGGTACGCAGGCTCCGCCGCGGCCACCAGCAGGAAGATTCCCACTCCCACTGCGATTGCCAGAAAAGCGTTCCGGGAAACGTAAATGGCCAGGAAGCTGGAGTAAGGATCCGTCGTAGGATATTCAAACTTGGCGAGTGAGAATTCGTTCAGTTGCTCCAGAAGAAAGAGAACGGAAGCCACCCCGCCGGCCACAAGAGCAAGCTTCAGCGGGACGTCGCGATCGCGCAGCCGAAGAATCAGCACCGCCAGCATGGCGATGCTTAGCAGAAACCAGAACACCTGGTCTACGGTTTGGGCGGCGTCATTGCGGGAGCGCAAGCGCTCGTAATCACGCGACCACTGATCTGGAATCTTGACATATTCCCCGTACCCCGCGACCTGATCCCCGCTGATCTCCACATTCAGGCGCAAACTGCCGTCGCCCAGATTCACACTTTTCTGCTTCCAGCTGAAGGTATGATCGGCGCGCGCCGGACGTTTGTTGGTCACGGCTTCCACAAACTCAAGATCGCCAAGGTCCCGTTTCATCACCCGGCGGAGGTAATCTTCAGCGATCTTCCGGGCTTGTCCCTGCTCGAGGTTGGCCCCCGGCGCCGTTTCCGGCAACTCGTGATCGAATCCGACCACCTCGCCCATCGGCGTGACGTCCGCGCGCAGTTCCTCCTTCTGCTCGGGCTTGAACCAGCGATGCTGCCAGCGCCACAGATGAATCGGGCCGCTCGTGAGCCGATTCATGACCGCCAGGCCCTGCGTGCGCTCGAGATAGAGCTTGGTCTCGTCGTTATAACCGAAGATCGCCGCGTGGTCGTAGCCCCCCGGCGATAGTCCCTGCGCCTTCAGGAACGTTTGCGCGATGGGTAGAGACTCGCTACGGTTCACGCGAAAATTAATGGAGGCTTCCGGGAAAGCTCGCGAGAAGTATTTGACAGCGACAATCAGGGAGGCCGCCGCCACCAGAACCACCAGGACGATGGTTCGAAGATCGGAACGATTCAGTCGAATGGGCATGAGTGAAACGCCAGGAGCCGAAGCAGTCAGAACCGATTATTTCGGACCAGGGACACAAGGATCAAGCCATCACGCAGCGCTTTTGCCATCAGCCATGCCGCCTTCCCGGTTCCGTAATAGCGTTCGATGCGCCGGAGCTTGACGTAGCCGCGTTGCGTGTAAAACCGCTGCGCCGTCAGGTTGTCTTCCGCGGTCTCGAGCGACACGAGTTCCGCGCCTTCAAGGCGCATCCAGCCTTCCGCGGCACCCATCAGCGAGGTTGCCACGGACTGGCGGCGCCAGCGCGGCGCAACGTCAAGGGTAATGATATGCCCTTGCCGCCGCCGGTCGCAACGCGCAATGACAAACCCTGCGATCGCCCCATCTGGCGCCCGCTCGCTTTCTGCAATCCAGGTCTTTGTACCGGCCCGGCGAATGAATCGGGCAATCTCGGCCTTTGAATATGCGATTCCCGGCGCGAAGCAGGTCTGATCGAGCTCGTACAGCGCATCAAGATCAGAAGGCCGGAATTCGCGAAGGGTCAACGTCATCGTTCGCTGAGATTCGAGCTGGTCAAGACTTCTCGATCAACGAGCGTGAGTGTGGCATCCTCACGGCGGCGGAAGTAATCCGCTGTTACGAAACCACAGCTCCGTCCTCCGCAAACCCTCGTCAAGATTGATCCTGGGCCGATAGCCCAGCGTTTGCTCGAGGTGAGTCTCTCGAAACACCGCAGACCCGGCGAGGAAGTTGAGCGCTCGCAGAGCGGTAGGACTCTTACCCCTGAATCGGCCGGCAAGGTTCCGGCCTGCCAGAAAAAGCTTCGCCACTGGAAGCGGTACCGAGGGCATTTTCGGCCGACCCGAGGATCTTGCATAAGCGCCAAAGAACTCACGCCACGTGGTGGCGCCGTCGTTCACGATGAAGGCTTGGCCGAGTGCGCGATCATCCTCGCAGGCGAGCACAATCGCATCCACCAGATTATCGATGTAGACGTAATTGAAGGCCCCGCGTCCACCCGCAATCAGCGGCATTTTGCTCTTGCGAATGCGCTGCAGCGGAATCACGCTCCAGTGTGGCGATCCCGGACCATAGACGCAGGAAGGCCGGAGAATCGTGAAAGGCAGTCCCCGCGCCCCGCAGAAGGACCACACCGCTTCCTCGGCTCCGAACTTGGAGTCCGAGTAGGATTCGCCTGCCGGACCGCGGGGGCTGTCGTCCGTAATCTCGCCCGCTGCCGGCAGACCAAACACAGCGATGCTCGAGATATACACGAAACGCTTCACCCCTGAGCGTTGCGACGCGATCAGCACGTTTTCCGTGCCGCCCACGTTGGGACCTTCATACTGGGTGCGGGTCGGCGCGTCATTAACCTGAGCGGCGGCGTGCACCACCACCGCGCATCCGTTGACCGCGCGTTCCAGCAGATCCTCATCGCCGAGATCACCCATCACCACCTCGGCGCCCAGTTTCTCGAGATCGGCGGCCTTTTCGATCCGCCGCGCCATGGCCCGGACCAATCGTTTTTCTTGAAGTAGCCGGCGCACCACCGCTCCGCCGATGAATCCTGTGGCGCCGGTCACGAGGATTCGCTGTCCCTCAAGTTCCATATTGGTGAGCTCCTCAGTGCGGTCTCCCCGGCGAAGTTACAATACCCGACATCGCTGCCGGCATCAACTGCGAGCTTCCGCGCTAGTAGTCGCCAGGCGAACAGGGACGGAACGGGGTGGGTCAGTGCTCAGGTTTGTCTGAGCGGAAGGGCTCAACCCGGCTTGCCGAGTCTTCGGGCTCAATGATTGACTACGACCTAGGTGGTGCGGACAAACATCTCGCGGGCTTCGCCAAGGTCGCGGGCGGCCGGGGTGACGATGGTGCGCGGGCCGACCATGATCTTTTCCCCTTTCGTGATCGCACGGCGCACATCGTCCTCGCAGACGAACTCGACAGCCTTGGTCTTCGCCGGCGCAAGCGTGGCCACTTTTTCCAAAGTGGCCACAGTCGCAGGATTCACGGCCGACGGAGGTGTCCGCGCTGCACTTTGCGACGAAGCTGTCCCGCACGAGCCCGACGCAGCGGGCGTGGCCGAGACTTGCGCGCGCCCGGCCAGGAAGCGATCGACGACGCGGGCGATCTCAGCGCGATCAATCACCATCCCCGGATGACCTGATCCCGAGGATGCAGGTGTCGTCGAAGCGGATGCGAACGCGGCCGTGGCGGCAGGAGCCGGCATGAGCACTGAAAGGTTGGGCGGGGCAATCTCGCGGCGGGCGGCGGTCTCGTCGGGGCGATCTTGCTGCGCGGGCCGGCGCTCATAAGCCAGCCGCTTGATATTCAGGAGGTGCATCGGCGAGATGTTGTCCGAGGTGATGTTCCCGCCGGGCGTGCCGCAGCCTAACGACATCGAAGGCGTGAGATTGGTGGTCCAGCCTACCGAACCGTGCGGCGAGGGCGTGTTCACCACCAGACGAAACGCGGGCAGCTCCAGGGCCATGGAGCGGACCACCTGATCGTCGCGGGCGTGCAGGGACATGGTATGGCCCATGCCGCCGAACTCTAGCAGGCGCCGGCAAACGTTGAGTCCCTCGCGCCAGTCGGCCACGACCATGAACGAAAGCACCGGCGAGAGCTTTTCCGCCGACAACGGATGATCGCGGCCGATCCCGTCGAGAGGCGCTATCAAAGCGCGGGTCTCGGGCGGCACCGAAAATCCAGCCTCGCGCGCGATACGCTCCGGCGACTGGCCCACCATCTTTCCGTTGACTCGAAGGTTCGGAAGAATCAACACCCCGGCCACTGCCGACGCTTGCTCCGCGGTCAGGAAGAAGCCACCTTGTCGCGCGGCCTCGAGCCGGACCTGCTCTTCCACGGCTTTATCGAGCACCATGTGCTGCTCAGAGGAACAAACGGTGCCCCAGTCAAACGATTTGCCGGTCAGGATGTCGCCTACCGCTTTTGGAATGTCAGCCGAGGAATGGATGTAGGCCGGAACGTTCCCCGGACCCACGCCCAGCGCGGGTTTGCCCGAGCTGTATGCAGCCCGCACCAGGCCGGCGCCGCCCGTGGCGAGGATAATCGCCGTCTGGCGATGCTTCATCAGTGCTTCAGTAGCCTCGAGGGTCGGGAACTTGAGGCAGGCAATCGCGCCTTCGGGCGCGCCCGCCTCCACCGCTGCTTCCGACATCAGACGGGCCGTCTCCCGGATGCACCGCACCGCATTCGGGTGCGGGCTCATCACAATCGTGTTCCGTCCCTTGAGCGCGATCAGCGCTTTGAAAATGGCGGTTGATGTGGGGTTCGTGACGGGAATAATGGCTGCCACGACTCCGGCGGGAACCGCCATTTCCACGATGCCACGCTCGGGATCCTCACGGATCACGCCCACCGTCTTCATGCTCTTGATAGCGTTGTAGACGTCGCAGGCGCAAAAGAGGTTTTTTTGGGTCTTGTCCGCCACTTTGCCGTAGGTGGTCTCCTCCACGGCGAGGCGAGCCAGAAGCTCGGCATGAACACGCGCGGCGTCGGCGCAGGCGGCAACCACGGCGTCGATCTGGGCCTGACTGTACCCGGCCAACACCTTCTGCGCCTGGGCCGCTCTTTCCACCAGCTGGCGGGCGTCCTGGATGGATTCGAGGTCGTGATCCATAGTTAGTGCGTCGGGCGTGCCAGAATTCTGGGGTCAGGGCCTCGGGATCGGGTTGCGGCCCGAAGGGATGAGATCGGTGGAGGCGGAAAAAGGCTTGAGGAAGGCTCGACTCCTGACCTCCCATTGCCAGCTCGCGAAGCCTGGATCCAAACCTCAGCTGGGCCCCGAGCCGCTAGTCTCCGCGGCCAGCACCCGTGATCCCGCCGCCAGGCAGAATTTTCTCGGCTTCGCTGTGAGGACGCGGAATCACGTGAACGCTCACCAGTTCCCCCACGCGACGTGCGGCCGCAGCGCCGGCGTCGGTGGCGGCTTTCACGGCGCCGACATCGCCGCGGACCATCACCGTTACGAAGCCGGCCCCGATATACTCCTTCCCGGTCAGTACTACATTGGCGGCCTTCACCATGGCATCCGCGGCCTCGATGGCCCCCACCAGACCCTTGGTTTCGATCATGCCTAGCGCGTCCTGTGTCATGCTGCCTCCCGTGATCCCCAAGCGAGCCGAGCTACGACCCTAGCACGAGTGCGCGAGTGGTGCAAGGCAAACGACGCCCACAGGCGAGCCACGGAGCCGTCTTACTTTGACTGTCGTCCGTCGATTTGGCGCCAGATCCCGAGCGGATTGGCATCCCGCAATTCCGGAGGCAGGGCGGTTTCGGGAAAGTCTTGATACGCGACCGGGCGCACGAAGCGCAGGATCGCTCTGCCGCCGACCGACGTGCTCCGGCCGTCCGAAGTGGCGGGATAGGCTCCCCCGTGAACCATGGCGTTGCACACCTCCACGCCTGTGGGAAATCCGTTGAAGATGATGCGGCCTACCTTGGTCTCGAGAATCGAGATGAGGTCAGCAAATTCGCGGAGGTCCTGTTCGGTTCCATGAATAGTGGCGGTCAGGTTTCCTTCCATTTGGCGGGCGACACTTAAGATGTCCTCGCGGCTCTGAGCATGAACGAGCAGAGTCGAAGGGCCGAAGATTTCGGCCTGCAACTCGGAATGCCGGACGAAGTTCGCGGCGTCCGTCTCAAATAACGCCGGCCGGGAAGAGCAGAGGTTCGGTTGGTTTTGAGTGTCCTCCGATTGGACAATGCGCGAGTTTACTTGAGGGTGAGCCGATCGCCCCGATACCGCACTCTGGTAGGCGGCGGCGATGTTGCGATTCAGCATCGGCTCGGCCGCCGTCTGATTCATGAGTTCGGCAAGCCTGGAGGTGAATGCCTCCGACCGCGCCGCCGCAACCACAACTCCTGGATTTGTGCAGAATTGGCCGAAGCCCAGCGTAACGGACGCATGGAGCTCTTTTGCCAGAGCCTCGGGGCGCGATTCAAGAGCGCTTGGCAGGATGAAAACAGGGTTGACGCTGCTCATTTCGGCATAAAAGGGGATCGGCTCGGGGCGGGAGAAGGCGAGCTTCGCGAGTGCGGTCCCTCCCGCGCGCGATCCCGTGAAGCCCACCGCTTTCACTCCTCCGAGCGTCACCAAGGCCCTACCCACGGCCTGCCTGGCATCAAAAAGCAACGAAAAGACGCCCTCCGGCAGCCCTAGTTCTGAGGCCGCGCCGCGGATAGCCATGCCGGCCAACTCCGCCGTTCCGGGATGCGAGTAGTGCGCGAGCGCGATCACCGGGTTGCCGGCGGCCAGAGCTGAGGCCGTATCGCCGCCCGCTACCGAGAAGGCCAGGGGAAAGTTGCTGGCACCGAAAACCGCCACCGGGCCGAGAGGCTCCAGCACGGAGCGCACATCGGGCTTCGGAACCGGCTGACGCGCGGGATCGCCGCGGTCAATGCGCGCGTCAACCCATGAACCTTCTTCGATCATCTCCGCGAAGAAGCGTAACTGGTTGGCCGTGCGCGCTCGCTCCCCGCGGATCCGTGCTGCAGGTAAAGCTGTCTCTTGGGTGGCGCGCTCCACGAGCGATTCACCGAGGGCTTCGATGTTGCCCGCGATGTGGCGTAAGAAGTCCCCGCGCTTCCTTCCCGTCAGTCTACGGTAAGTTTGAAAGCTATCTGCGGCCAACCGCACGGCCTCGTGCGTCTCCTCCGGGAAAGCAGAATAGAACTGCGCCGCCAGCTCCTCACTGGTGGCCGGATTGAAGGCGCAAAAGGAGTCATTGGTGCTGCGGCCGCGCTTGTAGCCGATGATCGATTGTCCGGTGAGTTCCATCTGGAAGAAGCCCTCCTTGTGCTATCAGGCCCAATCGGCTGCGAGCAAGAGCAGATTCGTCGCTTGGCTCAGAATGACACGTGATCCGATTGGGGCGAAGAATCTGTTGTTAGATACGGCCCAAGGCCGCGAGAGGTTAGCGAGTCTCACCGCAAAGCTACGCGATTGCTCAAACATCCCATGGGCTCGATCATGATTCTGATCGTGTCGCCGCCCTTAAGAGTGAAATCGCTGGGCGGGACGACTCCGGTACCCGTCATCAGCAGGCAGCCTTGCGGGAAACTGGTTTGGCGATAAAGATACTCCACCAGTTCAGAGAACGAGCGTTTGATGTTGCAGATTGCGGTGGCACCCCGGAAGACAGCCTTCCCCTCGCGCTCAATGCTCATCTCTATTGCGGTTCCGGGATCAAGAGGATCGCGCGAAAGATAGACGCAGGGTCCCAGAGCGCAACTGCCGTCGTAAATTTTGGCCTGTGGCAGGTAGAGCGGATTTTCGCCCTCGATATCGCGGGCGCTCATGTCATTTCCGATCGTGTAGCCCACGATTTCGGCCTTGTTGTTGATCACCAGCGTGAGCTCGGGCTCAGGAACACTCCACTTGGCGTCGTGGCGGATTCGCACCTCGCTACCGGGTCCGACCACGCGCCAGGCGGACGCTTTGAAGAAGAGCTCGGGACGCGCAGCCTCGTACACCTTGGCATAGAAATCGCCGCCCCCGGCGCCCTCGCTCTCTTCGATGCGCGCTTCCCGGCTGCGAGTGTACGTGACTCCGGCCGCCCATACCTCCTGGCTGCCAATGGGCGCCATCATTTCCGCCGCAGCCGGGGCGAAACACGGCACGAGATGGGACAATGCATGCACCGGGTCGGCGCTGTTGATCAAGGCATCCCACTGCGCACCTTCTGCAGCATAAAAGGTCCCGTCCTTATCGACGATGATTCCACTATGCGTTAGAAAGATCCTCATTCAACCTCGCTAACCGGAAACATAGCTGCACTCTGGCTGCCGGGGGCTGTGATCTGCTGCGTTTCCTGGCGCGCCGCCACACAACCGACTCAATCCCTTATTATCGGCAAGTGCTTGTAGGTCGGGCAGAAAAGCCGCGGACCTACGAGGCAGCGGTCCACGCTGCCATTGCTCGGCAACGGCTCAGATCTTGATGAAGATGCGCTTCCGGTACAAGGCCCACGTGACCAGCAGACAGACCAGCACGTACACCAGCGAATAAATCAGTGAAGCGTTCGGCGGCGATGCGAGCGGCGCAAAGACACGCTGATAGATGAGTTCCTGCCAACTCAACGCCTGACCGTTCGTCGCGTAAGTATGCCCCGCGTCGAGCACCTTCGCGAGCATTTCAGAAAACGTGTAAGCTGCGATGGCATTGGTACCGAACGCGGCTGCCGGCAGGGTCCAAGGGCCTCGCCACCGTTTGACATCCAGCAACCAATAGCAGAGCGCCAGGCAGACCAGAGCGAAACCGGCGGCAAAGAGCACGTAGGAGCTGGTCCACAGCTTCTTGTTGATCGGGAACCACGGGTTGAACATCTCGCCGGCCGCGAGCCCGGCCACGCCCAGCGCGAGCATCCACGCCGTCTTCCGCCTGGGACTCGCGGCGGAGCGAAGCCATTCCCCGGTCACAACTCCGAATAGCGCCGTGGCGATCGCCGGTATGGTGCTGAGCAAGCCCTCGGGGTCGCGGGTGCCTTCGTAGAGATGGCCGGGGAAAACCTTGCGATCGAGCCAGGCTGCGAGATTGCGGTCGCGATCGAGCAGCGGAATGTCATGAGTGGGAACGCCGAATCCGGGCACCGGCACAAAACGCATCAGCACCCAGTAGCCGACCAGGCAGACGCCGATCGCGACCCATCGGCCGCGCGCTCCGGTCCACAGCACGAGCACGGCCGCGATCAGGTAACAAAGGGCGATACGCTGCAGCACGCCTTCGATCCGTATCGTGGACGCATGATACCGGTTCGGGAAGCCGTTCAGGAACACTCCGAGTGCGAACAGGATGGCAGCACGCTGCAGCGCATGCAGCATCAGATGAGAACGCGATTCGCCGCGCTTCAGGCGCGAGGCGAACGAAAAAACCATCGAAACGCCGACGATGAAGACGAAAAACGGAAAGACGAGATCCGTCGGCGTCCAGCCGTTCCACGCCGAGTGCTTGAGCGGCCAATAAGCAGCCCTCTCATCGCCGTTGTCGTTCACCAGAATCATGGCCGCAATGGTGACGCCGCGGAAGAGATCGAGGGATTGCAACCGTCCCGCCGCGGTCCCGATCACGCCGGAAGTTGGTGGATGGGTGGTTATGGCTGATTCGGTCTGGGTCATGGCTGTTGCAGCGGCGCCCTCCGTCTCCGAAGCGGCATGCCCGGCGTCATTGCGCAGAGAAGGGAGCGACGGGCGAGCGTTCACTCTGATGGCTGTACAAACTCATCTTTATTCCGTATTCAGGCCGTAAAGTGAGCGACGGCAAGGGCCAGGTGCGATGGCCGGGAACGGTTCGGAAGCGGAATCGTCGCATGACCGTAGCCAGCACCAGCGCGGTTTCGAGCAGAGCGAATTCTCTCCCGATGCAGATGCGCGGACCGCCTCCAAAGGGAAAGTAGGCGAACTTCGGCAGGCGCTCAGCCAGACCGTCGGCCCAGCGCTCAGGACGGAAAACCTCGGGATCGTCGAAGAAGCGCGGATCGCGGTGGACCACCCACTGGAACATGGCGACGGTGGCGCCCTTCGGAATCGTATAGCCGCCGATCACGCAATCCTTAAGCGCCTCGCGGACTACTCCGTAGGCGGGCGGATAGAGGCGCAGCGATTCCTTAATGACCCAATCGAGATAAGGCAGCCGGCGCAGGTCGGCGAGCGTGGCTGGACGGTCTTCGAGAACCTCGTCGAGCTGCTGGAGCAGATGGGCCTCTGCTTCGGGATTCTCGCCCAGCAGGAATAGCGTCCAGGTGAGAGCCAGCCCGGTGGTTTCATGGCCCGTGAAGAAAAGCGTGGCCATCTCGTCGCGGAGCTGGCGGTCGCTCATCTCAAAACCATACGTTTTCTGCGCCTGCAAGAGAGCGCTCAGGAGGCTCTTCTCGCCTCCGTTCGACGATTGGCGTCCCTCGCGAATGGCGCCGTAAATGATGCCGTCGAGCTTCCGCATGGCGCGCCGGTAGCGCACGTTGCCCGGTGTGGGAATCCACTCCGGCACGGCGTACATTCCGAACCGGTCGGCGAATTGGTCCAAATAAACACTGATGGCGGCCTCAGCCTCCTCGATCTCGCCGCCAATATCGCGGCCGAATAGAACACGGGCGATAATCTCGAGCGTCAGGCGCATCATCTCCTGGTTTACGTCGCGCACCTGGCCGTCCTGCCAGCCCTCGAGCAAGTGTTCCGTGCAGCCGACGATCATCTCCGCGTAGGTGTCGATGTGCTCGTGGCGAAAAGCGCGCTGGCCCATGCGGCGTTCGCGCACCCACAGATCGCCTTCGCTGGTGAGCAGGCCATCGCCAAACAGGCGCCGGCTCTCGCGCAGATAGACGGCTTTGATAAAGTTCCGGTAATTGGTGACCAGGATCTCCTCGATGTACCGCGGATGGCTGATGAGGTAAGTGGGAATATTCACCACGCGCATGTACACGATGTCGCCGTATTCCCTCGCGATGCGAGTGGCGAACTTGACGTCCTCCTCCCTAATCTCGGGAAGCACGCCGAGCAGAAAGTGTCCTTTGGGCCCAGGGGGGCGCGTTATCGAATGCATATAAGATTGTGTTACAGCCCCGCGAAAAGGTAGCCCTCTACCTTAACATAAGAATACTGTTCTGCGTGATGATGAAACACAGTGTTCGGGTGGCTGGAAAGTCTTTACGGACGGACTTTCAACACCCTGGAGATCGCCGACCGCGCCTGCTGAAGCAAGTGGACCTGCACAGTCAAGAAATGGCACAACCGCTCCTCTTTTTTGATGGATTGGCCCGGGCAAACGTTGCCGCCCCGATGAATCGGCATCACGCGAGCGCGATGGCGGCCGAGACTGACAACGGGTGGCCTGCCGTGCGACAATCACAAGGCTCAGCACACGAGTGTCTCGATTTTTAATCGTTCGCCGGAGAAGCGCCTATGGACCTCAATTCGATCCAGACTACGCTCGCAGAAATGAGCCTGGACGGCTGGCTCTTCTACGATCATCACCACCGCGATCCCATCGCGTATCGCGTGCTCGGCCTCCCTCAGGCCATGACCACGCGGCGCTGGTATTATCTGGTCCCCGCAAAGGGCGAGCCCTCGAAGCTGGTGCATCGCATTGAGAGCCACCAGCTCGATTCTTTGCCGGGCGCGCGGCACGAGTATTCGTCCTGGCGGGAACAGCGCGAGACGATGCGTGAGATCCTGGGTAACGCCAGGAAAGTGGCGATGGAATATTCGGCCCTGAACGATATTCCCTACGTGGGCCTAGTGGACGCCGGGACGGTGGAGCTGGTGCGCAGTTTCGGCGTGGACGTGGTTTCCTCGGCCGACCTCGTCCAGTTGTTCGAGGCCCGCTGGTCGCCCGCAGCCCTCGCCTCACACCTTGAAGCGGGCAAAGCAGTCCATGCGGCCGTTCGCGCGGGATTTGGTTCCATCCGCGAAGCCGTGTGTGCGGGAAGCGCGATCGGCGAATACGAGGTTCAGCGTGGGATCGTGGAGGCCATGAGCGCCCAGGGCGTGGAAGCGGACGAGCCGCCCATCGTGGCCGTCAACGCCAACTGCTCCAACCCGCATTATTCGCCCACGCCTGAAAGCTCCCAGCCGATTCGCCGCGGCGATTTCGTGCTGTTGGATGTCTTCGGCAAGCAGCGGGTGACGGGCGCGGTATACTTCGACATCACCTGGACAGGATTCGTCGGCGAGCAGGTGCCGGAGCGCCACGCGAAGATTTTTTCGATCGTGAGAGAGGCTCGCGATGCTGCCATCAACCTGGTGCAGACGGCCATGCGGCAGGGTCGGATGCTCGCCGGCTGGCAGGTGGATGATGCTACCCGCGGCGTGATCGCGCGCCACCGCTACGGCGACTACTTCGTCCATCGTACCGGACACTCCATCGGGGAGGAGGTGCACGGCAACGGCGCCAACATGGACAATTTCGAGACCCACGATACCCGCCGCCTGATTCCGCGGACCTGTTTTTCGGTGGAGCCCGGAATCTATCTGCCGGAATTCGGTGTGCGCAGCGAGGTGAACGTCTACGTTGAAGAACAAGACGCGCGCGTGACCGGCGAGATCCAACAGGAAGTGGTTCCGATCCTGGCTTCGTGACCGCTGGCGCAGAGTGTGTTAGCTTGATACTCCATGCCTAAAAGATTCCCCGAGGTAGAATCGAAATCCACTGCGACCCCGTTGAAGCCTGACTCCGGTATCGCCGCCAAGTTGCCCGGCGTTGCGAAGCCCGGTACGGGCCGCCTGATTCGTTTGTGTGTGGCCGCCTGGCTCCTCCCCGGCGCCGGACACCTGATGCTCGGCCGCCGCGGCCGCGCCTTGATACTGTTCCTGGCCATCATCCTCATGTTTCTATTTGGCCTGCTGATGAAGGGCCAATTCTTCTCCACCCAATCGGCCTCCTGGCTCGAAACGCTGGGTTACTTTGGCGAGCTTTGCGTTGGCGCCGCCATGTTCGTGGCTCGTTTCTTCGGCTATCCTGGGGGCGATCCCTTCTTTGTGAGCGCGGATTTCGGTACGGCTTTTCTGGTCTCCGCCGGGATGCTTAACGTGCTGGCGATCCTGGACGCCTACGATATCGCGCTGGGACGCAAACCGTAGGGACTGAGCGATCGAGTCTCTCGTGATTGAAGGCGTTCGAGGTTCAAGGACTGAGGGGTCGAACGAGAAAAAACCTACCGTTCATTCATCTCATCGCGGCTGAACCGCCTGCCTGTTTTGACGTGACCCAGCCGATCCATCAAAGCGTCGTACTCTCGCGAACTTCCGGACTGCGCGGTGAACTGCAAGAGCCACTCCCGGAAAGCCCCATTCAGCGTGCGGTGCTGCCGCCGGGCCACCAAGCGGGCCTGCTCAATAAGATTTTCGTCAGCACTGAGGGTGACGTTTTTCATACGAGATCAGTGTACACGAAAATCGTGCAAGCTCGCCTCGCTGCCGTAGTCAGAGCGCCTACCCATTCCCATCTAAGCGTAAGCATGTACTCGACGGCATCCTTGGGCGCACACATGGAAAGCAATAAGCGCTACCCGGATCGACCCAAAACTGATAACTGACTGCTAAAAATTGAGAACTGAGCTGAAAGTTGAGAACTGAGCAAAAAAAAGGGGCGGACCCGAAGATCCGCCCCTTGAAGGCTGCGGCACAAGAGACCAAATGGCCTCCTCTGCCGGGTTGGAAACGCTAGAAAGTGAGCATGCCGCGCAGCGCGATCATGCGGACCGAGTTGTCACCACCCAACCCGGACCCCAGCAAACCCGTGGGCTGAAGCTGGGCGTGATTGATGGTGAAAGCGTCGCTTTCAGTGGCGGCGATCCCGGGAATGCCGGCGCCAGTTCCAGGCTGAGCCGGGTTCATGTGGTTGAACACGTTGTAAGCCTGAGCCTCGATGCGGAACGTGGCTCTTTCTGAGATTTTGAAGTTCTTACCCAGGAAGAAGTTCGTGTTCCAGTATCCAGGTCCGAAGACGTTGTTGCGCCCGTTGGCCGCGAACTGGCAGGCGGCGGGATTAGCTCCCGCGCCGCTCACTTCGCCGGCATAGCAAGCGCCCGTAGTGCCGTCGACTACGGCCGAAAAGGAGTTGGGATTAAGCCACTGGATCTCCGCTTTTCCCGGAGTCTGACTGGGCAATCCCTTCTGCCATTCGGCGTAGGGGTTCGCGCCGGTGGGCTGGGCCAGGAAAACTGTAGGCGTGCTGCCTACGTACGCCCCTCCACCAACCGTGTTGAAGACGCCGTTTCCACCAGCGCTGTAGCCGGGCCCCGTCACCGAAAATGGATACCCGCTGTGGATGAACAGGTCACCGGAGATCTGCCATCCGTTGATCACAGCGCCCAGGATCTTGTTGTCGTGAACGAGCGACGGCAACTGGAAAATGTAGTTCCCGTTGAGCGAATTCCGGATGTCGTAGTCGCAGTTTCCGTATAGGTTGCTGAGGGGCACACCCGGCGTCATCTCGGCAATTGACGTATTCGGGTTAAAGCCACCGGTCACCGATCCTTCGTTCGAAAGGGTATCGAGGCAATGGCTCCAGGTGTAATTCAGGTTCATGGTCAGCCCGTGGCTGGTCCGTTTCTCCAGGCTGGTTTGGAGGGCGTTGTAGATGCTGTTGGCCCCGAAGGAGTTCTGGGTGACGCCTTGGAACCGGGCATCGGGAATGCTGTTGTACGGATAGGGCGAGAAACATCCCTGGCAAATGGTTTGAAACGAGTTGGGGCCCACGATGTAAGGTAGTTCACTGGCGTGGGTTCCCACGTAGTTTACCTTCACCGCCCAGTTGTTGCCGATCTGCTGCTCCACCCCTGCGCTCCATTCGTAGAAAACGGGGTACTTGAAGGTTCCATCCGGCGTCGTTGTATAACCATTCGGGGGAATGCAGTTCGTAGGAGCATTGGTTGCGGCGCACGACGGCACGCCGGCACCGAAACCGGCCACCAGCGCTTGCTGGCTGTAAGCCAGGTTCCCCAAGGCATCGTTGTTGATCGACCCCGGCACGCCGTTTCCGGAGCCGGGAATAGCGAAATTGGAAGCAACGCCCGGGGCAGGAGTGTTGAAGGACGTGCCAAAGATGTTGTCGTTGGGGAAGTTCCTCAACAGCGCATCAGAAAGGGAAGCCGGGAAGATGTCGCTGAATACCCCTCCGCCGATTCGGATCACGGTATTGGGCTTAACCGACCACGCAATCGAGCCTCGCGGCTGCCACTCGATGAGCGGCGTGCTGTAGGCCAGCAGCTTGTTGTGCGGATTGATGATCTGGTTGTAGGGCACGTTCACGTCGTGGTTGAGTGTGAAGAAGCTCCCGTTCTTGAGCTCAGAGAAATTGGAGTGGCCCTCCAGGGGATCCGAGTTCCAGGTCGAGCGGACGCCAAGAGTGAGGGTCACATTTGACTTTACCTTCCAGGTATCCATGGCGTAGAGGTCGAGGGAGACGAGCTTGATCGGTTCGGAAGTGCTGGTGGGAAAGCCCAGTTGGGAAAAGCTGTTGGCGTCGAACGCGTACTGATAGACGTCTCCCGCCGAAACGTACGGGATACTGTAGATCCCGGTGTCGAAATCGCTCACCAGGGTACGGCGCAGATTTCCGCCGAACTTGAGAGTGTGCGAGGACTTCGTGATGGTGAGGTTGTCGACGATCTGGTAGTCCGTCACGTTGCGGCCCTGCGGCCAGGCGAAAGCGGCAGGGTTGTAGATGTCGCTGAAGCCGACTCCATCAAACTCGAAGGGCGAAGCTGCCAGCGCTGCCGCCTGATTGCTCGGAGCGAAAATCGCCGAGTACCAGTAGTAGCCGGGGTTGAAGTCGTTCACTACGTTGGGGCTGAAGACGTGCGTCCAGCCCACGGCGGCGCCGTTCGCGGGCTGGGTGGAATAGGCGTTAAACACCGTGTTCACGGGATCGGTGTAGGTAGCCTGCACGCCCTTCTCCCAATTGAACGAGTACCAGAGTTTGTCCGCCGCGCTGACGTCGTGGTCGACGCGCGCTTTCCAGTAGAGGTCGTGGGTCTGGTTGGAGAACGGAAAAGTCCGGGTGAAGCCGCACCCGTCGCCGGCGCCGTTGGCGACGCTGGCACCAGTACCCAACGTGCAACCGTTTATCGGGTTCGGGATTCCGCCGGAGGGCGTGCCATAGAGCGCGAAGGCTTTCTGGTAATAGGAGATGGCTGCCTGCGGATTCGGGGGCGGCGCGTAGGTGACGCCGTTGAGCGGATCGAGACCGCCCTTCGGGATGTCGGTCAGCACCTGCGACTCGTAGGCCTGGCTGGGGTAGTTCTCACTCAGCGTGGTGGGAACCACGATGCGGATGCCTTCCATGTCGAAGAAGTAGAACAGCTTGTCGTGCAAAATTTTCCCCCCAATGGAGCCGCCGAACTGGTTCACATTGGAGCGGGCGCGGTGCGCCGTAGTGCCGAGGGGCTGCGCGTTCACAAACCAGTCTACGCCGTTCATCACGGAGCCGTTCCAGGTTTCAAACAGGTTGCCGTGAATCTGGTTGGTGCCGGATTTGGAAATAAAGTTGATCTGCGCCGCGCCCTGCCGGCCCTGGTCGGCCGAGTAGGAAAGGGTGTTGATGCTGGCTTCCTGCATGCTGTTCAAGCCGAGCTGCAGGTTGGTGGCGCCGGAGTTGTTCAGGTTGAGGAAGGGATCATTGGCGTCCATGCCGTCGATGGTGAAGTTGCTGGAGGTTGCCGGTAGACCGTTGAACTCGGCGTTGCCGTAACCGCCCGTCGTGTTCATGACGGCTCCCGGCGCGACCTGTGCCACATAGCTAAGGTCGTTGCCGGGGTTGGGAAGCGACGCGATCGCGTTGGCACTGACGTTGGTGGTGTTATTCGGGTTTGAGGTTTCGATCAACGGGGCCGCACCGCTCACTTCCACGGTTTGGCTGGCTTGGCCCACTTCCAGCTTGATGTTCAGACTGGTGTTGGCCGAAAGCTCCACCGTGATGGGACTCTGTTCTGCCGTGCGGAAACCAGAAGACGTTACCTTCACGTCGTATTGTCCGGGCAAAAGCAAGCTGACGGTGTAAGAGCCGTCGGCTTGGCTGTTCACCGTGCGCTCGGCGCCGGTGCCAAGTTGGGTCGCCGTGACCGTGGCATGCGGCACCACGGCGCCGGTTGGGTCGCTCACGACGCCGGAAATAGCGCCGGTAGTCAGCGATTGTGCGGGCGCGTAAGGGACGTTTAGGAACGTGACGGCAACTGCGAACGCCAGCGCGCTCCACAACACAAACCCCTTTCGCTCATGAGAAGTTCTCTCCATGTGCGGTCTCCTCCGAGATTTTGAATTTTAATCGCGACCGCTTGGGACCCAACCAAGCGAATTCGTCGCTGTTTCCAGCCCGGCAAAGTGCAAGATCGGCACTCCGGTACACTAGAAGCCCGATCAAAAGCGCGCAAGCGCGGCAGCAAAAACTGGAGATATAAACGGATAGAAGCGGAGTGCTCCGGCCCACCCCCACCCGCCGTTGAATTTATCCCCGACACCCATCGTTTGTCAACACTATTTTTATTATTGTAGGCTATAATCGGAGTTAATTACTCGCACATAAGGAGTTATAGTCACCGTTTGCGACGCCTCCGCGGAGCGTTCAAGCCTGGTCGGGAAGCTGTCCACAATGAAAACAAACGAGCTATAAGGCGTCTCACTCGCCACCACCGGTTGCCGCTTGCCTTGGAGCCCGACGTTGTGGTATTGGGCTAGGAAGTGAAGTATCTTCCGATTTTCGTTGCATTCATCGTCACGGCCGTGACCGGGCTCGCTCCGGCCGGGCCATTGGCTTCGGCGGCGCGTCAGCCGGTCGAAGCGGTTCCGGCCCAATCGACGGCCGCTGGCGGTGATCGCGGCTCGAAGCCAGCCTCGCAATCGAACGACGGCAAACAAGCGGCTGACCCGGCTGCGGCGCTCGACTTCCTGGGCTCTTACTCCGCGCCCCAAGCCGTTCTCGCCACAGAGACGGGCCACACCAGTTCGCGTCCGCCTTCCGTCGCCGCCGATCGGCGGCTGGCCGATCTTGGAAGCGATCTCGGCGAGGTACCCGCGGACCCGGCCGAGGCGCGCCGCCAATTGGTTCAAACGCTTTCCGCCACCAATCAATCGCCCGAGGAGTGGTTCCGGGCCGCTACGGCAGCTTTAGGCGGGGCCCGTGCGGATTCGCGCCGCTTGGCCGAAATCGCCCCCTCCAGCGACTGGAACCGGCGCTTTCAGGCGGAGGCTTTGGCGGCACGCTATCCGCTCATCGCCCGCAGTCTCTGGTCAGGCGCCAAGCCCGCTGATCCATCGAGATCGGCGCGGGCGAGATCAGAGCCGGCAGCGTCTGGCGTCACTGAGCAAGTCTCACCATCTGCAATATCGCGGTGGCGGGATGAACTCGCGGATCTCAACAGCGCCGCCGAGAGTCCCGAGACGCTGTACCGCCGGGCGCGGCTGCTGGTGGAGATCAGCGGGGCGGCCTACAAGCTGGCGGCTGCATCGCCCCCTCTCGACGCCCGGCTATTCGCCCTTCAGGCTTTGGCCGCAGAAGAAGAGAACGATGAGGGTGCGGCGCTCGAGGAATATCGAGCCGGACTCGCCAAGTACCCTCAAAGCGGATTGCTGCACGCGGGGCTCGGGCACCTCTACCGTGAGCGGAACCAGCTTGAGGCGGCGCGAGCCGAGCTAGCCGTAGCCGGGCGCCTGCTTCCTTCCGATCCGCTGGTGGCGTTCGACCTGGGCGATGTGGAGTTGCGCATGGGGGAGCCCGCGCGCGCCCTCGAAATGCTGAACCACGCGCTCGATCTTGATTCGAGCCTGCTCGTGGCCCGGTGGTCCCGCGGGCGCGCTTACACGGCGCTCGGCGGCCAGGATAACGATCAGCGCGCCTTGGAGGACCTGGAGGCTGCGGTCACCTGCGACAGAAGCGGGGTGCTGCAGTGGCAACTTGGCCAGCTTTACGCCAAGCTCGGCCGCAACCAGGAAGCGCGCGAGGCCGAGCAGAAATCGCTTGACCTGAGGCACGCCGCCCAGCAGCAGAAGCGAGCCGCCGAAGTGAAGAGTCCATGAGCTCGCGGCGAGGCTTTCTGCGCGCCGGAGCCCGATTCATGGCCGGTTCGTGGGCCCTGGCGGCAAGCCCTCTTCGGGTGCTGCCGCACGCGCAACCCGCGCCGCCGGGCTCGTCTCCGGATCTCGATTCTTCTTCCCTTGACACTCCCGCCGGCCTTCGCGCGAAGCGATGGACTCCGCTCGATCAGGCGCTCGACCGCTTCAGGCGGCGCGAGGATCGCTTCGGGTGCGAGCGCCGCTTTCGCGCTCTCTGCCCATCTCTCGAACGCCTGGCAACGAGCCTGCGCGCTGCCGGCGCCGGTCTTGAGAATCTGCTCTCGCCAGGTTTCTCGGGATCGCCGCTTGCGCCTCAGCACGAAGCCTCGCTTAAGGAGAACTCTATTTTTCGCGTCACCCGCTGGACATGGGACGATGCCGCTCGCAGTGCACAAGTGAAATCGGCGGCCTTCAGCGCTGATGTCGGCCGTCTGCTCGCGCGGCACGCCCCCCTCGAATTGGCCGAACTCGAGTGCCTCCAGATCGGCGAGGCTGCCGAAGGCGCGAGTGGACGAATTCGAACACGAGTGCGCTTCGAGCTTGCCGGCCCGGAGAAATCAGGAGACTCGCGGCGGTTTGCGCGCTGGCAGGCGGTGGGCCAGTGGGAGATCGAATGGGAACCTGGAGAAACCGAGTCCCCAGGCTCGAGCGCCGGGACTGCGGCGGACTGGCTCATTGCGCACTGGAGTCCGGTTGAAGCCATCGAGACGCTTGCCACAGAAAAGCCGTTCACGGATGTGACTGCATCTGCTTTTGGCGGGGATCCGAGCTACCGCACGCATCTTCTGCGCGACACCAACTATTGGCGCACGGTGCTCGACACGGCCAGTGGAGTCGATATCTTCGGCAACTACGGAGTGAGCGTCGGTGACGCGGACGGCGACGGCCGGGACGAGATCTATCTGTGCCAACCGCAAGGCTTGCCCAACCGGTTTTATCGCCAGCGCGCTCCCGGAGTGTTCGAGGACTTCGCCCGCGACGCCGGAGTGGATCTGCTGGACCCGACCTCGATGGTTCTCTTCGCTGATATCTTGAATCGCGGCCGGCAGGACCTGGTGGTGATCACCGAGTCGAGTCCTCTGCTCTTTCTGAACGACGGTCGAGGCCGGTTCACGCTCAAGAACAATGCGTTTCCGGCCGGCGCGCAGCAAGCAGCGCTCACGGGCGCTGCGCTCGCGGATTACGACAACGACGGCTATCTCGACCTCTACGTCTGCGCCTATGGCTACTTCCAGGGCCAGGGCGCCGCGCCGATTCCTGCGCCCTACTACGATGCGCGCAATGGGCCGCCGAATCTTCTTTACCGCAACCGCGGGGACGGAACGTTTGAAAACGCCACCGAACGCAGCGCGTTGAATCACAGCAACGATCGTTTCAGCTTCGCCTGCGCCTGGACCGATGTCGACGAGGACGGCCGGCCGGACCTGGTGGTGGTGAATGACTTTGGCCGCGACCAGCTTTATCACAATCGCGGCGACGGAACCTTCGAGGAGATCGCAGAGGGCGTTCCCGGGCACGGCGCCGGCATGAGCGCCTCTGCTGGCGACTTCACCGGCGCCGGCCGGCCCGGACTTTACGTCGCCAATATGTGCTCGGGAGCCGGAACGCGCATTACCTCGGACCCCGAATTCCTCTCGCGTTTTGGCGCGCACTACGGTGACTTGCGGCAGTTTGCGCGGGGCAATGCGCTCTATCGGCCGTCGCCGGAGCAGCGGCCCCCACATTATCAGGAGTTGCAAGATTCCGGCGCTGCCTGGGCGCGCTGGGCATGGTGTTCGGATGCCTTCGATATCGAGAACGACGGCAAGCTGGACCTGTACGCCGTGAATGGCTTTCTATCCGCCCCCGATCCGAAGCCGGACACGCTTGACGCCTATTTGTGGCAGGACGTGATGGCTCTCTCGTCGCAATCGGCGGTGGTGGGAAGCGAATACCGTGCGGCCTGGGCGGCGGGATACGAACTCGCGCACCAGGATCACTCCTGGGACGGATACCAGCGCAACGCCTTCTTCTTGAATCTCGACAACCACGGCTTCACCGATGCCTCGGCCGTCACGGGACTCGACTTTCGTGACGATGGGCGCTCGTTCGCTGTCTTCGACTTCGACGGCGATGGCGATGCCGACCTCGTGATTCACAGCCGCACCGGCCCGCAACTGCGCCTGCTGCGCAACGAGCTTGCCTCCGGCAATCACTCGCTCGCCGTGCGGCTCACGGCCGCACACGGCAATCGCGACGCTATCGGGGCGCGAGTGGAGATCGAAACGCCCTCGGGACGAATCGTGCGCTGGCTCCGAGCGGGATCCGGTTTTCTGGCGCAGCACTCGAAGGAACTGATCTTCGGTCTCGGCCCGCACTCCGCGGGCTTGACGGCGCATGTCCGTTGGCCGGGCGGGACCACCGGCACTTTTGGAAATCTCGAGGCGGGCTTACGCTATTACTTCACAGAAGGCGAGAGTTCGCCGCGGCGAGAGCCGCTCCAACCGCAGTCAGCGGCGAGCGTCGCATCCAACGTAGTGATTCGAGTAGAACCGCCACCCGACCGATTTTCCACCTGGCTGATTGATCCATTACCGCTACCGCCGCTAGCGCCGTTCGGTTTCAGCGATAGCTCGTCGATGGCGGCGCGCGGCGCGTCGGCGCCGAATCGCACGTTCGTCTGGCTGTGGAGCGCCGGTTCTGAAGCGGCCGGTGCCGGCGCCGGAAGTGTCGGCACATTCTTGTCTGTGCAGTCGCAGATGCCTGCCCGGCTGATCGTTTGGGACGGCGATATGCCTTTATCAATTGAAGCCCAGCTCAAGACGCCCTTCGTGAAGGCTGACGATCGTCTCCGGACCTTTTGCACCACGATGCTGACATATCTGTTCGATCGCCGGCGTCGGCCCGCACTTCCCACTGGACTGCTTGTGGAACAGGATGCGGACTCGAAGCCCCGGCGGATGGAATCCGCGCGTCTCGTGAAGATCTACTGGGGCGGCGCGGATGCCGCCGAGGTGTTGAAGGACAGTCGCGACGGCCGTCCCGCGGGAGTCTCGGCCTTACCTTTCCCGGGCCAGGCTCACCTTTGCGCCTTCACACGCGACACGCGCGTGTTGGGAGCGGCGTTAGCTGCAGCGGGTCTTTATGCCGAGTCAGAACCCTATCTGATGCACGCAGTTGAATCCAACGCCCAGGACGCCGACGCCGCCTACAATCTGGCTTTGGCAGCGCGCGAACTGAACAAACCCGGTGTCGCACTCAGCAGCATCCAGACTGCGCTAGCTGCCCGCCCAGACTTTCCGGAGGCCGAGAATCTGCTCGGAGTGCTCCTGATGCAATCCGGCCGCGCCAGCGAGGCGCAGTCTCACCTCGAGAAAGCCACCAGGAACGCGCCGGACTTTGCGGAAGCCTGGAATAACCTGGGATACCTCTGGCTCTCCGCGGGCAAGCTCGATTCTTCGCGCACCGCGGTGGAAAAGTCGCTTGCGCTCGCGCCCGACTTTCCCGAAGCATTGAACAATCTCGGCATCATCGCCGCGCGCCAGGGCAAAGCTGACGACGCGGCGAAACTCTTCCGCAAGGTTATTGCCGCGGATCCCGAAAACGAGCAAGCCGGCAACAATCTGGGTGTGCTTGAAGCCAAACAGGGTCACGTTTCGGATGCGATCGAAACCTTCAAGAGCGTGCTGGAACACAATCCTGAAGCCGCTTCGGTCTTGCTGAACCTGGCCCGTCTTCAGATCTCGACGGGGCAGCGGGAGGAGGCTCGCCGCCTGCTCGAATCGTGGCTCACCCGGCACCCGAATGACGCCGCCGCGCGCCAGGTGCTGGATCGGGCCAAAGCGGCAGCGCCACCGTCACCATGAGGGAGTGGCCTCGGCGTAAGGCGCAGTGAGCTGTTGTTCGGAGGCGCCCTCAATGGCCGCCCAAGCGCTCATTCAGAACATAGGCCAGCCTTACCGATGCTTTCTCGAGTTGCAGCTTAATCACAGCCTCCGCGCGCAGATCGTAGCCGCGATCGAGCGTGGGCTCTGCCGCTCTTGGTAGGCCGCCGTAGGCGACGGTCTGAGCCAGGCGATGGCTCTCCATAACCCAATCCTGAATACTGCCGCGCTCCCAGGCGGCACGCTCGCGCTCGGTGATCGCATGTCCAAGGGCTGCTGCGAGCGCCTGTGGGTCGGGGTTGATCTCCTGAACCAGTCCCGTGTCCCAGACCCAGTGCAGGTTGTCGGGATGGCCGTCGAAGATCACATGCTGCGCGTTTCCGCCCTTGTCATGATTGTCCTCGCAGTGCAACGGCTGATGAAGGTCTGCCACAAAATGAAGCACGAACTCCAACGCCTCGCGGCGCGCCTCCGGGCCGCTTTGCGGATTGCCAAGCACAGCCAGGAATTCTTCGGTCTTGACCAGGACACACTGGCCACGCGGGCAATCGCGGCTCAGGTTGATGCTCGAATCGCGCAGGGGAATGTCGATGTAGTGCCACGGGGCCGTTTCCGTCCGCGAGGAGTGCGCAACGGTATCGGCCCACAGCGAAGCGTCCTCAATGCTCTCAGAACCCAGCAGTTTGCGCACCTTTGCCCGCGTGTCGGGGCGCATGTACTCGGTGGCCAAAATCGCCACCGCCTTGTGCCCCTCGGGTCCCCAGGCGAACGCAGGCCGGGCAGCAGTCCAGGCGAGTACCACCGCAGCCAGTGGGCAAATCCAAAACTCCAAGCGGCGCGAACCGATCCAGTACGTCAAGGCTTGCCTCCAGTATCAGAGCATACGCTGAAGCCGGCGCATCCGCATGCAATGATGCTCGGGTGTCAGGTTTGCAGCCTTGCATCGCGCCGCGTCTTGCTTCAAATCGGCGTTCAGAATAAATTAGCGAACGTGCGATCCTGACGCCGGTGTTGCTTGGGAGGATCCGGAGACGTTAGGTTTAGCCGGCCTGTAGCGCCGGGAAATGTCAAATTCTTGGGGGTAACAGTGTCACGACAACGTAGAATCCTGCCTTTGATTACCGCTCTGGCGCTGAGCGCTGCTGTGGGCGCTGCCCAGGAGCGCTATCTCCCCGAGAAGCTCGACCTGACCGGAGATATTAAGGCCCCGCGCTTGGAATCGGCTGTGCATCACCCGCTGCCCGAACAATACATCTGGGTGCCGGGCGCCAAGGACGAGGATTCAGCTCAGACGCTCTATTTCCGCGACACGTTCAAGCTCGACGCTGCGCCCAGCTCGGCCACGCTCTACATCGCCGGTCCCGACCACGTCCGAGCCTACCTGAACGGCCGGCTCCAGGCCAATGCGCAGCACGATCCGAGATCGCGGTTAAGGCCGATGGTGCTGAGCCTTCCCGTTGCGGGTTTGCTCCGCGCCGGAGCGAACACGCTCGCAATCGAGGTTTCGGGCGGCGATCGTCTGGTGGTCAAGATCGTTCCGCGCATTCCGGAAGTGGAGGCTCCAGCACTCGTGATGAGCGGGCCGGATTGGAAGTACAGCATCAGCGGAGATCCGCACTGGGAGCAGCCGGCCTACAGCGATGCCAATTGGAAACCGGTGCGCGCCCTGGGTGCAATCGAGAGCAATATCGAGTTTTTCCAATGGAACAACGACGCCGGCCTGTATCGCTGGCCCGGATATGACGGGATCTCGCCGTTTCTCGCGCATCTGCCTGCCCCCGTGGCGAGCGTCTTGTACGCTTTCCAGGGCCTGGGTCGGCTTGAGAATTTGGGAGCCGTTGCGCCCGTCTCGAAGGAAGCCGCGGGCAGTGGACGCGAGGCCGGAGACGCACTGCAGTCCCACGGCGACTTCACCGTGACGCTTCCGCCGAAAGGTAGCCCCAAGGAAGAGTACCCGTATATTGTCCTTGATCTCGGCCGGGAATCCGACGGGCGGCTCGAAGTGGTTTCGGACTCGGCAGCGCCGATGAAGCTCGCTGTTCAGTATGGCGAGTCATTGCAGGAAGCGGAGAACCAGCCTTATCTCGATGCCGATGAACTGGACGTGCCACCGCACGCCACCGTTCGCGGTCCCAAGGGCGCCTTCCGTTACGCCGTGGTGCGGTTCACCGGCGGGACATCGCCCTTGCGGCTCAAGGCGATTCAGCTCGACTCCGTCTACTACCCCGTGAAATATCAGGGCTCGTTCGAATCCTCCGATCCTTTGCTCAATCGCATCTGGCAGGTTGGCGCTTACACCAGCCATCTCTCGATGCAGGACGACATCTGGGATGCTCCCAAGCGCGATCGCGGACGCTGGATGGGCGACCTGGATGTCAGCGGGCGCGTGATCGACACCGTCTTCGCCGATCAATTTCTTATGCAGGACACGATGGACCGTCTGATCAAAGAAGCCGGCGACCCGGTGCACGGCGATGTGAATTCGATTCCGGGCTACTCGGCTTTCTGGGTAGTGGGCCAGGCGGACTACTACCGGCACTCCGGCAACCGCGAATACCTCAAGTCCATCAGGGAGCCTTTGAGTCAGTTGTTGGAGTACATGGAAAGCGAGCTCGACGACAGCAAGCTCTTCGTCAACAGCAAAAAGGCGTGGCCGTTTGTCGACTGGTCCCCGGATCTCAATGAAGACACCGCCGAGTCCCGGCGCGCCACGCATCTCGAGTTCGCCAAGGCGTTCGCCGAAGGAACATGGCTGCTTCAGGAGGCCGGCGCCGATCCCGAAGACATTGCCAAGTTCACGCTTGACTCCCAGCAGCTCAAGTTCGCCGCCCAGAATTTCCTTCTCGATCCCGCCGCCAACACCTTCGGCCCGCGCTGGGAGACAAATGCCATGGCAATTTTCTCCGGCGTCGCAGACGACAAGCAAACGGCAGACATCTGGGACAAGGTGCTTTCCCAGCCGCGGCACTTCATGATCACGCCTTACTACAACTTTTACGTGATCACCGCCATGGCCGAAGCTGGGCATCGGCGGGAAGCCATGGATTGGATTCGCGAATTCTGGGGCGGAATGGTGTCCGCAGGCGCCACCAGCTTTTGGGAGGCTTACGATCCCAGTTGGCCTAAAGGAAATTTTCACGAATCCCTTCAAGCCGATAACGGCCAGGGATATTTCGTTTCGCTCTGCCATGGCTGGTCGAGCGGGCCCACAGCCTGGCTTACCGAGCAGATTCTGGGCATCCAGCCTCAGGCCGCTGGTTTCAGCCAGGTGAGCATCCGGCCTGATCTCGCTGGCCTGGAGTGGGCGCGCGGCGCTGAGCCAACCCCGCATGGTCCCATCAAAGTGGATCTTCGTGTTCGTGGCGGCGCGCTCGAAACCACGCTCGATCTGCCGGACGGCGTGACCGCTGATGTTTCGATTCCTGCCCCCAAGGGAGCAACAGCCGTCGAGGTGAACGGAGAGGGCGTCACCGCGGTCTCAGCGGAAAACGGAACACGGCTGATGGTGGAAATTGCCAAGGGCGGACACTACAGCTTAAACGCGAAGTAGATTCGATCTGCCTGACTACCCGGATTCCCCGCTGGCCTCAGACTTCGACCGAGGACCCATTAACGCGGGAGACATGCTCGTCATCCGGGCGGGCTTCCCAATACCTGGCGGCGGGGGCGTACAGCCCGTCAACAACTTGCTTGTGAAAGTGACCTCGCAGACCGCGAATAGCTGGATGTTCACGACCGATCCTAGACATCATTTCTTCGATGGCACGATAGCCTTCATGGCGTCCGACGCTGGCAACGGCAACGTGAATTTCGTGGTTACGGCCAACGCCAACTTCTCGGGTTTGTTCAGCCGCGTCTTCGGCCGGATCATCAAGTGGGGAGAGAACTCCACGTGGAACAACCTGCTGAATAACGTGCAGGATTATTGCAGCGGGCTAGGGTCACAGTGAACACAATCCAAACGAAGGACGATGCCAAGACGGCAGGCAGTAAGCTGCTGCGTACCCTTGTGTCTAGCAACCTTCTTCTGCTCGTCGCCTTGATTGGCCCGCTGAACAGCCGACGAATCTATGACGCACTGAAGGCTTCCGGCTTCGACGACGCGGTGGTCGTGTCGATACAGGGTTGGATTCTGGCGTCCACCGTCGTTGCCACAGGCCTGTTCGTCCGAGCTTATCTCAGGAAATCGAATGGTGCACCGGTCGAGGGCAAGCTGAGGCCAATAATAAGCGACGGAAAGCTTCTTTTGTTCTGGTGGATAATTCTTGCAGCAGTTTGCCTCTACGCTTTGATGCTCGGGCTGTCAGGGTTTTGAATTCGGTCAGGCTTGCGCAGGATCGAAAATTAGAGTCCCTCAACCGGTACGCGTATGTGGGGAACAATCCTACAACGCTGATTGACCCGAGCGGTTTGCAAGGTCAGGGACCCTGTGCCAACCTCCAATATGGCCAAGGCAAAGGTCAATGCCTTTAAGCTTTGGGCAGGTTAAGGCTGGGCGGAGGCAGCAGCAGTCGAAGCCGGGGTTGGGGCGGGAGCCGTCCGGTGAGCGTCCATCTGTCGCATGAGTTCTTTCACTTTGCCTGAGAACTGGCCGTCCGGCTCCGCGCTCAGGTAAGCCTGCATCTCAGTGTAGGCTTTGCTGAAGAAGCGCTTTTTGAAGTACACGTCGGCCAGTTTGACGTGAACCTCGGCCGGCGCGGGCGGGTTGAGGGATTCTGAGCGCAGGTATTCCTCTTGCGCTTTGTCATACGCGCCCAACCCGTAGTAGGAGACGCCGAGCTGGTAGTGAAACTTCCACAATCCGGGCTGGCGCCGCAGGCCATCCTGCAGCAACGGTTCGCTCTCGCGGAAGCGGCTCTCGACGTTGTAAAGCTCGCCAAGCTTCAGATAGGCGCTCCCGAATCCCGGGTCGCACGCAATCGACTTTTTCAGTGCCGTTTCTGCCTGCGCAAGGTCACGGTCTGAGACAAAACCGAGGGCAACCGCAGTTTGGGCGCGGGCATAACAAGGGTATTTCTCAACCGCCTTGGAGAAATGGACCTTCGCTTCCGCGATCCTGTTGGCGGCGAGGGCTTGCATGCCCCTCTGGTACTCCTGGCGGGCTTTCTTGGGTGCGCTCACGTCCGTTAGGGCGGGCGGCTCTCCGGGCGAAACGGTGTTCCCTTTCAGTGGCGACATCCCGATGTCGACAATGGTGTGAAACGCCGAGCGCGTAAGGTCGACCGTTTGGCGGAAGGTCTCATACCCTTCGCCGGCGGCCGTCAGGTGATAGACGCCCCGCGTCAGCCCCCCAAAACTATAGCGGCCCTGATCGCCCGAAAACTCTTCAGCCACCATGTCGCCTTCCGGAGTCTCCAGTTGTACGCGCACACGCGAGAGATTCTGGCCGTGCTCACCGTAGACCCTGCCCTGCAGTCGGGCCACCTGACCTCCCATTTGGAGTCCTGGCGACGCCGGAGTCATTTGCCCGTGCGGAAACCACAGCATCGAAACGATTGACAGGAGGAGACTGAGGGAAACAAGCGGCGTTGAAAAACTGCGATGAGGCTTGAGTACCATGAACCCCTCGCTCAGCCTGGCAGCCAACGCGGTCCTTGATGCCGACCGGATTCCCAAGCTTCATGCGAACTTAGCATGCGGGGGGTCGAAGCGCAACAATGGCTGCGGTCCTGGCAGACTCAGCCTGGGTGGCTCGCAACCATCACCTCTTAACCGCCCAGTGGAGGCCGATGCCACCGAAAATGTAGGCGCGCTCTTCGATTTCGGCATATCCTGTCCGTCTCAACATGGACGAAAACTCGCCCACTGAGACAAAGCTCCGCAGCGAATCGGGAATATACGTGTAGACGCGCGCCCGGCCATGCAGCAGAATGCCCCAGAAAGCGCCTTGCAGGTACAGATAGCCGAGATAAATACGGCGCAGGACACGATTGGCCGGCAGGAAGAAGTCCAGGCTAACCATGAGCCCGCCCGGACGCGTGACGCGCGCGATCTCTCGCACGGCCGCTTCCAGATTGGGAAAATTGCGCAGGCCGTATCCGATGAATACGCAGTGGAATGAACTATCGGCAAAGGGAAGCGCTCCGGCGTCCGCGCAGACCGCGTCGGTTACACCCTGCTTGCGGGCCAGACGCAGCATGGGCTCGGTAAGGTCCACGGCAATCGCCCGTGCCTGTGGCAGACGCGCGCGCAAGAGCTGCGAAAAGTCACCGGTGCCGGAAGCCAAGTCCAGCGCTACCGGCTCTTCGGGAAGCACTGCCCTCTGAACTCCCAGCCGCTTCCAGCGGCGGTCCATGCCGTAGGAAAAAAGCCGGGTGACGAAATCGTAGCGCGGCGCGATAGCGCCGAACATCTTGCGCATCAGGAGCTGGTTCTGTCTCTCTTTTGGAGGCGGCACCGTCTCAGTGTACCTCCTGTTGAGACGGCGGCAGACGTGCTGGGCGTCGACGCTCGTACGATTCCAGAGGAGTCCGGTCTGCCCAGCGCTGACCGTTGGTCTGCGATTTCACCGAACGCCGGCATGCTCCGACGCAGGCGTAAATGGCGGGTTTTGCGCCTGTCTGGGCCGCTGTGTTAGAGTCGAACGCTCAGGAGAACAGCGATGTCCCACCCATAGGCAGGCGAGTGGCAAGATCTGTTATCTCGAGATTCCCGCAGCGTTCCGACGGAGACACGCCCATGGAGAGATTGATCAAGTCACGGCTGACTGAGGGTTACGAATCGATTGTGGCGCCGGGCGCGATGAAGTTTCTCGGGTTTGGACGACTGAAGCTCGCGAAAGGGCAGTACTACGAGGGCGAGACCGGACCGAGGGAGCTGGTGGGTGACGCTTTTGCCGGTAAAGTCACCATACGGGTCACTCGCCCGGGCCAGCCGGATCAGCCCTCGATGAGGGTGGGAAGCAGAAACGATGTTTTTTCGGGGCCGCCGGCGATGTTCTACCTGCCGCCACACAGTTTGTTTCGAATCGAGGCCGATTCCGAGGCTGCAGATTTGGGCCTGTTCTCAGCGCCGTCCGAGGCAGCTACGCCGCCGGCCGTGCTTGCCGACGTGACCTCAGTAACGGCCGGGAAGTCCAACTGGCAACGCACGGTCTATACGGCTTTGGGAGAGAAATTCCCCGCCGGGCGATTGCTCGCTGGCGAAACACTGAATCCGCCCGGCAACTGGTCGAGCTACCCTCCGCACAAGCACGATCGGCGCAGTCCACCTTCCGAGATTCCCCTGGAAGAAGTTTATTTCTTCCGCATTGACCCGCCGCAAGGGTTCGGGTTCATCTGGACCTATACGGCCGAAGACGACGAGAATGGGTTCTCGAATGTATTTGTCGTGCAGGACGGGGATACGGTGCTGCTGCCGAAGGGATACCATCCGGTGGTAGCGGCGCCGGGTTACAGCCTGCATTACACGTGGGTGCTGGCCGGGGATGAACGCCGCTACGGAGCCTGGGCTGATGATCCGCGACACGCCTGGGTGAGGAACGCCTAGGCCCCGGTGGAGCACGCGCAGCAAGCTGAACCACAGTCGGGAGCAAAGCCATGTGGGACGTTGTGACCTTCGGCGAGGCCATGATCCGGCTGTCGCCGCCGCATTTCCAGCGCCTCGAACAGGCGACTTCCCTCGATCTGAACGTGGGTGGCGGTGAGCTGAATGTGGCCGCCGGCGTGAGTCACCTGGGTTTGACAAGCGCATGGGTCTCCCGGCTGCCTCGAAACGTTCTCGGCAGACTTGTGGAGAACCGCGCCCGACAGGCCGGCGTGGACACATCGCGGGTGGTCTGGTCCGAGGACGGCCGTCAGGGCGTGTATTTCCTCGAATTCGGCGCGGCCCCGCGGGCCAGTTCGGTGCTCTACGATCGCTCGTATACGGCGATCAGCGCCATCAAGCCGAACGAGGTGGACTGGGAAAGTCTTTTTAACGGCGCGCGCTGGTTCCACACCAGCGGCATCACCCCGGCACTAAGCGATAGCGCTGCGGCGGTGACGCTTGAGGCTCTGCGGGCCGCGCGGAAATGCGGTGTCGGCACCAGCTATGATCTCAACCACCGCAGCAAGCTCTGGACCGGCGACAAGGCTCAAGCCGTTCAGGAGCCGATGATGGAATTCGTCGACGTCCTCATCACCACCGAGGAAGATTCGGGCGTCGTATTCAAGATCCGCGCCGAAGGCGAGGCCAATGAGCAGGGCTTCACGCGCGTCTCCTCTGATTCCTACCGGGAAGTTGCGACGCGCCTGCATGCGAAGTTCAAGTTCCGGGCCGTTGCCATCACGCTGCGGGAGAATCCGCTGGTGTGGCGCAACACGTGGTCGGCCATCGCTTATGCGGATGGCGAATTCTTCGATGGCGTGAAATATGAGCTCGAGATTGTAGACCGGCTGGGTGGCGGTGACTCCTTCAGCGCCGGATTCATCTACGGTTACTTGACCAGGAAGACCTGGGCTGACGCCGTCCGCTATGGCACGGCCTTCGGCGCGCTGAAGCACACGAATCCAGGAGATTTCAACTGGGCTTCGCTCGCTGAAGTCGAAACGTTATTGAAAGGCGGCAGCCTCAGAGTAGCTCGCTAAGAGCCTGCAGAAGAGAAGACTATGGCGTGGACGAGAGAAGCGGCGCTGAAACTGATTCGTGAAATCGGGCTGGTTCCCATTGTGCGCACGCCTTCCGCCGCGGACGCTTTGCTTGCCGTCGAGGCCTTGATCGAAGGTGCGATCGGTGTCGCGGAAATCACCATGACCGTGCCCGGCGCGATTCGGGTGATGGAGGAGGTGGTGGAGAAATTCGGAGATAAGGTGCTGCTGGGCGCCGGCACCATTCTCGATGCCGAAACCTGCCGCGCCGCGATCCTGGCCGGTGCGGAATTCATCGTGACGCCCGCGCTCGACGTGAGAGTGATCGAGGTGGCGCGACGCTACAGCAAAGCGTGTTTCCCGGGCGCCCTCACGCCAACCGAAGTCCTCGGCGCCTGGCAAGCCGGCGCGGATATGGTGAAGATCTTTCCCTGTGGGCCGGCGGGCGGCCCCAATTACATCAAGGCGCTGAAGGGACCGTTTCCTCACATTGAGATGCTTCCGACGGGCGGCGTTAATTTAGAAACCGCTCCGGAATTCATCAAGGCAGGAGCGTCCGCGGTCGCCGTAGGCGGCGAGCTTGTCAACCTCCGGTTGCTACGCGCAGGCCAGACCGAGGAAATCGTCGCGAGTGCGCATAAGTATGTCGACGCGATTCGCACCGCGCGCACAGGCATGACATAGGGAGACGAGGGCTCGGTTGCGATCAGAATAAGTCGCGCAACACTCGCCGGGCGGCCAGATACCCGCACATTCCGTGCACGCCCCCGCCGGGCGGAGTGGAAGACGAGCAGATGTAAAGTCCCTTGACGCTGGTGGAATACCGCCGCCAGGTGGGCCGCATAAACATCTGGGCGAGGTCCTGAGCGCCTCCGTTGATGTCGCCCCCCACCAGGTTTGCGTTGTGTTGTTCGAGTGCGGCGGGGGCCATGACGTGCCGCGCCAAGATATGGCTGCGAAAGCCGGGCGCAAATCGCTCGATCTGATCTTCGATTGGTTGCGTCATATCGAGGCTTGAGCCGTTGGGGACGTGGCAGTAAGCCCACGCCGTGTGGCCGGAGCGCGGAACGCGCGTCGCATCGAACAGACTCGGCTGGGCCAGCAACACGAAGGGACGCTCGGAATGCGTGCCTTCCCAGGCCGCGCGCTCGGAGTCCGCGATCTCCTCTAGCGTGCCTCCGATATGCACGGTGGCGGCGCGGACGCACTCCGTCGCGTTCCACGGGATCGGACCATCGAGCGCCCAGTCGATCTTGAATGCTCCGGGTCCGTAGCGGTATCTCAGGAGACTTCGCCGGAAGCCTGGCGAGAGCTTGTGGCCGGCCATCGACAGCAGTTGCCGGGGGGTAACATTGCAAAGCACGGCGCGCGCGGGTGGAAGATCGTCGACGGAGATCACCGGAGCGCCTGTGACGATCTCGCCGCCCAGCGACCGCAGGTATGAGGCTAGGGCATCTGCAATCTTCTGAGCGCCCCCGCGCGGGATTGGCCAACCGACGGCATGGGCCAAGAGCGCCAGCACGAGCCCGAACGCAGCGGTCGGCTTTCGATCGAGTGGCAGCATGGAGTGCGCCGCCATGCCCGCAAAGAGAGCTCGGGCACGTGCCTGGCCAAAAACAGTTTTGGCCAGGCGCGATGCGGGGAGAATGGCGCGGAGCCCAAATCGCGCCAGCAGGATGGGATGGTGTGGAATACGGACGGGGTCAAGAATGTCCGGCAGCAGTTCCTCCCAGGCGGCCACGGAAGCCGCCATCAGCCGGAAGTACGCGGCTGCGTCATTGCCCAGGGCCGCGGCCGTGGATTTGACCGAGCGCTCGACAAGAATTGCGGACCCATCGTCGAGCGGGTGCGCTACTGCTGCGGGAGGCTCAATCCAAGCCAAGCCGTGTTCGGCAAGCGGCAAAGAGCGGAAGAACGGCGAGGCGACCGCCAGGGGATGCACTGCCGAGCAGATGTCATGCACAAAGCCGGGAAGCGTCAACTCGGCCGATCGCGCGCCGCCGCCAAGAGTCGTTTGCGCTTCGACGACGAGCACGGAAAGGCCGGCTCGAGCCAGGGTAATGGCCGCTGCCAGTCCGTTCGGCCCGGAGCCGATTACAATAGCGTCGCGTACGATGGCGTCGCGCTGCTTCGCCGGTTGTGTCACGCATTGACTTTATCGCATCGCCTGCGTTGCCACCTGATGTTGTGGCCTGCCCGGCTTCATCGGCGAGCACCCGGCAAATGCGAGCGAGCGCAGGATGACACGGTCCGAAAGTTTGACACGCTGTCCGGCTAGACGACTTCTGAAGCTAATGAAGATTGCAAAATACAGTGACGTCATTCTCTGTAGCGCCGCTCTATGAGCGGCGAAAGACGCCGGTCGCAGACCGGCGCTACAGCAGCGGTCGTCACTGTATTTTCCAATGCTCAATAGATGCGGAGGAATAACCTGTGCACTATCGCGAACTCGCAACGCCGGCCTTGACCATCGACCTCGATATCGTGGAGCGCAACCTCGATCGCATGGCGGCTCTCTGCCGGGAGCAAGGGCTCAAGCTGCGCCCGCATATCAAGACTCATAAGACGCCCGAGGTAGCCCGGATGCAGCTCGATCGCGGCGCAGCAGGACTGACTGTCGCCAAGGTCGGCGAGGCTGAGGTGATGATCGGCGCCGGCTTTGACGATTTACTGTTGGCTTTTCCCGTCTGGGGCGCCGCGAATTTGCGCCGGTTGGCGGTGCTGGCAAGCAACCACCGAATGCTGCTCTCTCTCGACAACGAGGCTACCGCGCAGGAGCTCTCGCGCGCCATGAGCCTCGAAGGATCGAGTATCGGAGTACTGGTGGAGTTCGATGCCGGCCTCGGCCGCTGCGGACTGGAGCCGGGCCCGGCCTGCGTGGAGCTGGCGCAAAAAGTGGACAAGTTGCCGGGACTGAGTTTCAGGGGACTGATGACTTATTTCGGCAGCGTGTGGGGCAGTGAAGAAGACCGGCAAGCCGAGGTGCGCCGCGTGGCCGGTCGCGTCGAACGCACCCTCGCGGCATTTGCCGAAGCGCGCATGCCGGTGGAGATGCTCTCCGCCGGGTCCACTCCTTCCGCACGCCTCACCCGGTGCGTTCCCGGCGTTACGGAAATCCGTCCGGGCACTTACGTCTACAACGACCTCAACACCTTTTATCAGGGCGTCTGCGGCCTGGAGGATTGTGCCGCGCGAGTGCTGGTGACAGTGGTCTCAACGGCTGTTCCGGGCCGGGCCATCATCGATGCGGGATCGAAGACGTTCTCGTCCGACCCTTTGGGTTCCGGACCGAAATCCGGTCATGGGCTCGTGGTGGAGGCGCCGGACGCGAAGCTGATCAAGTTGAATGAAGAGCACGGATACCTCGACATCACGAACTCTACGCATCATTTCGAGGTCGGCGAGACGGTGTCCGTGATTCCGAACCACGTCTGCACCTGCGTCAACATGCACGATGAGGTATTTTTGCTTCGTGATGAAGAGGTGGTGGCTTCGTGGCGCGTCGCCGCCCGCGGGAAAATTCGCTGAGAGCCCATAATTCCCGTTGTCGATCGAGGGGTAAGCTATGGGCGGGAATCTACTTCAAGGTCTCACCCGGAAGGGCACGTTGCTCGAGAGCGTGCCGTGCGGTATTACCACCTGGACCTTGCCGGTGGTTGCGCCGGCGGGAACCGTGGCCCCGATTAAGGAACTCGAGATCACCCTGAAGACCGCCGCCGTGCCGTTAAAGGTGACGCTGGTGGCGCCGGTCAGATTGGTGCCCAGAATTTCGACCACCGCCCCCGCCCTGCCGGAGGTCGGCTGTGTTTCCACGAACGGACCCAGGCCCACAGACAGGCTGAAGACCGTGCCTTGGAAAGGCCAGGATAAGAGTTTTAGTAGACAATCTACAGAATAACTAGTAGAATGCCTACAGAATGAACCGCGATGCTCACTCCCGCGTCGAGCTGCTGCAAGGCACGCTCGACCTCCTTATTCTCCGCACCTTGCTGATCGGGCCCGCCCACGGCCACGCCGTCGCGAAACACATTCAACGGACATCGGAGGACTTGCTGCAGGTCGAAACCGGGTCATTGTATCCCGCGCTCCATCGCCTGGAGTTGAAAGGCTGGATTGCAGCCTCGTGGGATCTCTCGGACAAAGGTAAACGCGCCCGGTTCTACCGGCTAACGCCGCTGGGACGGAAACAGCTCGCCGCAGAGCAATCGAAGTGGGAGACGTTCTCCCGCGCCATGGGTTTGATCTTGAAGCCAAGGACTCAGGAGGGGCAATGAACCCGTTCTTTCGGAAGTTGCGTTGGCTGACGCGACGAGACGCCAAAGAAGCCGAACTGCGCGAGGAACTCCAGTTTCACTTGGAGGAGACGGCGGAAGAGCGCAAGGCAGAGGGGCTGCCGGAGGAAGAGGCGTTGTGGGCAGCGCGCCGTGAACTGGGAAACCTCGCCGTTGTGCGGGAAAGGACCCGTGAGGTCTGGGGGTGGCGCCTCCTCGAAGAGTTCGGTCAGGACCTCCGGTACGCCGCTCGTACCATGCTCCACAACCGCGCCTTCTCAGCGCTCGCAGTGCTCTCGCTGGCACTTGGTATTGGGGCCAACACCGCGATCTTCAGTTTTCTGGACTCGCTGCTGCTGCGTCCGCTGCCGGTCGCCGACCCCGACTCTCTCGTCATGCTGACCTTCCATATGCGCGGCGGGATGCGCGGGTCGGTGTTCCGCAGCGTACATGGGAGGACCGATGGAGACGCCAAGACCGGCCTCACCTCAGGCATTTTTCCGTACGACGCTTACGAATTGGCCCGCCGCGAAGATGCCGTCTTCTCGAGCGTGTTCGGGCGGTATTCGCCAGGAGATCTCCACTTGACCATCGCGGGACAAGGGGAGATGGCGCACGCGGAGTACGTCACCGGCGATTACTTTCGCGGCTTGGGGGTGGTACCCGCTGCAGGACGCCTGATCCTGCCGGACGACGACACGGAGGGAGCGCCCGGGGTGACGGTCCTAAGTTACCGGATCGCTCAAGGGCGCTTCGGAAGCGCCGCCAATGCCGTGGGGCGTACCATTCTGGTCGACAGCGTTCCCTTCACCGTGGCAGGGGTAGCGCCGCTGGCCTTCCTAGGAGTTGACCCCGGCCAGGCTCCTGACGTTTACCTGCCGATGCATGCCAGCCTCTTACTGGCGCAGCCTCGTCCCGCGGCCGCCTGGTTTGCGGACGGCAACATGTATTGGATTTACATTCTGGCGCGGCTTCGCCCGGGGGTCAAGCTGGCACAAGCCCAGGCGCAATTTGCCGGTCTTTTCCACGAATGGGTTGCGAGCACAGCCCACACGCAAGGCGAATTCCAGGATCTGCCCGCACTTGCCATCAAGCAAGGCGGGCGGGGACTGGATTCCGTGCGATGGGACTACGCGAAGCCGCTCTGGATCCTGACGGTGCTGGTGGCGCTCATTCTGGCGATGGCGTGCGCCAATATTGCCAATCTCCTGCTAGCCCGCTCCCATGGGCGGGCGCGGGAGATGGCGATCCGCCTGAGCATCGGAGCGGGACGGCCGCGCCTGGTTCGCCAACTGCTCACGGAAAGTGTCCTGCTGGCCGGCTGGGGCGGCGTCCTGGGGATCGCCGTGGCATTCTGGGGAATCCGCTTCCTTCAGGTGCTGTTTGTGAACACGAACACCGGAACTACCCTGCGGGCGGAGCTGAACTGGGACGTGCTTGCTGCGGCCGCCGGGCTATCGCTACTGACGGGCATCCTTTTCGGCCTGGCTCCTGCACTCCGCTCCACCCGCGTCGACGTGACGCCGGCGCTTAAGGAATCAGGCATCGGCGTGCCGCGTGGCCGCGGGCGGCGGTCCTCTCTTCAAGTGAGCCTCGGGCACCTGTTGATGGTGTCGCAAGTGGCGATCACCCTGGTGATGGTAGTTGCGGCGGGGCTGTTCGTCCGAACGCTGGAGAATCTCCGCTCCGTCGCACTTGGCTTCCAGCCGGAGAACGTCCTCACATTCCGCCTGGATGCACGCCAAGCCGGGCATCGCGACCCCGAGATCGCAATGTTCTACGAGAATCTGCGAGAGCGATTCGCTGCTTTACCGGGTGTTCGCAGTGCCAGCCTGACCGATATCCCCCTGATCGGCGATAACTGGGTGACGGGCGTCGGGGTATCTGGCGGCGAACTGTTGTCGACGAACCTCATGGCAGTGGGTCCGGATTTCTTCTCTACGACGGAGATTCCCATCTTGCGCGGACGCGGCATCGACGAGCACGATGGGGCGCAGTCGTTGCTGGTGGCCGTCGTCAACCAGCGATTTGTGGAGCTACGATGCGGGGGCCGGAACCCCGTCGGCCTTGTCCTGACGATGCGCTACAGGCCGCAGAAGATTGAGATCGTCGGCGTTTCCGGCGATGCGCGCTACTTGAGTGTCAAGAGCGAAATGTCTCCGGTGGTGTATTTGCCGTTCGGCCAGGGGGTCCTCCCAGTGGATGATATGACCTATGCGCTGCGGACGGCAGCCAGCCCGCTGGGATTGGCTGCCGCCGTCCGCGACGTCGTCCGCCGGGTCGATCCCCGCCTCCCGGTCACGGACCTGATGACGGAAACCGCGCAGATTGATCGCACGGTAAGCCAGGAGATCGCGTTCGCCCACCTTTGCGCTGCGTTCGCAATGTTGGCTTTGGCGATCGCGTGTGTCGGGCTTTACGGGACGGTCTCCTACACCGTCGCGCGCCGCACCGGCGAGATCGGTATCCGGATGGCCCTGGGCGCGCCGAGAGGCGTCGTGGTCCGGATGATCCTGCGGGGAGTGGTGGGCGTGACGGCCGCTGGCCTAGCGATCAGCCTGCCGGCGACGATCGTGGTGTCGAAACTCGTCCAGTCGTTTCTGTTCGGGGTGAAGCCCAACGATCCGGCGTCGCTGGTGGCAGCAGCGGCGATTCTGACAGGCTCGGCCCTGTTGGCTGGATATCTGCCGGCGCGGAAGGCGTCTCGAATCGACCCCATCGCCGCGATACGAGATGAATAGCCCGCGCTGAACTGAACGTGGGTCTCGTTTCCCGTAGCATATTGCGGAGGATTAGATCCTCCCTGGTCGGTGCGCCGTGAAAGGCGCTGGTCCACAGCGGGTGAAAGTCCCGCCCGGGAACTGGTTCGTTCCGCCCGGTAGCAATT
>DASYYZ010000164.1:0-16965 GCA_035946735.1 Terriglobia bacterium
CCCGAGCCATGGAAGTCACCGGAGGCGAGATTTCGACCTATCGTTGTTTAGTGTATGTTTCGCAGACTATGGAGTATCGTTGGAGCTTTCATCCCCTCTCCCAATGGTCGACCGTTTACACACAAGTTGCCGCTTGACCCGTGCCGGTGGAGGCAGGACAGTTTCAGGCGATGATGGAAGTGGAGCTGGTCAACGATGGTCCGGTGACTTTGCTTCTGGATTCGGAGGCGGGCGCAAGGAGCTAGGAGTGAGGCAGCGAAGCAGTGCCGAAGAGGGTGAGGACGGCTCACCCCGCGACTCCACACCTGAGTTAACTTATTCTCCCCGCGGGTGTTTACAGACCTTTAAAGCGCAAGACTACTTCGACGAGCCCAGGATGACCGCGATCAGCGAAGCCCCGTCCAGTCTCCGCTTGTCCGTACTAAAATTTAGTTCCGTACTAAAATTTGGTATTGACAAGTTCGGGCGACCCATATATTGTACGTGCAAGAACACACCTTAAACGACTACCTGGGGCATCGGCGATTTTTGCCGATGCTCCGTCCTTCTTTTTGCACCCCTTGAGCATGCACCATGCCGCCGTCCGCGGGGCCAGGTGTCATTCCGACTCCAGTTCAAGCGTCAGGAGAGCCCCGCACGAAACGCACAGCAACTGTCCCGCAGGGACGGTTTCGTCTATGGCTCCAAAGAGACTGTGCTCGCCGCAGCGCGCGCAAGGAGCTGTGGGACCCGCGGAGTCGGCCTCCGGCAGAGGACCGGTCTCGCTTTTATACTCACCCACACGCGCCGTCTTCGGTTCAAACGTGGCGTAACACTGGCCGCAGACGTGGTTGAAGCAACATGAGGGAGTGCAGGAATAGACCACGTCAGCGGAGCCGCATTTTGGGCAGTTGAAGGCGAGCGGCGTGAGGATCATGGATTTTCAGGATGATGCGCCGCTGGACTTGCTGTCAACAAGGGGCCGCCGATTGACCACCGTTAACCCCCGGTGCTAGCCTGCTCGCTAAAGGAGATCAGCCATGCGATCCGCCCGAGCGATACCCGGATTGGTCCTCGTCATCTTCACGACTCTTGCCTGCGCTTGGACGCTAGCCGCTCAGGAGCATCACCACGCCGGGGGTGCGGAGGCGATGGGGGGCGGCCATCTGGGTCAAGTCCGTTTTGCCACCTCGTGCGCGCCCGCCGTCCAGCAGAACTTCGAGAAGGGCGTCGCTCTCCTGCACTCGTTCCAGTATTCGGCTTCGGATCAGTTGTTCAAGCAGGTGGCCGCCGCCGACCCTTCCTGCGCAATCGCTTATTGGGGCGAGGCCATGACCCTCTGGCACGCCCTTTGGGAGCGTCCCGATGCAGTCACCATGAAGACGGGTCACGATGAGATCGACCAGGCCGTCCAGTTGACTGCCAAGACGGCGCGCGAACGCGACTACATCGCCGCCGCCGGCGCGTTTTACCAGGACGATCCCAAGCTCGATTACACGGCCCGGGCAAAAGCCTATTCCGCCGCCATGGGCAAACTCCATGAGACGTATTCCGAGGACGGCGAGGCCGCCGCCTTCTACGCGCTTTCGCTGATCTCAATACCGGCTCACGGTGACGCCGACCGCGCAGACCGCGAGAAAGCGATCGCAATTCTGAACAAGCTTTTTGCCTCCGAACCCGACCATCCCGGCGCCGCGCATTACCTGATCCATGCCTGCGACACGCCCGAGCTCGCTCCGCAGGGTCTCATCGCGGCGCGCCGCTATGCCAAGATCGCTCCCGAGTCGTCGCACGCCCTGCATATGCCCTCGCACATCTTTTCGCGGCTCGGACTCTGGCAGGAGTCAATCGATTCCAATATCGCGGCTGCCGCTGCGGCTGAACAAGCCACCAAAGCTCATCTCGGTGACGCAAATTACCAGCTCCACGCCATGGATTTTCTCGAATACGCCTACCTCCAGTCCGGCCGCAATGCCGACGCTCAGCACGTGATCGATGAGGTACCCGGCGTCCCCGGCGCCAGTGCCGAACAGATCGCTAATCATCAGGCAGTTTTCCGCGCGCGCTACGCTCTCGAGACTCACGCCTGGAAATTGGCGGCAGCACTGGAATTGCCCATCGGCCCCGCCGAGGATTGTCCTGATTGCAGACTCTCCGCTCAGGACACCACCTGGTGGGCGCGCGCCATCGGCGCGGCTCGCAGCGGCGATGTGGCCGGCGCCCGCACGGACCTCGACAAATTGATCGCGGCGACTACAGCGGCACACGACAAGATGAAACAGCAAGGATACAAGGACGAGGGTAAGGAGAGGATCGACCAGCTTGAAGCGAAGGCTTGGGTGGCCTACGCCGAGGGAAATAGAGACGACGCTCTAAAGACCTTGCGTGCCACCGCTGACCGCGAGGATCGTGAAGGCGTCGACGATCTTGGCATCCCGGCCCGCGAGATGCTCGGCGACATGCTGATGGAGTCAAACCAGGCTGAGGCCGCCCTGGCGGCGTATCAAACTGCGCTGAAAGAGTCTCCCAACCGCCTCGACAGCCTGCATGGAGTCGAACTCGCCGGCAAGGCTACAGGGAGAGAGCAGCCTGCCGGCGGAAGCAAGTGAGAGGGGCGAGTGTGCCTTCCAATGCAAATTGGTTTTCACCCGGCCGTCAGAATCCACGCCTGACCCTGCCTCAACGAGGAGAAGAGCCAGCGGCCGGTCAGAAAACGTCGGCCTTGCTAGTAAAGCTTGCCGCCAATGATTTTAGGAGCCTCTGCGGTGGTAATCATGACGGTCATGGGATCGACCGGTGATGCAACAAATCCGTACTTTTCATAAAACCGTTTCGCAGCTTCAGAAATCGCGTGGACCAGAATCGCGCGGACGCCAGCAATTTCGGCCGCCTGGAGAGTGCGCAGTACCGCGTCTCGCAGGAGGCCTGTTCCCACGCCTTTGCCGCGAGAGGTCTTGTCCACCGCAAGCCTGCCCAAAATGACTACTGGAATCGGGTTCGGCATATTGCGCCTGATTCGCCCCGGCGCGTGTGTACGAGCGATGGCGCCGGCCGCCAAGGTATAGTAGCCGAGCACTTTCCGGCCCGCACAGACGACGTATGTCCGTGATGCTCCGCTCGCCTCGTTGTTCAAAGCCCGGCGCCGCAGCCAATCGTCGAGCGCAGGCTCCCCTGAATAGAATTCCGAGACGTCGTGCTCTGCGGACAGTTTCTCGGGCGGGCCAATCTGGTTCTTGTCCACCGTCATCGATCCCAGGGCGCTCTGGTCTGGAGGAGATGCCGCAGTTTTGGATTATCAGCGGGCGGCCTGTCGAGCGTGGCGACGAATTTCTTGAATTCATCTTCGGAGAGGGAGAAATATCGCCGGTCGAGCAGTATCGATTCAGCCTCCCGGCAAGCCGTATCGAGCATGAAGTCGGACCGGCTCCGGCCGAGTGCTTCAGCGGCGCGATCGATGAGCAGCTTTTGCTTTTGGCTGGCGCGGAGATTGATCGTCTCTCCCCGGTGCATCTTCAGCTTAGACCTGGCTGTCGGCATTCTGTCCTCTCGGTGTACATACATCTAACGTACAATATTGTGCGCACGTTGTAAACACGCCTAATCGACCAGAATCTTTCTTAGCTCCCGGACCTCTTCTTCATTCGCCACCTGGCGCGTGTACTCGTCCTGCTGCCCCGATCCCATGGCGACATTCTTCTGGTATCGCATGGGGCTTGCCACCGGCGCCTTGGCTGAGGCATGAACTTCGGCGACTGAGGTCGCAGCCAGCACCTGCCTCAGATTGCGCGATTGAATGCCACTGCCGGCCATAATGACGATCCGGTGCCGCGCGGCCTCCACCAGCTTTCGGATCTGCTCTGCACCTTCGGGAGCTGTCTCGGCGCCGCCTGAAGTCAGGATTCGACTCGCTCCCGTCGCGATCACGTCTTCGAGCGACTGGTCGAGATCGTCCGAGAGGTCGAACGCGCGGTGAAAGGTGGTCTCGAGCGGTCTCGCAAGCTCCACCAACTCCCGCGCCCTGACCGCATCCACACGGCCGTGCTCAGTAAGCAGTCCCAGGACCACGCCGTCAGCGCCGAGTGATTTTGCGGCGCGAATGTCCCCTTTCATGGCTTCGAACTCCGCATCGCTGTAGAGAAAATCTCCGCCGCGCGGCCGGATCATCACGAACACGGCGAGAGAAACCCGCTGCCGAACGGCGCGCACCACGCCGGCGCTCGGAGTCAACCCGCCTTCGAGCAGGCTGCTGCACAGCTCGATCCGATGCGCGCCGGCGCGGTCAGCAGCCAGGGCCGAGTCGATGGAATCAACGCAAATCTCGAGGCGTCGTGGCACCTTGTAGTCTCCTTTCTTCGAACCGCAGCAGGGTTTGTGGCCATCTTGGCGGTGGGCGCCAACGGGGGACGCCCGTGCCCGCCGGATGCATATCAATCTAAAGGTTCAGGCATTACTCACCGCGATAAACCCCTCGACAACTGCGCACGCCGCATGTAGCATCTTTGTTCACCAATTCTAGCTCAAAGGGAGAACCGATCGATGTTTCAGAGGTCCGCCATCCTGTGCCGCATTATGCGCGCGCTACTTGTTCCCAGTCTGGCGCTGACGCTGTCGCTCGCCGGAGCGCCGGCCAGCCAGGCCCAAACCGGCAACGATGGTGCCGGCTCAGTTTCACTCGTCAAACTCAGTACCGATACCTTCACGAACACACGCAGCCAACACGCAACCGAGGTGGAGCCGGACACTTTCTCCTTCGGTTCCACGATTGTGGCCGCTTTCCAGGTGGGCCGCTTCACCGACGGAGGATCTTCCGATATCGGCTTTGCGACCTCAGTTGACGGCGGCGGCGCGTGGACCAACGGATTCCTCCCGGGCATTACCAACATCCAGGGCGTCGGCAATCCTTACGATCGGGATAGCGATCCAGCCGTAGCCTACGACCCTTTGCACGGCGTCTGGATTATCGCCAGCCTGCCAATCGTCGACTCGGGAAAAAGCATTCCCGCGGTGATCGTGAGCCGCTCCACCGATGGTATTAATTGGGACAATCCGGTCTCGGTTGGAGGGAACGTGGCGAGTTCCGACAAAGACTGGATCGTCTGCGACAGCTGGCCGGCGAGTCCCCATTACGGCAACTGCTACGTGGAGTGGGATAATCCGGCCAACGGGGACCAGATCAATATGAGCACCTCGACCGACGGCGGAATCACCTGGAGCGCGGCCCTTCACCCCTCGGGCAGCGCCTTCGGCCTGGGCGGCCAGCCTGTGGTGCAGCCGAATGGCAACGTTGTAGTACCGTTCGACGGCAATGGCATCCAGACTTTCACTTCGACCGACGGCGGCTCCACGTGGGGCAAGGTGATCACCATTTCCAGCCAGATCGACCACGCCGAGGCCGGCGATCTGCGTAACATCGGCTTGCCGGTTGCCGCGGTGGACGGAGGGGGCACGGTCTACGTTGCCTGGCAGGACTGCCGTTTTCGGACTCGCTGCGCTGAGAACGACATCGTGCTGAGCACGTCGACGGACGGCACCACCTGGACGGCGCCGGCGCGCGTCCCGGAGGACCCGGTGACGAGCAGCATCGACCACTTCCTGCCGGGGCTCGATGCCGACAAGACCACCTCCGGCAGCGGCGCTCATCTGGCTCTCATCTATTACACGTATGCCCAGTCGAGCTGTACGCAAAGCACGTGCACCATGGGTGTCAGCTTCATCTCTTCGGCCGATGGCGGCGCCACCTGGGGCAAGCCGGTGGCTCTCACCCGCACACCCATGAAGCTCACTTGGCTGCCCAACACTACCAGCGGATTGATGGTGGGCGACTATTTCTCAGTCTCCTACGTCAATGGGAAAGCTTTCGGCGTCTTTGCCGTGGCTCAGGCCAAGGTGGGATCGACTTTCAATGAGGCCATGTACACGACTCCGTTTGGTCTCGGCACGCCGGAGGGCGCCACGTTCAGCTCGGCGGATGACAAGCCCATACCTGGTGCGAAGTCCGATCACGGTCTGCGGCGCGAGCAGGAAGAACGCGGTCCGAAGGCGGCTCCGCCGGCTAAGAGGGTGAAACGCGCTGCGCGGAAGTAACGTCCTCCGACCCAAGAGTCCGGCGCGCGGCTGAGCCCTATTTCAGCTCAATCTCGACGATCTCGCCCTCGGTGCCGCCGGCGTTGGCCAGGCTGTGGGTGACCTTCGTATCGACCCAGTGAAAATCTCCGGCCTTCACTCCATGAGCAACCGAGCTTCCGTCCGGGGCGGTCATCTTCAGTTGCATGGGCGTGACCGAGAGAATCAGGTAGGGGCGTTCGTGAGTGTGCATCGGGGTTGCGGCTCCCGGAGCGAGGGTCCATTTGTAAACGCGCGCGCTCGGATTCTCGGCCACAACAGTGGCAGCGGTTGTTTCCGAGGGATGGTCAGGTCGATGGAAAAACTCGACGTCCACCACCTCAAACGCCGCCGGACCGGGATTGCGCAGCCGGTGCGTGTACGGTCCGTCGGCGGTTGACGCCGAAATATCTCCGGGATGAGTGGTCCCCGGCTTACCCTCCGGTTCATTGAGTCTCTGTTGAGCGAGCGTGGTGCTGGTTAGCGCCACGGAGACCCGGTCGCGCGAGTGAGTGTGGTAGAGCGTGCTCTCGCCTGCCGGCAGGTTCACGTGGATCACTAAGACGGAGTCGTTCTTCAGCACAACGTGGTGGTGCGGCTCCTGCTCAACCGGTACCGGCACCGGACCCTGCTGAGCTGCGCCCATTCTGCCGAAACAAACGAGCAAGGCCAAAACCCAACGAGTCTTCACCTAATCCTCCCCTTCCCTCGCGTTCAGAATGACAAGTACCCAAAAGCGCGCCAGGAAAACGACAAATCCAAATTGGATACTGCCGGAAAAGCTATCAGACATGCCTGTGGCGGGCGCCGGCGCATTGGTGTAAGCAGAGACGAGCCGGCGCTGCCAAACCTGCCAGACCTACTTACCAGCCTCAGGCGTGATGGAAGAGGCGGTAATGACGGCGCCTGAGTCGGAACCCTTCCTCGTTGTGAACTGCTCGCTTCCGCCCACCGTACCCTTCACAACCACCGTTTGTCCGGCGTACTTCTCGGCCTCGGACTGCGGATTCAGGATATACACCTTCTTGTCTGCGAAATTGAAGAAGGCATACTTGGCGTGATCATCCTTCACGCACTTCAGCGTGCACTCTTTTGTGGGCGGCATCGAAACCCGATTGAAGCCGCAATAAGTATCGGTGACGTAACCCTTCAGAGTCTGGGCTTCGTCGTTCGCCGCCGAAAGGCTCAACGCCCCGGCGATCATCGCTGCTGCCACGGCAATCACAAGTCGTTTCGTCATGCTGTAATCTCCTCAGTTGCAATTTCTGTAGAATCCAAGAACCCAGCGCTGATCCTGTTGCGGTCCCCCTGTCCTCTAGGATGCGTCCACATGAAGCCAGAGTACTCCCATGCAGGCGTGTCGCAAAGCAGGTGTTGCGCTGCGCCGCTGCTGACAAAGCCGTGGAAACAAGCGATTGCACATTGTTGCGCATCGCTTGTGATCATGAGCGGCCTCTGAGCTAACCGGATCACTCCGGTCCCGCGCGAGCCCCTGAATCCTAAATCCTAGCGCGTAAATCCTGATACTCCACCCGCACCAGACAAAGACCCTGGGCCGGGGCCGTGGGACCCGCCTTGGTGCGGTCGCGAGCGTTGAGAATACGTTCCATGCCACCCGCTTCCATCGCGCCGCGGCCAACTTCCACGAGCGTGCCCACGATATTCCTGACCATGTGATGGAGAAAGCCGCTCCCCTCAACCTCGTAGACCAGAATCCTGCGGCGCTCGCTCCAAAGGACTCTGGAGGACACGACGCTCCGGACCATCGATTTTCTTTCCGACTCGGCGTGGGGACCGCCAAAGTCGTCGTCAGCCTGGGCTGAGGCTGCAAAAGAAGTGAAGTCATGCTTTCCCAGGAAGGCTTGCGCCGCCTGGGCCATCCGGCGACGGTCGAGCGGGTAAGGGTAGTGCCAGACGTATCGCCAGATGAAGGGAGGACAAATCGCTGCCTGCAGGATCCTGTAGCGATAGAGTTTCGACTTGGAGTCATAGCGGGCATGAAAGCCCAGGGGCGCGTCTTCTGCCCGCAGCACGCGAACCTCGGGCGGAAGGGCGTCATTTAGAGCCTTCAGCAGGTTGCCGGCGGGTATGGGACACGACGTGGTGAGATGCGCCACTTGGCCGAGCGCGTGTACGCTGGCGTCGGTGCGCCCGGAACCCGACAGGTGCGCCGGTTCACCGGTGATCCTGGCGAGCGCTTCCTCAATGCAAGCTTGCACAGTTCGCAGTCCCGGTTGCCGCTGCCATCCGTGGAAGACCGAACCGTCATACGCCAGCAACAGTCGCAGATTGCGCAGAGGCGCGGGCCGGTCTCTCGCGGTACGGCTCATGTCCCAGATAGACTATCGGGTGCCGCAGTGGCTATCAAGCGACCTTTCGGAATGCTGCCGGAAGTGACACCTGCCGGGAGATGTCCATTTGCGGACAATGCTTCGTCGCCAGCGGTCAACTCATCCGTTCATGCTGGCCACTATGCTTAGCGGATTCTTTCAGTTACGCCGAAAGCCCGATGGAATCCGGCGTGCGGTTTGGCTCGTTGCGGGTCCGAGGTTCTGATACACTTGGAGGCCGCCCCAAGGCAAATGGGGTGACTCTGGGCTGGCTTCACACCCAGGGCCGACATGACGCTTGGCCTGGCGGGATGACTTCTATCTGTTGCAAGACGACGTGACGACTGCAAACGACGTGACGACCTTCCGGCAGTGACCCTGGTTCTGAAACTTCGCGTCTGGGAGTTTCGTAGATAGAGTCTGACGCGCCTGCCGGGCGCCCCGGCGCACGCGGTTGCCTGACCTTCGGAGCCAGGCAAAGACAACCCCGGCCGGAGTGCTCGTCAGAGAGACTTGACGAACTTCGGCGTCAGACCGAACAACAAACGAACCTCGATCGGTAAGGAGAAACATAACCGATGAAACATGTAAGCGCACGCGCGCTAATGCTCTCTTTGTGCATGGTATCGATAGGACTCAGCCTGGTGCGAGCCCAGCAGAATCCTGCGCCCACAACTGCAAACGCCCCGTCCGGTGCGAATTCCCCGTCCAGCCAGAATACGAGCGGCCAGACCGCGAATTCGCCGGAGGCGCAGCCCTCCTCCCTGGCGCCGGGCGTGACAACCTATGACTACAGCCGGAGCCGCGCCTTTCCGAATGTCCTGGCCCCTTACATGCCCGAGCCGGTCCCGGAGCCCTCGCTCAGCAATTCTCAACTGATGCACCAGCTCACGCGTGGTGGCAAGCTCGAACTTTCGATCGACGACGCCATCGCTCTGGCGCTCGAGAACAATCTCACCATCGCCGTTCAGCGCTTCAATGTACCTTTTGCGCAGCTCGACTACCTGCGCGCCAAGGCGGGCGGCGCCCCTCGTGGCGTGGCAGGGGCCTTCCTCTCGAACGCTCTCTTTGCCGGAGCCGTGGGCGCCGGTCTGAGCAGTTCCAGCAGCGGCGGCAGCACCAGCGGCGGCGGCGCGCTGGGAGGCGGATTCCCCATCAATGTTGGCACCATATCGTGCTGCGATCCCGTGGCTGGCTTCAATTACGGATGGGCTTACAACGTAAGCCCTCTCAACTACCAGACGGTAAACCTCGCGCCAACGGTCGCCTCTCACATCACCAGCATGAGCGGATTTTTCGGCCAAGGATTCTTAACGGGCACGAGTTACGCGGTGGGAGTAAATGGCTTCCGCGAGAGTAGCACCTCGCCGGCAGCTTTGTTCAACCCCGAAGTGCCGACGGGGGCCTTTATCGGGATCGATCAGCAATTGCTGAACGGGTTTGGCTACCGGGCCAACGCCAAGTTCATTCGCATCGCTAACAACGACCTGAAATTCGCCGACGCCGCCTTCCGTCTGCAGGTCAGCACCACGGTCGCCCAGGTGGTCAACGATTACTATACCTTGCTCTACGACCGCCAGAATGTGGGCGTTGCTCAGGAGGCCGTCAACTACTCCCAGCACCTCCTCGACGACAACAAGAAACAGGTTGAGATTGGCACTCTGGCGCCGATCGAAGTGGTGCGCGCGGAGTCCGAACTGGCCACCGACCAGCAGACGTTGATCGTGGCCCAGACCACGCTTAAACAGCAAGAACAGGTGCTGAAGACGGAGCTCTCGAAGCAGGTCACGCCGGACCTCGCCGACCTGGAGATTGAGCCTACCGACAAGTTCCCCGAGGCCGAGGCGGAAAACGTTCCTCCGGTGGACCAAGCCTTGCGAATCGCGTTTCAGAACCGTCAGGAAATCACCGAGGCGGGCCTGAACTTGGCCAATCAGGACATTACTCTGAAGGCTGTCCGCAATGCCCTGCTGCCCACCTTGACGGCTTACGCCAGCTACACGCCGTCAGGGTTATCCGGCAACCAGGCCACCTACGGCTGCCCGAGCACGTATACGTTCAATCCGCTCGATAATACGTGTGCGCTAGGATCCGCGATTCTTCCGGCCACGATTACAGGCACGAAGGTCGGAGGGATTTCGCAGTCTTTCTCGGGTCTTTTCCGCGCCAACTTCCCCTACTATTCTTACGGCATCAACTTGCAGATCCCCATCCGCAACCGTACCGAACAGGCTGACGCCGCCAGAGCGCTGTTTGAGCAGCGGCAGTTGCAGACGCAGCTCCAGGTGGAGAAGAACACCATCGCCCAGGACGTGCGCAACGCGGAGATCGCTGTCACGCAGGCGAAGGCTCAGATCAATGCCACCATCAAAGCCGCCGACTTGGCGCGCCAGACCCTGGACGCCGACCGCAAGAAGTTTCAACTGGGTGAGAGCACCACGTTTCAGCTGATCCAGGACCAGCGGGACTTGACTACGGCGGAAGGCAACGGGTCCAAGGCCTTTCAGACGCTGGCCAACGCCCTGACGCAGTTCAGCCAGGCCACGGGCACGACGCTCGACCGCTATCACGTTCAATTGAGCGACGCCAAGAACGGCAGGGTAAGTCACCCGCCCAACATCCCCGGAGCAGCGCCGGCGGAAGGCGGAACGGTCCGCTAAGCCTGGCGCGGAATTCGCACATCGCCGAAAGAATGTTCTAAGAACAAGCGGCTGCGCCGGAGGGCACTTTGTGAGCGCGAACAATGGTTCTGCCGTCGTGGAGGTTCGCGACCTTCGCAAGAGTTACGGCGAAGTGCAAGCGCTCCGCGGAATCAGTTTTGAGATCCGGAGGGGCGAGGTCTTCGGTCTTCTCGGTCCGAACGGCGCCGGCAAGACCACTACCATTGAGATCCTCGAAGGCCTCCGCAGACCCGATTCAGGAACGGTGACGGTGTGCGGATTTGACCCGGGCCGCGAGAGCACGCTGCTGAAGCAGCGAATCGGAGCCCAGCTCCAGTCCACAGTTTTGCCGGACAAAATTCAGGTGGAAGAGGCGCTGAGGCTCTTTGCGAGCTTGTACGAACGGACGCTCAGCGTCCCGAGCCTCCTCGATCGCTTCGGCCTCAACGAGAAGCGCAAGGCATATTTTGAGACCCTCTCCGGCGGCCAGAAGCAGCGGCTGGCCCTTGCCCTTGCCCTGGTAAACGATCCCGAACTGGTTCTGCTCGACGAACCCACCGCCGGACTTGACGCCATGGTCCGGCGAGACATCTACGCGCTCATCGAGCAACTTCGCGCCGAACAGCGCACCGTGCTCCTGACCACGCATTACATCGAGGAGGCGGAGCGGCTTGCCAATCGTGTGGCCATTGTAGACCAGGGCCGGGTGATTGCCCAGGGGACGCCGCGCGAACTCGTGCAGCGTTCCGGCGAGGGGACCCGAATGGAGGTCCGGCTGGCCGAGAGCGTTCCGCCGGAGCGCCTGCGCGGCCTCGAGGGCGTGCTGGGGTGCTCTGAGCGCAACGGGCTCGCGGTCCTCGATGTCCAGTCCGTTGCCACGGCGGTGGTGTCGCTGGTTCGCCTCCTCGAGGCGGAGGGAAATGCACTTCTTGATCTGCACATCGCCCAGCCCACGCTCGAGGACGTCTTTGTGGAGATGACGGGACGGAAGATCAACTCTGATTGATGAACGATGAAAAGCGCAGATCTAAAAAACCGCACCAAGCAGTTTTGCTCTGAGCTTAGTTCGTCTTTATTGCGCACTGCCGAAAACCACTGAAGCCCAGGTGCTGGGTCGGCAGGCATTGCGGAGCGGCAACTTCCGTGGGAGCGATCATCGTCTTTTGAGGGTTTTCAATGGCTGCACTTCGCATCGCGCTCATGAACATTCGACTGGCCACCCGCCTGAAGACGGCGCTCTTCTTCACCTTCATTTTTCCGCTGATCTTCCTGTTTGCCTACGGCGGCATTTTCGCGCACGGCGATCCCAAAGGAATGGCCTTTTTGTTTGGGCCCGTGGTGGTGCTGCAGGTGATCGGAAGCACCTTGTGGGGCCTCGGCATGCGATCGGTGATGGATCGCGAGCGGGGCGCGCTGCGCCGCTTTCGGCTGGCGCCCATCGGCGCCGGCACGATCGTCATGAGCAACGCGCTGGCCGGTTACCTGCTGTTCCTGCCCACGGTCGCGTTGTTGCTGGTCTGCGCGCGCTTCTTCTTTCACATGCCCATGACGATCGGCCTGCCGAGCCTGCTGGTCCTGATTACGGTGGGCGATTTTGCCTTCGCAGGAATCGGCCTCACGATCGGGAGTATCGCGAACACCATGCAGGAAGCGCAGGTGTACAACAATATCGTCTTCTTTCCGCTGCTTTTTCTCTCGGGAGCCACTATTCCTCTGGCGGCATTGCCCCATTGGCTTCAACGCGTCGCCGCGTTTCTGCCCGCCACCTATCTGGTGAGCGCATTCCAAGGGGTAATGACGCGGTCGGAGCCGCTTCTGTATCACGCGAGCGAACTCGGGGTTCTGGCGGTCTCGGGCACCTTCGGCATGATGTTCGCCTGGAAACTGTTTCGTTGGGAAAAGGAAGAACAGATTCCACGCTCGCGCAAGCTGTGGTCGCTCGCCTTCCTTATACCTTTAGTGTTTATGGGAGCGTGGATGAACTCGAGCGGCTCAGCGATGGCCGGCTGGGCCAAGTCCTTCAACACCCTCGACGACTCCGGCAAAACCCACGATGCCGGACCGGCGCCGCCGGGTTCGGAATCGGGCCTGGTGAGCGACTTCGACGAGGGCGCTCCCACTGCGAAGTTCGGCTCGGGATGGTTCGATTCTACGGACCAGATGATGGGAGGCAAGTCTACGGAGCAATTCAAAGTTGTCGAGGGGGGCGCCGACGGGACCGAAGGATCGCTGCTGATTACCGGCGAAATCGCGGGTGGCACCACGTTTCCCTGGGCCGGAGCGATGTTCATGCCGGGAACAAAGCCCTTCGCCCCAGCCAATCTTTCCTCAAAGAACGCGATTCGTTTTTGGGCCAAAGGGGACGGCAAGACCTATCGCGTGATGCTTTTCTCCGCGAGCGCCGGACCCATGCCGGCAATTCAGGAATTCGATGCGGGCCCGGAGTGGAAGCAGTATAACTTTCCGCTGGCGTCATTCCATACAGACGGACACGACATCGAAGGTGTTCTGTTCTCCGGCGGTCCGGCTCCAGGCTCGTTCGCCTTCCAGATCGACGACGTGGAACTCAAGTGATGAAGGCGGAATGGCGGCGATAAACAAAGCACGAAGCTGATTCGCTTTCGGCGGTGCGGCCGCCAATGATATTCTTGGCCTCCTTGAAGGAGGTCGGGATGAAACAGAAACCTTCGATCGCGGCGCCGGTAGCTGCCATTTTGTTGGTGGCGGCCGGCATCGCTTGCGCCCAAACCCAATCCGGCCCGGCTCCGAATCAAAAAGAGACAGCAGCCAGCCCTCGCCGGGAGACCTCGTCCGCGCGCGCTGCTCGCGCGCTTGAATTGGTTCGCGATCAGCCGCCCTTGCTGACGGATTTCCTGGCGCGCATGCCCAAGGGCGGCGATCTCCACAATCACCTAAGCGGCGCCGTCTACGCCGAGAGCCTGATCGAGTACGCGGCCCAGGACGGACTCTGCGTCGATCCTACGAAAAGCGGGCTCGAGCCTCCACCGTGCGGCAACCGTCCCCGCGCCTCCCTGGCGCTTACGAACGCGAACCTCCGCGACCAGCTAATCGACGCCTGGTCGATGCGCAATTTTCATCCCACGCCCCAGGATCGCTCCGGACACGACCACTTCTTCGCCACCTTTGGCAAGTTCGGCCCGGCCACCGGCAAGCATACAGGTGACATGCTGGCCGAGGTGGCCCACCGCGCTGCTGTCCAACAGGAGCTGTACGTTGAGACCATGTTCACACCTGACGCCGGAGAGGCGGCAGGGCTCGGCACCCAATTCGGCTGGAACGACAATCTGTCCACGATGCGATCGAACCTGCTGGAAAAGGGGATGGCTCAGGTTGTAGCACGCGGGCGCCAGAACATCGACGAGGCTGAGAAGCGAATGAAGGAAGTGCTTGGCTGCGAAGGATCGAATCCCGACGCCGGCTGCAGCGTGACAGTGCGCTACCTGTACCAGGTGTCGCGCGCGGCCGCGAAGCCGCGAGTGTTCGCCCAGTTGGTGGCGGGATTTGAGATGGCGGGAGAAGACCCGCGGGTGGTGGGCCTGAACATCGTTCAGCCGGAAGACGATCCCGTGGCTCTCAGCAACTTCGGCATCGAAATGCAGATGCTCGATTACCTGCACGGCGCCTATCCCAAGGTCCACATCAGCCTGCACGCGGGTGAACTTGCACCCGGCCTCGTGCGTCCGCAGGACCTCAGTTTTCACATCCGCGACTCCGTTGAGAAAGGGCATGCCGAGCGCATCGGGCACGGCGTGGATGTGATGCAGGAACGCGACCCTCGTGGGCTGCTGGCCGAAATGGCCCAACATCACGTGCTGGTGGAAATCTGCCTTACCAGCAACGACGCCATTCTGGGCGTGCGCGGTCGCGATCATCCTTTCCCTGTCTACCTCCACGCCGGCGTGCCCGTTGCCCTGGCCACGGATGACGAAGGTGTAGCGCGATCGGAGCTGACTTGGGAATTCGAACGCGCGGTGGAAACTTATCACCTGGACTACGCCACGCTGAAGCACATGGTGCGCGACAGTCTCGACCATAGCTTCCTGCCGGGATCGAGTCTGTGGTCCGCGCCGGAACGCTTCACCATGGTCGGATCCTGCCAGGGTCAAACGTTGCGTTCCGAGCCCGCCTTGGCTGCCTGCCGGCGCTATCTCGACTCGAGCGAGCGGGCGCGCATCGAATGGAAAGAAGAGGTGGAGTTCAACCGTTTTGAGGCAGGATTCTAAAGCCGAGAATACGGCAGGGCGGGACCTTAGTCCCTCCTTGCCGTGCCTGCAACCCACCACTCAGCCCTCTCCCCGCTTCGGGAGAGGGAGCATCGCGAAGCGGTGGGTGAGGGTTGGTCACGCTGCTGCCCTTCTACTCAGCGCGACTTTGTGGCTGCTCACGGTCACCCATCGGATCGCCACCGCAACCGCGAGACCCCAAGCAGCCCCTGCGACGCCCACTTTCTATCGTGATGTGCTTCCGATCCTCCAGGACCACTGCCAGAGCTGCCATCGGCCGGGCGGAATCGCGCCCGTGGCGTTTGTCCGCTACCCCGAGACCAGGCCGTGGGCCGTCGCTATCGCGGAGGCCGTGCGCTCCAGGAAGATGCCGCCGTGGTTCGCCGATCCGCACTACGGCCATTTCTCGAATGCCCCGTCGCTGTCCCCGCAGCAGATTGCCACCATCGCAGCCTGGGCCGCCGGCGGAGCGCCGGCGGGTGATCCGAAGGATGCTCCTGCCCCGCGCTCCCGGGCGGCAGGCTGGAACATCCCGCAGCCGGACGCAGTAGTGGCCATGCCCACCCGGATCGCACTTCCGGCCCATGGTGATGTGGAATACACGTATGAGATCGTGCCTACGAATTTCAGCAGCGACCGCTGGGTGGAGATGTCGCAGGTCCTGCCTTTGACTCCCGAGCACGTTCATCACGCTGTGGTTTACATCCGGCCGCCGAACTCGAGTTGGCTGCGGCACGCGCCTGTGGGAGTGCCGTTCACGGCCTCAAGCCTCCGTGATCCCGAGGACCGTCACGACGCCGAGTGGACCGATAGCGACATTCTGCTGGTGTATGCTCCGGGCAGTTCTCCGGACGACTGGCCGTCGGGTATGGCCAAGCTCATTCCGGCGGGTGCCGATCTCGTCTTTCAGATGCACTACACCACCAACGGCCAAGCTGCTCATGACCGGACTGAGATCGGAATGGTCTTTGCCAAGGAACCGCCGAAACAGCGAGTGCTCACGCTGCAGTTGACCAACGATCGCTTCGTCATTCCGCCCGGCGTGGACGATTATCGCGTGGAAGTGCACGGCACTGTGCCGAACGATTGCACTCTGCTTAGTTTTCTGCCGCACCTGCACCTGCGCGGGAAGCGGTTCGAGTACAACATCGTTTACCACGACGGCAGCATCGAGACGCTCTTGCAGGTGAACTATGATTTTCACTGGCAGTTGAGCTATCGCCTGGCCGAGCCGCGAGCGCTGAAGGCAGGAACCGAGCTTCAGGCGGTCGCCTGGTACGACAATTCGCCCCACAATCCGCACAATCCTGATCCAGAAGCCGCGGTGCACTGGGGCGATCAGACGTATGATGAGATGATGGTGGGGTTCTTCGATGTGGCTGTGCCCGCGAACGTCGACAAGCGACGCTTCTTCATCCGTCGTGATCCGTAGAACAGAGCGCCGGTAGGGTTCGGTCTCCACCTGACCAACCGGAATGCCTGACAATTCCTCCTTCTGCCCTTCACGACCCGCGTCAAGTAGGGTCGAAAATCCCGGCGCTCAGGTCGCAGCTTCGACTCGAGAGCCGAGGCTCCGGAGTTCCCGGATCATTCTCGCAGCGCGCCTTTGCTTCGACTTTGTGCTGACAGCCGGGCCTCGTTCCTCGTAAC
>DASYYZ010000165.1:0-37271 GCA_035946735.1 Terriglobia bacterium
ACATGAGCTTCCGTCCTGGCGATCCGCCACCAGGCCTCATAGTCGTTCGGATTGTCGGAGACAGCCTGACGCAGCAGGCCCAACGCCTGGTCGAGGTTGGACGGGTTCGAGCGCCCAAGGTAGTAATCGTCGGCCATGGCGATCCGGCCCGAAAATACGTGAGTACGCTCCGGCAAGGCGGCGCGCGACGGCCCGAAACCACACAGACACACTATCGCAGTCCCCAAGAGCCAGCGAAACCGTCTGGAAGAAGGTGGAATAAAAAAGGTATCCATAACTCGCGATTGATTCTTTCTGTCCGGTGGGAGCGAAACGAAATTCCCCGACGCAAGCCGCATGAAATCTAAAAAGTACTACTTGGATAGACTAGCATTCCAGGCGGCGCGCCGTCAACGGATGCCTCGAACCGGGAGCCGGTCGTGGGCCCGTTGATCGGCGGCTCGCGACTTCGCCGCAGGGATCACGGATTCCGCCGATTTCTCCGGTTTGAGCTCGACTTTGCCGAAATCGGGGCTCAGGACTCGAGAACAGGGGTCTCCCCGATTGCATTCCATCTGCCGCAAGTGACGCCTCTGAACCTTCCTCTTGACAATCTAGAGAAAGGCAGTATGCTTACACTTGACTATCTAGAGGAGGCAGCTTTGATGGGGAAACAGAGTGAACTAATTCAAGGCACGCTCGACATGCTCATTCTCAAGACTCTCGATCTGGAGGCCTTGCACGGGTATGGGATCGGGCTTCGCATCCAGCAAATCAGCAAGGGCGTGTTTCAAGTGAACGCAGGCTCCCTGTTTCCCGCCTTCCGACGCCTGGAGCGGGCAGGCTGGATCAAGGCGGAATGGCGGCCTACGGAGAACAATCGGCGCGCCAAGTACTACGCGCTGACAGGTGAAGGACGCAGCAAGCTCAAGAGCGAGACGCGGGAGTGGGGAAGGCAGGCGATGGCCATCGCTAGAATTCTGGAAGCGACGTGAACGAATGGATCAGGAGTCTAACCGTGGCCCCCCAACCGCGACCCCGAAACCCGGCATCTCGAAGGAGCGATCCATGTCTCTATTTCGTAATTTCGCGGCTGGAATCCGGACGCTTTTCCGGAAGCAGAACACTGAGCGCGAGATGGACGAGGAGTTGCGCGGCTACCTGCAGACGGCAGTGGCGGAACGAATGCGCTCCGGCATGAGCCGCGAGAGTGCTCTGCGAGCGGCGCGAATGGAGATGGGCAGCTTCGAGGCTGTCAAGGAGAACATCCGAAACGCCGGTTGGGAATCGACCGTGGAATCCGTCTGGCAGGACCTCCGCTACGGGTTACGGATGCTGTGGCGCGCCCCAGGTTTCAGCGCGCTGGCCGTCAGCACGTTAGGGCTGGGTATTGGCGCCACGACCATGATCTTCAGCGCCCTCAACGCGACGCTCTGGCGGCCTTTTCCGTTTCCCGATCCGGGCCGGTTGGTCATGGTGTGGGGCACCGGTCCCGAAACCGGCGGGTGGGGCCACGCCTCCGTGCCGGACTACCTCGACTGGAAGTCGCATCCTTCAGTCTTCACGAGTGTCGCCGCCTATGGCGAAGCCGAACCCGCAGATGTTGTCGCATGGGATCAGCATTTCCGGACGCGAGTGCTGACGGCGTCGGCGAATCTGCTCGCAACTCTCGGCGTGCGGCCCTCGCTCGGCATGCTGCCGGCGGCAAACCAAGACAACGCCACCGACCGCGATGCAATAATCAGTTTCAATCTGTGGCAGGACCGGTTCGGAGGCAGCTCCGGCATTACGGGGAAAGAAATTAAAGTTAACCAGCAAGCCTACCGTATTGTGGGGGTACTGCCGGCCGACTTTCTACTGCCTCTTGTCGAGGGACAGCATTACGAAGTCGTCGCGCCGTTGGCCTTCATGGGCGCGGGCTTCACCAACCGCGCCGCGCGGGAGCTTCACTTGCTGGGACGCCTTGGGCCGCGGGTGACCTTTGCCCAGGCGCAGGCTGAAGCCACCAGGTCCGCAGGCGAGCTTGCCCGCACATACCCCCAGTTCCATCACAGTGACGGTGCGCGCGTGGCGGATCTTAGCCAATCGCCGGATTCCCTGCAGTCGCCTCTGTGGATTCTGTTCGGGGCGGTGCTGTTTCTGCTGCTCGTCGCTTGTGGCAACGTAGCCAGTCTGCTTCTGGCGCGCGGCTTGGTGCGCCAGAGGGAATTCTCTGTCCGTGCCGCGCTTGGCGCTTCGCGGCCTCGCGTTGTCCGGCAACTGCTCGCTGAAAGCTTCTTGCTGGCGGGTGCTGGCGGACTAGTCGGATTTGTACTGGCCAACTGGGGCACGCGCGCCCTTGCAGCCTTGGGCTCAGCTACTATTCCGCAGCTTGCCCGCGTCACGATCGACGCCCATGCCGCGGCCTTCGCCGCCTTGATCACGATTTCAGCGGTCTTCATTTTCGGCCTTGTCCCCGCCCTCGAAGTGTCACGCGTTGATGTTCAGCAGTCGTTGAGGGAGGCCGGCGTTTCAATGACCGCTGGAGCTCGCCACGTCCGCCTTCGAAGCTTGCTGGTTACGGTTCAAGTGGCTCTCGCTGTGACCGTGCTTTGCGGGGCTGGGCTTCTGCTGCGAAGCTTTTACGATCTCATTCTCACCAACCCTGGCCTCCGGGTTGAGAATCTGGCCTTAGCCGATCTCTCTAAGGCCGGCGGCCCGGCGGCCCAAATCGCATTTTATGAAGGATTACTGGGTCACATCCGCCTCGTACCCGGCGTTCAATTCGCAGCCTTGACCAGCTCGATTCCATTGGGCAGCGAAGCGTTGGCGCCCATGCCCGCCGTCACCGTGCCTGGCGATTCCCTCGCGAATCCCCCGGACGCCATGACGCGCGTGGTTACGCCATCTTACTTCGCGTCTATGGGAATTCCTATGCTGGAGGGCCGCGACTTTAACGAGGCCGATTCGCCGGCCGGTGAGCGCGTCGCAATCGTGAACAGGGTTGCCGTGAGGCGTCTTTTTCCGAACGGACACGCCCTGGGCCGCGAATTGGAAATCCTGCCTTCCACGATGAACACAGGTTTCCCTGTGCGGCCTGGCACGGTACGCATCGTCGGCGTGATCGGCGACGTGATGCACTGGTTCACCGGCACAGACCCTCACTTGGATACTGAGATCTATCTTCCTTATGCTCAGAGCCCCGTCAGTGACGTTACGCTCGTGGTCCGTTCCGCTACTGCTTTGCCGCCGTTGGCCCGTCAATTAACTGCCCAGATCACTGCTGCCGACCCCGCGGCACTGCTCGGCTCTGTTACCACCATGCAGCGGGAGCTGAGTGATGCGGTGGCGCCGCGCCGTTTTTATCCGGCGCTGGTCACCGCCTTCGCCTCGGTTGCGCTGGTGCTTGCTGCGGCCGGGATTTATGGGGTGCTTTCGCATCTCGTCAGGCAGCGTTCGCACGAAATTGGAATTCGGCTGGTTCTTGGCGCGCGACCGGTGGATGTTGTGCGGATAGTGCTTTCTCAGGGCCTGCGCCCGGCTTTCGTAGGAGCTGCGCTGGGCATTGCCGGCGCCTTAGGGCTGACGCGGTTTCTGGCGGGCCTACTCTACGGCGTGCGCCCCATGGACCCGGCAACTTACGTCATGACCGCAGTGCTGCTTGCCGGCGTCGCGTTCATCGCCAGCTACATCCCCGCGCGCCGTGCCGGGCGGGTAGATCCAATGGCAGCGCTTCGATACGAGTAGGAATTTAACGCTTGGCCGCTGACCGGAGACACTTGCAAGAGGGGGACTGAGACTGTCGCTGCTGCGAAGTGTTATCGTCGGCGCCGCGGTGCTCACGCTCGATCCTGCGTCACCAACAACACATCGCGGTCAAGGCAGCTTTGCGCTATGAGCGAGTCAGCAAGCTTAGGCCGGGAACGGCGCCGCACCGGACGGCCAGGCGACGATCTTGATTCGGTCATGCCGTGTCGAATGACAGTCTTCAATACGCGAGGCGGACTCATGAATAGAGATTCGTGCAAGACAAGCCGCGGCGCCGGAGATAACATCGAAAGAGATGCGAGAGCAAATGAGACTGTTGTCGCTGAATGTCGGCCTTCCCCGCGAGGTCTGGTGGAAAAAGATGACTGTGACCACGGGTATCTTCAAGGAATCCGTCCAGCAGCGGGTTATGTTGCGCAAGCTGAATCTGGACGGAGACCGCCAGGCCGACCTTTCTGTACACGGAGGCAAGGACAAGGCCGTGTACGCTTATCCCGCCGAGCACTACGACTACTGGCGCAGTGAACTGCCCGGCGTGGATTTGCCGTTCGGAATGTTCGGCGAGAACTTCACCACGGACGGTCTTACCGAGGCCGAGGTCAATATCGGCGATCGTTTTCGTATCGGCGCGGCGGAGCTGGTGGTTACGCAGCCGCGTCTCCCTTGCTACAAGCTTGGAATCAAATTCGGACGCGACGACATGGTGAAACGTTTCCTTGCGAGCGGCCGAACGGGATTCTATTTCTCGGTTGCGCGGGAGGGCGAGGTCGGGCCGGGTGACAAAATCGAGCTCATCAGCCGGGATCAAAACAAGGTAGCCGTGCCCGACATCACGCGACTGTACGTGAGCAAGCATTACAGCGCGGCCGACATCGAAACCTTCCGGCGTGTGACTCAGGTGGAGGCGGTTCCGGAGAGCTGGCGGAGTTATTTCCGTGCGCGTCTGGAAGAACTCGGCGGCGCCACCTGACTGGCAGACATTCTTCGGCAAGCAGAGCTTCCCGCCTGCTTGCCGTACACCGCCACTTCGTTCAGACTATCCTCAGCCATGCGCGACAAGATCTACCTTGCGAGCTTCCTGCTGGTGGCGGGAGTGTTCACCTACGCCGGCCGGGGATTCCTCGCCAGGTCGGCGCTGGTCACCTGGGGCCTGACCTTTGCGGGCACCACCGCCGTAGCAGTGCTCGGCATGGCACTGTACCAGGTGCAGGCCCAGCTCCGGCTCAGCCGCCGCGAGCTGGCGCGCAAGGAGGCGGAGCTGAACTTCGCCCGGGAAGTCCAGCAGGCGCTGTTTCCGCGCCGGTTCCCCTTGGACTCGGGCCTGGAGTTTTCCGGCGTCTGTGTGCCCGCCGCCGGCATCAGCGGGGACTATTACGACATCATGGAACTCTCGGATGGGCGCCTGGCGTTTGCCGTAGCGGATGTCAGCGGCAAAGGCATCTCGGCCGCCCTTCTGATGTCGAATGTTCATGCCGGCCTGCGTATCCTGGTCGAAGCCGGCCACGCTCCCGCGGAGCTCTGCAGACAGCTCAATCGCCATCTCTGCCGCATCACGGAAGCTCACCACTTCGCGACGTTGTTCTACGCCGAGTGGCACCGCCCGGAGCAGCGTCTCACTTACGTGAACGCCGGACACACGGTTCCGGTACTGGTGGGAGCAAGAGGCAGTCAGCGCCTCGAGAGCGGCGGCCTGCCGATCGGCTTGCTGCCGCAAGCTTGTTTTCAGGCGGGTTCGGCGATACTTGAGCCCGGTGATCTGGTGGTCTTATACTCCGATGGAATCACGGAAGCGGGGGTATTGAAGACCGAACCCTTTGGCGAGTCTCGGCTGGAAGCGCTCATCGAGACTCACCGCCGCAAGCCGCTCCTCGAGATCGAGCGCGAGGTGCTGAATGCCGTCCGCCGCTGGTCTGACAATGAACCGCACGACGATATGACGCTTCTGCTCGTCAGAAGCACGGCGGAAGCAAGGGAGCCATCATGAGAATCGGCGGACACGGATTGCGCGACCACATCCGCTTGCTTGCGCCGTTGCTGGTGCTGATCGCGGCGGTGTGGGCCCTGCGGCTCGTGCTGTATGCGGCTGGAGCGCCTTCCTTCGTTCTCCACATTGTCAGCGTGACCCTGGCGGGCGCGGCTTGCACCCTGCTTGCGGCCATCATGATCAATAGCCGCCGCTTCGGAAGTTATACCAACGTGGTGGCCGCGGTGTTTCTGTTGAGCTGCTGGCAGCAATTGCTGATCAGCGCCGCCATCGTCTTCACAGCTCTCACAGGGCTTCCGAACGTGTACAGCGCACCCGAGTTTTCGTTCGGCCAAAGCCTTTGGGCGCACATTGCTGGCCACCTGACGTTTGGCATCGGGTCAGGTACCATTTTGGGGGCCGTCATGGGATGCGCGGTGCTCTGGATACTTCGCAAGGCGGATCGGATGCAAGGCCGGCATGCGGTCAGCGGAAGGTGAATACGCAGAGGGTTCGCCGAGACGGAGCTTCAAAGGGATGAGTTGGATGCACTCGAATTGAGTCGACAAAGGGTCTGCAGGGATACTTTTATGTTCGGGAAGACACACGGTGCGCTGAGCCGGTCTCTGCTGAGCCTGCCTCTATTGATAGCAACCCTCACGATGCTCGCCGGCAGCACGATGCTTTTCGCTGCGCCGCAACGAAGCCGCGACCCGCGGGCCTCGTCTTCCAAAGGAACGGAGACGATCACGGGCAGGATCTCCACGATCAACCGCAAGGAAGGAATCGTTGTCCTGGTGCGCTCCGGACCCTCTGAGCCTTCTGCGACCCAATTGAGCTGGACGGAAAGCAGGGAACCCGAAGTCAATGGCGTGGAGCGAAGCCCCGTGACTGCCAGTCAGGTGCCAGGCGAGACGGATTACGCCTTCAAGGTTACGCCATCGACCCTCATCGTCATCGATGGGCGCCGCACATCACTGGACGGCCTCGCATCCTCCCCAAACAAGGCAGCCAGAGTTCGCTATCGGGCCAGGCGAACGGGCGATTTCGCCCTTGAAATCAGAGTCGGACGCTAGACCTCGGTTACAACGGCAGCCGCCCGGGACCGCATCTTACCAGGTGCATGAAAGGTGTAGTTGTGCTAGATTTATTTCAATGAGACGGGCGCGGCTCATATCGTTCTTACTGGCAGGGTTGATCCTGCCCGCGACTCTCAGCGCTCAGCGCCCGGGGGCGCATTCGATGGGCGGAGGTAGCCACGCCAGCGGCTTCCGGCCATCAGGACCAGCACCGTCGGGAGGGTTCCGAAGCTTCGCTCCCAGTCGGCCCATGCCGGGCCCGATGAGCCACGGCGCATTCCGGCCCACTACCTCAAGGCTGGGAGTCTCGAGACCATGGACTGGCAGACAGGGACCAGGAAGGTCAGGCTTTCCAAACCGCAATGCTCCCTTCGCAGGACGATCCTTCGGGCGTAACCACTTTGCTTATTTTCGTCCGTGGTTTCGGCCGTCGCTTTACTGGGGCTACCCAGGGTACTACTCCGGCCCCGGCTACCCGTGGTCTTCCCTCTCTTATCCCGGATTTCCGGAGGACAATCAGTCGGGTGAAGGTTATCAGCCGGGCCAGGAGGAGCAGGCCGCCGCCCAGCCAGACTATGACGATACCCTCGCCAACCAGGTCCAAGAATTGACCGATCAAGTGGCGGAACTGCAGCAGCAACAGGCACAACCCTCCATGCCAATGCAAGCTCGGCCTGCCGCCCAAGAAGCGATCCCCACCGTCTTCGCGTACCGCGATGGTCATCAGCTTCAAGCCCAAAACTACGCCATTCAAGGCCAGACGCTGTGGGTTTTCGGGGATCAGATCACACGCAAGATATCGCTTGCTGATCTCGATCTGGGCGCCACCAAGCGGCTTAACGACTCGCGCGGCGTCGACTTCACCGTGCCTCAGTAGCTTTGCCTTCGACTTCCCTGCAGAACATCAGAAGCAATCAGCCTTAGATCCAAAACACGATCGGTGCCCGCTTCTCGCGGAAGGCCTGGCGTTGGTGTCGACTGCCCGGGCCGCGGAGAACGCGTCCGCTACGGCTTCACTTTGATCAGCACTACCCCATGCGATGGAACGTCGCTCGAGAAGCCGTCCGCCATCCGGCCTTTGTCCGACCGAGCCCACAGGTCGCGCACTTGAAGCGAGCCTTTCAATCCAAGGTCTGCCCACTTGACAGCCACTGTAGCAGCCTTCTCCCCTCCATTGAAGAGAGCTACAGCCTGGCTGCCATCGGCAAGCGGCTTGGCCCACACGGCCAAATTCGCATCGAGAGAAACTCGATGGCCCTGCCGGCCCAGCGAATCCTGGTTCACGGCGATTGCCTCGGGGTTCTCCAGGATATCGAGCGTAGCCTGGCTCGCGTTTCGCAGATCGTTCCCGGCGAGAAGCGGCGCCGCCAGAATGCACCAGAGCGTCATATGCGTGCGGTACTCAACATCTGTCATGCCTCCATTGCCGACCTCCAGCATGTCGGGATCGTTCCAGTGGCCCGGCTTCGCCCACTTCTCAAGCCCGTCCTGCAGGAACAGGATCCGGTTCATCGATTTCCAGTTGTCGGAAATGTCGCCGGTGGTGCGCCACGAATTGCCTCCTACGGCCGGAGCCCATTCCCAGACCCCGTCGCGGCCATATTGGCAGAGGCTGAAAACGATGGGCCGGCCGGCCGCCCGCAAGGCTTCACCCATCTTCTGATAAACCGCCTGCATATCTGAGTCCTGATAAATCTTTCCCGCGCTGCACCAGTCGTATTTCAGGTAATCGATGCCCCAGGCTGCCCAGGTGCGCGCGTCCTGGGCTTCATGACCATAACTGCCTTCGAAGCCGGCACACGTTTTCGTCCCGGGCGAAGAATAGATCCCGATTTTCAAGCCCTTGCTGTGAACGTAGTCCGCGAGAGCTTTCATATCCGGGAATTTGGAGTTCGTCTGAATGTTACCCTGGCCATCGCGCCCGGCTTCCCAGGTGTCATCGATGTTGACGTAAGTGTAGCCGGCGCCCTTCATGCCATTCGTTGCCATGGCGTCGGCAATCTCCCGCACCGTCTTATCATCAATGCTGCCGTGGAAATGGTTCCAGCTATTCCACCCCATTGGAGGCGTGCGCGCAAGACCATTCTCCGGCACGGGATGCAACGGCGGCGGTGGGATGCGCGGTGGCCAGTTCGCGGCTGTTTCCGGCGCGGTCGCCCGCCGGCCCTTGAATTCGAGCGGCGGGCGTCCTTCAGGCCCCGAAGAGGTCAACTGCATCTGATCGCCTGTCACTCTGCCTGAATAGTTCACAGTGCGCGATCTCTCGCCAAAGTTGGTCTGCACCTGGAACGAGAACTCATCGCCGGCGGCCCTCCCGTTCTGAATGGCGAGGTCGCTGGAAGGCATGGACGCGATCCCGGTGAGCTTTACTCCATCCTGCTTAAGCCTGAGCATCAACTGCAATTTGCTGCCGTCGGGCCGGGTGGCGAAAGCGAGCCAGTCGCCGCTAAGATCTGCCCCCAATGCACCGGGCGGAGCCAGCAGACTGGCGATCAAAATCGAAATGATGAAGAATGGGCGCACGCGCATGAAAATCCACCTCCAGGCGAGCAACAAGAAGGTACGAGACTACGCCCTAAAGATATCGTTGCGGACCGAGCTTTGCAAAGAGCGCTCCGAAGCCGGACCTCGCATCCGCACGGAGAAGGGGGAAGCATGGACTCATGGATCTTTCCTCCCAATGAGCGTCAAGTTCCGCCGGGCTCCTCGTGCTACATTAGGAACGCCGGTCCGGTTCGGCTTCGGCCCGCATCAATCCGCTACATGCGAGAGGTACTTGCTTGCCGAGTTCAGTGATCGAGACCCAGGTTGACGCCCGCTCGCCCGCCTACGAGGAAAACACCCGGCGCATGGTGGAACTGACGACGGGGGTCAAGAACCAGGAAGAGCAGATTCAGCAGGGCGGCGGACCGAAAGCAATCGATGCGCAGCACAAGAAAGGCCGGCTGACGGCGCGCGAGCGCATCGCCCGCCTCATCGATCCTCAGTCGGCGTTTTTCGAGCTGGCACTGTATGCCGCCTGGGAGATGTACCAGGAATGGGGCGGCGCCCCTTCGGCAGGAACAGTGACCGGCCTCGCCCGGGTATGCGACCGCCTGGTGATGATCATTGCCAACGACGCCACGGTGAAGGCAGGAGCTTTCTTTCCCCTGACGGCGAAGAAAGTGATCCGGGCCCAGAATATTGCCATCGAGAATCACATTCCGACCTTGTATTTGGTGGACTCGGCGGGCGTCTTTCTGCCCCTGCAGGAGGACGTCTTTCCCGATACCGACGACTTTGGCCGCGTTTTTCGCAACAACGCTGTGATGAGCGCGATGGGCATTCCGCAGATAACCGCCATCATGGGAATGTGCGTGGCCGGTGGCGCCTATCTGCCGGTGATGTGCGACAAGATTCTGATGACCGAGGGTAGCGGCCTGTTCCTGGCAGGGCCGGCGCTGGTGCAGGCGGCCATCGGCCAAAAAGTGTCCGCCGAGGAACTGGGCGGCGCTCGAATGCACGCCCAGGTGAGCGGCACCGTGGACTTCCGCGAGCCCGACGACGAAAGCTGCATCCAGCGATTGCGGGCTCTGGTCGACAAGATAGGTCCTTCGCCAGAGGCTCCCTTTGACTACCGTCCAGCCGAGCCCCCGCTTTGTCCGGCCGAAGAGATCTACGGCATTTTTTCCGGTGATCCGGCCCGGCAGTACGACATGCGTGAAGTGATCGCGCGCATTGCAGATCGTTCCGAGTTTGAAGAATACCGCGCCGAGTACGGCCAAACGCTGCTGTGTGGATACGGGCGAGTGGGCGGCTGGGCCGTCGGGATTGTGGCCAATCAAAAGAAACATATAGCGGTGAGCGCCCACGGATCGGGCGAAAAGCGCATCCACTTCGGCGGCGTCATCTACACCGAATCTGCGGAAAAAGCGGCGCGCTTCATTCTCGATTGCAATCAGAACCGCATTCCGCTCATCTTCCTGCACGATGTGAACGGCTTCATGGTAGGCAAGGAGGCGGAGTGGAGCGGCATCATCCGGGCCGGCGCCAAGATGGTGAATGCCGTCTCAAACAGCGTCGTGCCGAAGATTACCGTGATTTGCGGCGGCAGTTTCGGCGCGGGCCACTATGCCATGTGCGGCAAGGCCTACGATCCTCGATTCATCTTCGCCTGGCCTACGGCGCGCTACGCGGTGATGAGTGGCGATGCCGCGGCCGGAACACTGGTTGAGATTAAGATCAAGCAGCTCGAACGCGAAGGCCAGAAGCTCAGCGAAAATGAGAAGAAGGAGTTGTACGAGTCGGTGCGCGCCACGTATGAGCGCCAGACCGATCCCCGCTACGCGGCAGCACGCTTGTGGGTGGACGCCATCATCGATCCCGCCGAGACGCGCGACGCGCTGATCTGGGCGCTGGAGGCGGCGGCGCTGAATCCGGAGATCAGGGAGCTCAAGACCGGAGTGCTTCAAACATAGTTAACAGTCGACAGTCAAGAGTCGAAAGCAAGTATCTGTAGTCGCGAGCCTCATGGATTCCGTCAAAATCATCGAGTGCCCCCGTGACGCCTGGCAAGGCCTGCCGGCCGTTATTCCCACTGAGTCCAAGATCGCTTACCTGCGCAAGCTGCTGGAGTGCGGTTTCCGTCACCTGGACGCCGTCAGCTTCGTATCGCCGAAGTACGTCCCACAGATGGCAGACAGTGAACAAGTAATGGAGGCCCTGTACCCGGATCTTGCTGAACCGCTGGGTGCGCTTCTTCTAGGTAAGGCCGTAGCTAGCTCTTCCAGCCCCGAATCCTCAGCTTCGGGCCCCGAGCCGCGGATCGCGAATCGAGAGTCCGGCGGTCCGCGCCCCGAGGTCATCGGCATCGTGGTCAACGGGGCCGGGCTCGAGCGCGCCCTCAAGACGCCGGGCCTCACCACCATCGGCTATCCGTACTCCGTCTCCGCCAATTTTCGCCGGGCGAACGCCAACATGAGCAAGGCGGAATCGCGGGCGTTGGTGAATACCTTGCAGAGGGCTGTTTCCGCACCTGACGCTCCGGTCCGGAACCTGGTGGTCTACATCTCGATGGCTTTCGGCAACAACTACGAGGAACCCTGGGGACCTGAGATCGTTCTTGAGGCAGTGGAATGGCTGCGCGGGATCGGTGTAAGGCAGGTCTCGCTTGCCGATACCGTTGGCGCAGCTTCGGCCGAGGAAATCAGCAATGTCTACGGAGCTGTAAAGCAGGCCCTGAGCTTCGCCTCAGGTTCGCCTTCAAAGGAAAACTCCGGTCTTGAACTTGGAATTCACCTGCACAGCCGGCCTGAAAGCGCAGCAGACAAGATTCTGGCCGCGTACGAAGCGGGCTGCCGCCGTTTCGATTGCGCGCTGACTGGTCTCGGCGGATGCCCCTTTGCCGGCGACGAAATGGTCGGCAACATCGCGACGGAAATTGTGGTGTCAACCCTTTCGGCGAAGGGTGCCGAGACGGGAATTGAGCCTTGGGCTTTGCTCGCAGCGGTGAAAGCGACCAATGAGATCCGGAAGCAATTCGCGTAAGAGGACTACGGTTGAGCGGTTTCGACGAACGCGCTCCTAAATGGGCAGTTGCAGTCGCGCTTCACAACCGGACCGGTCAGCGCGATTGCGAAGCGTGAGCATCCCTCCGTGCGCCTCTGCAATCTGGCGGCTTAAGACCAGTCCGATGCCGGAGCCGCCAGGCTTGGTGGTGAAAAAGGGGACGAAGAGATTGCTGGTGTTGGAAAGACCGAGTCCATCATCCCGCACTACCACATCGAGGTGGGCCCCGTTGCGGCTCCAAGTCACGGAGACGTCACCGGATGTTTCGAGTGAGGCATCAACCGCGTTTCGCAGCAGATTAATCAGCAGTTGATCGAGCTGGTCGCCGTCGGCCTGCACAGTGACCTCGGGTCCGGGATGGACTGCGACTCTCAGTCGCATTTCCAAGCCGGCCACGCGCCGGACCCAGGCGCCGATATCGAGCGGCGCCAGCCGCGGTTTGGGCAGTCGCGCCAGGCGGGCATAGGATTCCATGAAGCGCGCCAGAGCTTCCGATCGTCCAGCGATGATGCGCAACCCTTCGCGCATGTCTTCGCGCCAGTCAGGAGGCTGAGGCTCCCGCGCCAGGAGGCTTTCAAGGCTCGCGGCCACCGATTTGATGGGCGCGAGCGAATTGTTAAGTTCGTGTCCGATAACTCGCACCAGGCGCTGCCAGGCTTGAAGCTCCTCCTCGCGCAACGGGCGGCTCATGTCGGAGAGCACCAGAAGCCGATTCCGGCGTCCGCCCTCCCGAAAGGCGCTGCGATGGACGCCCCATCGGGCGGCGCCGCTGCCCCCGCCGGGAAAGGTCATGGAGAGAATGCTGGGCGCTGGAGCTTCGAGACACGTGGTGAGCCCGAGTTCGGCGGCCGTGGCGCCCAGAAGGCGCTCTGAAGGAAGGGCCAACAGGCGTTCCCCTGCCCGGTTGATGAGCCGCAAGCGGCCTTCACCGTCAAATGTGAAAACAGCAACATCGATTTCTTCCATCACTTTGCGGAGCAGCGCCGTGGCCTCGAGCGCGCCCAGGCGCTGCGTACGCAGTGTCTCCCCGAGCGCATTGACCTCGAGCACCAGCTCGCCGAGAGAATCTTCGCGTCGCGTACCTCGGGCACGCAACGAGTAGTCGCCTTCACCGAGCGCGGCGAGGATGTTCGAGAGTGTTTGCAGCGGCACCTTGACGTGGTTACGCACGCTGAAGCCGAAGCCAAGCCATAGTAGACCCACGACGACCCCAAAGGTCCAGATCGCCTGACTCGAGTAGTGGTCCCTGATGAGCAGCGCCATTGCTAGAATCAAGCCGGGCACGCCCCCGGCCAGAGTCAGAAGCAGGATGCGGCGTTCAAATCCAATTTTCCGGTTCACCCGGAGATCGACTTTAGAGGTCGAACCCGATGGCGGCAACAGCTCGCGACCGTCGTTCGGGAGATCAATCTGCATAACCTTAAAGCAGCGGGTAGTTGTTAGTGGTCGATGTGTGGTGTTAGGAATACTGCTACTTGCGTCCACGGTCCGCGGCGGCCAGCGGTCACCAGTTCATCTTCCATCTACCAGCCATCTTCCACTAGCCGCGGTTTCTGTCAATCGTCAGTCCCCGTGGCCTCGTCGCCGTGATCAAGCCCATAACGCTCGAGCCGCCGGTACAGAGCGCCGCGGCTGAGACCGAGCGCACCGGCGGCCTGGCTCACGTTGCCTTCGAAGCGCGTTAGCGCCTTCTGAATCAGAAATCGTTCAACGTCCTCGAGACTCATGTCCTCGAGACGCGCACTGGTACCGGCAGGCGCTTCCAGACCAAGATCGGAAGCTGCAATCGCGGTTCCGTTGGCCATCAAGACGGCGCGCTCCACGGCGTGATCGAGCTCGCGGACGTTGCCCGGCCAGGGATGGCACATCAGGGCCTTGAGCGCAGCGTCGCTGAAACCGGAAAGCTGCTTGTGATAACGGGCCGCGTGCTGAGCAAGGAAGTGCAAAGCCAGCGCCGCAATGTCTTCCCGCCGCTCGCGCAGACCTGGCAAGCGGATTTCCACGGTGTTAAGACGGAAAAAAAGGTCCTCGCGGAAGCGCCCTGAAGCCACGAGCTGCTTCAAGCTTGCATTAGTGGCCGACAGGACCCGAACATTAGCGCGCCGCGTCTTGGACGAGCCCACGCGCTCGAATTCGCCCGTTTCAAGCACTCTCAAGAGCTTCGCCTGCTGGGTCAGCGGCAGGTTACCGATCTCATCGAGAAACAGCGTGCCTCCATCGGCAAGCTCAAAACGGCCCACGCGGTCCGTGCGGGCGTCAGTGAATGCGCCTTTGACGTGACCGAAGAGTTCGCTCTCGAAGAGATGCTCCGAAAGACCGCCAACGTTTACTGCCACGAGGGGCTTTGAGGCGCGCGGCGAAAGCGCGTGCAACGTGTGGGCGACCACCTCTTTGCCGGTGCCATGCTCACCGGTGATCAGAACGTTGGCCTGCGACGGGCCCACCCGCGAGAGGCGCTCGAGCACGGGACGCATGGCCGGCGATTGCGCGATCAGCGTGGGCAGGTCAGACCCTCGCAACAGTTGATTTTCGGCCTCCAGGCGTTGTCCGCGCCGCAAGGCACGGCTGAGCTCCACTTGAGTGGAGATGATGGCGATCAGACGCGCGTTCTCCCAGGGCTTCTGCACAAAATCGCGAGCTCCGCGCCGCATCGCCTCAACCGCAACCTCGACAGTGCCCCAGGCGGTCATCACCACCAGCGGCAGCGAGCTATCCAGCGTCTGCAGGCGATTGAGCAGGTCGAGACCTTCCTCGCCGGAAGTGGTGTCGCGAGCGTAATTCAGATCCATCAGGAGACAGTCAAAATCCTTCGACCGCACAGCGGCGAGCACTCCCGCAGGCGAAGCGGCCGTCTCCACATGGTAGCCCTCGCCCTTAAGCAATAGGCGTAAGGAGTCAAGCACGTCACGCTGGTCGTCGGCAATCAGGATCCGGGCGGGTGGAAATTCTGTTTTCATAGTGCGGAGCTTTCAGCTCTCAGCTTTCAGCTCTCAGCTTCTGCCAAAATGCGGTGAGCATTCGCTTCACTTCAACAGCGTGGTTCGACAGCGATGCAAAATCCGTCTCGCTCAGCATTCCAAGATCGTGTGCCAGGAGCAAATGGAATTCAAGCTCACTTGCGGAGCCCATCGCAATCTGAATAAACCGGCTCAGTTCAGCGCCACCGATCCTGCCGCAGCCCTCAGCGATGTTAGCCGCGACCGAGGCTGCTGATCGCCGGGTTTGGCTGGTCAAGCCGTAAAGCTCCTCCCTTGGGAACCTCTTAGTCGCTAGATAAACATCGAGCGTCAATTGATACGCCTTCTGCCAGACCTGCAGGGTCCGAAAGTCTCTCATCGCAGGAGTCTCAGCTTTTAGCTTCTCCGAAATGTGGTGACCTTTCGCTTCACCTCAAGGCCTGCCTTGCCTCTGCACGATCGTGCTCCGTCTCGCTGAGGGCTGACGGCTGAAAGCTGACGGCCGGGATCAACCGGCAAAAACCGTCACTCGTATCTGAGCGCCACCATCGGATCCACCTTTGCGGCCCGGCGCGCCGGCACGTAGCAGGCGGCAAGCGCCACCAAAACCAGCAGCAGGGGCACGAGCGCAAAGGTGAGCGGGTCCGTGGGATGCACTCCATAGAGGAGGCTGGCCAGGAATCTGGTCAAGGCCCAGGCGCCAGCCAGCCCGGCCGCAACTCCAGCCAGCGTCACACGCGCGCCTTCGCGGAGAACCATGCCCGCTACGTCGCGCCAGCCGGCCCCGAGTGCCATGCGGATACCGATTTCGCGGGTCCGTTGCGCCACGGAGTAGGCAATCACGCTGTAGATGCCGGTCGCCGCCAGCACCAGGGCGAGTCCCGCAAAAAGCGCCAGCAATAAGGCGAGAAAGCGCTGCTGAGACGAAGAGCCGTTGACGACTTCGGCTAGTTCGCGCGGGTTGTCGACCGGCAGTTGGCTATCAAGCGACCGGATCGCAGCACGCACTTCGGGGAGATGGTCGAGCGCGTTGGTATTCGTGCGAAGCAACACATGCATGCTGGAACTTTGGTCCTGGTACTCAGGGGAGTAAGACTCCGGAGCAGGCGGCTGGTCTAAGCCGTATTGAAGAACATCGCCCACCATGCCCACAACGGTGATCCACTTTGGATGATCCTTGTTCTGCGCGAAACGTTTCCCGATCGGGTCCTGATTGGGCCAGAACTTGTCGGCCATCGTGCGGTTGATGATTGCCACTTTCGGTGCAGTCTGATTGTCATGCGCGGTGAAGTCACGACCGCGGAGGATCGGAATGCGCGCGGTGTGGAAGTAACCGGGCATCACCGTGGACGACTCCACCAGGGGACTCGACCACATGTCCTTGGGCGGCGCCTGGCCTTCTACAACGATCACGCCGTTGCTCCCGCCCTCGAGCGGCAATTTGTTGGTGAACGAGACGGACTCAACTCCGGGCAGTGCCTGCAAGCGGTCTTGAAGCTGTTCGTAAAAGGCTGCGTAGCGGTCCTCCGCGCAATCCCCCGCTTTCTTCCTACACTCGGGACTCGAATACCTGGTATCTGGCAGGGAAAGACGCGCGACCAGAACGTTGCGAGGGTCGAAACCGGGTTGCACGCCGAGCAATTTCATCAGACTTCGGACAGCCAGCCCGGCCCCGATCACCATGATCAAGGCCAGAGCGATCTCCCCTGCGGTCAGGAGACTGCGCGAGAGTCCGCGCGCGGCGGCCACGGTCTGGTTGCTCTCCTTCAGGGAATCCTGCACCTCTGTCCCCGAGGCATGAAAGGCAGGAAAGAGACCGGCGAGCGTTCCGGCGATGAGGGCAATCAGGAACGTCAGGAGAAAGACGTCGCCGTCAAGCCTCACGGAAATGATCTCGGGAACATAACCACGGGGAGCGGCGTGCAGCAGGAGACGCAAGGCTGCCGAGCCCACCACTAATCCGGCCGCGCCGCCCAGCAAAAACAGCAGAACGCTCTCGGTAAGGAGCTGACGAATCATACGCCATTTGCTCGAGCCCATGGCCAGCCGGATCGCCACCTCTCGCTGGCGCGTGACGGCTCTCGCAAGCAACAGGTTAGCCACATTCACGGACGCAATCAGCATGAGAAATCCGACGGTGGCGAAGAGCATCCACAGGGCGGGGCGCACTTGCTCGGTGAGCTTGGCTTGCAAGCCTACGGTCTTTGCCACAACGCCCGTGTTCGTGACGGGATATTGCTGCGTAAGGCGCGCGGAGATGATCTCCATGTCCTTGGCGGCGCGCTCAGACGAGACGCCCGGCTTGACCCGTGCAAGCACCCACAGCCAATGATTGCCCCTCAACTTGCGCCACTCCGCCGACTGGAGGTTCAGCGGCAGCCAGTACTCGGGCCGGTTACCCCAGATGTGGGGATACTCGAAATCGCGGGACATGACTCCGATCACAGTGTTTGGTTGCCCATCCATCATGATCTTGGTGCCGAGCACGCTAGCCTGCCCGCCGAAAGCTCGCTGCCAAAGCCCGTAACTGAGGATGACGACGTTAGCGTGCCCGGACTGAGTTTCGACGTCCATGAAGTTGCGCCCTAAGACCGGTCTCGCGCCGAGGAGATCGAGCGTCTCGGGCGAAACTTCGAACCCCTGGACTTGCAGCGGCTCGGAGGTACCGGTTAGGGCCGCACTGGAAATGAAGGACGCTCCCATGATGTCGAACACCTGGTTCTGCGCCTTCCAATCCGCGAAGTCGGGACCGGTATCGGGATAAAGATTGCCGGGCCCGCTCGGCTCCGTCTCCCAGATCGTCACGATCCGCGAGGACTCGGGGTAAGGCAGCGGGCGCAGGATCACCGCATTCACCACGCTGAAGATGGCGGTTGTGGCGCCAATGCCAAGGGCCAGCGTAAGCACAGCCACCGCCGCGAAGCCCGGATTCTTGGCCAGCGTGCGGAGGGCGAAGCGGAGGTCTTGCAGTAGAGTGCTCATTGCGGTATCCTCCCGCAAGTAAGTTTTCGATTTTCGATTGCCGATTGTCGATTGGCCAAGTGCCGTGTCGCGAGTATGACGGCAACGTACCGCAAATAAAATTCTTTTGTAGACTCCGATGTCGGGCTAACTATCGTGACCTCAGTTAGTTGACGGCTTTCAGCGGGTAAGGCACCCGTTATCAAGGACTTGACGGCTTTCGAGCTCTCCAAAAAATGCCGAGCCTTTATTTTCATCAACTTGACGGCTTCGTTCGGATAATTTTGTCTGGGCGAATTCGGTGGCCGGCCGCTCGGCTGACGCAAACCCTCGGGCCGCGATCTCGATTTCCACTCGCGAAAACCTACGGAATCCGGGCCATCGAGAATCGACAATAGAAAATCGGCAATCACTCGTACCTCAGTGCAACCATCGGGTCCACCTTCGTCGCCCTGCGCGCCGGGACGTAGCAAGCGAGCACGGCGCAAACCGCGAGCACCACCGAAACCACGACCAGCGTCGCCGGATCTGAGGGTCTAATACCATAGAGCATGCTGGATAAGAGGCGCGCCAACAGCAACCCGCCAACCAGGCCTGCGGCGAGGCCAATGATGGTTACCCTGCCTCCCTGTGCGGCTACTTGCCGCAGGACATCACGCCGTTCGGCGCCGAGCGCCATGCGGATGCCGATCTCCCGCGTGCGCCGGGCGACTTCGTAAGACAGCAATCCGTAGAGACCGATGCAGGAGAGGAGCAGTGCCAGCAATCCGAAGAAGGCCGCCAGCCGCGCGATCAGACGCTCCTGCGTTAGGAGTCCCTCGATGGTTTCAGACTGGGTGCGCACGGAAAAGAGCGGGAGGTTGCTATCCACGCTCTTGGCAATGTCACGTACGGCGGTCACGAAACCCGACGGGGTCGACGCCGTACGAATTTCGAAGTAGGCGCCGCCTCCCGTCAGCGGAACGTAGACCATGGGCTGGATTTCGCGGCGCAAAGTACTATTCTTGGTGTCGCCGACCACCCCGACAATTTCCCAATGAGGTGTCTTGGGTCTTTCCCCGAACGAATTTGTCGCCGAATCGCTGCTTCCTTTGGTTATCGTTTTGTCCAGCGGGTTCTGATGGCCAAAGTAGTGACGAGCAAAGGCAGCGTTGACCAGCACTGGTATCGCCGGGCCGGCGGCAGTCTTTGATTTTTCCGCCGGCGCTGCCGCGTCCGTGGGTGATGCAGGCTGTTGCGGAGCTTTACCGGGTTGAGAAGCGTGTGCCGCTTGTTCGAAATCTACAGCCGAAAACGCGCGTCCCGCGAGCAGCGGAATACGCATCGTCTTCAAGAAATCCGGACCTGCCCCGAGCATGTCTACTTCTTCGGTTGTCTTCTCCGGCCGCCCTTGCACGTGAACATCGCTCGTCCAGAGCCCCCCGCTCAGCAACGCGCCCGACGAGTAGCTGACGGATATCACGCCCGGCAACGCCCCAAGCTGCTCCTGCAAGGTGCGGTAAAGGCTTTGGATTTGGGAGTCGCTGTATTTTTCAAGAGTCGGATTGATGCCGAAGAGCAGCACGTTTCGCGTGTCGAAGCCCGGATTGACGTTATGAAGATTCCGCAGCGTCCGCACCAGCAAGCCTGCGCCGATGAGAACGATCATGGAGAGTCCCACTTGAACCACAACCAGCACTTTTCCTAAAGGCGCCCGGCGCCCGCCGTGTGTCTCAGCGCCCGGAAGCAACCCGGCAGCTTCCTTGAGCGCCGGAGTCAGATCCAGCCGCGCACCGCGCCACGCCGGCGCCAGTCCGAAGAGGATTCCGGTGAGAAGTGAAATGGCAATTGTGAAGGCAAGAACGCGCCAGTCCGGCTCAATCACGAACGGAAAGGGGCTCTCCGCGCTCAGCGCCATAAGCGTGGTGAGCGCATGGACACCCCAAAGTGCGAGAAGCACTCCAAGCGCGCCGCCAAGGAGTGAAACGGTCAGGCTTTCGGTGAGCAGTTGCCGGATGATCCTCCCGCGGCCGGCGCCCAAAGCCAATCGAACCGCCATCTCCTTCTGCCGCGCCGTAGCGCGCGAAAGCAGCAGACCAGCCACGTTCGTGCAAGCGATCAGGAGGATGAAAGCAACCGTGGACATCAGGACGTACAACGGCTTTGAAAAGAACCCGCGCTCGCCGCTGAGCCCCGATTGCGCGGGCGTGAGGACAATAGCGGGCTCGTCCGAGGGTTTGGATAGCGGCTTCTCCCCGTGCAACATTTCATCGCGGAAAAGGCCGCTCGCGACTGCTTGCGCTCTTTGAAGCGGGGTTCCAGCCTTGAGCCGCGCAGCAATCACCAGCCACCAATTGTTGACACTTCTCGAGTCGTTTCCCCAGTCGATGTTGAGGCGCGGCAACATGGAAAGGGTCAGGAAGAAATCCTGCGAATGCCCCGGGGTGAGGCTCGTGAAGCCCGGCTCCGTGACCCCGACAATCGTGAAGGGAACGCCGTTCAAGCGGATCGTCCGGCCCAGCACCGAGCGGTCACCGGCGAACGCGCTTTGCCAGAAGGCATAACTCAGGACGGCGGCCGGCGCGGCTGAAAGAGAGTCATCATCGGGACCGAGCGCCCGTCCGGCCAACGCATTCACGCCCAGCGTTGAAAAGTAATCTCCGGACACAAGCTCGCCGTCCGCCATGCGCGGCGCACCGTTGCCGCTAAGGACGAGCTCCGCCGGCCCGGCGAAGGCTGTAGCCGCGGAGAACACTTCCTTCGCCGACCGAATCAATTCGAAAAAAGGATAGGGGAACGCGCAATCGTATTCCTTTCCGGTGCCGCTGACGTTCGGACAATCGCCGAATCCGCTGGTCTCGTTCCTGTTCGGCGTCTGGTGGGCCGTCCAGCGCATCACGACGAGCCGGTCCGGGTCCCGTACCGGTAAAGAGCGGAGCATCACCGCGTCGATGAGAGTGAAGATGGCGGTGTTGGCGCCGATTCCTAGCGCCAGGGTCAGCACGGCCACAGCCGTGAAACCGGGATTCCTGGCGAGCATGCGGAGGCCGTAGCGCAAATCAGTCAGGAGGGTACCCATGGCTTTACCCGAATCTCGGATTCACTCAATGATTCATTGATTCAATCACTCAATGAATCAATCGCCCAATCAAAACCGCTCAATTAGCTGATCCACCCGTCCACCAGCTTGATAATCTTGTGGCCGTACGCGGCCCACGCCTCGTTGTGGGTCACTTGGACGATGGTTGTGCCTTCGTCGTTCAGCCGCTTGAAGAGGTCCATGATCTCTTTGCCTTGACTCGAATGCAGGTTGCCGGTGGGCTCGTCAGCCAGAATCAACTTGGGATTGGCGATTACCGCCCGCGCCACAGCCACCAGTTGCTGCTGGCCCCCCGAGAGCTGGCTGGGATAAAGGTCCTTCTTGCCGACGATATGAAAGCGGTCCAGCGTGTCCGCCACCATCGCTTGCCGCTCCGAGCCTTTGACGTTGCGGTAGGAGAGCGGAATGTCAAGGTTTTCGGCCACGGTGAGGTTGTCCAGCAGGTGGTATTGTTGAAACACGAAGCCGATGTATTTCTTATTGACCTCCGCACGCTGCTTTACGTTCATTTTGTGAATCGGACTCTCCAGAAAGAAGTACTCCCCGTTCCAAGCGCCGTCGAGCAACCCAAGAATGCTGAGCAGGGTCGATTTACCGGCGCCCGAAGGTCCCATGATCGTCAGAAATTCGCCGTCTCTAATATCGAGACTGACCCGGCGCAACACGTAATAGCGCCCGGCGCCGACGGGATATGACTTTTCGATGTTTTGTAATTGAATCATCCGCTTATTCGCCTCGAAACTCTCCCGATCGAGATCGGGTTGACATCGTGATGCTCTCAGTGTAGCATCAAGATGTGAGAACGACACTGACTCTTGATGATGATATTGCTGCCAAACTCCGCACGGAGGTTCGCCGCTCCGGCCAGCCTTTCAAAGAAGTGGTAAATCAAACCCTGCGCATCGGCCTCAATTACCATGTCCAAGCAAAGTCCCTTCCACCCTACAAGGTCAAAGCTCGCGACTTGGGGTTGCGGCCGGGATTCGATCTCGACAATATTGAAGAACTCCTCGACAGACTTGAAGGACCTTTCCGCCGTTGACTCTCATTGACGCCAACCTTCTGCTGTACGCCTACGTCCCTTCTTCCAAGCATCATGAAGCCGTTCGGGCTTGGCTGGAGGCCAAGTTCTCGGAATCCGAGCCAGTGGGCCTTCCCTGGGTGGTCCTCCTCGCCTTCATGCGTATCAGCACGAACCCGCGCATCCTTGAGCGTCCGCTCTCGATTGAGGAGGCAAACCAGATTGTCTCGGCGTGGTTGGCACGCACGAATGTCATAGTCTTGAACCCGGGAGACAGCCACTGGGAAATCCTGCAAAATCTCCTTGCGGAAGGGCAGGCAATCGGACCATTGGTGACAGACGCTCACTTGGCCGCTCTCGCTCTTGAACATGGCGCCACCTTGGCGACTGCCGATCGCGACTTTGCTCGTTTCCCTGGAGTCAAGCTGTTGAACCCACTCTCTTAAACTGCAGATCCTTAAAGTGCGGATTCGCCGATCGCCGACTTGAAAGCGGCGGTTTGTCTGTGGTGGCGCCCAAGCGACGGCTATTTTCAATCTTCAAGCGTCAGTCGAAAATTGCCAGTCATTCATATCGTAGCGCCACCATCGGATCAACTTTGGCCGCCCGCCGCGCGGGCACGTATGTCGCGATCAGCGCGATTCCTGCCAGCAGCAGTGCGACCCCGGCAAACGTCGAGGGGTCATCGGCGCTCACGCCGTAAAGCAGTGACACCATAGTGCGCGTCAAGACGAAAGCGCCCGCGAGTCCAATCACCAGGCCGATCGCTATGGTCACCGAAGCGCGGCCGAGCACCAGCCCCAGCACGTTGCTTGGCACGGCGCCAAGCGCCATCCGCACTCCGATCTCGCGCGTGCGCCGTGAGACCCAATACGCCATCACGCCGTAGATGCCGACCGCCGCCAAGACGAGCGCCGCCGTTGCGAACACGGCGATCAGGGTCAGGTTGAAGCGGCGCGTCGCGAGCGAGCCAGAGAACACGTCCTCGAAACTCTGGAAGCGGGGCGCTACATCAGGATCGATATCACGAACGATTCTGCGAGCGTCCGCCAACAGGAGGTCCGGAGGCGTCGTGGAGCGCATCACCACCGTGAAATCACGGCTGCCGCGGAGCCGTTGGCGGTAGTCCACGTACACCGTGGGTTCTGGCGGCTTTTCCAGACTCCGGTAGTGGACATCGCCGACCACGCCGACGACGGTTAGCAGCCGCATATCGCCATCCATGTTGCCAAACTCGATGGTCCGGCCCAAAGCATCTTGATGAGGCCAGGTAGCGCGGGCCATGGATTGGCTGATGATGGCTGCCTGCTGCGCATTGGGTGTGTCGCCTTCGTTAAATAGGCGTCCGTGAAGGAGAGGAATGCCGAGCGCTTGGAAGTACCCCGCGCTGGCCACGCAATAGTCGGCCTCGCCGCCCGGAGCGCTGTTCCACAGGCGATCAAGACGCTCAGAGTCTCCCGATTTAGTGAGATCGAGCTCGGGCTGGCGGTCGAGCAGCAAAAACTTGCCGTCGGGGCAATCGCCGGCCTCCGACAGAGGTAGGTTAGAAACCCCGCCGACTTCCTCGACGCCTGGCAGGGCGCGCAGGCGATCAAACAGGGTGCTCATAAAGAGTGCGGGGCTAGCGTCGGGGGCAGAGCCGGCAAGGGAGAAGGTGGACGAGCCGTGCGAGGCCGGTACTTCGACTTCCATGCTCTCGAGGTGCGTCGTGCGGAAACCGGGATCCACGGAGAGCACACGAAGCAAACTGCGGCCAAGCAAACCGGCGCCAGCGAGCAGCACCAGCGTGACGGCCAATTGCCCCGCCGCCAGGACGCGCCCCAGGCGCTGGCTGCGCACGGAACCTGCATGCGCCCAGCCGCCTTCGTTCAGCGCCTGTTGGGGGTCAGCCGCCGCGGCACGCAGCGCAGTCAGGACGCCGAGTCCACCGGCTACCATCACCGAAACGCCCAGCGCGAAGATCAGCACCGGCAAGCTCACCGAAACATCATTGAGGCGAGGCAAACCGCGCGGGGCAATCGCCAGCAGCGCATCTACTCCCCACACCGCCGCCAGCACGCCTAATACGCCGCCAGTGAGCGACAGAAGCAGCGATTCGATCAGGAACTGCCGCAGCAACCGGCCCCGGCTCGCACCGAGCGCGGCCCGGATAGCCAGCTCGCGTCCGCGGGCGGCGGCGCTTGCAAGCAAGAGGTTGGCCACATTGGCGCAGCCTACCAGCAGCAGGAAAGCCACGGCTCCGAGCAGAATCAGCAAAGTCGACCGGACACTGGCGGTGAGGACGGCGCGCAGAGGCAGCACGCTGACATCGGTCATGTCGATGTTGGGCTGGTACTGCTGATGGAGATGGTGCGCAATGATGGAGAGATCACTGCGGGCCTGGGCCAAGGTCACGCCGTCGCGCAGCCTAGCCACGACCAGTGACCAGTTGTGCGCCGTGCGGCTGGGGCTTTGGTCACCGAAGAACTCCGCCGGGACCCAGAGGTCGGTATGAGCCGGGTAGCTAAACCCAGGCGGCAGAACGCCCACGATCGAGAACGTGTGACCTTCGGCAGTGAGCTTGAAGGGCGAGAGGTCAGTTGAGCCGCCCAGGTATTGCCGCCAGTAACCGTAGCTGGCGAGCGCGGCAGGCGTGCCTCCCTCGCGTAGCTCCTCGCCGGAAAAGCCTCGGCCGAGAGTGGGTGCAACGCCCATAACCCGAAAGAAATCTTGAGCAACCACGGCGAATCCGACCCGCGCGGGGCCTGAGCCGCCGGAAGCTGTGACCTCACCGCTGTCGCACTTGGCCATGCCTGCCAGAGTGTGATTCGCCGCGCGCAAGTCGGCGACGTTCGGGTCGGTGAAATTCATCAGGTGGCCGTCGGCGGCCACTTCCGAGACGCTGACGATCTGATCGGGCTTCGGATAGGGCAGCGGTCGCAGCAGCACTCCGTAAACCACGCTGAAGATGGCCGTATTGGCGCCGATGGCGAGGCCGAGTGTCAGCACCATGACGAAGGTCGCGCCGGGATTCCTGGTGAGCATCCGCAGGCCGTACTTCACGTCTTGGATCAGAGTTTGCATGAGACACCTCCTGGCCGGGTAAGCCATCAGCATGCAGCAGTCCCGGAGCGGTCTGCCCCTCCCTGACGGCTGATCGCCGGGAGCTGAAGCCTGCCAATCGCCCAATCACCCGATGCCTCAGTTGGCGCCCGCCGACGCCGCCATCTCCGCCTCGCTCTCCTCCACCACCCGTCCGTCGAATAGGTTCACGGTGCGTTGAGCGTAGCGGGCGAAGCGCGGATCGTGGGTCACCATGCAGATGGTCGCCCCTGCGCGATGCAGCTCGCGGAGCAGATCCATCACGGCATCGCCGTTCTTCGAGTCCAGGTTGCCTGTGGGCTCATCCGCCAGCAGAATCGAGGGTGAACCCACCAGGGCGCGGGCCACAGCGACACGCTGCTGCTGACCGCCCGAGAGCTGCGAGGGGTAGTGTTTAATGCGATGAGACATGCCCACACGCTCCAGAGCCTCGATCACGCGCTGCTTGCGCTCGGCCGAAGGCATGCCCCGGTAAGTCAACGGCAGCTCGACGTTTTCGTAGACGTTTAAGTCGCCGATCAAATTAAAACTCTGGAAGATGAACCCGACCTCGCGATTCCGAATGCGAGCCCGATCTCCCAGGTCGAGGTTTTCCACCGGGGTTGAGTTTAGCCAGTACTTGCCGTCGCTCGGCGAGTCGAGAAGTCCCAGGATGGAAAGCAGAGTCGACTTGCCGCAGCCCGAAGGTCCGGCGATCGACACGTACTCCCCTTTCTGGATTTCAAGGTGGATGCCCGAAAGCGCGTGGGTCTCCACCTCATCGGTAAAGAAGACCTTGGTCACGCCCTCCAGGCGAATCAAAGCTTCCGGGTTTCCATTCATAGTTGCTCCTTTGCAGTGTAGTTAGGACGACTTAAAAGTTCGTCCCTGGAATTCTAACGATTCAGATCCTTAACAGGGTCCGAAATTTGACTCTGGTCTCTCATTCGTGCCTTAAAGCCACCATGGGATCTACCCGGGCCGCTCGTCGCGCCGGCACATACGCCGCTAGGAGCGCGAGCGTTGTCATTCCCAGAACGGCGACTGCGACCGGGGCTGCACTGCTCGCAGGCAAGCCTTCCAGTAGATGCGCTGCAACCCGTTTAGCCCAAAAAGCGACGGGTACCCCAATAACCAGTCCCGTGCACACCATGCCTACTCCATCTCCGAGCACCATCCGACTGACGTTACCTGCGGTCGCACCCAGCGCCCTGCGAATACCGATTTCATTAATGCGCCGCGTAACCGTGTAGGCCAGCAGTCCGTAAAGGCCCATGGCGGCAAGTAGCACTCCGAGGGCAGCAAGCCATCCCGAAAGTGTGCCCATGAGTCGCTCGGGAACGATCGACGCGTCCACTTGGCCGGCCATCGTAGTGACGTTTGTGACGGCAATAGTCTTCAGCAACTGGCGAATCGTTCGGCGCACGTCAGGAACTACAGCCTGCGGACTGACGCTAGTGTGAAGCGTAAACACCGAGGGCGCTTGTGCCACCAAGTAGACCGTGCGCGGTGGGGCTTCGCGAATGTCATTGTACTTGGCATCGCCCACCTCTCCGACAACCTGGTAAGGTTTAGGGTCGCCGTCAAAGGTGAAGTGCATTCCAATGGGGCTGAACTCGCCGACATAATAGCGGGCCATGGCCTGATTGATGATGGCCACACGCGGACCGCTCTGGTCGAGCAAGGTAAAGTCACGGCCTGCCAGTATTGGCGTGCCGTAAGTCTGGAAATACTTCGGAGCGACGGTATTCATCATGACGAAGCGGCGATCCTCAGACCTTTCGGGGTGGCCTTCCACCTTAACAAAGCGAGGCGCGGCCGCGCCCGAGGTTGGGGTCATTCCGCTGACCGTGGCCGAGCGCACGCCCGGAATCGCTTCGAGCCGCCCGAGAAGGTCTTGGTACACCCGGGACAGTTCTTCGCGCTTGTATCCGCTGTCCGCCGGATCGAGAGTTACCAGCAAAAGGTGGTCCTTGCGGAACCCCAAGCGGAGATGCTCAAGATTTTCCAGGTAGCCGACAAACAAACCCGCCGTGCTCAAGATCACCACGGAGAGAGCCAGTTGGGTAACCACTAGGCCCGTTCCGAATAGCCGCTGAAACCGGGTCTTGGCGCCCCCTCCGGTGTGCCGCAAGGAAGCGATCGGGACGGTTCCCAACGCTCGCAAGGCCGGCGCCAATCCGAACAGCAGCCCCGCAAGCAGTGCAACTTCGGCTGCGAAAACGAAGACGTGCAGGTCAGGTTTTACCTGATCTTCGATGTAGGGCGGAAATCCGGGACCCAGCCGGCCCGACATCATCATCCGCACGAGCGCGTGCGCGCCAAAATACGCCAGAAAGACGCCGAGCAGGCTGCCCGTAGCAGAAAGGAGCAGGGATTCGCTAAGCACCTGGCGCACTAGTCGCACCCGCCCCGCGCCCAGGGCGACGCGCACTGCCATTTCCTGCTCCCGCGCCGCTCCACGCGCAAGCAGTAAACTTGCCACGTTAGTGCACGTGATAAGTAGAAGCAGGCCCACCACGGCCATAAGCACCTGCAGCGGCTTGCCGAGTTGGTCGCGTACGGACGAGAACCCTCCCGGGGCCGGCGCTACCTCAAACCTCACTTGGCGGACGAGGGGGTTCGTGCTGTGCTTGGCGATCTGCTCGACCCAGCGTTCGCCCAGCAGGGCCATATCCGTTTGCGCCTGCTTGATGGAGACGCCGGGCTTAAGCCGCCCCATGACGCCCAGCACTATTTCGGACCTCAGCTGGCTCGGGTGATCTATCATGCCCTCCACCGCGAGCGGCAAATAAACATCCGGCCTGAGGCCGACTTGCAGTCCAAAGAACGCGGGCGGTGTTACACCGATGACCGTTAGCGGGACACCTTGAACGATGATTTGCTTGCCCAAAATTTTCGGATCCAGACTGAGGCGGTTCTTCCAGAAGGACCAACTCAAGACGGCTACCGGTGAAGGATCACCCATGCGGTCGTCTTGCGGACCGATCAGCCGGCCGATGGCTGGTTTCACTCCGAGAACGGAGAAGAAGTTCCCCACCACATAGTGACCATCCACGGTCTGCGGTTCTAGGTTCGCACCGCGCACGGAAAATTGGACCTCGGCGGTGCCGATGAGCCCGGAAAAAACATGGTTTTGGCTTCTAAAGTCCTGATAAGCCTGCCAGGAGAAGCCGGTCATGCGCGGCTCGCCCGGGTACTGATGTAAGAGCTCCACGAGCCGTCCAGGGTCTCGCACCGGGAGCGTGCGGAGCATGAAGGCCTCGATCAGGCCGAAGATCGCCGTGTTGGCGCCAATGCCGAGTGCTAGCGTCAGCACGGCCACGGTCGAGAAGCCGGGATTCCGTCGGAGCATCCGGATGCCGTAACGCAAGTCAGTAGTCAGAGCGGCCATGGGTTTGCCCCTGTAACCCGCAGTTATCATTGAGTCGACGAATCAATCGCTTCACTCGTATCGCAGCGCCACGATGGGATCCACCTTTGTCGCCCGGCGCGCCGGAATGTAGCAAGCGAGCAGCGCGACCGCGAGCAGCGCCAGGCTGGTGAGCACAAAAGTTGATGGATCAAACGAGCGCACTTCATACAACTGGCTGGTCAGCAGTCGCGCCACGAAGAGCGCCGCCAGCGCTCCCGCCAGGATACCCGTTAGCGCCAGGCTCAGCCCTTGCCGGATCACCATGCCCCAAACCTGGCCGCCTTGCGCCCCAAGCGCCATCCGCACCCCGATCTCTTGCGTGCGCCGGCTGACGCTGTAGCTGATCACCCCGTACAGTCCGAGCGCAGCCAGAAACAAGGCAAGTCCTGAAAAGGTTCCGAGCAGCGAGGCAGCGATTCGTTGCGGCTTGAGCGATCCGGCAACGTATTCATCCATCGTCTTCAAGTCAGAAACCGGCTGTCCAGGATCGACAGACGCAACGGCTGCCTGAATGGGAGCTGCCATTTGCGCGGTGTCCGTTCCCGTCCGGACGATAACAAACGCCTGCTGAAGCGGCTGTTGAAGGATGGGGTAGTAACACACGCCCTTTCCCGAATCCCCAACCAGAGCGGAATGCATCACGTGCGCGACCACGCCGACGATCGTCGCCCAGGGCGAGTGCATGCCCCGCCGGAGATGCTTTCCCACCGGATCCTGTCCGGGCCAGTACTGGCGGGCGAGATTCTCGTCAATAATCACCACAGGCTGTGTGCCCAGCCGGTCCTGGCCGGTGAAATAGCGGCCTTTCAACAAAGGAATGCGCATGGTCTCGAAGTATCTGGGCGTGATCCAGTCCAGCGCGCTGTGCGGTCCCGGGTCGCCCGGGCCCCTCGGGCGTCCCTCGACCTGGAAAGAGGAACCGTCGTCAAATCCGCTGAACGGAAGCGCCACAGAAAGAGCGGCGGAAGAGACTCCAGGGAGCGCCGCCAATTTTTCATCCACGGCGCCGTAAAAGGCGGCCCGCTTGGCGTCTTTGTCGTACTGATTCTCCGGGAGCTGAAAGGAAGCGGTCACCAGACCATTCGGATCGAATCCCGTGTCGACCCTTCCCATCCGGCCGAGGCTCTTCAGCAACAGACCCGCCCCCACCAGCAGGACCAAGGCCAAGGACATCTGTCCCACCACAAGCAATTCCCGAAGTCGCATCCGGCCCCGGCTCGACGTGACCGATCTTCCCTGCTCTTTGAGCGTCCCATACTGCTGATGGCTGAACACCTCGGCGACAGGCAGTACGCCGAGAAGCAGGCAAGTGACGACCATCAGCAACAGTCCAAACACAAGGACATGCCCGTCCATCCGGATCGCGTACCGGGAGAAGAGATTTCGGGTCAGCCGCCGCAGCAGGAGGCCAAGCCCGCCGTAAGCGCCGGCCACGCCCACAATGCAACCGGCGGCGGTCAACAAAAAGGTCTCCGCCATCGTCTGACGAATGAGATCCCGCTTTTGCGCACCCAGCGCCACACGCACCGCAAATTCCTTGCTGCGGGCCGAGGCTCGGGCAATCAGCAGCCCTCCGATATTCGCGCACGCAATCAGCAGCACAAACCCGACCGCGCCCAGCAGGATCAGCATCGGGGTTTGCAGATCGCCGGAACCATACTCGGTGAATGGAACTGCAAACATTCCCCAGCCGGAATCCTTCGGATAGCTCGATCCCAGGCGGCCCGCGGTCTCAATCAGCCGGTGGGTTAGAAGTTGAACGTAAGCCTCCGCCTTGGCGGACGAGACGTCAGGACGGCTGCGAGCCACCACAAAAAGGCTCTCGTTAAAATAATTGTCGATCGCGAATTCATCAGCGGCGAGGCCGAGAGGAATCCAAAGCTGGGTCCGGTTGGGCCAATCGAAGTCGGTACCCATCACGCCGACCACCTGGTAGTCCTCGCGGTTCAGTTGGATGGTCTTGCCCAGGATCGACGGATCGCCGGTAAACAGATTCTGCCAAGTGGCATAAGCGAGCACCGCTACGTGGTTGGCGTGCGGCTGATCTTCCTCGGGCCGGAAGATTCTACCCATCGAGGGCCGCGCACCGAAAGCGTCAAACCACTGCCAGGAGACCTTCGCCACCGTCAGGCGTTCAGGACCGCGAGGAGACGAGTAATTGAAGCTCTCCTCGTTCGAGGCCGCTGCGGAGGAGAAAATCTGCGCGCTATCGCGGACATCCCTGAAATCCGGAGCGGAGATCACAATGCTCTTGAGATTCAGCTTGTCGTACTTAACCCGGACTGCGAACAGATGACCCGGATCTGCGATTCCCAGAGGATGAAGAAAAAGTCCGTTGATCACGCTGAAGATGGCTGCATTGGCGCCGATGCCGAGGGCGAGGGTCAAGATGGCCACCCCGGTGAATCCGGGATTCTTGGCCAGCATACGAAGGCCGTAGCGGAGGTCCTGGATTAGTGAGCCCATGACTGTCCCTTATCGGAAAAATTGATGATTGACGATTGACGATTGACGATTGCGCGCGAGGGATCGTTCTTGGCACGACCTGACGACTTAGCGGTTTTTCGGGACGCCACAGCAATTGCCAGCAATTCACTCGCTTCCTTCATGAGCGCTGACAATTGTTCGCGCTTAACTAAGCCCAGATCTCTGATCAGCTCCAGCCAATAAGGGGTCTCGTCAGTTTCTTCGACGACAATGGAAAGCTTCGCGGCAAACTCCGCTCGCGACTGGGCTCGACACGCTGCCCGATAATTCGCTCCAATCGAAGTCGCCGACCGTACCAACTGATTGCTGATCACCCGCGCGGTTAAACAAGGCGGCACGGCGTCGATCAGCCTAATGACGGCGAGCGCAAATGCCTTCGTCCGCTCCTTGAGTTGGTCTGAGGTCATCGATTTAGACTGTGCTTCCCGATCGTCAATCGGCAATTGAGAATCGTCAATTACTTGGCCGCAACCACCACCAGGGTCACATCGTCATCGAACTTCCTGCAGAAAGCTGTTGCTGCCCCAAGCACTTTTTCCTCGATCGCTTTGGCCGCGAGACCGCGGCTCTCGATGGCGAGCTCGATGAGGCGTTCTTCCCCGAACTCTTCGTCCGAGGCGCTGCAGGCCTCCGTCAAACCATCGGTGTAGAGCAACAGCCGGTCGCCAGGGTCGAGCCTCAGGATATCCTGCTCGTAATCGGCATCGGCTGCCAGACCAATCACGATTCCGCCCCGGTCCAGGCGCTCCACGGTTCCTGCCGCTCGCACCAGGATGGGAGCGTTGTGGCCGGCATTGGAGTAAGTCAGTTCGTGCCCATCGAGCAACGCATAGAAGAAAGTAACGAAGCGGTCGCGCTCCAGGTTCCCCCGCATCAGCCGGTTCACGCGCCGGCAAAGCTCCGCGGGCGGCACGTCGGCCGAGCCCCAGGCCCGGACGCAAGCCTGCAGGTTTGAAACCAGCAATGCCGCCGAAGTTCCCTTCCCGGCCACGTCAGCAATGCTGAGCGCCAGCACCCCGTCATTAAGCCTACGGGCGTCGAAGTAGTCGCCGCCAAGCACCGAGGCCGGATGCCAGGCGCCGCAAATCTCGAATCCCGGCAGTTCCGGAATCTCCCGCGGCAGCAGACCACGTTCCGTCCGATGCGCGAGCGCGGCCTCAGCCGCCGCGAGACGCAGGTGCCGGCGTTCATCGCGCGCGCGTTCCACCTGCTCCTGCAGCTTTCGCAGCACCGCATCGTTGTTCCAGGGCTTCTCGACGAAGTCCCGAACGCCACGGCGCATGGCCTCCACGGCGAGAGGAACACTGCTCCAAGCCGTCATCACCACGATCGGCAGCGTGCTGTCGATCTCCTGCACCCGCGCCACCAGGTCCAGACCTTCCTGCCCCGAGGTGGTATCGCGGGCATAGTTCAGGTCCATTAAAAGCGCATCGAAGGGGTTGGTGGCGAGACAAGCCAGCACCGCCGCGGGCGAGTTCACGGCCTCGATCTCGTAGCCTCCGTGCTTGAGGAGCAATCGGAGCGCATCGAGCACCGCCGGCTGGTCGTCAGCGATCAAAACCCGCGCCGGCTTGGTCTCGAAGCTACTCACGGCCTCCTCAGCTAGCGTTCCCATAACGTTGTTACGCTCTCTGGCTGGAGGTTGGTTCCATGAGCGTCAATGGCTCTTGAAGCTGCGACGGGCGCTTGCCGCCCTGTGGCAGCTTTCAGCGGCAGGTCGAGCCCTCCGAGGGCTGTTGCCGTCCATTCAATCACCGGTTACCAGCCGCTATGCACCCGCGACCGCCCTGCTCAGCCGGCCGCGCCGCTTTTCCCAATCTTCACTGGAGAAAATCTGCGGGCCCGCCTCCACCAACCGCGGGAGCATGTTAAAGATGGAGACCTGACTCCAATTTCCGCCGCCGCGGGTCCGATAACCCTGGAGGTTCAACTCGCGGGCCACGTAAGACAGTGGGTGATCCTGAACAATCAAGTCCATCATCAGGACCAAGGCGTCGCGCTCTCTGGCATTGTCGATCAGGTGAAAACAGTCGTCGGCCACCCGCAAGCCGAAAGGCACCTCTTCCAGGAAGCGCTCTCCATTTCCATTCGTCCCTTCCACCTCCCTTTGCCACTCGAGCGCAACCAGTCTCCAACCCTCCTGCTCGCGCTGCCGGAGGCGTTCAGCATCAAGCTGACCGGTGACGATCTCACGCAATTGCTCTTTCTTGGGCATAACCCCTCCTCTGCGAATGGACTCATTGAATTGAATGAGTCGATGAAATCAATCGCTTCACTCGTACCTGAGCGCCACCATCGGGTCCACGTCAAGGGCGCGCCGCGCAGGAACGTAACACGCCATGAGTGCGACCACGATGAGGACGACCGAGACTGCCGCAAACGTGAGCGGATCGCTCGCACTCACCGCGAACAACAGGCTTGAGAGCAGGCGCATGAGGCCGAGAGCGGCAGCAAGACCGATCGCCACTCCCCAGAACGCGAGGCGCGCGCCGTAGCCCAGGATCAGCCGCAGCACATCACCGCGTTCCGCGCCCACCGCCACGCGAATGCCGATCTCATGAGTCCGCTCCGTGACGACGTACGCTATTACGCCGTAGATGCCGATGCTGGCAAGGATCAGGGCGAGCGCGCTGAAGAGCCCGAGCAGGATGAGCGTCGCTCTGCGCGTGGAGATTGAATCGTCCACCAGTTTCTTCATGGTTGCCACGCCGAAAATCGGTTGATCCTTGTCCACCGCCGCCACTGCAGACCGGATATCCGGAATGAGGCCGGCCGGATTGAGGGCGGAGCGCACCAACAGGTTCATGTCGTTCGACACCGCCTGGCGATACGGGGTGTAAACTTCGAACCGGGCGGGATTGGCGAGACCGTACAGTCTGGTGTCACCTACGACGCCGACGATCGTGACCGGCTTGCTTTTGGGGCCCGGATGCCCGAAAAGGATTTGCTTGCCGGTGGGATCGTCATTCGGCCAGAAACGATGCGCCAAGGCGGCATTGATGAGCGCCACCGGAGGAGCGGTCTCATTATCGGCTTCCGTAAACGTCCGTCCGCGCAGCAGCGGTATTCCGAGAACGCGCATGTAATCCGGCGTGATCTCGTGAAAATCGGGATGCGGAAACTCTCCCGGAGCCGGAAGAGGCTGGCCCTCGATGGTAATGTCGTTGCGGTTGTGAGTGCCGGCGAGCGGGATCGCGGTGCCGAGCGCCACCGCCTCAACGCCGGGCAGGGCCCGAACCCGGTCGAGGACTTGCTCCCAAAAGCCGAGAATGGCAGGGTTCTTCGAGTACTGCGCCGAGCGCAGCACCATTTCCATCTGCACGACACTCTCAGGCTGAAATCCCGGATTAACCTGCAGCAGGCGATAGAGGCTTTTCATCATGAGCCCGGCGCCAGCAAGCAGCACCACAGAAAGCGCCATTTCGGCAATCACCAGGGCGCCCCGGAGGCGATGCTGCCTTGCACCAGGTGTCGAACGGCGACCCCCTTCCTTTAACGACTCCTGCACGTCAGGGCGTGTCGCCTGCAGTGCAGGCGCGAGTCCGAACGCCACGGTCACCAGGACAACAAGCGCGCTCGTGAACCAGAAAACGCCGCCGTCCATCCGAACGCCAATGGTGTCGAGGAAGTCCGGAGCGATCAGCTCTCTCAGTCCCCGGAGACTCCAGGCGCCCAAAATCAGACCGAGAGCGCCACCGAGCGCCGCGAACAGAAAACTCTCCGTCAACATCTGCCGAATGATGCGTCCCCGGCTCGCGCCAAAGGCGAGGCGCACCGCGATCTCTCTGGCGCGCGCGGCGCCGCGCGCCAGGAAAAGATTGGCAACGTTGGCGCAGGCGACCAGCAGCACAAGCATCACTGCGGCGAGCAGCACGAGGAGGGCCGGGCGCATGTCGCCTACAAAAGCCTCTCGCATGGAGGATATACTCACTCCCACACCGCTATCCGAGAGCGGATACTGTTTGGCCAGGCGGGCGGCGATCGTATTCATTTCAGCGCGAGCCCGATCGAGAGTAACCCCAGGTTTCAGCCGGGCGACCACGTCCATGTCACCGCGATCGCCGCGGTCCATCAGGTCCTTAGCAAAAACGTCCATGGGCGTCAGAACGTCGGTTTTGTCGAAGAAGCGGAAGCTGGGCGGCAGAACGCCTACGATCGAGAAGCTACGGCCATCGAGCACAATCGAGCGCCCGAGAACATCCGGACTCGATCCCCAGTGCGATTGCCACAACTGATAGCTCAACAGCACCACGGGTTCTGTTCCCGCACTCTCCTCGGCCGGCAGAAAATCGCCGCCGAGAATGGGCTGAACGCCGAGCGTGGAAAGGAAGCCTGGTGAAACGCCGTACCCGCTGATACTTTCCGGCTTGTCGACACCGGAAAGGTTAAAGCCCACATTGTGGACAGCGACCATTTGGGAAAAAGAATAGCTCTGCTGCCGCCAGTCGAGGAAGTCCGGATACGAGACTGAAACCTCGCCGACTCGTTTGGCGGTTTCCCACATCTTCACGAGCCGCGTTCCATCCTTGTAAGGCAACGGCCGCAGCAGTGCCGCGTTCACAACAGAAAAGATCGCCGTGTTGGCGCCGACCCCAAGCGCCAGCGTCAGGATCGCCACCACGGCAAACCCGGGATTCTTCCAAAGCATCCGCACGCCATAACGCAAGTCGCTAAGCAGTGTCCCCACCGGTTGTACCTTTCGCTGTGAGATTGGACTCGTGGATCAAATCCGTCGATGGATAAGGTTCACTCAACCACCGGAGGCCCCGGATGCGGGTGTCATGTTTGACAATCTCCGTAGGAATTCCTACCATAGTTGTATGAAAACGATTGTCTCCGAAAAAGGTCAAATTACCATCCCCAAGCCCCTGCGGGTGCGTCTCGGCCTGCGCAAAGGCCAAGTGCTGGAAGTACGCGAGGAGCGAGGGCGAATGGTGATGACCAAGAAGCGCCCCCCGCGCGACCCAATCGACGAATTGTATGGAATCCTGAAACCTGGCCGCTCCACCGACGAAATCATAGACGAACTCCGAGGTCCTGAAAGGCCAAAGTGATCACGGCGGTGGACAGCAGTGTGTTGCTCGACATACTTGTCGCTGACACCAGTTTTGGTCCCGCTTCGGCTCACGCCGTCCGCACGGTCCTTGCAGAAGACCGGCTGATTGCCTGTGAAGTGGTCTGGGCGGAAGTTGCCGGATCGTTTCTCTCCGCCACGGCTGCCCGCCAGGCTTTGGACCGGCTGAACCTGGAGTTCAGCCCTCTTACGGTGGAATCCGCTCTGGAAGCCGGAATCGCTTGGAGATCTTACCGGGCGCGCGGCGGCGGGCCAAGAAGGCGTGTGGTGGCCGATTTTCTGATCGGCGCGCATGCGCTTCGTCAGGCCGACCGCCTGCTCACCCGCGACCGGGGCTTTTACTGCACTTACTTCAAACACCTTTCGCTCCTGGACCCCAGCAAAGACCGTTGATTCGTCACAAGTGACAGGAATCGGCCTCCGAGTTACCAGCCTGGCCAATCGTCGATCGTCAATCATCAATCGGAAATTATTCACACCTGAGCGCCTCCATCGGATCCACCCGGGTCGCCCGAATCGCAGGAATGGACGCGGCTCCAACGACCACCACCAGGAGTACGCCTGCCGCCCCGGCAAGCATGATGGGATTCGCGGTTTCGACTCCAAAGAGCAGGCTGCGGAGCAGGCGGCTTAGCACCAGCGCGGCCGCGAGGCCGGCCACCGCTCCCGACAACACCAGCCGCGATCCCTGCCAGGCCACCCGGATCAAAGCATCTCTCGGCCGCGCACCCAGCGCCATGCGGAGGCCAATCTCGCGGGTCCGCAGGAGGACGCTTCGCGCGAGCAGTCCGTACAGACCGAGGCCGGTCAGCAGGAGTGCAATCCCGGCAAAGCAGATCGAAAGCGCCGTCAGCATTCTCTCTTGCTGCAGATGAGCGTCGACCAGTTCAGCGAAGGTATAG
>DASYYZ010000166.1:0-32560 GCA_035946735.1 Terriglobia bacterium
GAGCTTTTCCTTCCTCGGAATTTGCGGAACAGCCGGAATAGGAATCCCGGCGATGGGCAGCGCGGTACCCAAGCCCACTGTCACTGCATCTTGTAATCCTCAGTAATTTGGTTGTCTCTTCGGACGGGCTGCCTGGAAGACAGACATGCGATGGTCGGGCGCGCAAGTGTCCAAGCTTCCACTTGACTCCGGTGGTGAAAATGTCGCCCTTGATCTTGATTTTCCCCTTCAGAGAACCGTAGAACTTCGTGTGCCGGTGGCTGAAACAGGAGTCACGCGGGCAATTGGCCGTTCACGCTTGGTCACCGTTAGACTCTCGGGGCCCAGGTTCTCCAAAATCCGCAGGCACATCGCCTTGAATTCGGTCGCCGTCAATGTTTCAGGTCTCGTCTTCATCGTCGGCATGCTTGTCACAAATTCGGAGTCAAATGACCAGTCACTTCAGTTTGACGACTCACCGCGGCAGAGAATCAACATGAGATCCCCCGAAGGTTCCATTCGCGCAGTTCGAGGCGGCTTCGGCACCAAGTTCATGCGGTGAAGAAGCCGCCGAAAATGTGATTGCAGGCCGCCACTTGATACTTTGAAAGACGGGCCTAAGGAGAACGGAATTGAAGTCGCACACCGAGTACCTCTGGTTCAGCACCGAAAAAGAAGCGGGAGTTCATCAACATCACTTCGGAGCTGGAAAACACTTTGGCCAAAAGCGGCATTCAGGAAGGTTTGGCGCTGGTGTCGGCCATGCACATCACGGCCGGCGTGTACATCAACGATGCCGAGGATGGGCTGATTGCCGACATTGAGGAATGGCTGGAGGCGCTAGCGCCGTTTCGCGCCGACTACCGCCATCATGGGACGGGTGAAGACAACGGCGATGCGCACCTCAAGAATCTGCTGATCGGCCACCAGGTGATCGTGCCGGTCACCAAAGGCAAACTCGATTTTGGTCCCTGGCAGCAGGTGTACTACGCGGAGTTCGACGGCCAGCGTCGCAAGAGAGTGCTGATCAAGATTATCGGGGAGTGACCGATGAAGGTTGGCAGCCTTTCCGGTTAATCGTTGCTGGCGCAGGCTGGATCAACAGCAGCGATTCGGCCGGGAGTACTTGCGCTCCAGGCCGGAGAGGTAAAAGGCGGCGGGAGGAAGAGGCGATTCGCCGTGCGCAAGAGCGCGCTCACGATGTTGAAGGTAGGCATTCTCGCCGGCCGCTTCACGAATGAAGTGCCAAAGGCGCCGGAAAAGTGTCCTCAGCCGCATGTTCGTTGATCCTGGTCTCTGGTTTTTCACCCAACCTCCTATCAGCAATCGGCAATCCTAAACCGTTACGCCGGCAGCCGCGACAATTCTGCCGGCGACTCGGTGAGGACGCATTGCTTCCGGCCCCGGGCATAGAGCCACCACTGTCGCGCTGATTCCGCCAATACTACGATCACGAGCGTAGCGAAGATGAGAGTGACCGTTGCGTCCAGGCGATCGTTGAAGATGAACCGGCTGATTTCGGCAGCGCGCGCGGCGGGACCGGCTCCGCCCGCAAGTTGACCGGACAGCACACGCGCGTGAGCGAGGAAGCCGAGGCGCGGATTCGGCGACCACACTTTCTGGTAGCTTGCCGTCATGGTGACAGTGACGAGCCACGCAAGCGGACCCAGCGTGACCCAGACGTAGCGGCGCCGGTCCATTTTGATCAGAATCGTGGTGGCGATGCACAGGGCAATGGTGGCCAGAAGCTGGTTTGAGATGCCAAAAAGCGGCCACAAGCTGTTAATGCCGCCGAGGGGATCGCGCACTCCACCGAGCAGGAAGTAGCCCCAGGCGGCCACGATCAAAGCGCTGGTGAGCACGATGCCCGGATACCAGCCCGAGCGTCCGAACGGCTTCGCGATATGCCCCAGCAGCTCCTGAAGCATGAAGCGCCCGACCCGGGTGCCAGCGTCGAGCACGGTCAGGATGAAGAGCGCCTCGAACATGATCGCGAAGTGGTACCAGATGGCTTCGAGCCCGCCCATGCCGAGCGTATGCGAGAAGATTTGCGCCATGCCGACGGCGAGCGAGGGCGCGCCGCCCGTGCGGTTGAAGAGCGTGATCTCGCCGACGCGGTGAGCGAGGTCAGCCATCTGCTGACTGGTGACCGGATAACCCCAGCTCGAGATCGTGGCCGCGGCAGTCTCAGGCGAGAGTCCAACGGCGCCCGCGGGACTGTTGATGGCAAAGTAGACGCCGGGACGAAGGACGGTGGCCGCCACCATGGCCATCACGCCCACAAACGACTCCATCATCATGCAACCGTACCCGATGGTACGGGCGTGACTCTCCTTGGTGATCAGCTTAGGCGTCGTGCCGGACGCGATCAGCGAATGGAACCCAGAGATCGCGCCGCAGGCGATGGTAATGAAGCAGAAGGGAAAAACCTTGCCGGCAAAAATCGGTCCGGTGCCGTCGGTGAAGCGCGTGAACGCGGGCAGCAGCATCGGCGGATGCGCCAGCAGGATCCCGACACCGAGCGCCATGATGGTGCCGAGCTTGATGAACGTCGCCAGGTAATCGCGCGGAGCCAGCAGCAACCAGGCCGGAAGCACCGAAGAGCAGAATCCGTAGATGATGATGATCCAGGCGAGCGCCACGCTGGTGTAGGTGAAAAAGGGCGCCCAATGTGCGGACTCGGCCACGTACCGGCCGCTGATCACACCGGCCATCACCAGGATGAATCCGAAGATAGACGCCTCGAGCACGCGTCCCGGCCGCAGACAACGCAGGTAGAGGCCGAGGAGCATCGCCACCGGAATAATCACCGCGATCGTGAAAACTCCCCACGGGCTCGACTTGAGCGCGTTCACCACCACCAGCGCGACCACCGCGATCAGAATCACCATGATGGCGAGCACCGCGAAGAGCGCCGTCCAACCGCCGAACTCGCTGACTTCGGCTTTGGCCATCTGGCCGAGCGAGCGCCCGTTGCGCCGCATCGAGAAGAACAGCGTCACGAAGTCCTGCACGCATCCGCCCAGCACCCCGCCAATCACGATCCAGAGCGTGCCGGGCAGGTAGCCGAACTGAGCGGCCAGAATCGGGCCGACGAGCGGTCCAGGGCCGGCGATAGCAGCAAAATGGTGCCCGAAGAGGACCCACTTGCTGGTAGGAATGAAGTCGCGGCCATCGTCGAGACGCTCAGCGGGCGTGGCGCGAGTGTCGTCGAGGCCGAGCACGCGATAGGCCACGAATCGGCTGTAGAAACGATAGGCCAGGGCATAAACGCACACCGCCGCGGTCACGAGCCATACCGCGTTCAAGGGCTCGCCGCGCGCGGTGGCGATCAGGCCAAGCGCCAGCGCTCCGAGTGCCGCGACCGCCACCCATAACAATTTCTTGAGGACATTCATTTCCATGCCTTGCGCAGCAATCATAGCTTCCGCCGCCAGGGACTAACGAAACTAGCGAATCTGCTAGACTCAGTCAAGTTATCGATTTGTGCGGCTCCATCGCAAAGGCCAATTTGCTGGGATCGTCACTTACGCCGATCAGATACGCCTTCCGCGCGCCGTACCTCTATGGACGGCGACGGCCGGGAATTTTTTTCGATCGCGATGGCGTGATCAACGAGCGCATCTTGGGCGGCTACGTCACGCATTGGACCGGCTTTCATTTCATCGACGGTATGGTGCCGGTCCTCCGCCGCCTTAGCCGGCTCCACCTCCCCATAATCGTGGTCTCGAACCAGTCCGGCGTGGGCAAAGGACTGCTGAGCCAGCGCAGCCTGCGCCAGATCACGTCGCGTTTCGTGGATTTGCTGGCGCGGCACGGAGCCCGCATCGATGCGGTCTATTATTGCCCTCACACGGACGAGCAGGGCTGCACTTGCCGCAAGCCGAAACCCGGACTCCTGCTGAGAGCGGCAGGCGACTACCGAATCGACCTAGGCAGGAGCATAATGATCGGCGACGAGCCGCGTGACATGGAGGCTGCGGCGGCTGCAGGGTGCCGGGGAATATTGCTCGATCATGGCACCCGGGACCTACCGTTCAACCGAGATCGAGCGACGAAGGCCAGCGCACCTGAGTGGGTCGTGGCCGGGCAAGTGGCCGATTTGCCGGCGCAAGTCGGGGCGATGCTCGGCAGGTTTGTCCTGTAAACTTGCTGCGGCGTAATGGGCGGTCGTCAGCACTCACCCATGAGCAGTCCGCAGGCCGGAATTAGAGAGTAACAGCAGATATGAATGACGGAGCTTACATCTCAATTAGCCAAAGCGTTTGTCGCTGTTGCGGTCTGCGCATAGAGTCCAACGGGTCGGCATCTGAGTGTGACGAGGCGCCAGTCTGGGAATTGGCCCACTCTGACGGGCGGACGGTGAACCTTTGCGAGCGCCACATCGATTTTTATTGGAATTACCACCCCGCATTCCGCGCTGCTGTCAGGCATTTGTGGCCTCTCGGGATTGGTCAGGCTTCAAAGTAGTTGTCTGGCAGGGGCCCGCGCCGTTGAAATCCCGCGGAGCGGCATGACATACTGATCTTATGGCGACCAAAGATATTCCGGAAGCAACAGGCCTCGAAGGGCTCATTTTCACCACGCTCGACAAGGCTGTGAATTGGGCGCGGCGATCATCGATCTGGCCCATGAGCTTTGGCCTCGCGTGCTGCGCGATCGAGATGATGTCGATGTCGGCCTCGCGCTTCGACATTGCCCGATTCGGGGCCGAGGTCTTTCGCGGCTCCCCGCGGCAGGCGGACCTGATGATCATCGCCGGCCGGGTATCGCAAAAGATGGCTCCGGTGATCAAGCGGCTTTACGACCAGATGCCCGAGCCCAAATGGGTGATCTCGATGGGCGCCTGCGCGACTTCAGGGGGGGTGTTCAACAACTACGCCATCGTGCAGGGCGTGAACCAGTACATTCCGGTCGACGTCTACGTGCCGGGATGCCCGCCCCGGCCCGAGCAATTGATCTATTCGATCATGATGCTGCAGAAGAAGATCGACAATCAGCGCGGCTCTTTCAAGGAAGCGATCAGCGGTCTCTCGAGCCGGGCGAGCTAGACTCGGCTTCAATGGTTGCCGGCTGACGAGATCCACCTTCTGCAATCCAGCCTCGCCTGTGTGTGAACCCATCGCATCCTTACCCATCACATCTATCGGGGGACACCGAAATGAAGACCAAAACGTGCGCGAAGCCTGGATTCCTCGCCGCTCTGGCGGTGTCTGCCTTGTGCCACTTCCTTGCATTGTCCGCCTGGGCGCAGTCCAAGCATCCGATAACTTTCGACGACCTGATGAATGTGCATCGCGTGGACGATCCGCAAGTGTCGCCCGACGGTCGCTGGATCGCCTTTGCGGTGGCGAACGCGGATGTAGAGGCCAACAAGGTGGTGAGCCATCTGTGGCTTGTGCCGCTCGCCGGCGGGGAGCCCCGGCAGATCACCTGGGGCGCGGGTTCCGACAATCGCCCGCGCTGGTCGGCCGATGGCCGCGAGATCGCGTTCATCTCCACGCGCAGTGGGTCGTCCCAAGTGTGGCTGCTGCCGCTCGAAGGCGGTGAAGCGCATCCACTCACCTCGATCCCGACGGGCGCAGACGGAGTCACGTGGGCCTTGCGCGGGGACGAGCTCGTGTTCACCTCGGATGTGTATGCCGATTGCCCGGACGCGGCTTGCAACCAAAAACGCAGCGAAGACGCGGAGCACAACCTCGTGAAGGCTCGCGTCATCGATGAACTCCTGTTCCGGCACTGGAACGCCTGGCGGGATGGCAAGTACACGCATCTCTTCGCCCTCCCGGCGGAAGGCGGATCTCCGCGCGATCTGACACCGGGTGCTTATGATTCTCCGACCTTCTTTCTGGGCGCTCCCGACGGCTACGCAATCTCACCGGACGGAGCCGAGGTCTGCTACGCCTCGAATCGCGACAAGGGCAATGCAGGCCAATCGGCTGCCGCCTGGACCACGGACAATCACCTTTACCTCGTGCCCGCATCAGGCGGCGAGGCCCGCGATATCACTCCGGGCGTCCACGGTTCCGATTCCTCGCCGCAGTATTCACCGAATGGACGCTACATCGCCTATACGGCGCAGGACCGCAATGGATACGAGTCCGACTTGTTTCGCTTGCGCGTCTACGATCGCCAGACCCGCGGCACCAAAGAGCTGACTCCCGGCTTCGAGCAATGGGTTTCGAGCTTCGCCTGGGCTCCGGACAGCGACACGGTGTATTTTGTGGCGCCCGAGCGCGGCCAGCAGCCCATCTTCAAAACCTCGGTCAGCCACCCGCATGTGGACAAGATACTCGACGGCCTCTTCGATGACCTCAACCTGACTCCGGACAGCAAGACCCTGGTCTTTACTCGCACGCGCCTCGCGCAACCCACCGAGATCTATCGCGCCTTTGCGCCCACGACCGGACAGGCCTGGGGATTGTCGCCAGTTACACATTTGAATAACCCCCTCGTGGCGACCTTGGAGATGAATACCGCCGAGTTCGTCGATACCAAGGGCGCGCTCGGTGCTTCCATCGGCAACATTGTGGTAAAGCCGCCTGACTTTGATTCCAACAAGAAGTATCCGGGGCTCATGTTGATCCACGGAGGCCCGCAGAGCGCCTGGGAGGACGCGTGGAGCTATCGCTGGAACGCTGAAATGTTCGCTGGCCACGGCTACGTGGTGATGATGACCAACTTCCATGGTTCCACCGGTTACGGTCAGAAATTCACCGAAGAGATTTCCGGCGACTGGGGCGGCGCGCCTTATCAGGACATTATGCTCGCCACCGATTATCTCGCTTCCCTGCCCTACGTTGATCCTGACCGGATCGGCGCGGCCGGAGCCAGTTTCGGCGGCTTCATGATCAACTGGATCGCCGGGCACACCAATCGTTTTAAGGTGCTGGTATCGCACGACGGCGTGTACGACGAACCAAGCATGTATGGTGAAACAGAGGAAGTGTGGTTTGACGAGTGGGAAAAGGGCGGTCCACCCTGGGAAAAACCCGACATCTACCGGAAGTGGTCGGCGTCAAACTCCGTGCAGAACATCCGCACTCCGATGCTGGTCGTGGAAGGCGGACGCGACTACCGCGTGCCTGAGGGCCAGGCATTTCAGCTCTTCACAGCCTTGCAGCGGCGCGGTGTGTCTTCGCGATTGCTGTATTTTCCGGACGAAGGGCACTGGGTGCTGAAGCCGCAAAACAGCCGGCTATGGTACCAGACGGTGCTGGGTTGGCTCGACCGCTACCTACAGCCCTAATGCCCTGGGGAAGTGCCGGAAGGCGCCCGCTTCGCACCCGAAGGCGCCGGCTTCGCGCCCGAAGGTGCTGGCTTCCCGCCCGAAGGCACTGACTTCGCACCCGAAGGTGCTGGCTTCGCGCCCGAAAGTGCTGGCTTTCCAGCGGAGTTCTTTTTGCTCGAGTGCGCCGAAGCCTTGCCTGACCCGGCGCCGCGAGTCACGCTTCGGCCGCGTCCTTTGAAAACGGGCAGCACATTCTTCATGGGCTCCGCCGCTATCGTTGTTGGACGCATCACCGAAGTCAGCTCGGTCTCACAGGTTACGAAATTGCGTTCGACAGTGCCGATCGCCTGGTCGTGACGGCGCAATAGGTAGCCCACGTACGGTTCGATCTGGTTGCGGAACTCTGACACCTGCCGTGCCTTCTCAAGATACTCCGATCCCACTTTGGGATCGTCATATTGGCCTGCCATCTTTCCGACGATGCCGGCGGGTTCAGCGACCTTGTCAAGCGCGGCGTAGACTTCAAACGCAGCTTCGAGACTATCGGGGTGCGCCTCGAGCTGATCACGCCACCTCGCCAGATCGTCCAACCGCTTCGCGAGCGCTTGCGAAGCGTCGCCATACACGGTCCGCTCCGCGTCCGGTATTTTCCAATGATCGGGATGCTCCTGCCCCAGCAAATCCTTGATGCGGAATGCCGGAACATAAGCCTGATAGAGGAGCGTCTTGAGCTGCTCATTGTTGAGCGGCGACTTCTCCGGAGCGGCAACCGTCAAAGGAGGCAGCGCCGCGGCCGGTTTGATCACTTCAGTCTCGACGGCAGCCCCTACTTCGCCGCTTGGCGCGGCCGGCTGGTTCTTAGCCTCCAGGTACGCGATGTAGGGTTCGAGCTGGGTGTCAAGCGAGCGAAGATAGCCGGCAGCCTGCTGATACTCCTTGGCCTCGTTCGCGCCCGGCGTATTCGCGAGCCCCGCCGCAAACTCGTCAATCTTTGGCAACAGCGACTGGATCGCGGAGGCCGTCGCCTGACCCAGGGCTAAATCATCAGGACGGCCGGAGAAGTCGCTGCGAGCCTTCTCCACGGTGACGACGGATGTGCGCAAAGTGTCTGCCTTCTGTCTGATTGTGGCGCGGTCCTGATCGCCGAGCTTCCATTGGTCGATTCCCAGGGAGCCTATGAGATCACCCACGCGAAAGTTCGCCGCATAGATCTTGTTAAGGAGCGCCTGCGCCTCAGCGGGCTGCATCGCGGCGGGCGCGACCGCGGCGACCGCGGGATGGGCCGGACCTTCCGCGGAGGCGGCGGCCGCCGCGGGAGGCTGTGCCGGTTGGGGGGGAGCTTGAGCCGGCGCGGTTTCGTTTGCAGACGGATTCGGTGCCACCGGGGTTGAAGGCGGAACCTGCGCCGGCGCTACTGCTGCCTGGGCCTGCCCGGCTTCGCCTGGAATCTGATTACGCGCAGGCTGGCTCGGAGCCGGAGCCTTCGGAGCCTCTGCCGGTACCGGAGCCGTCGGGGCCGGAGCCTGAGCCGGGGTCGGAGTGGTCTGGCCTTGAGTGGGAGCCTGTGCGCTGGGCGTGGACGGCGCCGGCGCCTGCGATGGATTCAGATAGGCAAAATAAGGCTCGATCTGGCGATCGAGGTCCCGTAGATCGCTTCCGGCTTGCTGATAATCCTTCGCGAAGCTGGCTCCGGGCGTGTTCTGAAGCGCTTTGGCGTAGTCGTCAATTTGAGGCAGCAGCGACTGCAACGCCGTGGCCGCAGCCTGACCAAGTGCGGAATCATCGGGATGGTTGTAGAAATCGCTGCGCGCCTTCTCGAGCGTGGCCACCGACGCGCGCAGGGCGTCGGTCTTCTGGCGGAAAGACGCGCGCTCCTCATCGCTCAGCTTCCATTGATCGATCGGCAGTGCAGCGATCAGGTCCCCGACGCGGAAATTTGCCGTGTAAATCTTGTTGAGCAGCGCCTGAACTTCAGCCGTTTGCATCGAGGCGGGCGCGACCTTTACCTGGGGAGATGAACCTTGCTGCGAGGCGGAGTCAGGAGATGGTTGCGGAGAGGACGGAGGATCCGCTGCTGCAGGGCCGTGTGCTACGGATCGCGCCCGCGCCACTCGCCCTGTGCACGCTGCCAAGGCCACGGCGGCCAAGCCGGCTAAAAGCAGTTTCTTCCCTTGCATGCCCACCATCCATCCTCACTCCCCCGCAAAAGCAATATCTCAATTCGTCGTGTGCCATGTCCGGTTAATCGCCACCTCGATCTGGCCCGTGGTATCGAGAAACTGGATGCCCATGCCCACGCCGGGCAAAGAATACACCACGCGGCCTGGACACGAGATATCCGGCCCCTCCGGTGAGACGCTGAAAGTCAGTTCCACTACTGAGCCGGCAACAAGGGGGTTAGGAGCCTTGAGGAAAAGGCCGCCGGCACTCACGTCGCGGCTGACGAAAATTTCGTCCAAGCCGAAGGCCGCGCAACGCACGTCGAGGACGGCGTCGTCTCGCTTGTGCCTGCGCTTTTCGATCTGAACATTCATGCTGGGTCGGAAACCCGGAGTCAAACTAGCGCCCAGTCAAGTTTGTACTCCTATTAATCTCTCCTTTGCCCATGCTAGCACAACCGAAAGAACCGCCGCGAAGCTATAATCGAACATCAATCGAGCCTGAAACGCGCTCGATTCAGTCTGAACGGAGCGTCCCTACATGGTCCTGGGCATGATTCGATCCTGGGCTCGAAAGAGCTCGCACATCACGCTGGCTGTCTTCCTGGCCCTGGGATTTTCCTGCCGGGCGCTGGCGCAGAAGGCTTCCTTGAACGGCACCTGGCAGTTCGTCACCGACCCCGGCGCCAAGCTCGGTGTAACCGATGTCGCTACGGCTCCGGGCGCGCGGCCCGTCCAGGTACCCGGCTCCTGGCAAACCGAGTTCGCTGATCTGCGTGATTACGCCGGGGTGGCCTGGTACTGGCGCACTTTCCCGAGTCCGGCGATCACTCCCGGACGCGCAGCTCTCCTGCGCTTTGGCGCGGTGGATTATCGCGCCGAAGTCTATGTCAACGGCCGCAAAGTGGGCGAGCACGAGGGTGGTTATCTGCCGTTCGAGTTCGAGGTTACCCCCTTGCTGCGCGCGGGCGACAATCAACTGGCGGTGCGTGTGGCGGACCCGAGCGCCAAGCGCCCCGAGGTCGAGGGCATTCGCTACGCCGAGATACCGCACGGCAAACAGAACTGGTACGTAGAAACCAGCGGTCTTTGGCAGAGTGTTGAGCTCGACATTCGTCCGAGCGCCCGAATCGGAACCCTGCACGTACGCGGCGGCAGCGACGGCCGGTTTGCCGTCGACCTTGAGATCCTCAACCCGGTTGGCGCGGCCCAGAATGCGGCACCGGGCGGCGCCGCAAGTGCGCCCTTCGCAGGAGCACAAATGCGCGACGGCTCCGGAGCGATCGTCTGGAGGCAATCCCTGAACCTGACGTCAGGCCAGACGATTGCGAGCTTCAAAGGCACGCTCTCGAATCCGCAGCTCTGGAGCCCCTCAACGCCCTACCTCTACACCCTCGAAGCGTGGCTTTCTTCAGGAGACTCCGCCTCCACCCGCTTTGGGTTCCGAACGTTCGAGGCGCGCGGCGGACGCTTCTATTTGAATGGCCAGCCGATTTATCTGCGCGGAGCGCTCGATCAGGACTTCTATCCGGAATCCGCCTACACCCCGCCGTCTTCCGATTTCGTCCGGCAGGAGATGAAGAAGGCCAAGATGCTGGGTCTCAACTTGCTGCGCTGTCACATCAAAGTTCCCGATCCGCGCTACCTCGAGGCCGCGGATGCGACCGGGCTGCTGGTGTGGTACGAGATTCCGAATTTTGACAAGCTCACGCCGGATTCCGAGCGTCGCGCAGCGGAAACCCTTCAAGGCATGATTGCTCGCGACTGGAATCATCCCTCAATAGTTGCAGTCAGCCTGATCAACGAGAGCTGGGGCGCAAACTTGAAGCTGACGCACGATCGTGACTGGCTGAAGCAGTTCTATGCGCGCGCCAAGCCACTCGTTCCCGGCTGGCTGGTGGATGACAACAGCGCCTGCTGCGACAATTTCCATTTGGCGAGCGACATCGCCGACTTTCATACCTATGACTCCATCCCGGACCAGGCCGGCGACTTCGATCGCTTTGTCGCTGATCTCGCGGGCCGCCCGAACTGGCTCTGGAGTCCGAACAACGACGCTCAGGTGAACGCAGATGCGCCCTTGATGCTCTCGGAATTTGGAAATTGGGGCCTTCCCCATGTTCCCGACCCGCCGCCCTGGTGGTTCGATCGCGACTTCGGTGGCCGCGAGATCACGCGTCCCGGGGGACTGGCAGATCGCTACAGCCGGTATGGCTACAACGCCATCTTCCCCAGCCTTGACGCGCTCGCTGCTTCGACCGAGGAACACGAATATCAGTCTCTCAAGTACGAGATCGAGAGCCTCCGCTCGCGCGGTGGGGTTCAGGGCTACGTGATCACCGAGTTCACCGACATCAATTGGGAATCGAACGGACTCCTGGACATGTGGCGCCATCCGAAGTCGTTCGGCGCCAAGCTGGGGAGCCTCCAAACCGACGACTTGATTGTGGCGCGAGCCGCCAAACGAAATTTCACCTCCGGTGAACACCTTCATGCCGATCTCTTCTTCTCTCATTACAGCGGCCAGGAACTGAGCGGCGCTACCGTGCAATGGTCGCTCGACGGATTCGGCGACACGTACTCCGCGGGTCTCCCCCGCATCGACCGTGGGAACACGGCAGCGACCGGCAGCATCGACTTCACCGTGCCGGCGGTGACCGCGCCGGTCAAGCGCACCCTGAGTTTCCGCGTCGACGCCGGGGACAAAGCGATCAGCGCGAATTCACTCGATCTCTATTTTTTCCCGCATCGCCCTGAGGATTTGCGGCCGGCCGTGAGCATCGAGGACCCCTCCGGCCGCCTCCGCCGCCTCACTGAAGCCATGCGGGGACACGGCTATCTCGAACCCTCCGGACAGGAGGCTCTACCGGTCCTTGTGACTTCGACACTCAACAACCGCGCGGAAGAAATCCTCAACCGCGGCGGGCGCGTGATATTGATTGGACTCGACAAGCAGTCGCTCGGGCCGGGCATCGAGATCGTGCCGCGCGCCAATTCAGACCTCGACGGCAGCTGGATTTCTAACTTTCTCTGGGTGCGCAAGGCGAGCCCGGTTTTTCACGGCATCGGCCTCGACGTGATCCCTGGCTTCGAGACCCAGGCCGCAACGCCCCCCGCCGTGATTCAAGGAATCCCGGACGCCACCGGATCCGATCTTTTGGCCGGCATGTTTTATGGCTGGCTGCACTCGAACGTGGGCGTACTCCTGCAGGCTCGCGCCGGCAAGGGCAAATTGCTGGTGACTACCTTCGGATTCGCGGCCTCGTACGGAGTTGACCCCTACGCCACCACGCTGCTCGACAACCTGATTCGATACGCGGTCTCGGAATTCGAACCGAAGTTCGAGATACCGGTGGTGCCGGGCGCGAAATGAGAAAAACAGGAATCGGGAGTCGCGGCCCTGAAGCAGGGAGAACATATGGCTCAGCCAGCAAGGTAAGCGGACTCAAGTTGTAGGCTGGAAGCCAGGCGACGGGACCTTGCTGCCGCCCGTAGAATCCAATTGTAAACAGTTGACCACGCATAAGAGGATTTGCGTCATGAAACACGACGAAAAAATCGGTTTGACGTTTCAACTTGAACGAGTGCCGACACCGTGCGGCCCCATGCTCCTGGCCACGGACGAGGAAGGAATCCTGTGCGCGCTGGACTGGGACAATGATGACGAACGGATGCGTCGGCTCCTGGGCCAGTATTACAGGGAGAACAATATTCGCCTCGCGGTCGGCCGATCGGAGTCCATTGGGCGCCGGTCGCTGGAGGCGTATGTGGCCGGCGATCTGCACGCGATTGACGCGCTGCCGGTGAGGATGCGCGGCACGCCGTTTCAGCGCGAGGTTTGGGAGGCGTTGCGCGGGATTCCCGCCGCCACAACCATGAGCTACGGCGCCTTGGCCGCACAACTCAATCGCCCCAGCGGCATGCGCGCCGTGGGCCTGGCGAACGGCTCCAACCCGATCGCTGTGGTCGTGCCGTGCCATCGCGTGATCGGCGCCGACGGATCCCTTACAGGATATGGTGGCGGCCTCGAACGCAAACGCTGGCTCCTGGAACACGAAGGCGTGGATCTATCCGGACTGAAGCGTGCGCCCCGAGCCAAGCCGCCCGGCGACCAATTCAGGTTGGGTTTCGCGCCAGCCGCGGAATAGGTCGCGGCCAGACGACTGACATCCAGCTTTCAAAGGGCCCTCGCACCGCCTTGCCTCCTCCTGACGCGCCGACGGACTCAAGTGTCGCTGATGGCCACTTTCGGACGCCGCGTGTCACGTTCGAACATCACAAGTCCCGGAGCGGCGGCACATTCGCAGGGGCAAATCCATTAATTCAGCGGGATAGCGGACTGGCCCGGTTGGCGGCGGGATTGCTCTTGCACGTTAGCCTGAACTCGCCTCGGTACGGGCGCGCCCGCGTGACGAGTTTCAGGATGCCGGAGGCAGCGAACGCCCGCTGCAATCCATTTTGGAGGTCACCACAACATGCCTGGTTTCGCGCGTGTACGTTGCCACACCCTGGAAACCGTTGCCATCCTACTAGCCTTCGCGACTATCGCTAAGCCCGCTCCAAAGGTTCAGAACTTTGCCTTGAGCGATGCGAAGGAATTGGTGCTGCTCAACGTGAAGGCCGACGCCGTGGAATACAAGGGCCGCAAGGCGGTGCTTCTGACAAAGGAGTCTGAAGAAGACGGATTTGCGCTCCTCCCGGGCACCGACTTTCAAGATGGCATCATCGAAGCGGACATCGCCCTAAAGACCAACCCGCCGCCCGGCGTCAGAATGCCGGGTTTTGTTGGAATCGCGTTCCGGGCGCGGCCGGACGCCTCGCATTACGAATTGTTTTACCTGCGGCCGGGAAACGCCCGCTCCGATGACCAGGCGATGCGAAACCATTCCGTGCAGTATTGCTCGGCGCCCTACTTCAGCTGGTACAAACTACGCCGCGAGTGGCCGTTCACCTACGAGGCTTATGCGGACTTGCAGCCTGAGACCTGGACGAAGGTCAAGATCGAGGTGGCGGGCCGCTCCGCGCGGCTTTATCTGAACGGATCGGAAAAACCAAGCCTGGTGGTGGACGGCCTGAAGAGCGACGACTTGCGCGGTGGCGTCGCGTTATGGAGTTATCCTCGTGAAGAAGCGTATTTCTCGAACGTTCGCATCACAAACCTGGCCCCGCTTCCAGTGAAGAACGGTGCAGACGCCAGTGGCGCGGGGCAGGTGAAATATTCGAGCGACGCCGGCAGTTACGAGGCCTCGCTACAGCTCGTGCGAGAGGGCGGCAAGCTGACCGGCGTCTGGTCCGGCGCTCTTGGAGATAAGCGGCCGGTGACAGGAACCTGGCGCGACGGCTACGTGGAAATGGCGTTCAATGCGGACTGGCCAAGCGGGCAGATGGGCGATCCGGGAGACGCTCCGGCGACGCTCGCCGGTTGGGTTGATGGTGATCTGGCTGGCGGGCGTATGAAGGTGGAAGCCCGCTCCGATGGGCAATGGACGGCGAAGCGGACACCGTAGTTGTTAGGGGCCTAAAACGGGCAGCCTATCACAGCCCTCGGCAACGCCCTGGATCCACGGCGGAGTCCGCAATCGGGAGTTGGCAGTTCGTAGTCGGAATGTGCGAACACCGAATACTGGACTCCGAAAGTCAATTGTGGCTTACTTGTAACTTGTCGCTCGCAACTTTGTTGTATACTGCGCCCATGCCAAACATCGATAAGCACGCAGTAGGCTCCTTTTGTTGGATAGAACTTGGTACCACGGATCAGAACGCGGCCAAGAACTTCTACGGCTCCCTGTTTGGGTGGCATGCGAGCGACATGCCGATGGGCCCGGACAGCGCCTATACATTCTTCAAGCTGGAAGGGCGGGACGCGGCGGCGGGCTACACGCTCATGCCCGAGCAGCGGGCGGCGGGTGTACCTCCGCACTGGCTGCCATACATTCTGGTAGAGAGCGCGGACGAGTCGGCACAGCGGGCGGCGGATTCAGGCGGCAAGGTGCTGAAGGAGCCGTTCGACGTGATGGAGGCCGGGCGGATGGCCGTCCTACAGGATCCGGCCGGAGCCGTGTTTGCCGTCTGGCAGGCCAAGGCTGACAGCGGCAGCGGCATCGGAATCGGCGGCGTGGATGGCACGCTCTGCTGGGCGGATTTGAGCGTCCCGAACCGTGAGAGCGTAGAGCGCTTCTACTCCGATCTGTTTGGCTGGGTCGTCGGCAAGGAAGATGAAGCTCCAGAGCACAATTATTGGCACATCAAGAACGGCGAGGAGTTCATCGGAGGCATTCCTCCTGCCACCAGCCGTAATCCTAACTCGCCGCCGCACTGGCTTGCTTACTTCCTGGTCTCCGATTGCGACGGCTCGGCAACCAAAGCGAGAGAGTTGGGGGCCGCCGTTTACCTGCCTCCGATGACGATGGAGAACGTCGGGCGCATGGCGGTAGTGGCCGATCCGCAAGGCGCTGTCTTCGCGCTGTTCCAGCCATTGCCGCATCAGGTTTATTAGAATACTGGCCTTCAGGGGCCGTTTGCCGTAAGAAATTTGTTACCTTTTGTTGGGCACCGGAACCCGGCGTCAGAGCAATACAGGGTCTTATGCAGGATGGAAGACTAAGCTGGGGAGCACTTGCGATGATACTGGACGCGTCTAGCCAGTCTGTTATAACAAACTGTCGGCTACGAGATCTGCCCGGCCCCGACGGAGCCGTGACGGCTGCCTGCAGGATCACGCGGCTCGCGATGTCGCGGACGATTGTGCGCCAACTTCCGCGCGAATTGAAGCAGCAGCGCGCGTTCTGACTCATCCATCTTTGCGGAGAACTCCTTCATCTTCATGAGGAAACGTGCCTCCTCCGCACCGGTGCCTTCCTCGGAGGCAAGGTGCTCCAGAGAGCGTTCCGGGCCGCGTAGCCTGACGAGCGCTTCTTCCGACCGGTAGAAAATCTTGTAGAGCGGAACGCCAAGTGCGGCCGCGAAGCGATGCAGTGTTTCGACCGAGGGAACGGTATGCCCGTGTTCGACTCGTGAAATGTACGAGCGTGCCAAACCCGTGGTCTCCGTGATATCGCCCTGAGATAGATTCTTTTCTTGCCTCAACTGACGCAATCGAGCGCCGACGCCCATGCAGTCCTCCGCGCGGTTATCCAGCACTCCAGGAGCCAGAGGTGCTTGAGTATTGAAAATATGGATCTTATGGAGAAGTCGCGGGTCCGATTTCCGTGGAAATCTGACCGGACATGCGAAAAACTGACTTGCGGGCTGACCCATGTAGTTACTTCTCATCCATAATTAATACTATTACGAAAAGGGGTGAGTCTTCAAGAGCGTTTCTGGTTGGAATCGGGTCCGCAAGACACAAAACAACGCGCATTCCTTGCGGCCGAGCTGTTAGGCGCCCTAGTTCGAAGCGACCGCCTTGCGGCCGATCGCCCTTCGGCTCTTCTTTATCCAACCGTACATCGACACGGCGCTACCCACGATCGAAATGACCACCAGCACCCAGACCCCGTCCTGTACGGCAGAAGATTGGGCGATTCTAAGAATGCGCCTGCCCACCAGAATCGCCAAGGTTCCTTCGATCAGAAACCGGACCAGCCGGCTAACGCCGACCACCGCCAGTAGCCTTTTCCTCGGGTACTTGAGCGCAGAGGCCACCAGGATGAAAGGAGTGAATGGAAAGGGAGGCGGCATTAACGATGCGAATGCCAGAGCCCAGCCTGCACGCTGCTTGATTCGCTGCTTCAGGTACTCGAGTCGCTTGCGAGGCAGGTGGGAGTCAAGCCCCTTTTCACCGCCTTTCCGTCCGATTTCGCTCGTCAGCGCACAACCCAGGCAGGAGCCGGCCGCCGCCATGAGAGCATAGTACGGCATCGAGGCATGGTGCCGCGCGCTCAGAGCAACCACCAGCAGGTCATTTCCGAACGGCACAAACAGAAAAGAGGAGTCAAGTACGCCCAGAACGATCAGCCCGAGCCCGCCCAGGTGCGCCAGCAGCAGGTAGAAGTGTATCAAACGCCTGTTCAAGTAGCCTCTGGCTGTCCGCTCTCGGTCTAGGCTAGAACCTCTTTCGCGCCTTGACCTGAACCTGGTAGCCTCCGGTCTGATCGCGGATCGCGCTCAAGGAATATCGGGGCGTGACTTGATACTCCACTTGAATCAACTGGCCCTGGGTAGTGGTGACGTCGGTTGCGAAGGTGAAAAAGAGATTCTTGGTGACCCGCTGCTGTATCGCGATCTGCGACCCGCCATTGCCCTGGTTGCCGCCGATCTGGGGATCGATGGTCAGCGAAGAGATGCCGGCGAATTTCTGAATCCGGCTGCTGACCTGGCTCGAGATTCCCGAAGCGAGCAGGGATTGCGGAGTGGCGGGAGTGGCTTGAGCCGATTCGGTGGTGTGTCCGGTTACCAGCAGATTGATGATGTCCACCGGTGAAAGCGGCGGGTCCGAAGTGTAGGTGGTCTGCAGCCGGTCGATCGGACCCACAAAATTCAGCGTGATGTTGAACTGGCTCACGGTGGTGGCGACCACGAGATTCACCACGGCCTGAGTCTGCATTGGATTGACGAACTGAATCGTTCCGCTCTGGATCTGGTAACGGTTGCCCTGAAAGAAAAGCTCTCCCCCGGTGAGATCGGTGCGGCCCACAATCACCGGGTTCGCTGCTGTACCCTGGACGCGCAGATTCGCAGACCCCTGGACGCTTAACTGACTGCTGGCTAGCTGAAGCTCCTCCCGCGAGGTCACGGCGACATTCAGTTTCACATTGTCCGCCAGGCCGGTGGCGGGCGCCGAGGTTTGACCCGAGAACTGGTCCATGAAGTTGGACAGATCGAATGACTTGGTGAACGACAGGCGATCCACCACCACCTGCCCGTTTACGATTGCGGCGGCCGGGGTTCCGGTGAGAGTCAGGTTGCTCGTAAAGACGGTGCGCACGCCATCCGGGTAGAGCAGCCTTACGTTGTTGGCGGTGAGTCCCAGGTTGTACTGCGCGGCAGGCTGGTAACTGGCAAAACCCTGCACAGTCACGGAGCCGCCACCCACCTGGCCGGAGAAGTTCTTCACCTCAATCCGCCCACCTGCAACGTCCAGCTCGCCCGTGAATTGCTCGATTCCGAGCGGCAGGCCGGCGGATTCCATGGAGGCGTCAGTGAGACGGACGGAGCCGTGAACATCCGGGTGGGCGAGAGCGCCCTGGGCAGCAAGGTTCACCACGATCTTGCCGGTGGTGTCGTATTGCGGGGCCAGAATCTTGATTAAGCGCAGATCCACGCTGCCGGTGGCGCTGGCGTGGAGGTCGCCCGGGCTCTCGACAGGGACGGTCGCTTGCAACTCGAGATCGGTATCTGTGCCTTTAAACTGCGCGGGTTGCAACGTTGCCGTTCCACCACGATAATCGATGCGGACCGGAGCGGCATTCGCAATCTGGAGAGACTGATAAGCGAGGCTGAAGGTCGGAATCTGTAGTTCAGCATTCACCTGCTTGGGATCCTTCAGAGGGCCACGCAATATGCCGTGGATCTGAGTGCGCCCTTGCAGGGCCGCTCCTGACTGCGGCACAAAATTGGCGAGCAGTGGTCCGAGCTGGATATCCTGGGTGTCGATGTTGACTGATGCCTGATAGTCGCCGGTCAGGTTCACCGTACCGTGGGCCGTAAGAGGCGCGCCGGAGACCGTTGAATCGACGGTGAAGCTGGCCTGCTGGTTTGCGATGTTCGCTTGAGCCTTGAGCCCATCCAGCTTCTGCTGTCCAACCTGAAGTATCGGCGCCTGCATCGTCGCTTGCAGTTGCGGTGCCTTCACGGTGCCCCGGCCGCTCGCCGAGATCGTCACGAGTCCGGTCATCTGCTGCCCGCGCACGCTGACCGCCGGCAGCTGCTCCAGCCGGACGCCGGGAACATTGAGTTGAACTGCATAGGCCTGGCTCTTGAGATCGTAGCTGAGGGTGCCATTCGCCGAGCCCGCCGGCGTCACCACGTCTAACGTCGAATCAACCGACTTACCTGCGCCGTTGAACTTCACACTCAAGCTTTGAATCGGCTGGTCCCAGGCGTTCGCTTTAGTAACTTGCACCGTTCCGCGCCCTGACGGATTGTCTTCGGTGCCGCCGATGGTCACGTTGGCTGAGAGCATCCCATTGACGGGATAATTCTGGCCCGCCATTCGTTGAAGATCGTCCACTGGCAGCTCGGTGGCCGCGAGGTGAGCGTTGATCGGGCTGTGCGTTGTGAATGACCAGTCCCGGAGTCCTACGCTCAGGTCAAAACTTGCGCGCCCTCGAGCGCTCGTTTGGAGCTCTCCCTGGTGCAGCGCCAAACTTGAAGGGCCGGCGTTGAAACCGGTGCGAAGTGAAGCCAGAGTCGTGCCCCGGTAATGCAGGTTGGTGGCGCTCAACTGACCCGCGATCTGCGGTGCCTTCACGCTTCCCGATACGGCGGCACTCAAAGATGCGGCTCCGCCAAGCCCCAAGGGCTGCGACGGCGGCGGATACGACGAGCCCGACTTGGCAGCCGAACGTTCGAACGTCAGGGCCAGCAAATCCAGCTCGCTGAGATCGTCGCTGCGCGCCTGCACGGCGAGGCTGGCCAGCTGACCGAGGCTGCCGTCGAGGTTCAGGTTCGTGTGGGGCGTGTGTACGTAGGTGTTCTGCAGCGTGAGTATCTGACGCTGCCCGTCGTAGGCCAGATGAAGGACGGCTTGCACTGGCACCACGCTTGACGCGGCGCCGCCCGTGGCCGCCGTTCTGATCGAGCCTGCGACATCTCCGTCGGAGCGCACTCGAAGGTCCTCCAGGCTGCCGCGCCATTTAGCCTGTACGGTAGCGTTGAGGCTTCCTCTGATGGCTTCGGCTTCGGCGGGCGGCGGCCGCAAGGCTTCACGAGCGGCAGCGAGCGAAAGTCCGTGAATCGTCGCCTCCAATTGTGCCCGCAGCGTGGTTGCGAGCCCCGTCATGTTGAGCCGGCCAGCCACCTGTCCGCCGAGCACGTCAGCTTGCACGCGGCTGACTTCGACCGCGCCCTGATCGAGGTGATACTCACCCGCGACGGAACGAATAGTGGTCCGGGCCTGCGGTGTGCTAACCGCGAGCTCCGCACTTGCAAACTTCCCTGAGACCGAGAGGCTATCGAGGAGAGAACGGCCTGGCGTGTCCTGGTAATTGATCGAACCCTCGGTATTCACCTGGCCGGCCGGCAGCGTCGGGTCCTTGACCACCCGGCGAAGTTCGGTGGTGGAGAGCGAAGCCTGATAAGAACCCTGAACCGAGGGGTTCCTGTAACCGCGCATCTGCGCCTGAGCCTTGAGCCAGGATGAGCCGATCGTAACCTGCAGCGCATCAAGCTTCACGCCCGATCGCGCGGCCGCGAGGCGCACGTAAAGATCGTGCTCGAAAGGATTGAATGTGCCGTACTGGATCCGCGCCTGGCGGTAGCTGAGCGCGGCGTTGTATTGCACGGCCAAGGCGTCAAACGTGACGCGCGCGTTCACGTCACGGGCGGCGGCGGTGAGCGGTGTCGCGTGATCGCTGTCGTAGATCTGTCCGTTGTTGAGCGCCACACTGCGCACGGCGAGATCGAAGACGTCAACGGGCTGGCTCGAAGCCTTCGACGGCGGAGGCTGCGGCAGGTTCGTGTGCCCCGCAGCGTCGATCATGAAGTGGATCACCGGATGATCGATCTCGGCGTCGTTCAGGTGTACCTTGGTGCCACGCCACGATCCGAGCCTTAGGCCCACGCCCACGTGGTCCACCCAAACCAGAGGCGCGTTCCGGTCCGGCTCTGTGCCGTGAAGCGCCACGCGATACAAGTCCACGCGCAAGCCGGACCAACGAAACCTGAAGTCGCCGATCTCAACCCGTCCGCCAGTTGCCTGCTGGGCTTTCTCGATTGCGGTGGTCAGGACGTAGCGATGAAACCGATTGCTGCGCAGAACCAGGATAACGGCAGAAACTAGCAGCAGGATGATCGCGAGCGGCAGGAGAAGCCACCACACGAGCAAACGATGGCCCCTTGTCATAGAACGTCTCTCCGCCGGTCTTGCCATTTTTGATGCCATGCCAGGGACGATAGCTTCATCCGGGCGAGACAGATTCAGCCGAAAATAGTGGCACTCGTGATAGCATTTGGAAAACTAACCGGCGGCTGGCCTCATCGTTTTGGCGCTCGCGTTCAGAAGAGCTGCAGTTTCAGAATCTGCTCGGCTACGTCCTCGGCGGTGCGCCCTTCCGTCGAGACCCGGTGCTCGGCGAACTGGTAGAAAGGCAGACGCTGGTAGAACAGCTTTTCAAAGCTGGCGGCGTCGCGAAACAGCGGACGGTTCGTAATTCCCTCGCAGCGCCGGCGGAGTTCTTCCGGCGGGCAATCGAGCCATACGGTGGCGCCGCCGCGAGCCTGGATCACTTCCAGGTTGGATTGTTGGGCAAAAGTGCCCCCTCCCAATGCGATCACGGCAGGCTCAGACTTGATGATCTCAGTCAGGGCGGCGTGCTCAACAGCCCGGAAGAAAGGCTCGCCCGCCTGTTCGAAAATGTCGCGGATAGTCAAACCTTGTCCGGCCTCGATGGCCACGTCAAGGTCGATAAATGGCCAGCGCAAGGCAGTCGCGAGCCTCGCGCCCACCGAGGACTTTCCGGCGCCCATGAATCCCAGCAGATAAATCAGTCGCGGTCGGCTCGCGGGCATGATCCTATTTTAGATGAGAAAGGGATCGAGTCCGGCAGGGGCCGGAGCCCGGGGCGGAAGTCAGCAGTCGGCAGTACCCAGTAGGCGGTAGGGAACATTGGCCGAGGCGCGCCTGCTCGAAAAACTCGACGGGCCTGAAACAAACCGGCACTTGCCCCTAAATGAAAGCGAGGGTAACAATTGAGCATGGCTACCCAATTGAGACTCAAACTCAACCGCTTCTTCCGAAGAGCTGAGCAAAGATCAACGCTTACTGGCGCGCATTTCGAGTATGCGATTGATGAAGATTGCAAAGCACAGTTACAGTCATCCTCATGTTGGCCCCTCTACGAGCGGCGAAGGACGCCGGTCGCAGACCGGCGCTACAGTAGCAGTCGTCACTATATTTTTAGTGCTCAATAATCGAGCTGGTGAGTCGGTTCCCAGTTCTTAGTTTTCGGTAGTCAAGCTGAGAGTGCAAGAGAACCCATGAAAATACTAGTGATCAACTGCGGCAGCTCCTCGTTGAAGTTTCAATTGATTGAAACCAGCCCCGACCAGATCGCCGGGGACACGGACAGGCTACTGGCCAAAGGCGAAGTGGAGCGTATCGGGAGCACGCAGGCTCTGGTGACTTACGAGGTTGCGGGTGGCGCCCGTCAGCGCGCGGGACGCGCCGTGCGGGATTACAGCGAGGCAATCCAGGCTGCGCTCGACGATCTCACCGGCGGCGACGGCTTATTGTCGAACCTCGCTGAGATCGAAGGCGTTGGCCATCGGGTGGTGCACGGGGGAGAGAAACTGCAGAGTTCCGTCCTGATCGACGAGGAGGTGCTTGCCGAGATCGAGCGTTGCATCGATCTCGCGCCGCTGCACAATCCGAACAACCTCAAGGGGTATCAGGCCACGCGCAAACTGTTGCCGGACGCCAAACAAGTGGCCGTTTTCGATACCGCGTTTCACCACGCCATGCCGCCGCACGCCTTTCACTACGGCATCCCTTACGTCCACTACACGGCTGGCCGGATTCGCCGCTACGGCTTTCACGGGACTTCGCACCGCTACTTGAATTACCGGTTCTCGCGCCTGCACGGGGTCGAGGGCAGCGCCTTTAAGCTGATCACCTGTCACCTGGGTTCAGGCGCATCGATGTGCGCCATCAACCACGGCCGATCGATCGATACTTCCATGGGCCTCACACCCCTCGAGGGACTGATCATGGGCACGCGGCCCGGCGACGTTGACGCCGGCGTCCTCATGTACCTGCTGGGACGCGAGGGCATGGACTTGCACGATCTCGAAACCGAGTTGAACCGTCACAGTGGTCTCTACGGGGTGTCGGGTGTATCTGCCGACATGCGCGATTTGGTGCGTGAAAGCGGGGCCGAAAACACGCGGGCAACGCTGGCCATCGACATGTTCTGCTACCGGGTGAAAAAGTACTTGGGCGCATACTTGGCGGCGCTGAATGGCGCCGACGGAATCGTGTTCGCCGGCGGCATCGGCGAAAACTCTCCTCCTATTCGCGCCGCCATCTGCGGATCGCTGGAGACGTTCGGCATCCGGCTCGATCCGGCAGCCAACGCAGCCGCCGCCGGGGTCGAAAAGATGATCAGCCCGGCCGGCGTTTCGCCCGAGGTCTGGGTGATCCCTACCAACGAGGAACTGTTGATCGCGCGCGATACTTTACGCTGTATCCTGGGCATTCCCCACCCGGTCTAGTCCTGTCTCCAAGATTGCGTTTCGCATTGAGCTTTTTGACGGCTTTTCTCATGAGTTAGCGCGCAGAACACCCCTGACTGGACGTCGGCGCGCCCGTCCTCAATTCCCTTCGCAGACTCTGACGCTCGCGCTTGATTCAGCCGCCACGAAAGAACGTTGGCTTTCGAATTGAGTGCCCAGGGATGCTTCATCTCCTTTGGTAATTAGAATGCTCTTAATGCACGGGGCAGGTCACGTCGACCATCATTGACTCTGAGCCGGTCACCGAGATTGGAATCAGCGCGGAGACAGGCTCGAGGCCGCAAAGAGATAGGCCCGACAGGGTTTGACGCTCGACCGCCCGCCAATTTCAGCCATCCTATGGTCCCCAATTCTCACGCCCGCTGCTGCCACCACAAGGAAGGGGAATTCCGATGCGACCATCTACGTCGCGAAATCACACTCCTGCCGCTATCGCGGTCTTATCTGCGCTCATGATCCCAACTGCGTGGGCCCAGAACCACGCTGTGCCCCATGTCGATCAACCTCTCGTTCCGGCGAGTGCCGCGCCGGGCTCTCCATTCACCCTCACGGTCCATGGCACGGGCTTCGCATCGGGCTCCACGATAGATTGGAACGGCAGCCCGCTGACCAACACGACATACCTCAGCGCCACAACGCTGCAAGCGCTGGTCACAGCTGATGACGTTGCGGGTACAGCTTCAGTGACGGTGGTGAATGCTACGCCCGGCGGCGGCGTCTCCAATGTGGTCTTCTTCCAAGTGGTCAAGGCGGCGACGCAGGTTTCGCTGACCAGCTCAAATCTGGTTGTAGGTTCCGGCCCGGCCGGTGTATTCACGGCGGACTTTAACAACGACAAGCGCCAGGATCTTGCCGTCACCAACGAAAGCTCCAACAGCGTGTCGATTCTGCTGGGCAGCGGCGGCGGCAATTTTAACCCCCACGTCGATTACGCCACCGGGCTCGGTCCGCAAGACGTGGCGGACGGCGATTTCAATGACGATGGCAAACTTGATCTGGCCACGGTAAATGCTGGCGAAAACACTTCCGGCGATCCCGTCAACACCGTCTCGATCCTGCTCGGCAACGGCGACGGAACGTTCCAGCCTCACGTGGACTACGCCACGGGAGGGCTTCCGGTGGATCTTGTTACCGGGGATTTCAACGGCGATGGGTTCCTTGATCTGGCTACGGTGAATGAGGACGGTCAGTCCGTCTCAATCCTGCTTGGCAAGGGTGACGGCACCTTTCAGGCCCACGTCGATTACGACGTGGGGGCCCTGCCAATGGGGCTCGTGGCCGCGGATTTCAATGGCGACGGCACCCTTGACTTTGCCGTGGTCAATTACCAATCACAGAACATCTCGATTTTGCTCGGAAACGGCGACGGTACGTTTCAGCCGGCCGTGGACTATGCCGCGCCCACCAATCCCGTGGCCATTGTGGCCGCGGACTTCAATGGCGACGGCCATCAGGACCTGGCAGTGGCAGCGTTGACGTCCGGGTCGGTCGCCGTGCTGCTCGGAAATGGAGACGGCACGTTCGGCGCTTACGTCAACTATCCCACCGGGTCCTACCCGGAGTCGGTTGTAACCGGAGATTTCAACGGCGACGGCAAGTTGGACCTCGCCCTCGCCACCGATAACGGCTTGGGCGGCGTCTCTCTGCTCCTCGGCAACGGCGACGGATCGTTCCAATCGGTGGTCAACTTCCCTTCCGGACTCCTTCCCGTCGGGATTTCCACCGGCGACTTCAATGGCGACGGAATGCTCGACCTCGCCGCGGCGGATATCGAGGGCGATACGGCTTCCGCTATGTTACAGACCACCGTGCTCTTTGCTCCCACCAACCTCACCTTTGCCAGCCAGGCCCTCGGAACCACCAGTCCTGCCCAAACGGTGACCGTGACGAACATGGGCAGCACAACGCTGACAATTTCGAGTGTTTCGACGGCCGCCCCCTTTGCCGAGACTAATACTTGCGGCACATCCTTGGTTCCCGGCGCCAGTTGCACTGCAAGCGTGACGTTCTCGCCCACAATACCGGGCACTGCAAATGGATCCCTCAGCTTGAGCGACGGCGCCGTCGGCAGTCCGCAAGTGGTAAGCCTGGCGGGTTCCGGCAGCGGCCCGTTCGTCTCCTTGAGCCCTAACAACCTGAATTTTGGTAACGTGCAAGTGGGCCAAAAAAGCTCCTCGCAGACCGTCACGCTGACAAACACGGGCAACAGTACGCTCACGATCACGAGCGTAACGCCGAGCGGCAATTACAACCTTTCGAACCACTGCGGGTCCACCTTGGCCCCCGCAACCAGTTGCAATCTAGACGTTACTTTCTCACCCACCGCTAGCGGGACGGCCAACGGAACTCTGAGCCTTGTGGACAACGCTATCGGCACTCCGCAGGCAGCAACCCTGACCGGGGTGGGGATACAAGGTTTACCGATTTTTTCACCCACCAGCCTCGCCTTTTCAACTCAGTTGATTAACACCACGAGCCCCGCTCAGACCGTGACCCTCACCAACACCGGCAGCGCGTCGCTTACGATTACCAGGATGAACGCTACCGGCCCCTTCGCCCAGACGAACACCTGCGGATCCAGTGTCGCCGTCGGCGCAAAGTGCACGATCACGGTTACGTTCACTCCCACGAGCGGCGGAACCCCTACGGGTTCGGTGACAGTCAGCGACAACGGACCAGCCAGCCCGCAGACCGTCAGCTTGACCGGCACGGCCACCATCCTCAGTGTTTCGCCCCTGGCACTTGGTTGGGGCACCGTGAATCTCGGGACGAGCGGTAGCCCGCAGGTAGTAACTCTGATCAATAAGGGGACCTATAGCGTCGGTTCGTTGAGCGCGTCGATCACAGGCACCGACCCCAGCGATTTCAGTGACACGACGGCTTGCGAGATGTCGCTTTCGCCGGCGGCTAGCTGCACCTATAGCGTCACGTTCACTCCGTCAGTCTCCGGAGCGCGCACCGCCTCGCTCTCCATCTCCTACGCATCGAACGCAGGCGGCAGTCCGCAGACAGTGGCGCTCTCGGGTACAGGTGGCAAGGCCGGCTCGCCCGCTGTCACCTTCACGCCGGGCAGCCTCGGCTTCGGAAATGTGAACGTAGGGTCCAGCAGCGGCCTTGGCCTCACCCTGACGAACACCGGCGGTTCGAACCTCACCGTCACGAGCGTGACGGGCAGCGGCGACTACACTGAGACCAACACCTGCTCCGCCAGCCTTCCGCCCGGTCAGACCTGTTCGATCAGCGTTACGTTCAAACCCATAGTCATGGGCGCCGACAATGGCACCCTCACGGTCACCGACAATGCGGGGAACAGTCCGCAGTCCGTCAGCCTGACCGGTACAGGCTTGCAACCAGAGGCCTCGCTCTCACCCGCCAGTCTGACATTTGCCACTCAGTTGGTTAACACCACCAGCCCGGCTCAGACCGTGAAGCTCACCAACACCGGGAACGCGACCCTTACCGTCACCAGAATATCGGTCTCAAACAGCAGCTACGCTGAGACGAATACCTGCGGATCCAGCGTCAACGCCGGCGCAAGCTGCACGATCTCGGTGACATTTACCCCGGCGAATCCCGGCACACCCACCGGTGCGATCACGCTCACCGACAATGCTCCCACCAACCCGCAGACCGTCAACTTGACGGGCACCGGAACCAATCTGAGTGTGTCTCCGCTCAGCCTGAGTTGGGGTACGGTCAAGGTGGGCCAGAGCGGAAGCGCAAAGGTGGTGACCCTGACCAACAAGGGCACATTTAGCGTGGGTTCGCTCAGTGCATCCATCACCGGCGCCGACCCCGCCGATTTCAGCGACACCACCACTTGCACCCAGTCGCTGGCCGTGGGAGCCAGTTGCACCTATAGCGTCACCTTCAAACCCACGGCAACGGGATCGCGCACGGCGTCACTTTCCATCTCCTACGGCTCGAGTGTGGGCGGCAGCCCGCAAGCCGTGTCGCTGTCGGGGACTGGAGACTAGAAAATCGGTACTCCAGGAACTTAAACCGCGTCCTAAACTAGGCTAGGGGCCGGCTGGCGCTTAGCGATAGCTGTGGGTAACCGCTGTCCCCACCGCAGCCGATTTCGGAGGTGGCGGGGCAAGGTGAATCGCAGAGCTTCGCTCGGCGCCGTCCAGACACGCAATCTCGCCGAGCAATTGGTTCAAAGTTGTTTTCCAGACAGGTCTGTGAGAACTCTTGAAGCGCACGCTAGGGATAGAAAACGCGAACGCTGCTAAACCCAAGGAACCAAATCAGAAATCTCGCGAAGAGGGTGGGATTTCGAAAGCGCCATTTTGAGGTACACGGCGGGTACACTAGCCGGCGACGTAAGGGCGTCGAGGACACCGGAGGCCTCAAAAGAGAGACCGTTGATTCCGTGCCGGCGTGGAAGGGTACGCGCTCGCTCACGCTGTCGGCGCCTTCAGGCTAATCGTGTAAGCTACGACCGTACCAGAATAGAAGTCACGGACCAAGTACTGCCCTCCGGGCGCTGGCTTCGGCAGATCGTTCATTTTCTCCTTGGCTTCCGGCAGGTCAATAGCTGAACCGATCCACTCCGGGAACCCATTGGGGGGAAGCTCAAAGAGGTCATATCTTGCTTCCATGTTTCACCTCCGGCGCGTCTCCCTTACACCGAGAGCAAGCCGTGGTCTGGGAAAACACTCCGCCCTGATATCGCAGAACAAGGAGGGCGGACTCGGCCGCCCTCACCGGATCGAAAGGTCGTTCAGCTTGTTGCTGCCCGTGCGGCAATCTTGTGGAAGGTCGAGTTGCCAACCTCGTAGGTTTGAACCTGGGGCGTTCCGTCCAACACCTTCCCCAGGACCTTCTGCACTTCGGCATAAGCTCCGCGGTTATAGGCCTCGGCGCTCTCTTTCTGATCCCAAAAACTGACAGCCACCGCTTCCGTGCCGTTTGGGATCACGAGTGAAATTTCGTCCTGAAAGCCCTTCTGTTTTCGCAGCAAGGGAATAACCTCGTTCTCGAGCGTCCGGGTGAACTCGCCGACGCTGTTAGGCTTGAGACGCATGGATACATTTCGAGCAAACATGGGCAACTCCTTGGTTGTCGTCTCTAAGAGGTGCGATTCAGATAACCCGACTTAGTTCAAGCCATCCGGAGAGTTTCGGAGGAAGATTCATCTCATTGGTCCAGAGTGAGCTCATTAAGCTTGATTGTCAAACACAATTTTATAATAACTAGATTTGGCCTATCTAAAGAGGTTACCTTAGTGACGGATTACATTTATGTAACTCTCTAGCACGGCTTTTTTACCCACTCCACCGCCGGATCAGAGAGGCCGTGAGACAGGAGCTCGAGGGCCGAGTTGACCGGAGAAGAAAGCACCGAGGAGGTCGCGAACGGACCAGAAGGATTATTGACAGCGAAATCTAATGGGGGCTCCCGCATTGACCGGGGTCACAGCATGAAGGTCACGGAGAAGTATTATTCGCCTTGGGTGCGGCAAGGCAGGCGTTCGAAAGGGTTTGTCGAAAGAATCTTGACATTTTCTACGGGCAAGCGTAATGAAGTAGGTGAGTTTGGTCCTGGCGCCGTTTTAGAGGCTTAATCGGGAAGCCGGTGAAAGTCCGGCACGGCCCCGCCACTGTAATCGCCGAGGACTGGCCAGCACGCCACTGACCTACGAGGTTGGGAAGGCCGCCAGTCCGTTGAAGCGAGAGTCAGGAGACCTGCCAGGAACCGGATGCATGAGCCTTCGCGGGAAGGTGAGCAGTGAGAAGCCGGCCTCAGAATCGTCTGCTCGGTTCTGGTCTCCATTCTAAGATCGCGCTATCCCCCGGTACCCTCAAATCCCGATGGCTCACTGTCTGCGCACTCATCAATCCTTCTCGCGAACGGGAGGAGTCATGCAGCGCTTTCCTCGGCTCAACCAACAAAGACACGGATCTGGGCAGGCGGAGTACTCGGAGCGTTACGCCGTTGGGCCTGCTGCAGGACTCCTCGAAGGCTTTCACCGCCCGAGGTCGGAGCCGATCCCGAAAGTGATGACCCCGATCAGCGCAGAGAGAATGCCGCTTCGTCTGCTCACTATACGTCTGGCCGATAACGCTCTGACGTTCCCAGTCGGGCCTTAGACGAAGATGGGAAGGAGTGCAACACCATTATCTACATCATTGTAGCGCTCGCCATTCTGGCGCGTTTTATCCCGCACGTCCCTAACTTCTCTCCCGTGTATGGGGCGCTGCTTTTCGGAGGCGCACGGCTGAAAAAGTGGGACTCCCTCTGGTTTCCGCTGCTCCTTCTGGCTGGCAGCGATCTGGCTCTGACCACCCTCATCTACCACCAGAGTGTCGGCTGGGGGGAATTTGTACAAATCGCGGCTTTCGCCACGATCGCCATCATGGGGTGGATGCTGCGTCACACGACCAATTGGCGCCGATTCACCCTGGCGTGCGTCGCCGGCCCCACCGTGTTCTATCTCATCAGCAATTTCGGGTTTTGGCTGGGGTGGCAGAGCTATCCGCGGACGGTCGCGGGGCTCATGGATTGTTACGCTGCCGGTATTCCTTTTTACGGGTACTCAGTGGTGAGCACGTTCCTGTTCGCGGTGGTTCTCTTTGGACTTTATGAGTTCTACGCCATGCGCCATCTGCGCGGCCAAGCCAGTCACAGTCGATCCAGTTAGCGAGCGGAGCGCGTGACCTGACGGCGTGCATTGCAGGATGAGGAGGCGGCGACATGCGAATCTGCTCGTTTCTGCCATCGGCAACGGAAATACTTTTTGCATTGGGTCTCGCCGACTCAATTATGGGCGTCACATTCGAGTGCGATCATCCCTACGAGGCCCGCAACAAGCCGGTGGTGGTCTATACCACCCTGGCTCCCGGACTGCCGGAGCGCGAAATCGACCGGCAAGTCAAGATGATCGCCGGCGCCGGTCAATCTCTCTACCGTCTGGACGTGGGGAAACTGCGGGAGATCCAGCCGGACCTTGTCGTGACCCAGGACTTGTGTCACGTTTGCGCTGCCTCTCCGGCTGACCTTAGCGCCGTGCTCGCTCAGTTACCCGCGGTGCCGGAGGTGATTTCGACGAGTCCGCGCAACGTGTCCGATGTGTGGAACGACATTCTGCGCGTTGGACGGGCCACCGGGCGCGAGGCAGAGGCGAGACGTCTGGTCCGCAGGCTTGGCGACCGCATCGCTGAAATTCAGGAAACCAGGCAGGAGGGTGGCCCTCCCCGTGTTCTGTGCCTGGAGTGGCTCGATCCGCCCTTTGTCGCCGGGCATTGGGTGCCGGAAATGGTCACGCTGGCCGGGGGGATTGATGTTCTCGGACGCGCGGGCGAAGCCGGTTACCAGGTTGATTGGCCGGCGATTGTCACGAGCGCCCCGGATCTCATCCTGGTGATGCCTTGTGGCTACCACAAGCGGGACGTAGAAGAGGAGCTTCGCAAGGTCCGCTTTCCCGCTGTTTGGTACTCGCTGGCTGCGGTGCGTAATCGCCGGGTATTTGCCATGGACGCAAGCAGCCATTTTTCGCGGCCAGGCCCGCGAATTGTGGAAGGGATCGCGGCTATGGCGGAGGTGTTTGCCCGAGTGACTCCGGCGGTTGAGGGCAAGGCCGTATGAGCACGCCAAGCGGACCCCGGGTCCGGACGGAAAAGCAGCCATGAAGCGGATTCTCCTTTCCTGGAGCAGCGGCAAGGACAGCGCCTGGAGTCTTCACGTGCTGCGGCAACGCGGCGAGTGCGAGGTTGTTGGCCTGCTCACGACGTTTAACGAGGCCGCGGACCGCGTGGCGATGCATGCGGTGCGCCACACACTGGTTGAGCAGCAGGCTGCAGCCGCCGGAATCCCACTGTGGTCGGTTCCATTGCCCTGGCCGTGTTCCAATGAGCAGTACGAATCGCTGATGGCGCAAACCTGCGCGAAGGCAGTTGCGGAGGGCATCGAAGGGATCGCCTTTGGTGATCTGTTCCTCGAAGATGTGCGGGCCTACAGGGAACGCCAAATGGAAGGTACGGGCCTGGAGCCGATCTTTCCCGTGTGGGGCCTGCCGACCCGGGACTTGGCAGAGCAGATGATCGCGGCGGGCCTGCAGGCCAAGTTGACTTGCATTGATACGACGAAGCTGGCGCCCTCGTTCGCGGGACACGATTTTGACGAAGCCTTCCTGAATTCCCTGCCGGACGGAATTGATCCTTGCGGAGAGCGCGGAGAGTTCCATTCGTTCGTGTACCGTGGGCCCATGCTGGACCATCCGCTATCGGTCTCGGTGGGTGAAACTGTGATTCGTGATCAATTCGCTTTCGTGGATCTGACGGCATACTAAATGTCCCACTACATCCGCCGCGACACTTCCACTCTCTCCGACGGCTTGCGCGTTTTGCTTGTGGGCATGAAACTTTAAGTCGCCAGCGTCCAGGAACTGTAGCAGGAATTCGAGCAGCGACTGGGAGTGAAAAAATTCAGGAACTTCCTCGTGTCCTTTCCCGTGTACAACCTCGACATCTACCTTGCCGCCCAGGGCACTGTACCGGCGTGAGAACTCAAGAGTGTTTTCAGTGAGGGGAACGACCGTATCAGCGTCGCCGTGAATGAGGAATAGAGGCACGTGGGCACGTGCTAGCGGCGCCAGTCGTTCGATCGGGCTAATCTTAGCAAGGTGCTTTCGTAATTCCGTCTCGCTCATATCATAGGCCTGCTGGATCTTCTCGCCTCCCAGGTCCGGCCAACCTGCAAGGTTCGTGACGGGATAGATTCCCGCCATGCACCCAACGTCACGTGGATGTTCCGGCGCCCAATTAAAGAGCATCATTCCGCCCCGGCTCTGACCAAG
>DASYYZ010000167.1:0-7655 GCA_035946735.1 Terriglobia bacterium
CATCTCGATAACGCGGTCAATGACGTTCTTGGCGATTAGTATGGGGTCAGTCCTTGGACGCTTAGGCATGGGCCAATTGTGCCGTTAGCGGTGAAATGGTGTCAAGCAGAAAGGGTGAGGGATTCAAATTGACCCACTACCAACAATTGCACACTTTCGGCTAAAACAAGCCCAAAATCGGAACAAGAAACCTGCGTTCAAAAACCCCGGAATATGGCCTCAAGATTTTGTCTAACAGGTAACTTGTCGGAATCGTTTTTTCAACAATCGGTCAGATGCGATGGCGGTCACCTCACCGCAATTTGGATCTTCGCTTAGTCCAGCGTCACATCGATCCAGGCCAGAAAGGCTGTCAGCAGCCGGTAGGTGTCGTAATAGTCGTTGAACTTCACGGCCCCGAGATTGTCGTCATCGCTGTGCAGGATATGGAGCGTCTGGTTGGTCAAAGAGTGAACCATGAGCGTGGGAATCTTGCGTCGAACAAATGAATGTGAATCATCATCCCCCACCCGCTCAGCGTTGGCCACACTCACCGGTAATTTCATCGACTTCGCCATGGCAAAGAACGCGCCGGCGAGCTTTTGATCGGAGTGGGTGAGCCAGACCTCGGTCGGGCCCAGAGCTAACGTGTCCAGATTTACCATGGCGCGCGTCCGCCCGACTTCGGCGTCGCTCATGTGAGCCACGTAGAACGCCGATCCCATCAACCCCCGTTCTTCGGCAGTGAACCCGACGAAGACAAAAGTATGCTTCCGGGTCCGATCCTGCAGGCTCTGGAAGAGACTGGGCAGGAGCGATGCGCCGCTCCAGTTGTCCACCACGCCGCCACCGCGAGCCACCTTGTCAAAGTGCCCGCCCACGATGATCGTCGAGTTGGCGGCGCCGGGGAGCCGGCAAATGACGTTTGGAAAGTTCGCGTGCGTCACCGCCTGCTCGAAGAGATTGCCGCCCTTGCAGCCGGATTGCTCGAATATGGACTCGAGAGCGGGCTCGCGATCCTGGTTCTGGCGCGGTGCGGCGTCGAGCCGGGTCCCGATGATCTCCCGGCTCACTAGAGTGTAGCGAAAGGCAGCACCCTGCTTCGGAGTTTCGATCTCCGTCTGTGAGTTCTGCATGGCGTTGTGATTTTGATTTCCGGAAGTCACCCTTGACGTCGGCGTTGTCTTTGTTCTTCCCGAAAGCGTAACGAGTCCCCCTAACAGCACAACCACGCAGATGGACCGCATCCGGATTGGTCTTCGTCCCAACGGCCCTCCTGAATCTTGCATGAAAGGCCAGGATAGCCTGCTCCGGCGGCATTGTTAAGACATCTTTGGTGTCCGGGTACTGGAGACTAAACCCAGCCTGGTGGCGAGGAGTTGCTTGGCTGCTGCCGGCTAACCTGCCTGCCGCGACGCGGCGCTTTCACAGGCTCGAATGCGTTGCTCCAGGAATTGCCGCTCTCCGGAGTTACGCGCCAGCGCCAGGGCTGCCCGAAAGCGATCGCGCGCCGTCTCGTGCCGCCCACCTCGATGCTCGAGTTCCCCGAGTGCCGCAAAATAGAATGGATAGGTAGCGAGGCGGTCCGAGTTGACGATGGCGCCGATCTCCTCGAGGCCGCGTTCGGGCCCCTGGTGCTGCGCGATCGCGATGGCTCGATTCAATGCCACGACAGGTGAAGGACGAATGTTCATCAGCATATCGTAGAGCGAAACAATCCGTCCCCAGTCCGTCTCCTCGAAGCGAGGCGCCATGGCATGAACCCATGCGATGGCCGCCTCGACATGATATTCCGTCAGCTCCGGACCGGTCGCCGAGACGTCCAGGAGCCTCTGCCCTTCGGCGATCAGCCGTGAGTCCCACCGCGATCGATCCTGATCGACGAGCGAGCTCAAGTGGCCCGAGGCGTCGGCCCGCGCCGGCAAGCGAGCCGCATGGAGGTACATCAACGCCGCCAGCGCGTGTGTCGAGGGCGTCGCTGCCAGAGGGTGCTCGCGGAGCAGCGCTGCCAGCCGCATCGCCTCCTGGCAGAGTTCGGCGCGCACCGCCGCCTCGGTAGACGCGCCGTGGTAGCCTTCGTTGAAGAGCAGATAGAGTGCGCGCTGAACGGCGGAAAGGCGGCGGGAAAAATCGCCGGCATCCGAGAGGTCAAAAAGTTTCCTGGTTCTCGCCAGCACCTTCTTGGCTCGCGAGATTCGCTTCTCGATCGCGGCGTGGCCGCTCACGAAAGCGGCCGCGACCTCGCCCACCGTAAACCCGCACAAAATGTGGAGCACGAGCGCGACCTGCGCCTCTTCGGGCAGCCGCGGATGGCAGCAGGAAAACATCATGCGAAGCTGATCGTCCTTGATCGCGTTCGCTCCAAAGACCTCCTCCACCGCCGGGGCGATCGTCCATTCGCTCGCGAGCAACCGCCCCAGCTCCGGTGCGAACGTCAAGGCAGTGCGTTCGCGCCGGAGCACGTCGAGCGCCCGGTTTTTGGCGGTGGCCATGAGCCACGCGGACGGGTTCTCCGGCACGCCATGGAACTTCCAGACCTCGAGCGCCCGGCAGAAGGCGTCTTGCACGACGTCTTCCGCGAGCGCCAGGTTGTGGACCCCAAAGAGACGCGTCAAGGTGGCCACCATGCGCCCCGCTTCGCGCCGGAAAAGGTGATCGCTCGGTTCCATTACATGTCCATCTTCATGATTGGCCGCACTTCCACTCCACCTTCGCTTTCAAAGATCGGGCAGCCCTTCGAAAGTTCCACCGCCTGATCCAGGTCGCGAGCTTCGATCAGAGTGTAGCCGCCCACGATGTCCTTCGTTTCCGCATAGGGCCCGTCCGTCACCGTCTTTTGACTGCCTTTGACAAACTTGCCGGCGCGCTCGAGTGGCTGCCCCTGGTCCTTGAGATGGCCCTTCTGGCCGAGATCCTTCAGCCAAGCCATCCACTTTTGCATCGTCTCCTGCATTTTCTCAGGGGACCCATCCCTCTCGCCACCGCGATAAATATACAGAAAATCGCTCATCGCAATTCCTCCTCAGTGAGTTTGTACTTCACCTCTTTAACGTTCGAGCAGCCGGAGAGCGGACATTTTTCTTTGCGGGCGAGGCCGTAGCGCATGAATTCTCTCATGTTCAAAATACAGTCAGCGGGATACAGTACGGGGTACAGTATATAAATACTAGGGTTGATGGCTATCCCGTCATTGGCAATCGATTCCACTTGACACTGGGCGAGGCTGTGGTAGTGTGCCTTGGTCTTTTGTTCGACAGCGTAAGCCGCCGGGTTGGATACCCGTGCGGACTCTCTGACTGTAAGTCCACGCACGACGCACGACCCCTTTGGGGAAATTTGAGGAGGATAAATGACAAAGAAAGTTGTTTGCTCGTTGGCGCTCATGGCAGCGCTGGTTTCGCTCTTCAGCTTGCCGGCAGCTGCCCAGGACGTCAGAGCGACGTCGCCTGTGCCGGCCATGACCGATAGGGTTCTGGTGCCACCTTCAGCGGGGAAGTGGATCGCACCGATGCTGGTTCCGAGAGTCGCCACAGCGCAGCCGTCGTATTGCAGTCCATGCCTGTTCTACGCGGGCGATCTGAATCCCAGCGCTCCCAACGCACAGGGCTTCGCGAACGAGAATACGCAGCCCTCAGTTGGTCTTTCGGCCACCACCTATCCCGCGGTTCACGTTCCGGCCGGGGTAAACTGGGACGTGACCGGTCTCGTCACCAACAACCAGTCGAACAACGGTGGAGTGCTTGATCCGATGCAGGCCACCTGGTCGATCTCCAAAGGCGTCAGCAGCGGCAATCCTGGAACCACCATCGCTTCCGGCACCGCCACGGCCAGCGTCGGCCCGACCGGCCGTTCCGTGTTTGGTTTCACAGAATACTGGGTTTCAGTGAACTTCTCGCCGGTTCATTTGAACCCCGGTGGCAACTATTGGATCTCAGTGGTACCGCAGTGTACGAGTACGACCGACCCAGCCTGCAGTTCGGCTGAGTTCTTCCTGTCGAACACGGATCAGACCAATGCCTACCCGGCGCCCATCACAGGGCATACGGGCCTGGGCTTCTTCAACTCCAGCTACTTCGGTTACGACTACGCACCGCTGTGCACGGTTAGCGCGGATGGCTGCCAGTACAGTTCGTTCGGTGTGATCGGCACCATCGGCACGGGCGGATCGCCGAGCGGCAAGTAACTACCAAAACTGGACAGTTGGTGCGCCGACCAGATCGGATCGGCGGGCCAAATCAGGAAAGACAAGACCAGCGCCGGACGGCCTCTCGAGAGGGATGAGCCGTCCGGCGTTGGTAGCCTCCTCTTAGGCCGCGACTCGGAAAATCCGACTGGCAGATCATGATAAGTAAGTCGACTTTTTTTTTATCTGCTTTTTCATCTGCTCTTCTGAAGATCGCCTGCTTCTGTTTTCTCTCCCTCGACAACGCCGTAGCCTCCCAATTCTTGTTGGCCCCGAGCTATGCGGCGGGAATCCAGCCGTCTTCCGTCACGGTGGGCGACTTCAACCGCGACCGCAAGCTTGACCTGGTGGTGGCCGACGCCGGCGGCAATAACGTCAGCGTCCTCCTCGGCAACGGCGATGGCACGTTCCAGCCGCCGGCAAACTACGCGGCGGGAAGCGCGCCTTCTTCAGTGGCTGTGGGCGATTTCAATAGCGACGGCAATTTGGACATTCTGGTGGCGAACGCGTCGAGCAACAACGTCAGCGTGCTTTTGGGCAACGGCGATGGAACCTTTCAGGCGCCCGTAAATTACCTCGCCGGAGCCGAGCCCAGCTCCGTAGCGGTCGGCGACTTCAACCGCGACGGAAAGCTCGACTTGGCGGTCGCCGACTTCAGCGCGAGTACGGTGAGCGTGCTTCTGGGCAACGGGAATGGGACTTTCCAGTCAGCGGTCAGCTACGCCACGGGAAAGTTCCCCCGCTCTGTAGCGGTCGGCGATTTCAATCGTGATGGCAACCCGGACCTGGCGGTAGCCAATGGATTCAGCGGAACTGTCAGCGTGCTCCTGGGCAATGGCCATGGTCTCTTCGGTACGGCGGTCGATTACGCTGCGGGAGCCGGTCCGATTTCGGTCGCCGTAGGGGACTTCAGGGGCGACGGTAAGCAAGACCTGGTGGTGGCGGACAATTCCGGCATCGCCGTAAGTGTGCTCTTGGGCAATGGGGACGGGACTTTTGGGCCGGCAGCCACTTACCAGGCGGGAACGAGTCCGTCCTCAGTGATGGTGGGCGACTTCAATCATGACGGCAAGCCCGACTTGGGCGTGGCAAATAACGCCGGGAATACTTTGAGCGTCCTTCTCGGACACGGAGACGGCACCTTTGCCGCGGCCATAAACTACGACGCGGGATCGGATGCGGACTCGGTGACGCTGGGCCAATTCAACAGTAACGGAAACCTCGACGCAGTCGTGGCAAACGGTGTGAGCAACACGGTGACCGTGTTCCTCGGCAACGGGGACGGCACCGTCATCGCTCCCGTCAGTTATGGCGTGGGATCCTCGCCCGAGTCCTTGGCGCAGGGCGATTTCGCGAACGCAGGCAGGCTTGACCTGGTGGTGGCAAATAAAGGATTCGCCGGCAGCGACAGCACCGTTACCGTACTCCCAAGCAATGGCAACGGTTCCTTTCGGACAGGGGCCAACTATAGCGTGGGATCAGGCCCAAAGAGCGTCGCGGTTGGGGAATTCCAGCTCGAGGGCGCATCCGACCTGGTGGCAGCCAACAGCGACAGCAATACCGTCAGCGTGCTCCTGAATAACGGAAGCGGCACTTTTCAGCCGGCCGTCAATTACGCTGTCGGATCCGGTCCCACTTGCGTGGCCACAGGGGACTTCAACGGTGACGGTAAACCGGATTTAGCGGTGGCCAACGGAACGAGCAACAATGTCAGCGTGCTGCTGAACAACGGAGACGGCACCTTTGGAGCGCACGTCGATTATGGCGTGGGATCGAGTCCCACGTCGGTGGCAGTAGGAGACTTCAACGGTGACGGCGCGCTGGATCTGGCCGTGACCAACGGTGCCGCCAACAATGTCAGCGTCCTCCTGAACGACGGTCATGGCGGTTTTCAGGCGGCAGTCAACTATGCCGTGGGATCGGGTCCGACATCTGTGGCGGTAGGGGACTTTAACGGCGACGGCAAGCCGGACTTAGCGGTCACCGAGAGCGCCAGCAACGAGGTCGGAGTTCTGCTTAATAAGGGAGATGGCACATTTCAGGCTCCCGTCAATTACCACGTGGGAGAGAAACCGGGGTCCGTGGCGGCGGGGGACTTCAATGCTGACGGCAAGCTGGATCTGGCGGTGGTCAATAATTTGAGCAACACCGTGAGTGTGCTTTTGGGGCAAGGAAACGGCAGCTTCCAGGCGGTGGTGTCTTACGAAGTCGGCGGGCTTCCGGACTCCATCATCGTGGGAGATTACAACGGCGATGGAGCGCCTGACTTGGCCCTCACCAGTTCGAACGCGGGCGTCACCGTCCTATTGAACCTGGGCGGCACGTTCGTAACCATGTCCAGCGCCCCCAACCCGTCAAACTTCGGGCAGGCCGTAACATTGACGGCGGCCGTCGCAGCCGGGGTACAGGTACCCGGCCAACCGACACCCACAGGTATGATTACCTTTTACGACGGCGCCAGCCTTATCGGCAGCGCCAGCCTGATCGACGGCGCGGCCACGTTCATGACTTCGACTCTGAGCGCAGGTACGCATGCCATCACGGCAGTCTACTCGGGCGACAGCCATTACAACCCCAACACGTCGCCTCCGATCACGCAGACGGTGACCAGCGGACCGGCGGTGCTGCTTTCGCCCACAAGTCTTGCCTTTGCGACTCAAATTGTCGGCCTCAAGAGTGCGGCGCAAAACGTCACGCTGACCAATACGGGAGGCGCCGCGCTCGCGATCACCAGCATCGCCGCCAGCGGTGACTTCGCCCAAACGAATACCTGCGGCTCCAACTTGAACCCAGGTGCGAGCTGCACGATTAGCGTCACCTTTACCCCTACAGCCTCGGGGACGAGAACAGGATCACTCACGGTCTCCGACAACGCTCCCGGCAGCCCGCAGACGGTGGCCCTGACCGGCATCGGCACGGTGGTGAGTCTCGCCCCCGCAACCCTCAACTTCGGTAGCGAGCCCGTCGGGACCAAGAGTCCGCCCCAGACCGTTACTCTCACTAATCACGGCAAGACGACGCTAACTGTTTCTCAAATCGGGTTCACGGGAGCCGATTCGACCGACTTTGCAGAGACCAACACGTGCGGGACCAGCGTTCGGCCGGGAGCGAGCTGCCCTATCAGCATTACGTTCACCCCGAAAGCCAAAGGAAACAGGACGGCTACGCTGGACGTGACCGACAACGGGGGCGGCAGCCCTCAGACAGTGGCGCTTTCGGGCTCGGAAACGTAACGGCAGCCAGATTGCCATCTGTCGATAACGCACCTGTGCCGATCGTCACCGCCCAAGCCTTGGCCGCTTCGCTTGCAAGATGCGTCCTTCCCGGCTAATCACAATTTGCCATTAGGCTTGGCTAGTCGTCTTGTTCATAAGTATCGCTATCAGTCAGCTCGCCTTGGTCCACCGATATGGTTTCGGATGTTCGTTCAGATAGGCGATCCCGCGTAGCAGGCTCGCCTCGATTTCAGCCGGGGTCCGTAAGTATGTGTTGT
>DASYYZ010000168.1:0-8481 GCA_035946735.1 Terriglobia bacterium
GTTACGAGGAACGAGGCCCGGCTGTCAGCACAAAGTCGAAGCAAAGGCGCGCTGCGAGAATGATCCGGGAACTCCGGAGCCTCGGCTCTCGAGTCGAAGCTGCGACCTGAGCGCCGGGATTTTCGACCCTACTTGACGCGGAGAGGAATCACAAAAAAATGGTAAGGTTTTTTTAGAACTTGCCCGGCCGGCGCCCAGGCGCTTCCTTTCCGGGCCCTAAGAGCCACAGCAACCCGATCAAGGTTTTGCCGTCCCGAATCGTGCCGGAAGCGATCATTTGACCGAGTTCGGGCCGTGAGAAACGGCCAACTTCAATGCGCTCATCTTCCTCCGGCTGGGCTTTGGCTAGCGTCAGGTCGCGCGCCTGCACCAGATGCATCTCCTCGCTGAGAATGCCGGGACTTGGGAAGAACCTCAAGAGCAGTTGAAGCTTGCGGGCTCGATAGCCGGTTTCCTCCAGGAGTTCCCGGCGCGCCGCAGGTAATGCTCGCTCGCCGGATTTGAGGCTCCCGGCCACCAGTTCCCACAGACTCCGGCCTACGGCGTGACGAAACTGACGCACCAAAACAACGCGTCCGTCCGCAAGGCACGGCATGACCACCACCGAGCCCGGATGCGCCACCACCTCCCGAGTAGCCCTGATGCCCCCCGGCTCGATGACGTCGTCAAGCTTCAGGCGCACCACTCGACCTTCATACAGCGTCTGGCTGCGGATTAGGCGAGCGCGCGAACTCATCGAGGACGAGCCCTCGGGGACAAGGTGCCACCGCACGGGATTGTTGAGCGGGTCACTCGCTGAGTAACGCCTGGGCCTATTTTGAAGCTGCTGTTACCTCGCCGGCGGACAGATCGAAGGTTGCGATCAGTTGTTTGGCGGCCTTCGCGTCTTCCGCCCCCTTGAGCGAGCTTTTGTACTGAGTCAGCCGGTCCTTAAGCTTGCTCTCGGTTTCTTTGGTTGTCGCCGTGGTCGCGTCCGAAGCCGCCTTATCCAGGCAGCCAACCGCGTCACCTACAGCGCCAATCGCGAAGGTGAGCTTGTTTAGGCAACTTTTCTGATGGAACTTGCCCTCGAAGTCAGCCTGGGTTTCTTTCTTGACGAGATCAACAACGCTGGCTACGTCTTTCACCATCGCGTCAGCCATGCCGCGCTCGTCCTGGCAGGCTTGTGCGTGGAGACGGGGCGCGCTCAGGCCGAGCGTGGCCCCAACGAACAACGTCACGACCATCGCTTTTTTGGCAGTCATGTGGATTTACCTCCCGTGCATCGTGGCTCCTGTCATATCACAATCCCGCCCAGATAACAACCTGGAATGAAGTGCGCTGCGTTAGCCGTATGAACTTCGGCGGCTCTCTTGGCCTGTTTGTCTCCTGACTCAGAGATCGATCGCTCGTAGCGCGGGCCTTGAAGCCAAGCGCTTTGCGGATCGCGACACGGCGCGCATCCGCTGCCTGCTATACTGGGCACGGAGCGTAGGGCGATGGCGAATCTTACAGCGTTGATTGTGGACGATGAACAGCCGGCTCGCGATGAGCTGGCGTTTCTGCTCAAGGGCTTTCCCGAGCTCGAGGTGGTTGGCCAGGGCAAGAACGGCGTGGAGGCCGTCAATCTCATCCGCGAACTAAACCCTCAACTGGTGTTTCTGGACGTGCAGATGCCGGGCCTGGATGGTCTGGGCGTGATCCAAAAGCTGCTCGAGAAGAAGGTGAAGCTGCCGCTGTTCATCTTTGTTACGGCCTACGACAACTACGCTGTGCAAGCCTTCGAAGTGAGCGCCGTCGACTATCTGCTGAAGCCGGTGGCGCGTTCCAGGCTGGATAAGGCGCTGGCGCGCGTGCGGAAGATGACGGAAAGGACCGCGCCCACGGACCAGAAGATCGATCGGCTGGTGGAAATGCTGGAGCGCCGTCCCCTGCCGCAGAAGAACAAGCTCGTTGTGAAGGCGGGGGGGCGGCTCTATTTGCTCGACTCGGACGAGGTTGTCTATGCCAGCATCGAGGACGGGGTGATCAGTATCGTCACCCGCGAACTCGAAGGGCAGTCCAACTTCCGTACCGTTGAGGAACTGCAAAACACTCTCGACCCCAAAGTATTCTGGCGCGTGCACCGCTCCTACCTCATCAACGTCAACCGCATCAAGGAAGTGATCCCCTGGTTCAAGAGCTCCTACCAGCTCAAAATGGATGATCGCAAGCATACCGAGATCCCGGTGAGCCGCGCCCAGACGCGCAAGCTCAGGGAACTGCTGAATCTGTAAGGGCGATTGCAGTCTTTGCTGATAACCTCAGGTTCCGGTCTTCAGTCGTCCAGTCTGCCTTTTCAGCATTCACCGAAACCCCGACTCGGCTGTATCGAGGCGTATGCGGTAGACCTTTGCCCCGTTGCGGCCAGACCAAGGGCACGTGTCGCTCATGCTTTGTTAGAATGGGCCTTATGAGGGGTACGAGGAAATTCAGCCTTAGTCGCACAGAAACCGAAAGAGGGCGACAAACTGGCACGAGGGCGCGAGCGGCGTTGGCCGGCATGGCAGGTATCATGCTGTTGGTCGGTTCGGCAGGGCAGGGAAGCAGCGCAGAAGAGCCGTCTCCGGCAGTCTACAAACATCCCAAACTGCATACGATTCTCGCCAATCTCTCTAGTGCCGTGCCCCAAGAGCAAGGCCCCTGGCGACCGGGTCGTCGCGCCGAGATGCCGCCTGGATTCGCCCTGGAGTCGATGCCCAAGCCAGTGCGCGACGCTGCGCATAGCGGCATGTTGCGCATCAACGATCACGGTGAAGTGCAGGTCTATGTGCTGGTGACTTCCACTGACGAGAGTGCGCTCGCAGCTTTGAAGAGCGCAGGCGCCACCATCGAGATCGTCGACGGCGTGAATCGGATGGTGCAGGCTCGCTTGCCGATGGCGCGACTCGAAGCGGTGGGAGCGTCGCCAGTAGTGCGATTTGTGACCTTGCCCAATTACGGTTTTCCGCGCACCGGCTCGGTAGAGACTCAGGGCGACAGTATCATCAAGAGCAGCGATGTCCGCGCCACTTATCACGTTGATGGCACGGGCGTGAAGGTAGGAGCCATTTCTGACGGGCTGAAGGGGATCTTCGCCGCCTGCCCCACCCCCGACACGAGTTGCACGGTCAGCGGCGTCACTGGCGGCCCTATCTCGACGGGCGATCTGCCGGCGGCGACCGGCACACGCAACTCCGGCGGTACTCTGACCTCAGTCACCGGCGGGATCACGGCTGAATCGTTCAGCGCCAATATGGACCTCGAGGGCTTGCCGCCCGCCGGCTGCGGTTTTCCGGGCGCAGGTGCGGAAGGCACGGCGCTGCTCGAAATTCTCCACGACATTGCCCCGGGGGCGCAGCTCTATTTTGCCAACTTCGACACCAGCATGGCCTTCGAACAAGCCGTAAACTTTATTGCCTCGAAGGTTGATGTGGGTATGGATGACATCGGCTTCTTCGGCCTCCCCTACGACGGCACCAGCCCGGTTTCGGCCAACACAGCGGCCCAGCTCAATAGCTCCGGCAATCCGATTCGCGCCTGGGTGACGGCGGTGGGGAACAACGCCGTGAATCACTATGTGGGAAATTACCTCGATTCGCATGTCGACGGCACCAAGATCGTGGGAGCGGCAGGCGATTTGCAGCTTTTTCAGGGAAGTTCGACCACCACGGATGTCCTGAACCTCGGACCCACGGTGAACGACAAGGTGAATTTGCCTCCTGACGCCGAGATTGTGGCGGTGCTGACCTGGAACGATCCTTTCGGCGCTTCGAGCAATGACTACGATCTGTTTCTGGTCCAGGAGAGCACCGGGACAGTCGTAGCCAAGAGCACGAACCCGCAAACCGGCACCCAGGACCCGGTGGAATTCTTCGACTACACCGTTCCCGCAGGCACAGCGCAGGGACTCTACGATATCGTGATTCAGAACGTCGGTAACAAAGCCCTGGTTCGCAAATTGAACGTGTTCGCGTTCACCCCCGAATGCGCGAAAGCCGCGATCGCGCCGATCGCCTCAGGGCGCTATGAGGCGCACAACTACAACACACCTGCGACGAGCATTTCAGCGGAGTCGGACGCGGGCGGGTCGCCGGTGAGCGTGGTGGCGGTGGGCGCCATCTGCTCCGGCGTGCCGCAGTGCCCGGATTATCCGAACGATCCCAACCACACCCAGATCGAGTTCTTCAGCAGCCGGGGACCCACCACCGACGGACGCACCAAGCCCGACGTGACTGGCATCGACGGCGTCTCCATCACGGGCGCGGGCGATTTCGAGAATCCGTTCTTCGGAACTTCCGCAGCAACTCCTCATGCCGCCGGCGCCGATGCGCTCTTCCTGCAACTCGCGCCTTGCCTGCTCAACGGTTCCACGGGCGCCATCGCGGATACAACGGCGCGGCAGAGCCTGCACGGCCTGCTCGTCGCGAACGCCGATCCCCTCGGGAGTCCCGTCCCGAACGATACCTACGGCTCCGGCCGCGTCGACGCGCTGACGGCCGCCTTGAAGGAGATTCCCACATTCTCCGCGCCCGCCGCCCAGACCGTGAGCAGCGGAGGCGGTACGCTCCAGGCAACCGGGGCGGACCCCAACAACTGCCCGCTCACCTATAGCTGGACCGGAACTTGCGGTGCCGGGACAGGGTCGATGCCCGCGCCAGATTGTACGCCGGGAGCGAACACGGTGAACCTGAGCGCCAGCAACAATGGCGTGACCTTCACTCCGGCGACGACCATCAAGGTGACGGCCACCTCGTTCGCCGTCACCGCTTCGCCGGCGAGCGCAAGTGTGACCGCAGGGCAATCGGCCACTTATACAATCTCGGTGAGCCCGCAAATGGGCGCCTTCTCGAGCGCTGTAGCCCTCGCTTGTTCGTCGGCGGGTTTGCCGTCCATGTCCACCTGCGCTTTCTCGCCGGCCAGCATCACGCCGGGTGCGAAAGCTGCCAGCTCGAAGCTAACGATTTCGACTACGGCGGCAGGTTCGGGGGCGCGGTGGCGCACGCCCTGGCGCGAACTGCTTCGCGATGATCCTTGGCTCTGGCAAATTCTTTCGGCTGCATTGCTGGGCCTCATTGTCATGGGGCTAGCCTGGAAGCGCGGGCGCGAGGGTCGCGCCAGATTGATCCCGGCCCGATTCGCCTTCATCTTCCTGCCGGCGGTGATGGCTGTGCTTCTGGGCTATGCGGCGTGCGGAGGCGGCGGTGGCTCAAGTCAGGCGGCGGCTCCGCCACCGAATCCGGGGACTCCGTCTGGAACTTACATGGTGACCATCACCGGCACGTTTGGCCAGCTATCGAAGTCGGCGACGGTAACGCTGAAAGTACAGTGACGAGAGACGAGAGACGAGAGATGAGAGATGAGAGACCAGAGATGAGAGAAGGGCAGAGCTGCTCGTCTCTCGCCTCTGGTCTCCCGTCTCTGCCTCGGGTCACTCGTCACTTGACGTCGCGTGCGCATTTACGCCGCTCTGTAATGGAATTGACGAGCGAGCGCCGATCTTGTCTTATTAGGTCCGCGAACCTGAGTAGGTGCGACCGGTCGACGCGTGTGTTGACGGTCCTGAAGGTAGGCGCCCCAGACTACAAAGCTGCCGATCAAGACCGCCAGCGCTAGAATGACCGGTCGAATTCTTCTGCCGGCACGCCACTGAGACCTTACCTTCGAGAAAGCCCAATAACCGCTGAGGATGGAGGCGAGCAGTCCGAGAAAGGGATTCCTGTTCCAGAGCGAGGCCAAAGCGAATGCAGCAGTTACTCCCACAATCATCGCAAAGCAGCCCTTAGCGCACAATGAGAGAATAAAGCGGATCCGGCGCGGGAGGATAATGGGGTTAACCGTGGCGTCGGGGTCAACTTTACCGAGACGCTTCTTGTTCTCGAGCCACGCTTGCCAATACTCGGGGTCCCGTATTTGCACATCAAACCAACGCGGCTGGTTCTCATCAAGGTGCCTGTCAAACCATTCTCGCAAGCGTGCCGCCAAATTCCCTTTAGCCATGTGACTTTCCGCTACTCAGCGCTCGCGGGCTTTCTTTGCTTCCCATCCCCGAATAAGGCGAACAACGACAAAACAACCGGCCGCCACCGCTGGGACTGTGATCCAGGATGGGGCGTTGGCGCCCCAGAGTACCCCAAGCATAATCGCAGCAGCTAGACCGACCCAGAATATGTAAAGGTACGAGCGGAATCCAGCGGACATGGGCTTTTTCGGCAGACTAGCGACGTACTCTGGGGTGAAAGGCGACTCCAGTTCCGGTTTGACGACACTCTTGATGAGATCCCGCAACGATTCCGCCGCCTCTCGGCTCGCCAGAGACAGGCTAGCCGTGCCCTCGATGTTGGTAATAGGGCTATCTGGCCCTGGGCCTAGCTGGTCAACCACTCTTACGCGCCACAGTTCTGGAAACTTCAGAACCCAACGGCCATCATCGCTCCTGTGGGGGTTTTCCGGCTGACGGCGGATCCAGGTCCAATCTACGTAGCCCCGCACCCACCATGCGCCAGGTGCTTTGGCGTACGCAGTCGGGTTCATTCTAAATTCCTTATGCAACTCTTCATTGAGAGATGTTTTCAAGACCCAAAACGGACTTAGGTCACTGTAGCCCGCCCGCCGAGTGGAACTTACGCCGGAGCGGGGATAAAACGACACCTTCTGGCGCAGCAAGCGACCGGCGTCATCCACGAAAACGGCTCTCTGGTTCGAAACCACGATATTTGATCTGTAGATTAGGGGCGGGTAGGGTTTGCCGTCGACAACAAACACTCGTTTGACTTCGACCCCGGGGAACACGCGCTCAAACTTCTCCCCGTCCCTGCTAATTGCGACGTATTCGGCCGGCCATGACGACGATCCATCTCCGGGTTTTGCGGTCTGCCCGGGCGGCCGCGCTGTGGAGGGGTCAGTTGAAGGTTCGGGGGCTAGGGGAAACCCGCAGTAGATACAGAAACGAGCAGGTGGCTCGTTCGGCTTACTACAAGTCGGACAGATCATCTTGTCCCCACCGACAGATTCCGTCCCCCCCCTCACTGGAGGTTGCCCTGGCGTATCTGCCGCCTGCCGAATTATACATCGCGGGCCGAAGCAAATTCGTCAGGGTTTTTGCGCCACTCAATTTCAGTTGGAATGAGGTCGGCGCGGCGCTGTGAGTCCACGTCGACCTGCGCCCAAGCAGCATTGATGGTTTCGACGAATCCCGGAACGCCGTCAGGAAGCTACATGGTGACTCGCGGGCACGTTCGGCCAGCTCCTCTCTCGCCTCTTGTCTCTTGTCTCTTGTCTCTGCCTCGGGTCACTTGTCACTTGGCTGGGGGCCCGGGAAACTCCACCTTGGGCACTTGTTGAGCCTGAGGCGAAGCCTGGAAATAGTGATCGTTGCGATGGAAGCCGGCCCAACCAGCGAAGACGCTGTTCGGAAACAATCCGATGTAGGTGTTGTAGTCCTGCAAGGACTGGTTGTAGCGAAGCCTCGCCACCGCGATGCGATTTTCGGTGCCCGCCAGCTCGTCCTGTAAGCGCAGGAAATTCTCGTTCGACTTGAGCTGAGGATAGTTCTCGACCACGGCCAACAGCCGGCCCAATGCGCCATCGAGCCGTCCGTTAGCGGCGATCTTGTCCTGCGGTGATTGAGCGGAGAGCAGCGCGGCGCGCGCATTGGCGATGTCCGAGAAAACGGTGACTTCCTGCGCGGCGTAGCCCTTCACCGTGTTGACGAGGTTGGGAATGAGGTCGGCGCGGCGCTGCAAATCCACGTCCACCTGGGCCCAGGCCGTGTTGATGGTTTCATTCTTGCGAACCATCTCATTGCGGGCGCTCACGTACACTATCCCGAAGATGAGCCCCAGAACTACCAGAACAGCCAGCACGATCAGAAGTTTTTTCATCGATTCTCCTCAGAACCCTCATCCGCTGCCTCTCCCACCGCGGCAGGAGGGACCGTGTAGCCTCGGGTAAGGGTATTTAGTCCCATCACCCTCGCGAGCGTTCTTCCAGGCGCCGGTCGACCTCGTGAACCACCCGTGTAACTGCCTCGAGATAGTCGCGGAAAAGGCTTTCCCCGTCAGCCTCTCGCATCGCAATTTTCTTCTCACGGATATCGAAAATAGTATGAAAGGGCCGCGCTTCGAATCCGATCGCGGCGGCCAGCCGATCGACTGCTTCCCGTTTCCGCAGGGGTTGCGCAAGCTCAGAAGACGGCGCGCCCAGGGCAATCGCGGCGTGGCGAAAAAGCACAGCGAAGCTCGAAATGGAAGCCGTCATCAACCCCAGCAACGCTTTGCGTCCCCCATCCGACGCCAGATAGTGCTGACGCAAGCGCACCAGGTTCTGGCGCAGTTCGCGCTCCACTTGCAGATGGTGGAGCGTCATGGGCACCTCGATCGTGGCCACCAGATCCGACCCGTAAAGCACCTTATGGCTGGCCTTGATGTCCATCAGTTCGATGGCAAAGACGTCCGCGGCCTCAGCCAGTCGCGAGGCTTCGAA
>DASYYZ010000169.1:0-139315 GCA_035946735.1 Terriglobia bacterium
GGGGACCTCTTGGTCCCGAACCAAGCGCGCTACCAGGCTACGCTACGCCCCGACAAACACAACGTTAGGGCCGGGGGCCAGGAGTGCGTAAAACGGCAAACCTGGATCCGCCGCGAATTCCGAATTCCCTAACCGCTAAACCCTAAAGTGGTCGGGACGGCCAGATTTGAACTGGCGACCCCTTGCACCCCAAGCAAGTGCGCTACCAGGCTGCGCCACGTCCCGAAGAATACTGCCCTCGTCAGTTTTCAGTTATCAGGAACCGTCGGAAGGGGTTGTCAATCATCAGCTAGGGCCAGTAGAAGCTCAGAAAACCTGCGGTACTGACAAAGCTGACCACTGACAACTGATAACTGACACGTGCTTTTCTAACATTTTCGCCGCAAGATTGTCAAGATGCCCTGAAGTTCGTGGCGAATCGAGCGCAGGTGCGAGCGCTCCACTGCCGGCCCTTCCTCGGCGGGAGAAAACAAAGGCTTCTGCCTGGGATTCCCCTTCTCCGGCTTGCCCCCCTGACCGAGCTTATTGCGGGCGCCTTCGATCGTGAATCCGTGCGCATAAAGCAGCTTCCGAATTTCGATGACCATTTCCACGTCCCGCTTCCGGTAGAGGCGATGGCCGGAGGAGCTTTTCGCCGGACGCAGCATGGGAAATTCCGTCTCCCAGTAACGCAGGACGTAGGCCTTTGTATGGGTGAGCTTGCTAACTTCACCGATACGGAAGTACAGTTTGTCCGGTATGAAAACATCGGCGAGCGCGGCCTGACCTCGACGATGGGCACGAGATGTGTGGTTTCGCGGCATTCACCTTCGCCAAAGCCTTTGTAGTCTTGGGGGCCTTCGGCCTCCATCGACTTGCGGTCCCCCAAGCCGTCTCGGCCATTTTAGCGCAGCGAATCACATTTAGCATTGAAAATTCAGCTCTTAGCGGCTCGGCCCGGGTTCGATCTGCAGTTTCGTGGATGCGTCTTTCAGAGCCTCGCAAATTAATTCCAGGGCGGTCCATTTTCCGGCTCTCCTCAGTCATCAAAGTCTGGCTGGCTATTCGTCGCTCGTCAACGCTCTTTTAGCCTCAGGTTTGGCCGGCTGCATGCCGAAAATTCACAGGAGACCCTCAGGAGCCTATGAAAGAGACGATCCAGCCGAGTGAACCTTGGGACCTGCGCGAACAGTTGTTAGCTTACATTCAGTCGCTCTCCGATCCGGTTCTGACCGAGGACGGCGGCCAAGTGGTCGGTTTGGTCCGGACGGCGCACGGGGCTGGGGCAGAAGCGGGCGCAGGGGAATGGCGGCTGGAGGTTGAATTCGGCAAGCTGCTATTCGAGTATTGGGGCGGCGGACGCTCCTGGGTGCGGCGTATCGAGCGCGCGGAGCAGAAGGGACAGCGGCTGCGCTTGTGCGCCTACCGGCCGGGGTGGTCCCTGGAGCCGGTGGCGCTCGACATCTGCGAGGCAGCGGCGGCCGCGCAGGCCAAAGCCGAAGGCCAGAGCGCGGGCGGAGATGAAAGCTTACACGGCGGCGCCGGGGCCGAGATTGACGTAGGCTACATCTCTGACCCGGTTCGGCGGCGTGCCGAGGATCGCCACTTGTTCGAGTGTGAACTGGTGGCCATGCTCGCCCGCCAGTTTCCGGACGTTCAAATCGAGCGCGTGACGCATCGCTCCGACCGGGAGCACTCCTTCTCGGTCTATTATTCACGGGGTTGGGTCAGGCGCGGCCGCGAGGCTTGGGCCTTTCTTGGACTCTCGGACGCTGAAGGTCCCTCTGCGATCGAAAATGCGCTAGCCTACGGACTGATCTGGCTGGACTGGCTGCGAAAACGTCCGGCGGACAGCCGACACTCCCCAACGGTGGGCGGCCTGAAGCTGATCTTGCCGCCGTCCGCTGTACCGATGGCCGCGCATCGTGCCGCATATCTCGATCCGCGGGCCGCCGCCATCGAGATCCTGGAATGGACTCGTGGCCAGGAGCATCCAAGTCAGATCGATCTCAGCGACTACGGCAACGTGGAGACGCGCCTCACGCCGCGCTTGCGCGGCGCGCGCCTTCTGGAGCAACTTCGTCCTCTCTTGCGGGACCTTGTTGGCGAACATGCCGGACGCCTCCAGGTGGTCCCCGATGCCTCGGGTGAGGCTCTCTCGCTTCGCGTGTTCGGTCTCGAGGTGGCGCGCATTGAGGGCCGCACAATTCCCCGAGTCTATTTTGGCCTTGAAGGTGAGCGGACACTGCTCGACGCCGGAAATCGCGCCGAGTTCAGCGCCTTTGTCGAGAGCGTCCTCAAGCTGCGGCATCGACGGAGCGCGGACCGCTCGCATCCCTTCTATCGTCTGCAGCCGGAGCGCTGGCTGGAGAGCCTGCTGGTGGAAGACATCGGCCGCATCGATCCCGCCTTTGTGCCCGAGCACGTCTACCCTCAGGTGCCGGCCTTTTCGGGCCCGGCGTCGCCGGAATTCTCGCGCGGCGTGATCGATATTCTGGGTGTGATCCGGGACCGCGAGAGCGGGACCCACCGCCTGGCTGTGGTGGAACTCAAGCTCGATGAGGATCCCCATCTGCCGCTGCAGGGACTCGATTACTGGCTGCGCGTGAAATGGCTCGAAGATCGCGGACAGTTTCGCGAGTATGGGTATTTTCCAGGGCTCACACCGTCGCCGTCGCCGCCCGTGATTTACCTGGTGTGTCCGGCGTTCCGTTTTCACTCGACTACGGAGGCAATTCTGCGCTACTTTCATCCCTCGATTCGCGTGATCAAGGTGGGGGTCAATCAAAGATGGCGTGAAGGCGTCAAGGTCCTTTTCAGGAAGACGCTGGAGCAAGGGCAAGAGACTCAGCAGAGGAGAGGCTTACGATCCGAGCTATAGACATCATTCCGTCGGCCACGTTCTATCGCTGGGCGAGGCTGCTCGTTGTAGCTACGATTCTGTGTTTGGCGTTTCACCTCTTCCGCCTTCAAAGTTCTTTCCTGAGCGACGCCGAGGGCGTCGGCGCGCTCCTCCAGATTATTGGTACACTTTTCAGTGTCGTCTACGCCTTCGCGACCTACGTCATCTGGGGCCAGTTTACGTCCGTTGAAAGTGAAGTCCTGAAAGAGACCGGGTCGCTAAAGGATTTGATCGTGTTCAGCACTCCGCTGAAGGCGGGACGCGAGGGCATCGTTCGGGCGGTAAAGGCCTACGCCAGGGCAGTCGTCGAAACGGAGTGGCGGGCACTGGCGAGAAGTGATGAGACGGAGAAGACGGACCGGCTGTTCTTCGCAATCGTTTCCAGCGTGACCGACGCAAACCCGGAAGGCGACATTGAGCGCATGGTGTATCAACGGCTGCTCGAAATCGCGAATCAAGCAAGCGGCCACCGGGACGAACGCCTTTCCCTCAGCGTGAAGCGAATCCCGCACACGCTGCTTCTGTTTGTGACGCTCACCGCGCGCGTCATTTTGCTTCTTCTGATTTGCTATCCGTTCCACAGTACGCTCGTCGGTGTGCTCTCGGTGGCGATAGCCGCCACCCTCTTGTTCTTCGCTCATTTTGTGCTTACTGACCTGGATAATCCGTTCGAAGGTACGTGGAACGTGAGCTCGGAGCCATTCGGCGAACTTTTGACGAAGCTTCGATAGCCGCATCTTGGGACGATACGGACTAGGGCTGCGGAAAGAACAGCGTGAGTGCTCCAGGAGATAAGCTGACCCGCCCGCTGCTCCTCTTTGACGGCGACTGTGGCTTCTGTCGCTACTGGGTGGCGCGCTGGCGTGCCATCACGCGCGATCAGATTGACTGCGCTCCGGCGCAGCAGGAAGCGGCGCGATTTCGGATCCCGAAGGAATCGTGGTCGCGCTCCGTCCAGCTCATTACCCCAGAGGGCGCGAATTACGCGGGTGCGGAGGCTGTCTTTCGTACCCTTGCCCACTCTCCCCGGTACCGCTGGACGCTCTCGGCCTACAAGCGCGTGCCGGGCGCGCGGGCGGTGACGGAATGGGCCTATCGGTTGGTGGCTGATCATCGCTCTTTGTTTGGCAAGCTGAACACAATCGCCTTCGGTCGCGATCCCGAGCCTCCTTCTTTCGAGCTCAGCCGCTGGATCTTTCTGCGCCTGCTGGGCCTCATTTACCTGGTCGCGTTTCTCTCCTTGCGAATTCAAGTGCTCGGGCTCCTGGGCGCTCGCGGAATTCTGCCCGCCAACATCTTCCTGCAGCTCGTCAAGAACAACTTTGGATCGGCCAGTCATCGCTTGTTCCCGACGCTGGCCTGGATCAGCTCGAGCGACGCCTCGCTCAAGCTCCTGTGCAGTGGAGGAGCGCTCCTGGCGGTGCTCGTAATCCTTGGGCTCGCGACGGGTCCGGCGCTGGTGTTGTGCTGGGCATTCTACCTGTCACTGGTGACGATCGGACAGGACTTTCTCTCCTTCCAGTGGGACATCCTGCTGCTGGAGACGGGTTTCCTCGCCATTTTTCTGGCGCCTTGGCGGCTTCCGGAAGCGCCTTGGCGATCGGGCTCATCGCGGGTTTCCTCTGTTATCCTGTGGCTGTTGCGCTGGCTCTTGTTCCGGCTGATGTTCCTGTCGGGCGCCGTGAAGCTCGGGAGCGGCGATGCCTCCTGGCGCAATTTCACCGCGCTCGATTATCACTACTGGACCCAGCCGATCCCGACACCGGTGGCCTGGTACGCCGCCCAACTGCCCGCCTGGTTTCAGAAGACATCCGTCGGTGCCGTTTTTTTCTTCGAACTGGCGATTCCATTCTTAGTGTTGGCCCCGCGGCGCCTGCGCAGGACAGGGGCCGTCGTGATCATCGTCTTTCAGCTCTCGATCGCCGCAACGGGCAACTATGCCTTCTTCAACCTGCTGGCCATCGCTCTCTGCCTGCTGCTCCTGGATGACGCCATCTGGAGCCGCTTACTGCCCAGACGGATGGTGGAGAGGATCGCCGCCGAGCGTCCGCCGGGAAAGCTCGCGACGTCCGGCAGAAAGTTTCGAGTGGCGCTGGCCGCGTTCATCCTACTGGTCAGCGGCACCGAAGTGCTGAATACTCTCGGACTCGGCGGCGTGGTCCCCGGTTCTGTGCATCGCCTGGTCGAGTGGCAAGCGCCTTATTCCCTAGCCAGTTCTTACGGTCTATTCGCCGTGATGACGACCTCGCGTCTTGAAATTGTGATCGAGGGAAGCGACGAAGGCGTGAACTGGCAGCCGTATGAATTCAAATACAAGCCCGGAGAACTGGCGCGCCGGCCACCGTGGGTTGCGCCATATCAGCCACGCCTCGACTGGCAGATGTGGTTTGCCGCGCTCGGCAGTTATCAACAGAATCGCTGGGTGGTTAATCTGATCATCCGATTGCTGGAGGGTTCTCCGGACGCGCTGGCTCTGCTCGAAAACAACCCGTTTCCCAACGCGCCGCCGCGCTACATCCGGGCATCAGCCTATGACTACCACTTTACCGACTTCGCGGGGCGCCGGGCGACAGGCGACTGGTGGCGGCGGGATCAGCGGGGACTCTACTTCCCCGTTGCGACCCTGCATGGACGGTAGAGTCCATGATGGGGCCTTCATCAAACGGCCGCGTAGGATATAATTGAGCTGGTTCCCTGAATTCTGACTTGTGATTTGGTAAGAATGAAACTTTCCCGCCGTCTTTTTCTCGGATCCTCCGCCGTAGCGCTCGGTTCGCAGTTGGTCGATGCCCTGTCAACCCCGCTGTGGAAGTGGCGCAATGGAATCGCGCTCAGTGCGGTGCCCAAGCCTGCAGGAACGGCGGCTCTCTTCGTGGACGTGGCCAAGGAGGCTGGTCTCAATGTTACCAACGTCTGGGGCGGCGTCGAGCACAAGGACTACATCATGGAGGCGAAGGGCAGCGGGCTCGCCTTCTTCGACTACGACATGGACGGCTGGATTGACATCTACCTGACCAATGGCCTTCGCCTCAATGAAACTTATCCGCCGGGCCAAGCGCCAATCTCGCACCTCTTCAAGAACAATCGTGACGGCACGTTTACGGACGTCACCGCACAAGCTGGCCTCGGCGTGAGCGGATGGCAGACGGCCGTGTGCGTCGGCGATTATGACAACGACGGTTGGGACGACCTTTTTTGCTGCTTCTGGGGCCACAACATCCTGTTCCACAACAACGGTGATGGCACATTCACGGACGTGTCCAAGAAGGCCGGACTTTGGCAGGATTTTGATGAGAAGCATCCTCCGCGCTGGAACTCCGGCTGTACCTGGCTCGACTATGACCGCGACGGCCACTTGGACCTCTTCGTGGCGAATTACATCCTGTTCGACAAGGACAAGATTCCGGCGCCCGGCCAGTCTGCCTACTGCCAGTGGAAGGGCGTTCCCGTAATGTGCGGCCCGCGAGGATTGCCCGGCGGTTCGAATCTCCTGTATCACAACAACGGCAACGGCACTTTTACGGACGTTTCCGAGAAAAGCGGCATTCTCGCGCCCGGGCCGCGCTATTCGATCACGGCGGTTTCCTACGATTTTGACAACGACGGCTGGCCTGATATTTACGTGGCGGTGGATTCCGAAGCCAGCATTCTCTACAAGAACAATCACAACGGAACCTTTACCGATGTAGGGGTTATGGCGGGCTGCGCGTACAACGAGGATGGCCAGGAGCAGGCCGGTATGGGCGTGGCAGTGGCCGATTACGACTGCGACGGCTCGCTCGACATTTTCAAAACCAATTTCTCCGACGATACCGCGGACCTGTATCGCAACGACGGCCACGGAACGTTCAATGACGCCACTTTTGCGGCCGGCCTGGGCTCGAATACGCAGTATGTCGGCTGGGGTTGCGGATTCCTCGACTACGATAACGATGGCTGGGCCGACATCATGCAGATCAATGGCCACGTCTACCCGGAGGTGGACAAGTCCGATCTGGGGGTTCACTTTAAAGAACAGCGGCTGCTTTATCGCAACCTGGGAAACGGCAAGTTCAAGGATGTTTCCAAGGAATCCGGAACTGGAATCACCGAGCTCTACTCGAGCCGGGGCGCTGCTTTCGGCGACTACGACAATGACGGCGACGTGGACGTGGTTATTCTCAACATGAACGATCCGCCCTCGTTACTGCGTAATGACACCGCGAGCGGCAACAACTGGATCAAGCTCAAGCTGGTGGGAACCCAGTGTAACCGCACGGCGATTGGCGCCCGCGTGCGTGTGATCACCGGGAAGCACGCTCAGTTGGACGAGGTCCACAGCGGGACCAGCGTGATGTCACAAAGCGATCTGCGGCTTCATTTCGGCCTGGGTCAGGCGGCTGTGATCGATCTGATCGAAGTGAAGTGGCCTACCACCCAGAAGCTCGAGAAGTTCCCCCACGTCGAGCCCAACCAGATTCTGACCATCAAAGAGGGGGCAGGCATCGTCAAGACCGAGAAAGCGTCCGCCAATGGCGCTAAGCCTCACTCGGCGTCCGCTAATCGGCCAGCCGCCTCAAAGCCTGCTCCAACCCATCCAGGGAAGTGATCCGCAGACAGTCGACCGTGTCATCATAGGCGCCGAAGCGATCGATCAGGATGCCGCGAATCCCTGCTCCGCGCGCCCCCCCGATGTCGGTCGCGTGGGTATCGCCAATGAAGACGGCCTCGGCGGATGGCACGGCGGCGCGATCAAGGGCCATTTCGAATATCTCAGGGTGGGGTTTCTCTACCCCCACCACCGCGGAGTCAAGCACGAACGGGAAGTAAGGTGCCAGACCGGCGCGGCCGAGCTGCTCTTCGATGGTGCCCACCGAATTTGAAATCACGCCCAGAGAGTAGCCGGATTTCAGCAGATTTTGGAGCACGGGCTCAGTTTCGGGAAAGACGCGTGACCAGAGTCGAATGTCGCGAAAGCGTTCCACGAGCTGGTGGGTGACGGACTCGTGCTGGTCAGCGGGCACCTGAATCCGTTCGAACAATACCTTCAGGTACTCTATCCAGTACACACGGTCTATCGCCGGTGGCAGGTCGCGTTGTTCGAGCTTCGGCCAAAGCCATTCATCGAGCTTCTTCTTGGCCTGCCGTTCGGCGGCGAGAAAATCCTCCACACCGGCCTGATAGCCGATCGCCGTCACCTCCAGCGCAAGCTCGTCAAGGCGCGGATAGAGCAGCGTGTTGCCGGCGTCAAAAAATATCGCACGGACTGGCATCGCGAAGGAACCTCTTCGAAAAGTATTCAGCGCACCCGGCTCAGGCGGTGCCTGTACGTGCTGGTATCGAGTGATCAGCGGCGTGCTCCATCTCCTCGAGCAGCGCGCCACGCGCGGCGTCCTCGAGAAAAGCGCCTCGAATTGCGTTGCGGGCGAGATCAAGAATCTCGGAGCCAGAGAGCCCGAAGCGCTCTGCCGCCAGCATCATTTCCTGCTCGATGTTCGTGTTGAAGAAGGCCGGATCGTCCGAATTGATCGTCACCCGCACGCCGGCCGCAAGAAAGCGGCGCAAGGGGTAATCCTCGACTCGATCGATCAAGCCCGTGGCGAGATTGCTGGTGAGGCAGGCCTCCACGGTGATCTGCCGGTCAGCCAGCATCTGAACAGTGCCTTGATCCCGGCCGGCGTTGGTCGCATGGCCGATGCGCTCGGCTTTAAGGATCTCGATGGCGTCGCGGACGCTGTCGGGCCCCGCCGTTTCGCCGGCATGAGCGGTGGTGTGCAGGCCGAGTTCGCGGGCTTCCTGGAAAACGTCAGCGAACAAATGCGCCGGCCCCCGCACTTCATCCCCGCCAATGCCAAACGCAACCACACCGTAATCCTTAAAGCGCGCCGCGTAACGCAGCACTTCGCGAGCGTGGTCGACACCGAACTGCCGCACGGCATCGAAGATCCACCGGACCTGCAGGCCAAGCCTGCGTGACGCTGCACTCGACGCTTCCGCCACAGCCTCAAAGATCGCATCGACAGGCTGCTTCTTCCAAAGCACGACGCCTGCCGACAAGGTCAGTTCAGCGTAACGCACGTTTTGCGCGCCGAGTTCCTCGATCAATCGTGTGGCGGCGAGCGCATAATCGTCCGGCGTTTCGAGCAGAAGGGAGAGCAGCTTAAAGGCGTTCAGAAAATCGCTGAAACGCGGGTAGCGAAAGCGTTGCCGCTCCCTCTCCTGAATCCACTGTTCAGCAGCCTCCCGGCCTTGGTTCTTGCGCCCCGCTATCTGCCTCAACGTTTCGGGCCGAATGCTCCCTTCAAGGTGAAGGTGCAGTTCCACCTTGGGCAGGCGTCGAACAAAGGAGACGACGTCGGGCGGCATAGACATGGCTAGCGAAAAGTTGGAATTCTATTTCGGCAAAGCGGGCTGACCGGCATTGAGCCAGGCGGAATACCAGTAAGAACCGGTATCGTGAGCCGCGGAGTTGATTTCCTGCGTGGCCGTGGAGCCGATCTGGGTATAGAATCGGTCGAAGTATTCATCCGTGTAGTCGGCCAGCCCTGACCGCGAACGCCAGTCCGCCCACAGAATCCTGTCTACCCAAGTGTTCGATTCCAGGCACATCACGAAGGCGTACGAGGTCGGATCATCCACCTTGGCAGCATCCTCAGGATGAAACATAAAAAAGTTGGTGTACCGATCAACCAAGTTCGACCCGAAGCGCTTGGCGAGGCCGGTCTGATCAGTCAGTTGTCCGTCAAAATTCTGCGTGGTATTGAGCGGGTCGTGTGCGTCGGCCACATAGTGCGCGAGCACGGCTGCGTCCAGCCGGGCATCGTCCCAACTCTCGGAGCGCAGGTCGTTTGTGAGCCGCAGGCTGTACTCGCCGATTTGCCAAGGCAAAATACCATTGCGGCTGATGCGCCGGCCGCCGTATTTCGCTATCGCCGCTTTATACGAGTAAGGCAGTTCGATGTAGGGGAACAATCCGTACTTGTCGAGATAGATGTAGTGCCGGCTGCGTTCGTACGGATCCTTTTTGATCCAGTCATCAGGATCGTCCGCGTGATCGACGAGGAAGGAGCGGCGGTCTTCAAAAAAAGGACGCACCGCCGGAGGCAGCGTGGCGATCGCCCAATTGTTCACGAGTCTGTGCGCCGCCGGCCCCCAAGCGTAGAGCGGCGTAATCTCAGCCACACCGAGGAGCGCCACAGTGAGCGCAAAGCTCAGGAGGCCCGCAACCAGGGGTGGAACTGCGAAAAGCCGCTGCCGCGTTCCCGACCTGGGGCCCCGCCCGGCGGCATCGCAAACGCCTTGCCGGGCTGATGGACGAAAGAAGAGAGCACCCTCGATCACGCGCTTGGACCCATGTAATCTCATAGTTAAAGTTCGGCCGCGACTACAGCTTCAGCCGGCTTGGCAAATTCGCTGTGAAAGCGGCTGTATCCGAGGTAAATCCCGAGACCGATCACGAGCCAGATCAAAAACCGCAACCAAGTCTCTATCGGGAGGCTTGCCATCAGAATCAGGCAGCAGAGGATGGCCGCAATCGGCAAAGCGGGAACCCACGGAGTCCTGAATCCGCGGCGGCGTTGCGGTTGCTTGTAGCGCAGCACCAGCACTCCCAGCGCCACCAGAATGAAGGCGAACAGGGTGCCGATGTTGGAGAGCTCCGATAGAGTTCCAATGTCGAAGAGGCCGGAAGGAATCGCGACCACCAGGCCGGCAATCCAGGTGCTGACGTGTGGCGTTCGAAAGCGGGGATGGACTTTCGAGAACACCCGGGGCAGGAGGCCGTCGCGCGACATGGAAAACCAGACTCGAGCCTGCCCGAGCTGATAGACCAGCAGCGAACTGAGCATCCCGGTCAGTGCGCCGATGGTCACCCAGCGCTCGACGTTCAGGAGGCCGATGGCGTGGAGCGCGCTCGCCACCGGCGCGGCATTGTCCAGCGTGCGCCAATTCTGAATACCCGTCAGCACGATGGCCACCGCGCAGTACAGAATCGCGCAGACCACCAGCGAGGCGATGATGCCGAAGGGCACATCCTTCTGCGGATTTATGGTCTCTTCGGCGCAGGTCGAGACTGAATCAAATCCGATGTAGGTGAAGAACACAATGGCTCCGCCCGTCAAGACGCCCGACCAGCCGTTTGGCATAAACGGCTTCCAGTTTTCCGGATGGATGTAGCGGGAGGCAAAAAAAATGAAGATCAATATAGCGACGATCTTCACGCCGACCATGATGTTGTTGGTCCGGGCGCTCTCGCGGATCCCGCGCACCAGGATGACGGTCAGCAGCATCACGATCAGAAAGCCGGGCACGTTGAAATACGAACCGGTGCGCTGCAAGGAATCGTTGAAGACGGGATTGGCGATACTGTCGGGTACCTTGAGCCCGAAACCGCTCAGGAGCATATCGATGTAGGCGGAAAAGCCTACGGCCACAGCCATGTTGCTGACGGCATATTCGAGGATGAGATCCCAGCCGATGATCCAGGCTACGATCTCTCCGAGCGTCGCGTACGAATACGTGTAGGCGCTGCCCGCTATGGGGATCATGGAGGCGAGCTCGGCGTAGCACAGGCCCGCCAGGGCGCAGGCAACCGCGACCAGAAAAAAAGACAGCGAGATGGCGGGCCCGGCTCCGAGGCGACCGGCCGTGCCCACGGTGTGTCCTCCGTGGATAAGGAATAAGAACAGCGGCGCCTTCAAAACAGACGGAAACTGCAGCACCGTGCCCGCGGCGGCGGTGCCCGTCAGCACAAAGATCCCGGTGCCGATGATGGCGCCGATGCCAAGCGCCGTCAGCGACCACGGTCCGAGCCCTCGACGCAAGCAACGCGCGGGGTCCGCCGCCTCCGCCAAGAGGCGGTCAATGCTCTTGGTGGCCAGCAGTTGACTACCCATCGATTTGCCGCCCTGTCGGCGTCCCTTCGCGCCGGCTCAGAGCACATCCGCCACGTTATCTTCGGAGCGGCCGTTATCGCTTGGAAGCCGCGCCCTTCTTCTTAACCTTCGGCTTATGCGAGCCTCGCGGATCGGTACGCTTCGCCTTTGGGCCCCGCTTGCTGCGCGCCTCACGCTTCAGCTTTTTTCGTTCCGCTTTGTCCTTGATGCTCGTTGTGTCCATTTCCATCCTTTGGAGCGCGTTCGCCTTGAGCAAACGCCACTCGACGCACAACACTCATGCGCGCTCTACACCGGTTGAACCAAAATCATACAGCAATTGGCCGATGGCGCGTCGCACCTCATGCCTTTTGGAGCTCCGCAAATCGCGGCAATAACTTCTTAGCGCCGTACCCCGGGAAACTGATGGTGAGCTTCTCATCATCGCCTTGTCCTTCGCAGGCGAGGATCGTGCCGACGCCGTACTTCGGATGACGGACTCTGCTTCCACGCCTCCAGGCGCTGGCAGACGGGACGGGGTTCCGTGGTGCCGCCCCACGGCTTGCCCCCCGCCGCCCACTGAAGCCATTGCTATGGAGGAAGCGCTCGATGGATTCTCGCGAATTCAGGGCGCCTTCCCAGCGCGTTTGAGCCCTGGCAGTGGCCTCCAGGCGCTCTGTGAACTCCTCGGGAATCTCCGCCAGGAAGCGAGACCGTCGAGTGGCTCGCCGTCCCTCCTCTCCGTAGAAGCGCCGCGTAGCGGCACACGAGAGGGCGAGCCGATCCTTGGCTCGGGTCATGCCAACGTAGCACAACCGGCGTTCCTCCTCGAGCGCCGCGTCGTCGTCCAGGGAGAGCTTGTGCGGGAGCAGGCCTTCTTCCATCCCCGGCATAAAAACCCCGGAGAATTCCAGGCCTTTGGCGCTGTGCAGCGTCATCAGCGTGACCCGTGCGCGCTCGTCGTAATCATCGGCGTCGGCAACCAGGGCGGCGCGGTCCAGGAAGGCAGTGAGCCCCTCGCCGCTTTCTTCGGTTTCGGCGGCCGCGTTAACCAGTTCCTGCAGGTTCTCGATCCGCCCTTGCGCTTCCGGCGTACCCTCGGTTCGAAGCATGTCCAGGTATCCTGTCTTCACCAGCAGGCCGCGAAAGAATTCGCTCATCGTCAGCCGGCTATGGTCTTCCCCGAGCGTCACAATGACATACTGAAAAGCGCGGAGCGCTCGCGAGGCCCGATTGGGATTCCCTGTCGAGCGCGCCACCATTTCTTCCAGCGCTTCCCACAACGTGAGCTGACTTTCCCGCGCCAGGGATGCGATTTGAGCCAGCGTCGTTTCGCCGATGCCTCGTGGCGGCGTGTTGATCACGCGCAGGAAGGCGGCGGTGTCGCGCCGGTTGACCGCCAGGCGGGCGTACGACAGCACGTCGCGGATCTCAGCGCGGGCATAGAAGCTGAAGCCGCCCACCAGGCGATACTCGATGCGCCGCACGCGCAGCGATTCTTCGATAAGCCGTGACTGCGCGTTGGTGCGATAGAGCACACCTACGCTTGCTGCAGGATCGCTCAGCACGTCCGACACTTGGGCAGCCACGAACTCGGCTTCCTCCTCGGCGCTTTGCGCATGATAAACTCCGATGGAGCGCCCCGTTTTTCGCTCTGTCCAGAGCGACTTCCCTTTGCGAGCCCGGTTCCGGCTCACCACAGCTGACGCTCCGTCCAGGATCACCTGCGTAGAGCGGTAGTTCTGCTCCAGCCGGAGCACCTTCGCCTCGGGGAAGTCCTTCTCGAAGCTCAAGATGTTTTCGATGCTCGCGCCGCGCCAGCGATAGATCGACTGGTCCTCATCGCCCACGGCGCAGATATTGTGGTGAGCGCGTGTGAGGTGGCGGATCAGCCGATACTGCACCCGGTTCGTATCCTGATACTCGTCGATGTGAATGTAGCGATAGCGCCGGCTGTATGACTCGGCCAGCTCCGGCGACTTGTCGAACAGTTCGACCGTCTTGAGCAGCAGATCGTCGAAGTCAAGGGCATGGGCGGCGCGCAGGCGCTTCTCGTAACGGTCGTAGATGGAAGCCAGGCGCTCGGTGTCCGGATCGGGCGCGTTCTGATACATCCCCTCGGGACTGACGCCATGATTCTTGGAGTAGCTGATGCGCGATAGCACCGCGCGGGGCGGAAGCCCCTGGTCGGAGAGGCCCAGATCTGCCAGGCAGGTCTTAACGAGCCTGGTTTGGTCGTCATCATCATAGATCGCGAAGTCAGACGTGTATCCCAGGCGTTCGATTTCCCGGCGCAACAGCCGGACGCAAAGAGAATGAAAGGTGAAAATCTGCGGCCGCGATCGTGCATCGTCCGCTGCATTGCCGCTCGACTCGATGCGGCGCTCTGCCAGCAATCGCGCCACGCGCTCTCGCATCTGCTCGGCGGCCTTGTTGGTGAAAGTGACCGCCAGGATGCTCCAGGGCGGAACGTGGTGGGTCTCAATCAGATGAGCGATCCGAAACGTGACGGCGCGCGTCTTGCCGCTGCCCGCGCCAGCCAGCACCAATAACGGCCCTTCCGTTTGTTCGGCCACCGCGCGCTGCTCAATGTTCAGTTGGTCAAGAAGTTCGGACATTCCCAGGTTTGATGTTTGCCGATCGAAGATTGAGGACGATCAACGTTCGCTATCGAACTCGGTTGTTATTCTACACGATTCGATTCGTAATAAGTCGTGGGAGAATCGCCGGAAGGATCAGCCCCGCATTCCGGGCCCGGGATCGCTATTTGTCGAGCCAGCGCTGGCATCCTCAGTAGATTTGAGCGCTGCGTTAACGGATGCTATCCTCGTAGAGAAACCCATGACTAATGCTCAAGCACCTGACGTCGCCCTCGAGCCTCCCCGCTCCGAGTTTCAGGCGTTACTCGAAGTCTCCGAGTCTATCGCCCTTCATCGCGACCTTAGTGCTCTGTTCCACGACCTGGCCAGACGACTGCATCGCGTGGTGGAGTTTGATTTCCTCAGCGTGGTGCTCCACGACGACGCCCGCAACGTCATGCGGCTCCACATTCTTGAGACCGATTTCGAGACGGATCTGCAACCCGGTAAAGAAACGCCGGTGGAGCGATCGCTGGGCGGCGAAGTCTGGAGGACGCAGCGGCCGCTTCTGATTGCCGACGTCGAGACCGAAACGCGTTTCCCGGAGATGATGCAGATGCTTCGCCAGCACAGAGTGAGATCGGTCTGCACTCTGCCCTTGACCACGGCCCAAAGACGGCTGGGAGCTATGGGCCTCGGAAGCCGGGAACCGCGAGTCTACACGCCCGCTGAAGTGGAGTTCTTGACCCAAGTCGCACGCCAGGTGGCCGTCGCCGTGGATAACGCTCTCAACGCCCAGGCGGCACAGTGCTATCAGAGCCAGTTGGCGCGCGAGCGCGACCGCTTGCGCCTTCTGCTGGACGTCAATAACGCCATCGCGTCCAACCTCGGTAAACACGAGCTATTCGCGGCCATCGCCGCCGGTTTGCGCCGCTTGTTGGAGATCGAATTTACCAGCCTTGCCGTTTACGACTCGAAGACTCATCAGCTCCGCCTTTACGCGTTGGATTTCCCGCCCGGAGAAGGCGTCTTCGCAGAGGACGCGCAGATTCCCATTGACGGCAGTCCGCCCGGGCAGGCGTTCACCACTCGAAAACCAGTGGCGCTCGATTCCGCGAACATCGAACAATTCCAATCCGAGGGCTTTCGCCGCCTGCTTGCCACCGGCCTCCGGTCGGGATGCGTGCTGCCGCTCGTCTCGCGCGATCGGGTTCTCGGTACCCTCAATGTTGGCCGGCGGCGCGAGACCGCTTTCGCGGCCGACGAGGTCGATCTGCTCACCCAGGTGGCCAACCAGATCGCGACGGCGGTGGAGAACGCGCTCGCCTTCTCCGAGATCGAGGAGCTCAAGGAACAGTTGTCAAAGGAGAAGCTTTACCTTGAAGACGAGATTCGCACCGAGCACAACTTCGAGGAGATTGTCGGCCAGAGCCCCCTGCTCAAGCGGCTCCTCAAGGAAGTGGAGACCGTGGCGCCTACGGACGCTGCCGTGCTGATCCAGGGAGAGACCGGCACCGGCAAGGAAGTGATCGCGCGCTCGATCCACAACTTGAGCCGGCGCAGCGGCCGCACTTTCGTGAAAGTGAACTGCGCCGCGATCCCTACCGGCCTGCTCGAGAGCGAGCTCTTCGGCCACGAGCGCGGCGCTTTCACGGGCGCTATCGCACAGAAGGCCGGCCGTTTCGAACTCGCCCATCAGGGAACTCTGTTTCTCGACGAGGTCGGTGACATCCCTCTCGACTTGCAGCCGAAACTGCTGCGCGCGCTGCAGGAGCAGGAATTCGAGCGCCTGGGAAGCACGCGGACAATCCGCGTCGACGTGCGCCTGGTTGCGGCGACGAATCGCAATCTCGCCCAGATGGTGGCCGACGGGGAATTCCGCAGCGATCTTTATTACCGCCTGAATGTTTTTCCGGTCCAGATGCCGCCGCTTCGCGAGCGCCGCGACGACATTCCCATGCTGGTGCGCTACTTCGTGCAGAAATACGCTCTGCGCATGGAGAAGAAAATCGAGTCCGTCTCAAGCGAAGCGCTTCAGGCCTTGACCGAATATTCCTGGCCGGGAAATATCCGCGAACTTGAGAACCTTGTCGAGCGAGCCGTCATCTTGTCTCGAGGCCCGGTGCTGCAAGTGGCGCTCGATGGCCTGCGCCCGGTTTCGGACATTCCCTCGGCGCCGCCATCCACGCTCCAAGCCGCGGAGCGCGAACACATCCAGCGCGTGCTGGATGAAACCAACTGGGTGGTGGGCGGACCAAACGGAGCAGCGGCGCGCCTGGGACTCAAACGCACCACTCTGCAGTCAAAAATGCACAAACTCGCGATTTCACGCCAAGCCAAGAACAACTCTTAATGTCGTGTACAGCCTGGTTCCCGGGGTCAGTGCGTCCACGAGCCTGAGATGGCGATGATGATCCCAACCGCAGCCAGCGCCGATCCCATGCCCCAGAAAAGCTTGCGGCGCGTGATCAGCGTGATGGAGGTGATCACGAGCGCCGCCTCCAGGCACACCTCGCCGAGGTCGTAACGGGAGCCTTTTCGCTCGCTGTGCTCCGCCTGCTTCTCGTAGTTTTGGGCAGTCTCCGAGATGTCTTTCAGCTCGCTGTCGTAACGCTGCAACTCAGCATTGTATTTGGCCTTCACGTCCTCGGCCTCAGCCGGATCCTTCGCGGGCGCGACCGTCAGCAGATCGATGAAGAGCCGGTCGTTGCTTCGGCGGATGCTCTTGCCCTGATACTGCGCCCACGAATCGGAAGCCTTCTCGGTGTTGAGAATGGTCGCGGTGTGGGCGCGATGCCCGATCACCGATACAGCCGCCACCAGCACGGCCAGTAGCGACATGGTGAACGTAGCGCCCACCAGTCCCGGATGCTCGCGGGCCTTTTCGGCACGTTCGTGAAGTTCGTGGAGGTCTTCGGCCAAAGCAGGTCTCGCAGTCGGCAGTCTTATCGGCAGACTATCAGTTTTCAGCCATCAATTTTCAGCGCGACTCGAATCCAATCCGGAAACGTGGAGCGGGGGCCTTTTTGGCCGATCGCCGAATGCTCATCGTCAAAGCTGTTGCCACCGTCATGACGTCTCGCTGGATCGTCCGCTGCCGTTGCTGGATGCAGTCGCGGGTGGGGTAGTCTCGTTGGCGCCGTGGCATTTCTTATACTTCTTCCCGCTTCCGCAGGGGCAGGGATCGTTGCGGCCCACCTTCTCGCGCCGGATCACTTGTTTCGGCTTCTCCACCGCCCCGGCGCCCACCATGCGCATTTCCTGCTGCTCGCGCCGCTTGCGCCGCTGGTACTCGCGGATGGCGGCTTCCTCTTCGTCCGGGGTCCGCATCAGGAAGAGGAAGCGCAGGGTCTCGTCCTCAATACGGTCCATCAGCTCTTCGAACATGGTGTAGGACTCGCGCTTGTATTCCACCAGCGGATCGCGCTGGCCGTAGCCGCGCAGCCCGATGCCCTCTTTCAGGTGGTCCATCGCCAGCAGATGATCTTTCCACTGTTGGTCAACCACCTGCAGCAGGATCATGCGCTCGTGAATGCGCATGCGCTCCGGGGTCCAAACCTGTTCGCGTTCTTCGTAGCGTTTATTGACAATCTCCCGCAATTCGTCGCGCAGGACATCGAGGCGCTTCGGGTCCAGCGTCAACGGCTGCTGGCGGAGATCTACTCCAAACCGGCCCCAGAACTCCGCCTGGAAGCCTTTCACGTTCCACTGGTCGGCTTGCTGATCCTTGGGGCAGAACGTCTGCACCAGCCAGTCGATCACCCGGTCGACGGCCTCCGTCACCCTCTCTTTCTGGTCCTTCCCGATCAGCAGCTCATCGCGCAGACCGTAGATGGTCTCACGCTGCTTGTTCATCACGTCGTCATACTCGAGCAGGTGTTTGCGGGACTCGAAATTCTGCGCTTCCACAGCCTTCTGCGCGGCCTCGATGCGCTTGGAGATCAGGCGGGACTCGATGGGCACGCCCTCTTCCATCCCGAGCTTGCCCATGATGTTCTTGATGCGATCGCCGGCGAAGATGCGCATCAGGTCGTCTTCGAGCGAGAGAAAGAAGCGTGACGATCCGGGATCGCCCTGGCGGCCGGCACGCCCCCGAAGCTGGTTGTCGATGCGTCGCGATTCATGCCGTTCGGTGCCGAGAATGTGCAGTCCGCCCAGCGCGACCACGCGCTCATGCTCGGTGTCAGTGGTGGTCTTGAAGCGCGCCACGAACCCGCTCCAACTGTCGCGCCACTTCGAGTACGCGTCCACGAAGGCGTTGTAGACCTCGACCGGCGAGCCCCCGGGAGGCCGCTCGGGTGGCTCAGGATCGATGCCTTGCTCGCGGTACTTTTCGGGATTCTTGCGGAATTCCTCGCGCGCCATGAACTCGGGATTGCCACCGAGCAGAATGTCCGTACCGCGGCCGGCCATGTTGGTGGAGACAGTCACTGCGCCCACGCGGCCGGCTTGGGCCACGATCAAGGCTTCCTTTTCGTGCTGCTTGGCGTTGAGGATATTGTGGTGGAGGTCCCTGCCTTCCAGAACCTCCACGAAGCGCCCTGGAGGGCATTTCACATCCGCCAGATAATCAAAAACAGGCAGCGTCTTCTCATCGGCGCTCGCCGTGAGCTCGGCCACGGAACGGGCAATCGAGTGTTGACCGTCTGCGGCCGCCTCAGGCTGATGACCGAAGTAATCGGCGTGCCCCCGCTTCAGCAGAGCCTGCAGGAACGCCTCACTGGTCCCGTTTTCCCCCGTACGCAAGCTGGCAAAAGCCTTCTGCCCCAGCAGTTTCTTGGCAGCCGACAGGTTCGTGCCAGCCCCGATCAACCACATCATGGCCGCGGAGTGCTTTTCCGCGAACTGCTGGGCCCAGCGAATCAACCTGGGACCTTCGAGGCCGGAAGCCTGCAGTAGTTCTTGCAGGCGTGAAGGCAGCAGGCCGGTCTTGCGTAATTGCGCGCTCAGCTTTTCTGACTTCTCGATGGCGATGGTGCCTACCAGGACCGGCTGGCCGCGCAGGTGATATTCCTTGATCTCCTCGATGACGGCGTTGTACTTCTCGCGTTCCGTGCGGTAGACCACGTCCGGATGCTCGTGCCGGATCAACGTTCGGTTGGTGGGCACCACGATCACTTCCAGCTTGTAGATCTTCTCAAACTCGGCGGCTTCGGTTTCTGCGGTTCCGGTCATGCCGCAGAGCTTCTTGAACATGCGGAAGTAATTCTGGAAAGTAATGGTTGCAAGCGTTTGATTCTCGCGCTCGATCTTCACCTGCTCCTTGGCTTCCACAGCCTGGTGAAGGCCGTCGCTCCAGCGGCGGCCGGGCATGAGACGGCCCGTGAACTCATCCACGATGATCACTTCGCCGTCTTTCACCACGTAGTCCTTGTCGCGCTTGTAGAGCGCGTGCGCGCGCAAGGCCTGGTAGACGTGGTGCGTGTAATCGATGTTGGCGGGATCGTAGAGATTCTCGAGGCCCAGTAGCTTTTCCGCCTTCTCCACGCCGCTTTCTTTCAGGCTGGCGGTGCGCAATTTTTCGTCGATTTCGTAATCCTCGCCCTCCTGCATGTTCGGGATAATCTTGTCGATACGGTAGTATTTCTCCGTGGACTCCTCGGAGGCGCCCGAGATGATCAGCGGCGTGCGGGCTTCGTCAATCAGAATGGAATCGACTTCGTCAACGATGGCGTAATGATGCCCGCGCTGGACGCGGTCCGCCAACTCGAACTTCATGTTATCGCGCAGATAATCGAAGCCGAACTCATTGTTGGTGCCGTAGGTGACGTCGCTTTGATAGGCCAGGCGGCGCTCGTTGTCGTCCAGATCGTGGACGATCACACCTACCGAAAGCCCGAGCAAGCGATAGATGGGGCTCATCCAGGAGGCGTCGCGCTTCGCCAGGTAGTCATTCACTGTAACTACGTGAACGCCCTTGCCTTCGAGCGAGTTCAGGTAGACGGGCAGCGTCGCCACCAGCGTCTTGCCCTCGCCCGTTTTCATCTCTGCAATTTTGCCTTCGTGCAGCGCCATGCCGCCGATGAACTGGACGTCGAAGTGGCGCATGTTCAGCGTGCGGCGTCCAGCTTCCCGGCACAGGGCAAACGCTTCGGGCAGCAGATCCGTGAGGGCGGCGCCTTCGGCCAGCCGCTGCTTGAGCTTTTCCGTGTAGGCGGGGAAATCGGCCTCGGCTAGCTTCTGCATCTCCGGCTCAAGCGCGTTGATCTCGGGCAAGCGCTCACTCAAGCGCTTGATCTCACGCTCGTTCTGGGTGCCAATCACCTTGCCGAGAGTCTTCTGGAAAAAGTCAGCCATGTTGAAATGGGACGAGTTGCCGGAGTCCCCTTTTATGATTCTACCTGCGATGGCGAGGGTGCGACAAGAGCCTGTGGTAGTGATTCAGGTTGGCGCCTGTAGCGCGGGTGTCCGCACCCGCGGTTCGTCTCCGTCCCCTTGGCTCGATCTCGGACCGACGCGGGTGGGACACCCGCGCTACAACCCTGCCAAACCGAACCACTACCGAGAGGGTGGGACAAAGTGCGCAATGTTGGGAAATGGGCTTTCAAAAAGACACACTAAGGACCTCAAGATGAAGCGACGAGGCTTTCAAAAAGACACAAATTCGGGCGGTCCATCCTGGGGGTGACACAAGCGTAGCGCTCCGGCCGCCCACGGGGCCAGAGGTATGCGTGAAGTGGCAGAAGCCGGCGTCGCCTCGGACTAAGAGGCTGAGGGGGGAGCAAAGCTTCTGCTATTCAACGCCGTAAGTTCGCACAGCTCTGCCGGACTCCAACCTAGCCCCAAATCGACGACAGTACGAACGACAAAAGTGCGCAATTCTTGGAAATAGGCTTTCAAAAAGACACGCTAAGGACCTCAAAATGAAATGAAAAGGCTTTCAAAAAGACACAAATTCAGGCGGTCCATGCTGGGGGCGACACAGGCCGCAGAGTTTCTCGGTTGCGAAACTCTGCGAACGTCGCTTGGCAAATGCATTTGTGATTGATTTTCGTGTTTTATTCGCCTAAAATGAGGGTCGAGGAGTGAATATGAAACCGCCGCCGCTTTCCAGCCTCGAGTATGCTGAATCCGAGCTGGTGGTGGGACTCGTTTACGCGGCTGGCACCAATGCAAGACTGCTCGAAGACGCGTTGGTGAACCATATCGAAAAATTTGGCTATCAGGCGAACATCATTCGATTGAGTGAACAGCTCGGACCATTGATAAAAAGTTTGAATCTGAAAGTCAAATTAAAGAACAGCCCTGAATACGAACGCGTGAGCACACGTATGGATGCCGGCAACAAGGCGCGAGCAAGAGTCGGCAGGGCTGACCTGCTGGCTTTAGCGGCGGTTACTGAAATTTGTAAACAACGCAGAGTCGCAGGGACTTCAGAGGTCATGCCGAAAACAGCTCACATCCTGTTCTCGCTAAAACGTCCAGAGGAAGTGTTCGCCCTTCGCCGGGTCTACGGGCGAGGGTTCTTTCTCATCGGGGTCTTCGCTTCCGAGAAAGATAGGCTGAAGTATTTGCAATTTGACAAAGGCATTCCGGAGGACAAGGCAAGAGCGCTCATCGAGCGCGACCAGGAAGAAAAGGAACAACAGGAACCCTTTGGGCAGAGAACGCGAGACACCTTTCATCTTGCAGACGTCTTTGTGCGCATGAAAGGTGACGAATACAAGATCCAATCGTGGCGCTTTCTGGATTTAATTTTCGGAAACCCATATGAAACGCCCACGCAAGACGAGAACGCAATGTACCTGGCTTCCGCCGCTTCGCTTCGATCTGCGCAACTTGGCCGTCAAGTTGGCGCAGCGATTGCCGATAATCAAGGTGATGTCATTGGAGTGGGATGTAATGACGTGCCCTGTGCTGGTGGCGGGCTTTATTGGGCAGGTGAGAGTGATCAGCGCGACCACAAGAAGGGAGAAGACTCGAACGAGAGGTGTCGTAACGAGATCATCTCAGATATAATGAAGCGCCTTCGACCCAAAGTGCATCCTCAAAAGAGAATTGCGGAGGGCAAGCGGCTCTTGGTGGACAGTCCTCTGATGGATATTACGGAGTTCGGACGTGCTGTTCACGCGGAAATGGAGGCGGTTCTCGCGTGTGTCCGATCTGGAGTAAGTCCGCGGGAAGGAAGCCTTTACACGACGACTTTTCCATGTCACAACTGTACGAGACACATCGTGGCCGCCGGCATACGCCGGGTTGTATACATTGAGCCATATCCGAAGAGCCGCGCGTTTGAGTTACACGACGATTCAATCAGAGACGCCCAAGATCGTGATGTCGAGAACGGGGATAAGAGGGTCGCATTTGAACCGTTCGTCGGCGTTGGACCGCGCCGCTATTTCGATTTATTTTCAATGCGCATGGGCACCGGTTACGAGGTCCGACGGAAGACCGAAAACGGAAAGACTGTGAGTTGGGAAAAAAGTGCTGCTCGGCTACGCGTGCCAATGCTGCCAAACTCATACCTCCAGCGTGAGAAGCTCGCTGTTAGCGAATACTCGAGAGCAACGGAGAAATCGGGGGGCCATAGTGAAGCCAGGAGTGAGCCATGAACAAATCCGAGGTTACTAAGGTCAACAAGGAATACTGGAGCTTCGTAAGAGAGACTGCCAAGGAAGTCGAAAGCTGGCCGCATTGGATGAAGGGCGATGCGGGTTCTGGAGAAAAAAAGACTTCGGCTCAAGCCCACGACTGCGCGGACGAAGCCGGAAAACACCGGTGAAAGCAAGCCGTGTAGCGCAGAATCTCGCTGATGGCGCAGAGCAAAGCTCTGCGATTCAGTTCTGTAGGCTCGCGCGGCTCTGCTGTGGGCCAGGCTGACCTCTCAGTGGCCTTAGTATTGATGGGGGTCAGGCAGCTTGGCGGCGGCCCATGCTCGGGGCGTGGAGATGGCGCCCATCATCACGCGCCGCCAGCCGTGGCGTCTCAGGATGCGGTAGACCACAGAACTCGTCACCGCGCGGCCCATCATTCGTTCGTACTGTTCCTGAACGAACCGGGCATCGAGGATGGCGTTGGCGGGCTGGGTTTCCTTCAGCAAGCGTTCCAGAAACTCGCGCTCGGCTGCGACGGTGAGATTCTGCCGGCGGCGGCCGCCCTTGGCCGGCTTTTTGAACATTTCCACGCCCTCGCGCGGGAAGCGCGCCTGCACCCGTCGCACGGTGCCTGGCGCCATATCTAATGCCAGGGCAATCTGTTCCGACCTCAGGTGCAGGGCGGCGCGCAGCCAGAGGCACAGCAGATGCCGGAATTGCTCCTTTGTGCGCACGATCCTGAAGGCGGCTCGCAGTTGTTCCGTCGAACCCTCAGCCAAGCATCGAAGCTTTCGTCCTCGCATAGTTCCTCTTCCGGGGTCTCAAGATAGGTCAAACCTGCTCTTCTGATATGCACTCGTAGTATATCAGTTAGTACACCCAGGGGTCAATTTCGCCAACTGGCGGGGGCTCGCAAGGCGCAGTTTGTGGAAAAAACGATTCGTCGGGTCTCGTCAGGGGCCGGGCTCGAGAGTGGGTGTGAAAACCCCAGCACCGAGCGTGAGTCGTTGCCGCCGCCCTTCAAGGCGGCATTCTAAATCAATAACACGCCTGTCTGAAGGCGCCGAATCGAGTTTTGCGGCGACGGCGAGCGTGGGCTTGAACGATGGATTACTTCCGAAAGACTTACGCCGGCTGGGGCCGCTCGCGGCCCGGGCTCGGCGGGTTCGGTTGCGGTTTGAGCACCTGCGTGGTCTCGGGCTCAGGTGGCTTGGCCGGCGTGGGACGCACCATGGCTGGCAGGGTCTTGCCATCCAGCAGCAGTTTGACTTCGTTGCCATCGAGCACCTCGCGCTCGAGCAGCGCGTCGGCGACACGCACCAGGGCCTCGCGATGCGAGGAGAGGATATCCTTGGCGCGCTGATAGCCGGTCATTACCAGGCGCTTCACTTCCTGGTCGATCTTGATGGCGGTGTCTTCGCTGAAATCACGCGAAGTAGCAAGATCCCGCCCCAGAAAGATCTCGCCCTGATTCTTGCCATAAGCGAGCGGACCAAGGTCCGTCATGCCCCATTCGCAGACCATGCGCCGGGCGAGTTCCGTAGCCTGTTCGATGTCATTGCCTGCGCCGGTGGTCATATGTTCGAGGAAACTCTCTTCCGCCACCCGCCCGCCCATCATGACGGCAAGCTGGCTCTCAAGTTGATCGCGGGTGTAGGTGTGACGATCGTCGACCGGAAGCTGCATGGTGACGCCCAGAGCCATGCCGCGCGGGATGATCGTGACTTTATGCAGAGGATCAGCGTTCGGGACCATCAGCGCCACCAGCGCGTGCCCGCCCTCGTGATAAGCCGTATTCTTCTTTTCCTCGTCGGACAGAATCAGCGATTTGCGCTCGGCCCCCATCAGCACCTTGTCCTTGGAGGCTTCGAAGTCCCACATGGTGACTTGCTTGCGATTGTGCCGCGCTGCCAACAGCGCGGACTCATTCACCAGGTTGGCGAGATCCGCGCCGGAAAACCCGGGCGTTCCGCGCGCCAATACGGAAATATCAACGTCCTCGGATAGCGGAATTTTCTTAGTGTGGACTTTGAGAATGCCTTCGCGCCCGCCCACGTCGGGCCGCGGCACCACCACGCGGCGATCAAAGCGCCCGGGCCGCAGCAACGCCGGATCGAGCACGTCCGGACGGTTCGTGGCCGCGATCAGGATCACGCCTTCGTTCGACTCGAACCCGTCCATCTCCACCAGCAGCGCGTTCAAGGTCTGCTCGCGCTCGTCATGGCCGCCGCCGAGGCCGGCGCCGCGATGCCGTCCCACGGCGTCGATCTCGTCAATGAAAATGATGCACGGAGCGTTCTTCTTTCCCTGCTCAAAAAGGTCGCGCACGCGAGAAGCTCCGACGCCCACAAACATCTCCACAAAATCCGAGCCCGAAATCGAAAAGAAGGGTACATTGGCCTCGCCGGCGATGGCCCGCGCCAGCATCGTCTTGCCGGTTCCCGGAGGCCCCACCAGCAAAACGCCTTTGGGTATGCGTCCGCCCAGTTTCTGAAACTTCTGAGGCTCGCGCAGGAAGTCGATGATCTCCTGCAGCTCTTCCTTGGCCTCATTGACGCCCGCCACGTCTTTGAAAGTAACTTTCTTTTGCTGGCTTGACAGCAATCGCGCCCGGCTCTTCCCGAAAGACAGCGCCTTGTTGCCGCCGCTCTGCATCTGGCGGAAGAAGAAAACCCAGAAGCCGACCAGGATCAGGATGGGCAGCAAACCGTTACCGATCCAGGTAAGCCAAGGGCTCGCCTGATCGCTCTTCATGTTAACGGTAACACCCTTATCGATCAGCGACTTGTAGAGATCGGGATAATTGGCAGGGATGATGGTCTTGAACTTTTCGTTGCTCTTCTTCAGGCTTCCGCTTACTTCCGTCCCCGCGATGGTGACGTCCTTGACGTCGCCCTGGTTCACTTCATTGGTAAACTGCGTGAAGCTGTATTCCGCCACCTTTTCACTGGTGCTGCTGCGTACCACTGCCCAGAGCAGCAGAGCGGTCACCACCATCACCACCCAAAAAATAATATTTTTGACTGCGGAATTCACGCCTTACCTCCTGCCGCCCCAAACCACGCGAGGCCTGCCACACAAACACTTAGATGCTTTGATTGTCTTTCCGGTCGGGGCGTTCCGCGCAAGAAGACGGTGCGGAGCTGCGTTCTCTTAGAAGGGCAACTGAAGACTTCGATTTGGTCCGCCAAGGCGTGCTTCACTGCTTATTTTCCGCTGCTCCAGCCGGACATGCTGCTCTCTTCGATCACAATGAGCTGGCGTCCCTCCGGCCCCGAATCGCCACCGTCCGGGGGCATGTCGAAACCCCTCGTCCAGATGATCTTGCCTTTACACTCCAACACCGGCCAGTAGGCGCGCTGCTCCCGCGGGACGCGCCGCCGCTGAAACATCTCCTTCAACTTTGACGGACTGGAATGGCCTGAACGATAAACACAATCGCCGGGGCGAAAGTTGCGCAGGATCAAAGGCTCTTCGAGCTCGCCAGCTTTCAACCAGACAGTATAACTCTCTTGGGTTAACTTCGCACCCATGTTATCGGCAATTCGGAAACGCAGCCGAAGATCGAGCTCAGGGACGGATACCTCGGCAGGCGGGCGGATTTCGTACGCGAAGCCACGGCCAGGCCCGGACCGCGCCCCGGCCTCGACGGCGCGGCAAATCACCAGCCATTCGAAGTCCTTCCGCGCCTCCAAAGTGCTTGCGATCAGCAACCGTTTCCCGCTTTGACCATTCTGTGCCAGCCGCCGGACGGATTCGATGTCCGCATAGGTTGGAGTACGATGGCCGCGATCCCTCAGCGCGGTTTCGCCCGAGGCGGTCTGCTGCGTTGATGCCCTCGTCACCGGCCCCATTTCAGCAAACATCTGGCGCAACAACCGGCGCGCGATGGCCGGGGGAAACTCATTCAGTCGCCCGACCGGAATCTTCAGCGCACGGGCCTCCCGCACGATCCACGGGCGCGATCGCTCGCGAGCCTGCGCCTCCAGAAACGCCTCGTCGTCACGAGCGCGGTCCGCAAAGCCGGAGAGGTTGGGAACCATCTGCGGATTGAACTCCTTTTCAAGCAGAGGCATCACCTCGCTGCGAAGGCGATTGCGCTTGAAACGCGTGTCGCGGTTGCTCGAATCGTTGCGGAAAGGGAGGCCGCGTCGCGCGACCTCGGACTCCACCTCGGCGCGCGTCAAGCTCAGGAAAGGCCGGACCACTCCACCTTCGAGGGTTGGGTGGATACCACCGAGACCGCGTGTTCCTGCACCCCGCAGCAGGCGCAGAAGCACGGTTTCGGCTTGATCATTCGCCGTGTGCGCGGTGGCCACCTTGTCGCACTTGCCCTGCCGCACCAGCGAAAAGAAAAAGCGGTAGCGTAGCTCGCGCGCCGTGGCTTCCAGGTTCTTCTTCCGCTCTCGCGCCGCACGAGCCACGTCGGCCCGGGCTCCAAGGAAGTCGAGACCAAGCTCGCGGGCGCGTTCGCGGACGAAACGCTCGTCCGCTTCGGACTCCGCGCCCCTGAGGCAATGATTAAAGTGGACTACCGCCAGCCTGAACCCGAGCTCCCTTCCCAAGGCCTCCATGTAGTCCAGGAGCAGCACCGAATCCGCGCCCCCCGAGACAGCCACCCCCACCCGTTCTCCCGCCTGGAAGAATCCGGCCTGGCGCATGGCGGCACGCCAACGTGCGGGCACGCCGTGGCTCAGCCGGGCCTCTCGGGCGCTTTGGATTTTCACTTCGGATATCATACTCCGGCCGCTGCCATTCGGCCGCAGGCGGAATGCCTTGAGCAAGGGAATCCTTGATGAGCGAGTCGAAGGGCAGTTTGTCTGATTTGTTTCATTTCGTTTAGCGGCCTTTTTTCTCGTGCACCTGTAGCGTACCCTTCGTTGTGGCGAGGTATCCGATTGAACGAGCTACATGGCTGGGGAATCTCCCTATGGGAGGTGCACTCCGGTGAGAGGCGAAGCCTGCATTACGCGCTATTGCGCCTGGCTGAAGGTAAAATCTGCAACGGTTGACCCGCTCGCCGCCACCGTAACCCTCTGCTCCTGGATGCCGAAGGTTGCCGTCCATGCGCTAAGCGTGTACTCTCCCGGAGGCAGCCCTGTAATCACAAACCTGCCGTCCTTGGCGGTCACAGCGTAAAAGGGGTTTGACACCACACTAACATAGGCCTTCATCCAGGGGTGTACGTTGCACTCCACGGGAATCATGAACTCGGGCCGCGTGAATTTGCTGACCAGCGGGCCGGCGCCCGGGGTCTGGGTCCTGTTCCACTCGCGGTTTACTTTGCAAACTGCATGAACATTGTGAGTTGTGGGATCACTGGACAACACCTTGAGTTCCTGTCCCACCATGATTCCGAGCACGTGGGGCACGTAGATGCAGCCACGCTGGTCGAGAACAACGGGCTGAGACGGGGGGGGAGCGGTATACTTCTCGGCGCCTGATTTGACGAACACGAATACGTTGGGCAGAGTACCGTCGGAATTGACTTCGCCATCCTCCGCATAAACCGGCTCGCTGTGTTCGGAGGCGCACACCGGGTCTCGATCCATATTGAGCGCCGCTAGCTTGGGCTTCGAACCCTTGAAGAAGACCTTGCCGCTGATCTGGCCGCCGGAACTGGATTGCGGCACCGCGTGCGCCGCCCGGCCAAGCACCGCAGCGGCGTAGAGTCCCACGAGGGTGCCAGGAATCAACAAGATCCGCGGGCTGATTCTGCATCGGCTCATATTCGAACCTCCGGTCGCGATTGTAGGATATTTCGCTTCAAGAAACATCCTCGGCGGCGCCATCAAAAGACGAACCACGCCACCAGGTAGATAGAATTGTTTCCAGAAGCATTGCGCCCGGAGCCGTCATAATTGGTTCGGGCTCCGTTAAGGTCGATGTATCCCGTGTATTGCGCCGCAAGCTGGATGTTCTGTACCGGCCAATACGAGAAATTGAAGATGTATCCATCGCTCTTGGGATTCCCGTTGGCGCTGCCGCTCACCGCCGCTGGGGGATAAAGCATCGCGTCAGCTGTTCCTCTGGTCACAAATGTCCCAGCAGTGGCGGCGTACTTATTCCCGAAGTGGTAGATGCCATCCGCCCGGAAGGTGTTCAGGTGGTGTTTGGGCAGAGCGGCGCCGGCTGCTGCAAACGTGGCGACCAGATTCGAGTCCTCGTGAATGAAAGTGGTGTGCACGGTGAGCAGGTCATTGTTCAGCGTGGGCAGAACCCGTTCCCATTGCAGATCAGCCGCTTCATCCGTGTAGCGATCCGTCGGACTGACAACCGTATTGGGAGAAGTGAGCATGTGGATGCCATAGGTGCCCACCTCCAGATAATTGTTACCGTTCGTTTGCTGCCAGGCGACCCGCCAGTATGGAGCGAGGCCGTGGATGTTGTTGACGAATCCGACGCCGGTTGGGGGCTGGACCCCTCCCAGATGCTCGGATCGGTAAGCAGTAAAGTCGCCGTAGAGATGGCCGTCAAGCATGGCGTAGGCGCCCAGACCAGCCACGTCTTGCGCCAAGCCGCCGTCAATCACGGCGCCTGCGGCCGGCGTTGGAGCGGAGTCCGAAGTCAGGAACGGAAAGCCCCAGGCAGGCACGTCGTTCCAGAGATCCTCCACAGTGGGGTTATTGTTGAGAGTCAGGCCATAGATGAGTTCCTTGCCGCCGACCTTGGTGCGATTGGCATACCGGATGTCCGTGTTGTCCCAACTGAAGTGGTCATTCGCACCGCTGTAGGTCACTTGAACGAACCCACCGGCATGTGAAGACATCTCTCCAGCCAAAAACAAGCTCGCCGCCTGAGGGAATTCAAAGTCTCCATTCTGCGTGCCCGGCTGGGGCGCGTTGGTGCTCGTAAACGAAACCTGAAAAAACGCTGAGAGCGGCAGCCAGGTGTTCAGATTCAAACCCGATTGCTGGGCCCCTTTGCCGATGGAAGTGATCTGCTGGATTCCAGTTGTGGTGTAGCCGTTGAGCTTGAACAGCCGTCCCAGGGGCGTCAGCTCCGGAAGCGTGGTGTGGCACGAACTACAGGGGAGGCCGGTCTGGCGGGCAAAGCTTGCGACACCCCACGCGTCGGGACCAACAGTCAGGACTGTAAGGCCTAGCGCGATCCCTACACAAGACCTCCGTAGGACAGCATGCATGGTTTCATCTCCTATCTGCTTTGGTGCTGACTTCCTGAGTCTTGATTCTATGGGCTAGGGTCGGGCAGCGCGCTTGCGCATAGATGGCGAGGCCCCTTGGAACGAACGTTGCCAAGCGCGTGGTGGCCCACGCGGAGTTCGACCGCGTTATGGTTGCGTCCCCGTGCTTCAGGCGCAAGTCGCACACTGTGTCGCGCGGGCAAGATAGCTGGGCACGAGCGCCGCCAGATCTTCCAGAGGTTGCTTGCTGACGAAACGGCAGGCTCCCAGGCGTGCCAGCTGTACCGCGTCTTCATCCGTCAGGCTCGACGTCTGCATCACCACCACCGGAGTCCTCGCCGGCACGTGTCTGAGCTCCCAGAGGATTTCTTCGCTGGTCACGTCCGGCAAATCATGGTCGAGCAAGACCAAATCGAAGCTCCCCTCGTGGAGCAGACGGAGCGCATCCTGTCCGCTCCTGGCGGTTGCGGCGTCGTACCCGGCCTCTTCCAGTACGCGTTCGAGCGCGGTCAAAACGCCTTCATCGTCGTCGATGATCAGCACACGAGGCCGATGCTCGCGCTCGGCTTGCGGACGTACGCGCACGCGCCTTTGGGCTGCGGCAGCCTGGACGCGCGGTTCCTCGATCCTTGCAATGGTAGCCCTGAGCCACAACTCCACTGCCTTCTCCAGGCCTTCGTGCGAACCCTTCGCCGTCAAGGTCTGAACGGTGTCTTCCTGTGCGTTCAACGGAATCTGATGGCACGGGGGTATCCTGGATCGCGCCGCAGGCGGCACGAACTCCATAAGCAGGCACTTTTCACAGGGACGCGTCAAATCGGGATCGCCGAAATTGATGCAGCTCGGCGAATCGCGGAAGATTCGCGCCGGCTTGTGGGGTGTTTGGTCTGACCCACTATAGCCACCGCTCGCGAGAAAACTCAGTTCGGACTTGAGAACCTCCGACGGGTCACGAGGGTCCTTGGCTGGCGGAAAAATGGTTGCGCCGTGCTGCCCCGGGACCGTGTAGGCCACTACCACACCCGAGGAGAACTCGCGCACCAAATACTCGCCGCCCGGCGCAGGCGGTGGCAGACTTTCTACCTTCTTCCTGGCCTCAGGCAAGTCGCTCGCTGAGCCAATCCATCTGGGAAATGCATCCGGCTGGAATTCGAACAGGTCATATCTTTTTTCCATCACCGACCTCCTAAAATCTTCACTATCAGGTGCTGATTCTAAGGTCAGGTGCGAAGGTCTTCTGTGCGCCCGGTCACGGCAATGTGTGACCGAGATCACAGGGGCAATCGCTCGGTTATAATGAGCCGATGCCGATACCAGGCCTCGTGAAACTCGCCGGCCCTTACGGGTTGAAAGTCATCGGAAGCTGTCTGACGTGTGTGATGCGTGAGGAGGGGATATTCTGCCGGCTTTCGCCGGAGGCGTTGCACGAGTTGAACTCCATCCGGCGCAGCTCCTTTTATCCCCAGGGCGCCGTGCTATTCGTCGACGGCGAATCGCCGCGCGGCCTTTTCATTCTTTGCTCGGGCCAGGCGAAGCTCGCAGCCAGCTCCCGCGAAGGCAAAGCCATCACTTTACGGCAGGCCGAGCGCGGCGAAGTGTTGGGCCTCAGCAGCGTCATTGCCGGTGAGCCGTATCCGGTTATGGCGGAAACGCTGGTGCCCTGCGAGGTGAATTTTATTCCAGGTCCCGAATTTCTCCGGTTCATACGCAATCACGCGGACGTTGCTCTGCGGGTGGCCGAACACCTCAGTATGGAGCTTCACAAGGCGTGGGCGCAGGCGAAATTGCTGGCGCTCGCGCCGAACGCCCGTGCTAAGCTCGCCCAGCTCATTCTGGCCTGGGGCGCCGGGCAGGGTAAGCCGGCCCCGGAAGGACTCCGGGTGCCTTTCAACATGACCCGGGAAGAGATCGGCGAAAACATCGACGCCACCCGCGAGACCGTCACCCGGTTACTCAGCGATTTCAGACGGCGTGGCTTCATCCGCATCAAGGGCGGCGCTATTCTTCTACTCCGGCCCGACTGCCTCCGCACGCTCCTTGAGCAGGATTAGCACAGAGTTTCGGCGGGGGGCTTGGCGCAGCGCGAGGCTCCGGATGGCGCTGGGCGCTACACTACCCCACGGAGAACTTGGGCCGGCTCCACTTCAGCAGCAGGAGAGTACCAAGTAGCAGGAGGGTCCAGGTCTGCGGTTCCGGCGTGGTGGCGCCGGCGGTCACAGTAACATCGTCGAGGAGTGCTCCTTGCTGGCCGGGAGTGTTGCTCGTAAAGGTGAGGAAGGCTGAGGTTGGAGAGCCGACGTTGATGGCGGCGTTGGTCACGATGCCGCTCGTGTCATCGCCGCTCGCGAGGACAAATGTTTGATCGTAGCTTCCGAAAGTGACGGTGGTTGAGGTTGTGTTGCCCCGCTGCGAGCCGATGAGGTCAAAGCTCAGGAAGTAGGTCTGGCCGGGAAGGAGCGTGATCGCGCTGACCGACTGGAGCACTCCCTGCGGGTTGCCGCCGGTGCCGTCCATATCGATGCAGTTTCCGGATTCGGGCGACACGCAAAGGTACCCATAGAGCGAGCCCCCGACGATGTCGACATTGGTGCCACCGATAGTCTGAAAGGGCCCCGCCGATGTGGCGCCCAGTTGCGGTGTGAGTTCGTTAAAATTTTCGGTCAAAAGGATGGTTCCCGCCGAACAAAACAAAGGAGTCAGAAGGAGCACGCAACCCAAGTAAGCCAGCTTTCGCAGAGTGGTAACGATCATGGACGCCTCCTAGCACCTATTGAGCTGAATAATAGCGGAGAGTGTCGCTCTGGGTCAATCCAGTGTACCCCTCGCAGCCGTCCCGAATAACCGTACAATCGGTTCCAAGCGGACACTCGGGCGCATGATCCGCGCCGGGCTGTGCGAAGCTAGAGTCGAAGCATCTTCCTGTCCGAGCGCTTCGTTGAGACGTGATTCGTCAAACCTCGTCATGGCGGGGCTTTCCCGGCCCCGCCCCCGGGGGGCCCCTACAAGACCTATTTTCTCAGCAAATTGTTCAGCGTAGACGCCCTCCTCGGAGACGGAAAGCCAAGGACTTCGGGACGATACCATCCAGTCCCCGCCAACCAATAGCCGGCTACGTCCTCAAAACCAAGGGAGATGGATCGAGGTTAGATCGCGCAGCAGGCTGGACGGAAAGAGGCCAAGGAAGAAGATGCCGATCAGGCTGAGGGCTAGCGACAGGCCAACGGCCCGCGGCAGTGCTGCGGTAGACGCTTCCGCTTTTCCTTCCGCCATATACATCGCCACCACCACCCGCAGGTAGTAATACACCGAGACCACGCTATTGAGCAGCGCGATCACGGTGAGGCCGATCAGGTGAGCGTGCACCGCAGAGCGGAAGACGTAAAACTTCGCGAAGAATCCGACCGTGGCGGGAAAGCCGGCCAGGGAGAGCATAAACACGGTGAGGCAAGCCGCGATTCCGGGCCGCTCCGCCGCCAGGCCGCTGAAATCGGAGATGTCGGTGCGGCGCTCTCCGGGGCCCGCGAGTTGAGCTATCAGAATAAAGGCGCCAACGTTCATGAACGCGTAACCTGCCAGGTAGAAGAGGACCGAGGTGGCGCCCTCCGCCCCTCCGGCAGTCAATCCCACCAGCACGTAACCGGCATGCGCGATCGCGGAATAGGCCAGCAGCCGCTTGACGTTCGATTGCCAGAGCGCAGCGAGATTGCCGATGCACATCGTTAGCACGGCGGAGATCCAAAGCAGCCAGAAGATCACAGCGCCGGCGGATTGAGCGTGCGCAAAGCTGCCGATCAGTATCCGCACCAGCACCGCGAAAGCCGCAGCCTTGGGCGCGGTGGAAAGATACGCGGTGACGGGCGCCGGCGCGCCCTGATAGACATCGGGCGTCCAGATCTGGAAGGGCGCGGTGGAGACTTTGAAGGCAAGCCCGACGAACATCAGCATCAGCGCGAGCCAGAGCAGTTGCGGTCCCTGAGCCGCGGCAGCGCCGGGATTGGCGAGGGTTTCGCGCACCACATCGAGATTCGTGCTGCCGGTGAGGCCGTAAACAAAGGCGATCCCGTAGAGGAAAAAGGCGGTTGCAAATGAGCCCAGGAGAAAGTACTTCACGGAGGATTCGTTCGACTGCAGCTCGCCGCGACGGTAACCCGCGAGGATATACGTGGAGATAGAAGAAATCTCCAGCCCGATGAAAATCATGATGAGCTCGGTGGATGCCACCATAAAAGCGCCGCCGATGGTGGCCATCAGAATAAGCGCGTAGAACTCGCCGTGATCGATGGAGTCGCGTTCCAGGTAAGACATGGATCCCAGGAGAGTGAGGGCGGCGATTACCAGCAAAAGACCGATCAGGTAAACGCTGAAGCCGTCGTTCGAGATGCTGGCTGAGAACGCCGCGCCAGGGTATCGCGCGATCCCGACCGTCGCCACTCCCGCCAGCACAACACCCGCAAAAGCCACCCAACCGAGCACGACCTTGCGGCCAGCCGGCGTTACCGGTTCGAGAATCATCACCAGCAAGGCGAAAAAGGAGAGCACTATTTCCGGAAGAATGCGGATGAAGTCGGCGGCGCCTACGGTGATCATCGGGTCTGGCCTCCGCTCAGCCCTGGGACGGCAGGCGTCCTGCCCGTCGTTGATTTCAAGGCCGCGAGAGGATAACTGGAGAGCGGGCGAGATGCCCGCCCTCCCAGGCTCTCACCGATTCTTTCACTCCCGAGGGACTCTGTGCCTCGCAGAGGTCTTGCGGCCTGCGGAGGTTTTTCAGTTTGGGCAGAGACCGCATCCGGATTCACTCGCGTCAGCACCTGCGCCACGGTAGCGTCCATCTGGCGCAGGAACGGCTGCGGGTAAACGCCCATGAAGATGATCACTGCGACAGCAACGGTCAGCATCCATCTCTCGCGGGTATTGCAATCCTGAATTTCGCGGTTCTTCTCGTCCGTGACTTCGCCGAGGAAAACGCGCTGATACATCCAAAGCAGATAAACCGCGGCCAGGATCACGCCCACTGCCGCGAGCGACCCGTAGACGGCGCGAGCGTGGAAGGAACCGAGGATGATCAGGAATTCGCCCACAAACCCGTTCAGCATGGGCAAGCCCAGCGAGGAGAGGGTCACGATCATGAAGAAGGCGCTGAAGACAGGCATCGTGGTGGCGAGACCGCCAAAATCCTTGATCAGCCGCGTGTGGCGCCGGTCGTAGAGCATCCCGACCATCATGAAGAGCGCGCCGGTCGAGACGCCATGGTTCGCCATCTGATAGATCGCGCCTTCGGCCCCTTGAAAGTTGAAAGCGAAGATGCCAAGCACGACGTAGCCGAGGTGAGCCACCGACGAGTATGCCACCAGGCGTTTCAGGTCAGGCTGCACCATCGAGACCAGCGCGCCGTAAATGATGCCGATCACCGCCAGCCAACTGATCAGGGTAGCGAATTCCCGGGCAGCGCCGGGGAAGAGCGGCAGGCAGAAGCGCAAAATGCCGTACGTCCCCATCTTGAGCAGGACGCCCGCCAGCATCACCGAACCCGCGGTAGGCGCTTCGGTATGCGCGTCCGGCAGCCAGGTGTGCAACGGAAAGAGCGGCACCTTGATGGCAAAGGCGAGGAAAAAGGCCCAGAAGAGAAGGCTTTCAACGTTGTGGCTCAGCTCGAACGAGCCGCTCGAAAGCGCGCTTAGAATCTGGGTGTAATCGAAGCTGCCGGTGCGCTCATAGAGGAAGATGATTCCCACCAGCATCAACGCCGACCCCACCATGGTGTAGAGGATGAACTTGACCGCCGCATACACCTTGCGTCCGTGTCCCCAGATGCCGATTAGGAAGTACATCGGGATCAGCATCACTTCCCAAAAAACGAAGAAGAGGAAAAGGTCGAGGGAAACGAAAACTCCGATGCACCCCGCCTCAAGCGCGAGCACAAGGATGTGAAATTCCTTCACGCGCTCCGTGATCCCGGTCCAGGAGACCAGTATGCTGAGCGGCGTCAGGAACCCTGTAAGCACTACCAGGATCAGGCTCAGCCCGTCTATTCCGAGGTGGTAATGGATGGATGGGGACTGGATCCAGGCGTAGTCTTCCACCCATTGAAAGCCGCCCTGAGCGCGATCGAAGCCCAGAATCAGGCCCAGCGTGACGATGAAGGTGAGGATGGAAAAAGCCAGGGCCACGTAGCGGACGCGGCTATGCGCCTCGCGAGGCAGGAAGGCAATTACCAGCGAGCCCACCAGCGGCAGGAAGGTGGCAATCGTCAGGATGTGGGCTTCAAACGGCACAGCTAATACCTTTATTTTTCAACAAGTTGACGGCTTTAAAGCACCAACTCGCCTGTTTAGAAATACTTGACGGCTTTGACCCGAATCCGACAACGCCGCCCTATTATTTTCAGCAAGTTGACGGCTTCGTTCGTAACATTTTCGAAAATCCGAAACTCGGCCCGCAATTGAGGCAGCGAAGCGACCTGCCACCGTCCATCACCGCGTTTTTAGTGCCTCCTAGAAGCATAAATGGCCTGTTATCATACATGTACTGGGTTAAATCAGTTATGTCACCTGTTTTCAGCAATTTGCTGGGTGCCTAAAATCGCTCTCCATTGTTTTCAATAAGATTACCACGCGCTGTTCGGGGAGAGTCATTATGCCTGGCATCGCTCGTTCTCCGAACCGATTTCTGTAGCGGGCGCTCTGTGAGCGCCGAAAGACGGCGGTCCCCTACACCGCCGCTACACATTCGTGATTAGCAAATACGACGGTCATAGACCGCCACTACAGCTATCGCAGCAGCAAATACGACGGTCATAGACCGCCGCTACAGCTATCGCAGCAGCAAATAGCCGATCCAACCGACCGCCCCGGCCAGCACCCAGGCGGCGTAGCTGCGGATGCTTCCCGACTGCATGCGTCGCACGATGCGGCCGATGTCCGACGCAGCCTCGGCGGAGCCGTTTACGGCACCGTCGATCATGCCCGTGTCCACCCGCTGCCACAGAATCTTGTCCGAACCAACCGCGACGGGCCGCACGATCAGCCAGTTGTAAAACTCGTCCACCCAGTATTTGTTCACCAGCGTTCGATACACGCCGCTGAAAGAAGCGGCAAGCTGGTCCGGGATGCCGGGCGATTTCAAGTAGAACCAGTACGCGATCAGAATCCCGAGGCCCGCCGCCACGAGCGACATCGCCATCAACATCACTTCGTTCGCCTGGTGCGGCGCGATCGGTGCGCTCGAGGTCAAGAGGCGTTGAGACTGGCCAAACACGGGCTCCAGGTAACGATCAAAGGCCTCGCTGCCGCCCAGCGCCTTCGGGATACTCAGCCAGCCCGCCAGGATCGAGAAGACGGCCAGTACCATAAGCGGCACGGTCATCTTGGAACTGCTCTCGTGCACATGGTGCTCGATCTCGTGAGGTACGCGCGATTCGCCGCAGAACGTCATGAACAGGCCGCGGAACATGTAAAAGGCGGTGAGACCCGCGGTCAGGGTCAGAAGCCAGTAAAGCCAGGGCGCGCCGAGAGGACCATTGTAGGCGGCGGCCAGAATCGCGTCTTTGCTGAAAAATCCTGCGAGTCCCGGGACCCCGCTGATGGCGAGGGTCGCCACCAGGAACGTCCAGAAGGTGGTTGGCAGTTTGTGCCGCAGCCCGCCCATATAGCGCATGTCCAACTGGCCGCTCATGGCGTGCATCACGCTGCCTGCACCCAGAAAGAGAAGGGCCTTGAAGCACGCGTGGGTCATGAGGTGGAAGATGCCGCTCGCGAACACGGCTGTGCCGCAGCCTACGAACATGTATCCGAGCTGGCTGATGGTGGAATAGGCCAGCATACGTTTCAGGTCGGTCTGGCAAAGCGCGATGGTGGCGGCGAAAAAGGCCGTGATGCAGCCGATGGCGCTCACCGTCTGAAGCGCGCCGGGCGCGTGCACGAACAGGACATTCGAACGCGCCACCATGTACACGCCCGCTGTCACCATGGTGGCCGCATGGATCAGGGCGCTGACCGGGGTAGGGCCTTCCATGGCATCCGGCAGCCACACGTAGAGCGGAAGCTGCGCCGACTTGCCAACGGCGCCCAGGAACAGCAGCAGGCATGCAGCCGTGAGCGTCTTTTGCTGATCTCCCAGGCCGAGAGCTCCGACTTTGGGAAAGAGTTCGGCGAAATTCACGGACCCAAACGTCCAGAAGAGCAGCGCTACGCCCACGCTGAAACCGGCATCACCGATGCGAGTGACGATGAACGCCTTCTTGCCCGCGTCGGCGGCCGATTTCTTCGGAAAGTAGAAGCCGATCAGCAGGTAGGAACACAACCCCACGCCTTCCCAGCCCACAAACATCACCGGGTAGCTCGCGCCGGTCACGAGGACGAGCATCATGAACAGGAACAGGTTCAGATAGCAGAAGAAGCGGTAGTACCCTCCTTCGTGCTCCATGTAGCCGCGCGAGTAGAGATGAATCAGGAACGCGATCACTGTCACCGTCACCGTCATGATCAGCGTCAGACGATCGTAATAGACGGCAAAGTCGGCGCGGAAGCTGCCTGCCTGAATCCAGGTGTAGTAGCTGTGAATGAAAGCAGGTGATTCCGGCCCGAGATGCGAGGTTAGCGCAGCGAGCAGGGCAAAGACCATCGCCAGGCCTGACCCGCCGCAGCCGATGAGCGACACGAGACCCTGCGAGAAGCGGCGTCCGAAGATGCCGTTCAAGGCCGCCCCAGTGAGGGGCGGCAGCAGCATCAGTAGCAGCAAAATTTCCATAACTCGGTCAGGCATGTCATTTCGAGCGGAGCGAGAAATCTCGTCTTTCCGAGGAACACGGCGAGATTCCTCGTCGCCTTGCGGCTTCTCGGAATGACACCCTCGATGGATTCTTCCGAATCCGGTTACATCCGCATTGAATCCACGTCGTCGATCGCGAGCGAATTACGATTACGGTACAGCGCCACAATGATGGCGAGACCCACCGCTGCTTCTGCCGCTGCCACCACGATCACAAAAAAAACGAAGATCTGGCCGTCGAGATTCGGCAAATGCCGCGCAAAGGCAATAAACGCCAGGTTCACAGCATTAAGCATCAGCTCAATGCACATGAACACCGTAATCACATTGCGCCGGATTATGAAGCCGGCTGCACCCAATGTAAACAGAATCAGGCTGAGCACGAGCACATGTGAAAGCGGAATCATATGAAATGCCGATAGGCGATTGTCGATTGACGATTGAAAAGCACCCTTTACACCTTTACTTCCGATCTTCAATCACCCATCACAGATCGCCGATCATCATTGGCTACAGTTGCCTCTTTGCCAGCACCACTGCGCCCAGAACGGCGACCAGAATCAAGATCGAAGTTACCTCGAAGGGAAGCACATAGCTGCGGAACAGCAGCCGGCCGATCGCGGCCGGGCTCGCGTCTAAGGGGTCGGAGCCGGCCGTGGGCGTTAGGCCAAAGTGCTTCCAGATCATAATTGCAAACTCAGCCAGAAAAGCCAGCAGCAATGGCGGTCCGGCCCAGCGCGCGAACTTGGCGCGGTGGTGGCTTGGACCTTCGTGTCCGGCGTTCAGCAGCATAATCACCAGGACGAACAGCACCATGATCGCTCCGGCATAGACGATCACCTGCACCATGGCGATGAAGGGGGCGCCCAGCAGCAAAAAAATCACCGCCAGAGATCCCAACACCACGATCAGCGACAGGGCGCTGTAAACCGGGGCCCGCTGCAGGACGACGCTCAGCCCGGCAACCACCGCCAGCACCGCGAAGATGTAAAACAGAATCTCCATCTTGATTCTCGATTTGCCTCAATGTGGCGACGACACCGGCGCGATTAAGCCTGTTACCTTCCGTTCCGCCGGATGTACTGCTGAACTGTACGGGCAAGAGACTTAATGGCGGCGTCCGCCTCCGCGTGCATTTGTTTGGCGTATTCGCCGACAGCCTCGGCCCGCTTCCGTGCTTCTTCGGCGCGTTCGTAAGCCTGCTCGGCGCGGACATGAGCCGCGGTAATTCTTCTTTCGTGGCGGCGAATATCGGAGCGGAGTGAAACCCCATATCCCGCGAGTTTGGCAACCAGATGGTTGTTCTGCGCGGTCAGCCGCTCGATTCTATCCAAACGCTTTTCCGCTCTTGCGAATCTCACCTCCGACTTGGCGAAGTTCGCTTCTAAGTGGCCCTGCTGCGCCAGCATGAAGTCTGTTGTCTTCTCGATGTCCATGGGCGCATCCGCTCTATGAGTTGACCCAGGTGACCACAAAAGAAGTCACCAGAATGTTGAGCAATCCCAGAGGCAGCAAAACCTTCCAGCCGAACGCCATCAACTGATCATAGCGGAAGCGCGGCAGCGTACCGCGCACCCAGATGTAGAAAAACAGAAAGCAGAAAACTTTCAGGAGAAACCAGCCCACCGGCAGGATCACGCGCAGCCAGGAGGGTCCGAAGACAGGACCGAGCCATCCTCCAAAGAAGAGCAGGGTGGCGATGGCCGAAACCGTGATCATGTTGGCGTATTCCGACATGAAAAAGATCGCGAACTTGAAGCTGCTGTATTCCGTGTGAAATCCGGCCACGAGCTCCGTCTCGCCTTCGGGAAGATCAAAGGGGATGCGATTGGTTTCGGCGATGGCCGCCGTGAAATACACCAGGAATCCCACCGGCTGCAGGAAAAGATTCCAATGCGGCAGCAGCGAAAGGATTCCCCCATGCGACCACAAGCCGGCCTGCTGGTTGACGATTTCGCGCAGGCTCAAGGTACCGGCGATCATGAGCACACCGATCACACCCAGGCTCAGCGAAACCTCGTAACTGATCATTTGAGCTGAGGAACGCAGTCCGCCGAGCAGCGGATACTTGCTGTTGGAGGACCAGCCGGCGAGCGCCACGCTATAAACGCCGAGCGAGGTCACGGCAAAGATGAATAAGAGGCCGACATTCAGGTCGGTGATTTGCAGGGTAATCTCGTGCCCTGCCAGCATGAAGCTGCCGCCAAAAGGAATGACCGCGATCGAAAGAAAGGCCATGAGGAAGGCCAGGAACGGCGCCAGCCAGTAAACGAACCGGTCCGCCTCCAGGGGCACAATGTCTTCCTTGAACATGAACTTCAGACCGTCGGCGAGCGGCTGCAGCAGTCCGTGCGGCCCTACGAGGTAAGGGCCCCAGCGAGCCTGGATGTGGCCGATCACCTTGCGCTCAAGCCAGGTCAGGTAGGCGATCGCCGTGAGCACGACGAACATGATCAACGCGATCTTGATAACCGACTCGAGGACCAGGAACTGCAGGCTAGAAGATGTGGTCATGAGGCTGTTTGGCTTCTTCCACCGAATTGAGCGCCCAACTGAAGCGGCTGACCGTACCGGAAGTGAAAAGAGTATCGCGGGCCGAGAAGACGAGGTCCGCGCGTTCGAGCGGCGGCGGCGCGCCTTCGGGACGGGTGGCAACGGCGCGTCCCACCAACAGACTCGGCAGCGGGATCGCGTAGCCGGGTACGTGCGTGATGATTTCGCGCAAAACGTCTTCCGAAGATCGATAACTCCAGGTGTGACCCATTTCACGGGCCAGGGCCAGGATGGTCTCCAGATCGCTTCGCGTCCCGGCTTTGCGCATGGTCTTCTTGATGGCCTGCGCCTGGCCGCAGGTGTTGGTGACGGTGCCGGATTTCTCCGCGAAGCTGGCCGCCGGCAGGACCACATCGGCAAATTCGGTGGTCTCGGTCTGGAAAAGCTCCGACACCACGAGGAGATTCAGTTTGCCCAGCAATTCTCTCGGCAACTGAAACGTCTTGACCGGGTTTGATCCGAACACGAGCAGCGCCTTGATCTCGCTTGATTCGATTGCGGCAAAGATCTCCCGAACATTCCTGCCCCGCTCCGGGGCCACTTCTCCGCCCCAAAGTTGTCCATAGCGCGTGCGAGCTTCAGCCGAACCTAGCGGCTGGTAGCCCGGTAAAGACCCCGGCAGCAATCCCATATCCGCAGCGCCGCGCGAATTGGAATAATCACCCAGGGCAACGAACCGCGTTAATCCTGGCAGCCCGAGTCCCCAGCGAATCAGTTGGCGCACCGCGCCACCCTGAACCTCGTCGCCGAAGATGATCAGGGTGCCAGATTCGCCCATCAGCCGCTCGCGCAGCGCGCGCACCGGCTCAGGCCCATCTCCCGTCACCAGCGATCGCACCGCGAGAGGCTCCTCATTTTCTGCCAACTTGACAAACGATGCAGCCTGGCGCAGCGCCAGCTTGATCTCAGCGCGATTGAGCACGTAGAGGCGCGCGCTGTGGTTCTGTACCGCCTGGCGAATCTGGTAGGCAAGCAACGGGTGCTGATGGGTGGGATCGTTTCCAATCAGAAGGATGCTTGAGGCCTTGGCGACGTCCTCCATGGTGGCGTAACGATTCGTTGCCTTGGCCTCGGTAAGCGCGGAAACAAAGGTCGAAAAGTCACCGGTGCGGTGATGATCGATGTGGTTCGTTTTCAGCACCATCCGCGCGAAACGTTGCAGCAGGTAGTTCTCCTCATTGGTGGTGCGGTTTGAGCCGATCACAGCCACCGAGCCGGCTCCGTGCTGCTGGAGCACATCCTTAAGGCGGCCGACAACCAGATCGAGCGCATCCTCCCAGGTGGAGGACTCCTGAGCGCCGTTGCGCCGCACCAGCGGAGCCGTCAGGCGCTGCTGGCTGTTGACGAAGTCCCATCCGAATCGTCCTTTGGCGCAAAGAAATTCGCCGTTGATCCCGGAGTGGTCGCGGTTGTTGGCGCGAATGATCTCGTTGTTGCGCACAGAGAGCGTGGTCTTGCAGCCGTCGCCGCAATGATTGCAGATGGTGCCGCTGTAAGTCAGTTCCCAGGGACGCGTTTTGTAGCGATAAGTGCCGCTGGTGAGCGCGCCCACCGGACAGATGTCCACGCACATCCCGCACTCTTCGCACTCGAGCTGCTCCCCGCGATTCGGAATAATCTCGCTGTGAGCGCCGCGAAATCCGATGCCATAGGCGTTCACGTCCATGCCTTCGTCGCACACACGGATGCAGCGATAGCACAGGATGCAGCGCGGCCGATCGTAATAGATCAGGTTCGAGAATTTTTGCTCATCGTTATGCAGCTTCGATTCGACGTATCGCGTCTCGGCGGCACCGTAACGAAATACCGCATCCTGAAGCTCGCACTCGCCGCCCTTGTCGCAGACCGGACAATCCAGTGGATGGTTGGTGAGCAGAAACTCCAGCATGGCCTTGCGGCCGTTGATTACCTCCGGGTGCTGCGTGTTCACCACCATGCCGTTCGCCACTGTCGTGGTGCAGGCGGTCTGCAGCTTGGGCATCTTTTCGATCGAGACCAGGCACATCCGGCAGGCACCCTGCAGCGTGAGGCCAGGATAGTAGCAAAACGACGGCACTTCGATGCTCGCCTGCCTGGCCGCCTCGATGAGGAGCGTGCCGGCGGGCACGGTGACGGGTTTGCCGTCGATGGTTAAAGTCACGGTGCTGGCTTGGTCTGGCATCTCAAGTTTCCGGGTTTCGGTTTTCGGGGTTCGGTGTTCGGCTCCGAACCCTCAATATCGAAACCGACTGTCATTCCTATCGTTTCCTTAGAGCCTGCACCAGCCGATTTAGCATCTGGCCGATCCGCTCTACAAGGCTTTGGCACGACTTTAGTTGCTCGGGCGTCAGGTAGCCCAACTCGTTCGCGATGATCAAATGCGTTTCGACTTCCATCAAGGATCCGCGAGCAATCAGCAGGAACTGAATATATTCTCCGGCGGAACCACGTCCCCAGCCTTCAGCAATGTTCGCCGGCACTGAGGTGGCGGCTCTTCGGATTTGCGAGGTCAAGCCAAACTGCTCGCTTCGAGGAAATGTGGCAGTTAACTTGTAGACCTCGATGGCAAATCCTTTCGCCAGCTGCCAGACCTCCAGTTCCTTATAATTCTTCAACGCATTCAGTTCCCTGGAGCCGAACCCCGAAAACCGAACCCCGCCCATTAAACGGACAGTGCCCCAGCCGCACGTGTTCATCGAATTCCTGTCGGAACTTCTTCACGATACTGATGGTGGGCATCGCGGCAGCGTCGCCTAGGGGGCAAAGCGATTTGCCAAGGATGTTGTAAGAGACATCCAGCGCCGTGTCCGGATCACCCGCGAGTCCCCCGCCCCCGTGCAGCCGGTCGAGCAGCGTCTTGAGCCACGCGGTCCCTTCGCGGCACGGAATGCACCAGCCGCACGATTCGTGTGCGTAAAACTTCATGATCCGCTGGGCCACCTTCACCATGCAGGTATCTTCGTCGATCATCACGACGCCGCCCGAGCCCAGCATGGAACCGATCTTGGCCAGCGAATCGAAGTCCATGGGAACGTCAATCTCGTCTGCGGTCAGCAGCGGACAGGATGACCCGCCCGGAATGACGGACTTCAGCTTCTTGCCGCCCGGAATGCCGCCCCCTACCTCTTCAATCATACGGCGCAGCGGGAAACCCATCGGCAGTTCGTAGATGCCCGGACGATTGATGTGCCCGCTCAGGCAAAACAGCCGCGTGCCGCCGTTTTTGGGTGTTCCGAGGCCGGCAAACCACTCCGCGCCCTTCAGGATAATGTGGGGGACGTTGGCCAGAGTCTCCACGTTATTTACAATCGTCGGGCTGCCGTAAACGCCGACCACCGCCGGAAAGGGCGGCTTCACGCGCGGGTAGCCACGCAAGCCTTCGAGCGAATTCAGCAAGGCTGTTTCTTCACCGCACTCGTACGCCCCGGCGCCGGTGTGAGTACAAAGTTGGAAATCAAAACCGGACCCTAAAATATTCTTGCCCAGAAATCCGCCGTGGTAGGCTTCCGCGAGGGCGCGGTCGACGATTTCCATCAGGTATCGATATTCACCGCGCACGAAAATGTAGCCCTGCCGCGCACCGATCGCATAGCCGGCAATGATGATGCCCTCGATCATCTGGTGCGGATCGTACTCCATCAGGGGCCGATCCTTGCAGGTGGCGGGCTCGCTCTCGTCGGCGTTGCAAACCACGTATTTGGGTTTGTTGCTCTGCTTGGGCACGAAGCTCCACTTCATGCCGGTATTGAAACCCGCTCCGCCCCGCCCGCGCAGTTGCGAATTCTTCATCTCATTGATGACGGCGTCCGAGCCCATCTGAAGCGCCTTTTCCAGCGCCTTGTACCCATCATGGGCGCGATACACGTCGAGCGATGTCGAGTTCGGAAGATGAAACCGGCCGCTGATCACCTGCACTTCAAGCGGCGAGCCCTTCATCGGGTTTTCGTAATTCGACATTTGTGATTCCAGCGCGGCTGCCGATCCCTTACCGATGCTCAGTCGAGCCATTGCTAAGGGACCAGGTGTAGGAAGGCTGGCCGTGCGCGCCATCCTTCCTCAAGTCCTCGATCAGTTCGTCGATCTTCTGCGGCGTCAGATTTTCGTAAAAGTCGTAGTTCACCTGCATGGCGGGCGCACCGCAGCAAGCGCCTAGGCACTCCACTTCTTCGAGCGAAAACAGGCCATCCTGTGTAGTCTGTTTATGGCCTATGCCGAGTCGTTCCTGGCAGTGGCTGAGAATGTCCTCGCCTCCCCGGAGCAGACAGGAGACGTTGGTGCAAACCTGGAGATTGTACTTGCCGATGGGATGGCGGCGAAGCATCGAGTAGTATCCGATGTCTTCAATTACTTCGATGGGTCTCACTTCCACGCGCCGGGCAATCTCCTCAATAGCTTCGTCAGTGATGTAGCCGATCTCGTCCTGGGAAAAGAGCAGCAGCGGCACAATCGCGGACCGCTTGACCGGATAACGGGCGATGACTTCGTCGAACTTTTTATACAACGTGTCGGATAGCATGATTGTGGTTCTTGGTCCTTAGTCATTTGTCCTTCGCCGGATAGCCGACGACAGCACCCGTCAAAGGACAAGGGACCAAGAACAAAGGACGCCTATCGATCAATTTCCCCCAAGACCACGTCGATACTGCCGATACACGCCACCACGTCCGCGATCAGCCTGCCTTCGATCATCTTGGGAAGCGCCTGCAAATTGGCGAACGAGGGTGCGCGAACGTGACAACGGAAAGGCCGCGGCGATCCATCACTGACCATATAAAAGCCCAACTCTCCGCGGGGCGATTCGATCGATTGATAGACCTCGCCGACCGGCGGGTGGAAACCTTCGGTTACAATCTTGAAATGATAGATCAAGGCCTCAATCGAGGTCTTCATGCTGTCGCGTTCCGGCATCACGATATGCGGAGCATTGGCCTTCACCGGGCCTTCGGGAAGCCCATCGATGGCCTGCCGGATGATTTTGACGGACTCCCGCATCTCTGCGATACGCACGAGATAGCGCGCGTAAACGTCGCCTTCAGAGCGCGTGGGAACGTCGAAAGTAAACTTGTCGTAGCTCGAATAGGGCTCGGCCTTGCGCACGTCCCACTTGACGCCTGAGCCGCGCAGCGAAGGACCCGACACTCCGTAGGCCACGGCGTCCGCGGCCGATAAGGCTCCGACTCCTTGCGTGCGCCGCAGCCAGATGGGATTCCTGGTAAGAAGCCCCTCGTACTCGTCCACACGCCCGGGGAACTTTTTCAGGAATTTCTCCACGCGGTCCAGCCAGCCTAGCGGCGGCTCGAGCGCCAATCCGCCGATGCGGAAATAGCTGGTCATCATGCGCTGGCCGCCCACCATCTCGAAGATGCGCAGGATGTCCTCGCGCTCGCGGAAGCAGTAGAGAAACACGGACATGGCGCCGATGTCGATGGCGTGCGTACCGAGCCACACCAGGTGGCTCTGGATACGGGTCAATTCCGTGAGAATCACGCGCACGAATTGGGCCTTGGCGGGGATCTCCAACTCCAGCAGCTTTTCCGTCGTCAGGCAGAAGCCCAGGTTGTTGGAGAGTGGCGCCAGATAATCCATCCGATCCGTCAAGGTAATGTCCTGCGAATAGGTGAGACGCTCGAAGGATTTTTCGAAGCCGGTGTGCAGATAACCGATATCGTAGATGGCCCGCACCACCGTTTCCCCGTCGAGCTCGAGCACCAGCCTGAGCACCCCGTGCGTGGAGGGATGCTGCGGCCCCATGCTGAGCACCACGCGCTCTTCCTGGCCCGCAACTCGCTCCAGCGTGACTGGCATTAACGGTATCCCTCGGTCGGATAGTCCTTGCGGAGCGGGTAACCTTCCCAATCCTCCGGCAACAAAATCCGAACCATAAACGGATGACCCTCGAAATGGATTCCGAAAAGGTCAAACACTTCCCGCTCGAAGGCGTTCGCCCCCGGCCACACGGGAACCATCGAATCCACGCGCGGATCATCGCCCGGAAGACGCACTTTGAGCCTCAGGCGCTGGTTCCGCTCGATGGAATAGAGATGGTACACGGTCTCGAAACGCGGCTCGTTCGGATAATGATCGAGGGCGGTGAGATCAGAGAGGAAACCAAAGTTCAAACTCTTCTCCTCGCGCAGAAAATCCGCCACTCCGCGCAAGGTTGCGGCCTTGACCCACAGCGTTAACTCACCGCGAAACGATTGAGAATCTTCCAAAGCGTCGGGAGCAAACTCTCGAAGCTTCTCGACCACCGGCGATAAACTATTGAGGTCAGTACTCATAAACAAGCGTCCGCTTGGCAACCCGAAGGTCGTGACGACCGGTACCTGAAACTGAGGGCTTTCTAAACCCCGGATCGGGCTAGCATACGGTCGGGGATTGCAGGGACGGAACTCCGTCAGCGGGTCCAGTCCAAGGCGCCTTTTTTCCAGACGTACAGATAACCAACCAGCAGGATCACAATATAAAGGAACATCTCAAAGAAGCCGAACCACTTGAGCTCTTTCGAAACCACGGCCCAGGGATAAAGAAAAACCGCCTCGACGTCAAAAAGGATAAAGAGCATCCCGACGAGGTAGAAACTGACCGAAAAGCGTCCTCGCGCGTCACCCACCGGCGGACTGCCGCATTCATATGGGCCGAGTTTGGCGCGCGTGGGAGGCTTCCTGCCAACGAAAGCGGATAGTCCGATGATGATCGAGGCCAGACCCGCCACAATCACAAATTGAATTAAGATTGGAATGTAAGGCCGAAGCATCAGTCCATGACCGCCAATGTGTGTGCCTTCTAAGAACCCAGTATCAGAGTCCGCAAATCAGCGTGTCAAGTTTTTTCTCCCTGCCCGCTTTGAAATCGACACCGGAACCAATCGTCATGCGATTGAATGCGCCGCTCCCTTCAGTTTCGTTTGCCGGAGGTGCGATTGATTGTTATTTCGCTGAACGGAGAGTCTCGTGAAGTGCCCCTGAACCTTAGCTTGCAATCGTTGCTCGCCTGGCTCAACCTGCCGGCGGAGCGCGTTGCGGTGGAACGTAATCTCGAGATTGTGCCCAGGCGGCTCTGGGCCGCAACAACGATTTTGGCTGGCGACCGCCTGGAGGTAGTTCATTTTGTGGGCGGCGGTCACCTGGGCGCCTTGCCCCGAAGCACTCGCCGATTAACTTAGTCCAAGCGGGTGTTCTCCGCATTTTTGGCCGGTTGGAGAACTCATGCGGTATAACTAATCTGTTACAAAAATAAAGTGCAATCGAGTACTTGTTTCATTTTTGTCAACCATGTTACATTTGCGACATGAAAAACCCAGTGTGCACATTTTGCGGATCCTCAAAGAGCGTCCGATCACCGAGCGGCGAGCACCTCCTTTGTGTCAGCTGCCAACACATCATTGTGGTGAACCCGGCCCGCAAGATGCCCCCTCGTCCTGCCGGCAACAAGCGCGGCCGTGCCAAGGCGGCGTCCGCATCGCAAGCGCGCTAAGTTCTCCCGAACACGACTTGTATTGGGCGAGGGCGCCATTTTCGCGAGCAGCCATTGCTCGCGGCTCCTGCGGGGGATCGCGCCTTAGGTGGCGTGGCGGCCGGCTTCGAGAGCCATTTCGCGCGCGGCTCTAAGGCCCTGGACGGCATCTCCGGTGGGATGGAACTCCATCGCCACATAACGGTCATAGCCCAGTTCCACCATCTTCTTGTAGATATTCGCGAAATTGATCTCGCCGGTTCCCGGATCGTGCCGTCCTGGCACGTCGGCGATATGGAAGAGGTCGACCAAAGCGATATTCTTTTGCATCTTCTCGATCAAATTCCCTTCTGATATCTGCTCGTGAAAAAAGTCGTAGAGAAATCTCACCTGCGGGTGGTTCACTTCCTTGATCACCTCGAAGCCTTCCGCGACGGAGGTCAGGAAGTACTTTGGGTTCTCCTCGGGATCGATGTTCTCCAGAAGAATTTTGACGCCCCGGCCTTCCACGAGCGCTGCGGCTCTCTTCAACCCTTCCACACAGCTCGCGTGCTGATCCTCGTGACTGAGTCCCGGGACCTTATCACCGGTGAGGACGATCAATGCCGGGCACTCAAGTTTCTCCATCACCGGCAGCATATCCTTGACGTCACCGAGAAAGGCATCCCGCTCCGCCGGGTTGGCCAGGCTGTGTTCCACCCCGGCCGTGGCGTCGAATCGCATGCCCAGGCGCTGCTTTGTTTGCGCAGCATTCCGGTAGTCCTGCTCCGACCAATGTTTGAATTCGCCCACCAATTCCACGTTCCTGTAGCCGGCGCTTGCCACCTTCTCGAGACGCTGCTCAAACGGCAGCTTTGTAAAGACGGTCCAGAGCATCACGGACAACTTAAAGGGAATCGCGGAATCGGTGTCGGCTGGAGCGCCGCCTGGGCCAGGCTGAAGCAGAGCGCGCGCATCAGCGGCGGACCCTGCGAGCGCGCTCCCAGCAACCGCGCCCAGCGCGGCCTTTCGAGTAAAGTCCCGCCGGTTCATGAGAGTTCTCCTTTGCCCGCCTGCTTCACGAGATAATCGCACCCGCGGCAGACGAGCGCCATCATGGTCAAGGTCGGGTTCTGGTTGCCGATGCTCACAAACCCGCTGCCATCGAGCACGAACAGGTTCTTCACGTCGTGAGCCTGGCCAAACTTGTTGAGCACCGATTTCTTGGGATCGTTGCCCATGCGCGCCACGCCGCATTCGTGGATGGCATGTCCGAAGGGGCTGATTTTGGATTCCACACTGATGTTCTTGGCGCCGGCCGCTTCCAGCATTTCAGCAGCATCGGTAGCCATCTGCTTTCCCATCTTCTGCTCGTTCTCCCCGTATGCAGCGTTGAAGTGCAAGGCCGGAACTCCCCAGGCGTCCACCACGTTCTTGTCGAGCTCGCAATAATTTTCAAAGCGTGGCAGGCACTCGCCGAAGCCTCCGATTCCTGCTCCGTACGCGCCGTGGCGTACCTTGGCTTTGAAGCTGCGGCCGTAGCCCTCGGACCCGTAGTTCCACCCTGAATCCGCGCCGCCCTGGTATCCGTAGCCGCGAATGAAATCCGGATGGCGGTCGGTGACGTTGCGGAAGCGGATCACGTAGATGCCGTTGGGGCGCCGCGGCGGCCCTTCCCAGGGGCGTGGATCGATGCCCGGCAATTCACCCGAGGCGCCGAAGCCCGTAACATGATCCATCAGGTAGTGACCAAGGACGCCGCTCGAGTTGGCGAGGCCGCCCGGGAATTGCCGATTCGACGAGTTCAGCATGATGCGGCAGGATTCGAGCGATTGCGCGCACAGCACAACGACCTTACCCTGCAGCTCGCGCGATTGCCGCGTCAGCCGGTGGATGTAGTGAACTCCGGTCGCCTTGGTGGCGGCAGAATCCATCGTCACCTGGCTCACCACCGCGTCGGTAAAAAGGGTCAGCCGTCCGGTGGCTTGGGCGGCGGCAATGGTTGTGGTGGGACTGTTGAAGTAGGAGTGCGTGGTGCAACCGCGCTCGCACGGACCGCAATAATGGCACGGAGCCCGGCCGTTCAACGGCGCGGTCAAATTGGCCGTGCGCCCGATCGTAATCGTGCGTCCAAATTTCGCTTTCGCAGTGCGGCGCAGCAGCAATTCGCCGCAACTCATCGGCATGGCCGGCTGGAACTGCCCGTCCGGAAGCTGCGGCACGCCCTCAGCGGCGCCGCTGATGCCGACGAATCTCTCCGCTTTGTCGTACCACGGAGCAAGCTCCTCATAACTGAGCGGCCAGTCCTCGCCGAAGCCGTCGTGGCTGGCGGCTTTGAAATCAAGATTGCTCAGCCGGTAGCTTTGCCGGCCCCACACGAGCGACCGCCCTCCCAGAATGCGGGCTCGAAACCAGTTGAAAGGCTTGCCCGGCTCCGTCGTGTAGGGGCTTTCGTAATCGTTCACGAACCAGTCATAGTTGTACTCCATGCACGCGTAGCAGCGAGTCTGGATCGGCCGGGTTCGCGTAATCTCGGGTGAAAAGCCGCGGTACTTGATCTGATAGGGAGCCAGGTGCTCGGTAAAGTCTTTTTCCGGAACCAGCATCCGCCCGGCTTCGACAAGCGCCACGCGCAAGCCCGCTTCGGTGAGCTCTTTGGCTGCCCAGCCGCCCGTGGCTCCCGATCCTACTACGATGGCGTCGAATGTCTCCGTCGAACCCTTTTGTGAGTGGCCTTGCACGAATGGCCTCCTCAATCGCACTGGTTTAGCAAAGGAGCGAGCTCAAGTCCAGCGCCCACTACTCGCGGCACTCTGCCGGACGCTGTATGATACTCCCACTTGACGTTGACCGGCGCAGCTTTTTGCCACTACGGCGCGCAGTCGCGATTCGCCGTTCACCCACGTAAGTCTGCCCGGAGCGTGTTAGAATGGGCGCGGTTGCTCGCCGGACCAGCGCTGGGAGTCCCGAAGGGAGTACCCGTGAGCCAAGAAAATGTTAACGCAAATACCGGTCTCGGCCGGCGTGAAATGCTGCGTCGCCTGATGGCCGGCGCGGGTGCGGCCGGAGCCGCGTCGGCTTTGCCACTCGCAGCGCATGGTGCCGCCACAGGAACCGCCGCGGCCGCAGGGCACCAAGCCGAATCATCATCCACGATTGCTCCCGGCATGTCCCTCGGAACGGCTGAACCGCCCGACCCGAGCCTGAGCGCCGCCGACTGGAAACCGAAGTTTCTCGACGACCACCAAGCCCAAACTGTACTCACGATTGGAGATCTGCTGATTCCCGCCACGGATACTCCGGGCGCGCGAGCTGCCCAGGTGGACCGGTTCATCGACCTGCTCCTCGGTACCGACGCGCCTGGCACCGGCGAAGAGATTGGGGGCGCCGATTTCCCTGACCTCCTTTTGCGCCGTGGCAGTCTGGAGGCACGGAAGCAGTATGTAGAGGCCTTGAACTGGCTCGACGGCCACTGCTTGTCGCAACACGGTCAGCCTTTCACGGGCCTCGATCAACCGCAGCAGGAAGCGGTGCTCGATGCCCTCACGCGCTCAGGCCGAGTGCCGGAACTTGGTCCAGGCCGGGACCATTTCGCTCTCATCAAGGGCTCGATCATTGCCGCTTACTACAGCTCGGAGGTCGGCACGCTTCAGGAACTGAAGTATCAGAAAAATCCCTACCAGCCGGCGATGCCGGGGTGCGAACATCCGGAGCACGGGGGGCAGTAAGGAAAGACCTTAGCGACGGCGAGCTTCCGTGTCGAACGAGTAGGATTAATTCCTTAAATTGTATCGCTTATACCAGTTTCAGTAGTCGAGTCTGCGAATCAGGAATTTGACTCGCAAACAGCAGAAATCATTAGGACTATTTCGATCCTGGCGGTGCTAGACTGGAAGGGAGCGTGCTCGCAGTCACGCTTTAGCTCCCGAATTAGGGGCTGCGCCTAACTGTCCACGTATGACGCCGAGGCCCATTTTCCGGTTTACCACGGTCTTCGCGACTGTGCTCACCTTCGCACTCGTCGTGTGCGGATACCTCAACATCCGGCAACAGATCACCTACCGCCTCCCGAGCGATGGCGTAGCCTGGGTGGATTCAAATTCCGTGGTACGCGCCTGGAAGGTGACTCCGGGGGGCGCGGCCGAAGTGGCAGGCATCCGTCCCGGAGACGCGCTGAAGAGCGTTCGCGGCGCACCCGTCCCGAATGCCGCTGCAATCTCCCGCCTGGTGTTTGATTCCAGGGTCGGCTCGAAGCTGAGCTATCAAGTCGAACGCGGTGGCCAGCTCTTGGAGGTGCCTGTCACGATCGAGCGTGAGCACGACCCTTACTCGGCGCGCGCCTATCTCGACTTCGTTGGACTGATCTACCTGTTTGTGGGCGCCTTTATCCTGTTCAAGCGCTGGACGGCGCCCAAATCAGTGCATTTTTATCTCTTCTGCCTCACATCCTTCGCCCTGTATACGCTTCACTACACGGGCAAGCTGAACTCGTTCGATCAGACCGTTTACTGGCTGAATGTCGCGGCCACCATCCTGCAACCGGCGATCTTCCTGCACTTCTGCCTTACTTTTCCGAAAGCCACTCCGGCCTTCAGGCAACGCCCTTGGCTGGCATCGCTGTTGTATACGCCCGGACTCATCCTCGGAGCTTTTCACGTTCTGGCCTTCACCGGCGCCTCAAGTTCATTGCGGGCCGCGCTGTGGCTGGCCGATCGGATGGAGTATTTTTACTTCGCCGCTTTCTTCATCCTGGGCGGCGCCATCCTGGAACGCTCTTACCGGCAGACTCGAATCCCGCTGCGCAAACAGCAATTGAAATGGGTGACTCGGGGTACGTACATCGCCATGGCCCCGTTCGCCTTGCTGTACGCGATTCCTTACTTCTTCGGGGTCGTTCAGCCCTGGATGCGGGTGTCGGCGCTGACTCTGATTTTCCTGCCGGTCGCCTTCGGCTACGCCCTGGTCCGCTACCGGCTGATGGACGTCGACATCATCTTCAGGCGCGGTGTTGCCTACGGTTTGGCCACGGCCACCATCCTGGGAGTTTATTTCGCGGTCGTCGGCCTTTTCGCCGATTATTTCCGCAGCCAGGTTCACGATCTCGGCCGCGGCGGCTGGATTGTGGCTCTGATGGTAACGGCCGTCCTCTTCCAGCCGTTTGTGAACTGGATCCAGGCGCGACTCAATCGCTTCTTCAACCCCGAGCGTTATAACTATCGCCGCACCTTGTTGGATTTTGCCCGCCAGCTTACCGGTGAATTGCGTGTGGATCGCCTGCTCGACCAGGTGACGGAGCGCCTCGCGGAAACGCTCGATGTGGAGCGAGTGGCGGTGATTCTGCTTTCAGCCGACGGCCCCCGCAATCAGATGGTCCTGGCGTCAGCCCGCGGGCTTACGGCGCCCGCCTCGCCCGACTGGAGTTTCCTCGACCCGGAACGCAGCGAGTTCAACAAAGGATATCTGTTCTTCGAATCCGTCCGGAACGCTTTAGGAATGTCGTCCGGCGCCCAAGCGACGATCGAAGAGCTTGATCTGCACTACTACCTTCCGTTCCGCGTCAAGGAAAGGACTCTCGGCTATCTCGGACTGGGCAAGACCCGGCAGGGTGACTATCTCTCGAGCGAAGACGTGGATTTGCTGCAGACCATCGCGGGCTACGTCAGCATTGCGCTCGAGAACGCGCGCCTCTATGGATCGCTGGAGCAGCAGGCGCGCGAGCAACGGGCTCTGCGCGACTACAGCGAGAGCATCATCGAGTCCATCAGCGCCGGGGTGCTTTCCTTGGATCTCGAGGGCAGGATCGGATCGTGGAATTCGGCCATGGAAAAGCTTTATGGGTTGCCGCGCGCGCAGACCGTCGGCCGCCGCCTCGGTGAAGTGTTCCCGGCGGAGCTTTTGGCTGAACTTCCGGCAGACGCCGGGGCTCCGGAAGGGCATTCGCTTTACAAATTCCGGCTGACAACGCCGGAACTGAGGGAACTCGTAGTCAACATTTCCGCTGCGCCTCTTGTGGACCTCGGCGGCAGCCGGGTGATCGGCCGTCTGCTGATCTTCAACGATCTGACGGAGCGCGTGAGCCTCGAGGATCAGTTGGTGCAGGCCGAAAAGCTCTCCTCCATCGGATTGCTGGCGGCCGGCGTTGCGCACGAGGTGAACACGCCGCTCGCCGTGATTGCATCGCAAGGACAGATGCTGCTGCGCCAGTCGTCACCGGAAGACCCGCACGCGCGCACCGTGGAAAAGATTGTCAAGCAGGCGTTTCGAGCCTCGGAAATCGTCAATAGCCTGCTGAAGTTCTCGCGGGTGAGCGGAAGCGAGTTTGCGGAGCTGGATCTCAACCATGTGATCCAGGAAACGCTGTCGCTGGTGGAGCCGATGCTCAAGACCTCGCGGGTATCATTGAACCTACAGCTTGCCTCGGAGCTTCCGGCCGTCTGGGGCAATGCCGGCAAGCTGCAGCAGGTGTTCATGAATCTGCTCGTGAACGCGCGCGATGCCATGCCGAGGGGCGGCGAGCTTACTCTGGTCACGGAGCGTGAGGACTCGGTGGTGCGGGCCGAGGTGTGCGACACCGGAATTGGTATTCCCGCCGATCATCTCGCGAAAATCTTCGATCCCTTTTTCACCACCAAAGCCAAGAATCGGGGTACGGGACTTGGGCTGGCCGTGAGCTACGGCATTATCCGTGAACACGGAGGCAACGTGGCAGTGGAGAGCCGCCCCGGTCACGGAAGCGTCTTCCGGCTGGAATTCCCCTCGTTGAAGAAGGCTGTGCATGCCGCCTAAGGGATCCATTCTGATTGTCGACGATGAGCCGGAGGTGCGGGAAAGCCTAGAAGAGCTGCTGGGCTCGGAAGGCTACGCGGTGGACTCGGCCTCGACCGCGGAAGAAGGCATGAAGCGGCACACCGAGGGAAACTTTGATCTTGCTTTGGTCGATGTCAACCTGCCTGACTCGAGCGGCCTCGATCTGCTCAAGAGCCTGAAGCGCGAGAGCCCGGACACCGGCGTCATCATGATCACCGCCTACGACTCCAGCCGGACGGCCTTCCAGGCTTCGAAGGAGGGCGCCGAGAGCTACGTCACCAAACCGTGGGATAACGAGAAGTTGCTGCTGGAAGTCCGCAACCTGCTCGACAAGACGCGTCTGAAGGAAGAGAACGTGCAGTTGCGGCGCGCGCTTAAGCGCTTTGGCCTGCCGGGCATCATCGGCAAGAGCGAGCCCATGCAAAGGGTGTTCGATCTGATCACCCAGGTGGCCCGCAGCCGCACTACGGTCCTGATTCAGGGCGAGAGCGGAACGGGCAAGGAACTGGTGGCCAAGACCATCCATGCCACCAGCCCTCGCGTGGACCGGCCTTTCGTTCCGGTGAATTCAGGGTCGCTGCCTGCCGATCTGCTGGAGAGCACGCTCTTCGGCCACGTAAAGGGCGCATTTACATCGGCCGTTGCCGCCAAACGCGGTCTGTTCGAAGTGGCTGACCAGGGCACCATCTTTTTCGACGAGATCGGAACGGTGGGCGTGGAGACCCAGGCCAAACTCCTGCGCGTGATCCAGGAGCGCGAGTTCATGCGCCTGGGCGGCACCGAAACGATCAAGGTGGATGTGCGAATACTGGCGGCCACCAATGACGATCTGCGCCGGCTCGTGCAGGAAAACAAGTTTCGCGAAGATCTTTTCTACCGGCTCAACGTCATCCCTTTGCGCTTGCCGGCCCTGCGTGAGCGCCGTGAGGACATCCCCCTGCTGTTGGATCACTTCCTCTCTAAGTATGCCAAGGAAAATGGCCGCGGCGAAATGCGCTTTGCGCCCGAGGCCCTGAAACTGCTGATGGATTACGACTGGCCGGGCAACGTGCGCGAGCTTGAAAACGCCGTGGAGCGGGCCGTGGTGCTCTCTTCCGGAGCCCTGCTGGAAGCCGGCCTTCTGCCCGAGCAGATCTCATCCAACGGCAACTACGGAGGCTCGATGGCTAGCCTCCACGAACTCGCGGGAAGGTCGCTCTTCGAGATGGCGGAGAACTACGAGCGGCACATCATCCTGGAAATGCTTTCACAATCCAACTGGAGCCAGACCGAGGCCGCCGAGCGCCTGCGCATTCCCCTCTCCACACTGAACCAGAAGATCAAGCGGCTTCAAATCGACCCGAAACGCCGCCGATAACATTGATTTGAGCGCCCCGGGTTCGCGCCCGCGACCCTATGGGACCCACCACCTCACGCCTTTTACATCACGCTCATGGGATCCATATCGATCATGACGCTGGCCGGCGGGACGCGCTCGGCCTGGCAATAATCCGCAAGCCCGATCAGCAGGCGGCTGAGTTCTGCGCGGGAAGCCGCTTTGATGAGAAACTGAATGCGATGCCGCCCCTGAATTCGCGCGAGCGGGGCCGGCCCCGGACCGAGCACACGAAACCGGCCCCCGGTGGCAGGCGTGACGCTCGGCGCGTATAAACGGGCATGGCCATTCGATCCCGAGGCGGTCGCCGCGATACTGAGACCAATCTCACGATTAAGACTGTCATCACCCGCGGCCGCGTTGCCGGCAGGTTCCGAATCATTCGGGGAACCGGACGTGGCGCGCTTCAGGTAGCGGTCGATTTGCTTGGCCACGCTGGCGGCGCGCTCGAGATCCTTGTGCTGCGCCACGATGTGGGCCAGAGCGTAGACGGGGGGATAACGCATCATGCGGCGGAAGCGCATCTCTTTGGCAAAGAATCCCTCATAGTTCTGCTCCGCGGCCAGCCGGATCGAGTAGTGCTCCGGGTAGAAGGTCTGCACCAGGACCCGTCCCGGCGCGTCACCGCGCCCGGCGCGCCCGGCCACTTGGGTGAAAAGCTGAAACGTGCGCTCGGCGGAACGAAAATCCGCCAGGCGCAGGCCATGATCGGCCGAGACCACGCCCACCAGAGTCACCCCGGGAAAGTCGTGCCCCTTGGAGATCAGTTGTGTACCGATCAGGATGTCGATCTCGCCCCGGCGAAAGGCGCCGAGCACGCGCTCATAGTGCCCCGGGCGGCGCGCCACATCACGGTCAAGGCGTTCCACTCGCGCTCTCGGAAACAGCTCCCGAAACTTATCCTCAATCCTCTCCGTGCCCTCGCCGACGTAGTGAATAAACTCGCTTCCACAGGCCGGACACTTCTGCGGGACCGGGGTGGAATACCCGCAATAGTGGCAGACGCAGCGGTGTTCCTTGCGATGGTAGGTAAGCGAGATCGAGCAGTTCACGCATCCCGGACTCTCACCGCAACTGCGGCAGAGCAAAAACCAGGAATACCCTCGCCGGTTGAGCAGGATGATCGTCTGGGCGCGGCGGGCAAGTTGCGTTTCGATCTCGGTATGAAGGCGGCGCGAGACCGGAATCTTGCTGAAGGTCTGGCGGAATTCGGCGCGCATGTCGACGATCTCGACCGACGCCAGAGGCCGCCCGGCCACGCGCTCTTCGAGCCTCAGCAGCGTATACTTACCGCGCTCCGTGTTCCAGTAAGACTCGAGCGATGGCGTCGCCGATCCCAAAAGGCACAGCGCCCCCGCCAATCGCGCCCGCACCACCGCCACGTCGCGCCCGTGATAGCGCGGCGTTTCGTCCTGCTTGTAACTGGAATCATGCTCCTCATCCACGATCACCAGGCCCAGGTTCGGGAGTGGAGCAAAGATGGCGGAACGCGTCCCCAGCACCACTCTCGCTTCGCCGCGCGCCGCCCGCCACCAGGCCTGATGACGCTCTCCGCGGGCGAGGCCGCTGTGCAGCACGACGGCGTTGGTTCCGAAACGCGACTGAAACAGCGTCCGTACGGCGGGCGTCAAGGCGATTTCGGGGACCATCATCAGGGCTGTGCGCCCGGTTCCCAGCACTAGCGTAATCAGCCGCAGGTAGACTTCCGTTTTGCCGCTGCCGGTAACGCCGTGCAGCAGCACCGTGCTGAATTTGCCGGTCTTGAGCCGCTTTGAGAGATCGTCAAGCGCTTTTGACTGCGCGGGTGTGAGTTGGAAAGGCTCAGTGGTGTCAGCCTCCGCCAGGCTACGCGCTGCCTCATCCCGCGTCGTGGCCGCTGGAGCGCCAAACGCGGAACGATCCTCAATCTTGACCAGGCCTGCCTCCTCAAGGCTTTTCAAATGCGCCAGCGACCCGCGCGTCTGCTTAAGCAGCGGCCGATGGTCCTGTCCGTCGGAGGCTTCAGCTCCCTCGCGCTTCCCGGAATCGCCGGCAAGCGCGTCGAGGATGCGCCGAGCTACCCGCGACAGCTTGGGCAAGTGCTCCGGCAGTGGGCCTGCGAGGCGCACAGCCAGCAACTTCCTGCGCGCCTGCTTCTCCTCAACTCGGTGCGGTTCAGCCCATCCTTCCTGCTGTACCCGCTGCACGAGATCGGCTCCGAATCGGCGGCGGGCCGCATCGAGCCCGAGCGCGCCACGGGCAAGCGCCCGGAGCAGCTCTAGTTCAGGATTCGCCGGCATCACACCTGCAGTATCGTCCGGCTGGGGGGCGCTTGCCTCGCCAGCGCTCAACAGTATTTCGATCCGCCTGCGGCCCGCCTCGGTGATCTCCAGCCGCTCGATGCGCCGGGTCTCTTTGAGAAGCGGCAGCATTGACCGGAAGACTTCGCCCACCGGGGCCACGTAATATTCGGCAATCCAGATACCGAGAGTCAGGAGTTCCGGCGACAGCAGCGGCTCGGGGTCGACCACTTCGATGATGTCGCGCGCCTTCACTCCGGCGGCCATCTGCGCCACCGGTTCCAACACGATTCCCTGAGCCCGGCGATTGCCGAGCGGTACAAACACGCGCTGGCCTGCACGCACCTCGAGCCGCTCGGGTACGCGATAGGTGAGCGGCCGGGGGAGAGCCGCCATCACCGCCACGTCCACCAGATTTTCTTTTTGGGCGCGCATCCAATTGCATTAAACCAAACCGCATGCCGGAGAGCGAACCGCTCGACTCCGGACTGTGCCTGGGCGTCTCCGTGGTTCGCTCTGCTTCTCGCAGCTTGCTACGATCAGGGACCCTTTGCCAAGCGCGCTTCTTGCGCGTTCCGGCTGCTTCCGCTAGCCTGAACGACATGCCACGTTCACTATACGATCTTGATCCTGGTTCCCAGACCCCGGAGATCGTGCGCATGATCGTGGAGATTCCCAAGAACTCCATACACAAAATTGAATATAGCGCCGAGTTCGGGCTGTTTCGGCTTGACCGCACTCTCTATTCTCCGATGCACTACCCCGGCGACTACGGATTTGTCCCCGGAACCATCGCCGACGATGGCGATCCCCTTGACGTGCTGTTAATGGCCGAGGAGGGCACCTTTACCGGTTGCCTTCTGGACGTCCGTCCGATCGGAGCGCTCGATATGTCCGACGAGCACGGCCGCGACCAGAAAATGCTTGCGGTGCCCGATCGTAATCCGCGCTACGATTCGATCCACACCGTCGATCAGGTGTTCCCGCACGTGCGGCGCGAAATCGAGCACTTCTTCAGCATCTACAAGGAGCTGGAGGTTAATAAGCAAACCGAAGTCTTCGGTTGGCAGGGTCCGCAGGAGGCACGGCGGCTGATCGTAGCCGGCCGGGAACGGTATCTGAAAAAAAGAGCCGCGGCCGTCCCGGGGGAGAATCCATGAGCGCGGTTCGGTCCCTCCCCGCCCGGCACAGACGATCTTCTCGCCGGCGCGCAGGATCCGATGGCGCGCCATCTGACGCCACACAATGTCCGCTCTTGTTATCAGCCTTTTGCTCGGCATGTTGGCGGGGCTTGCGAACCTGGCCGGCGCGGCCATTGTGGCGGCGCGGGCTTGGAGCCGCACCTTCCTAGCCTACTTCATCGCTGTGGGTTCAGGGTTCATGCTGGCCACCGCCCTTGCCGAGATCGTCCCGGAAAGCCTGCGCCGGGCGCCGGTATCAGGACCGCCCCTCATCCTGGCGGGCTACTTCATCGTTCACTTCTTCGAGCATTCCTGGCCGGCGCACTTCCACTATGGCGAAGAGACCCACCACGAGCCTTTTAGTAACCGGCATACCGCCTATCTCGCCCTCGGCGGACTGACCATTCACACCTTCTTTGACGGCGTAGCCATCGCCTCAGGCTTTCTGATCTCGCCCTGGCTTGGCACCGTGATTTTCGGGGCCGTGATTATGCACAATCTGCCTGAGGGTTTCGCGATCGCCTCGGTGATGGCGGCCGCGCGGCGGACCCGAGCCGCAGGGCTTTGGTCGGCCGCTGCGCTCGGAACCTCAAGATTGGCAGGTATTCTGGTGATGGGATTGGCGCGGCACTGGGTGAACGAAGGCCTCGCCATCTCCGGGGGCGTGACGCTTTACGTCGCAGCTTCCGACCTCATCCCAGAGGTCAACAAGATGCGCGGAATCCGGATCGCGCTGGCAGTGGCTTCCGGCGTGGTCCTCGTAATGCTCTTGCGAGCAGCGTTTCCGGACTGAAAAACGCGGGGTTGGGAGTTGAGGCCAGATTTATTGAGCATCGCAAATAGAGTGACGACCGCCGCTGTAGCGCCGGTGCGACCGGCGTCTTTCGCCGCTCATAGAGCGGCGCTACAGGGAATGACGCCGAATGTTAGAATGCTCATTGAGAACGTGAACCTCAACCCCTTCGCTCCAAAGCTGGCACCCCACGCTCGTGAGTGGCGGAGCCGTATCCTCGTTGTCGCCCTTTCTCTTGTTTTAACCGCCGCAAGTAGCATCGAACCGGCCGGCGGATGTCCCATTCAGGGAAGTTCCCCGAAGGGCGCTCAAGGCACAAAGGCGGGCCTAAAGGCCCAGTCTGATTCTGGCGCACAGCCGAACTCCGGCAGCACCCAGCCGGACGTAGACGCGCTCATGCAGCGGGCTGGGGACGCGCTTGAGCACAAGGATTACCGGTCAGCTCTCGATCCGCTGAAAACGGTGACCGCAAAGCCGTCAGCGAATACGCCCGAAGAGGCGTCCCAAACAGCCATTGCCTGGTACTACCTTGGCTACGCGTATCACGGCTTGCAGCAGAATGGGGAGTCGCGGCGCGCTTACGAGAAGGCCGTGGAACTGAAGCCCGACCTCTACCAGGCACAGCTTAATCTGGGCAGGCTCCTCGTGGAGATGCGCGATCCCGGCGCCGCGCTACCGCATCTCCAGAAGGCTGCGGCGCTCAAGCCTGCCGACGCGCACTTGCACTTCGACATCGGTCTGGCGCTCCAGTCAAGAGGCCAGAGCGCGGCTGCCGAACCTGAGCTTCGCCAGGCGCTCGCACTCGATCCCAAGCTGGACGCGGCGGCTTACAGCCTCGGGCAGGCGGAATTCGACGAGAAACGCTACGCCGAGGCGGCGGCTGATTTCGAGAAAGCGCTGGCGATCAATCCGCAGCGTACTGATGCCCGGCTGGGACTCGCCACGGTGAGTGAGGCGCTCGGCCAGACAGGGGAGGCAGAGCAGCGTCTGGAGCAGTGTTTGAAATTGCAACCGGAGAATGCCTCCGTGCGGTTTCATCTGGCGCAGCTTTACCTTCGCGACAAGAAAATCGAGCCCGCCGTCAGCCACCTCGAGCAACTTAACAAATCGAACCCACTGATTCCGGGGCTCGACGCGGCGCTCGGCGATGCTTATGCCTTGGCGGGAAGGTTCAGCGACTCCGAAACCTCCTATCGGAAAGCCCTCGCTGCCGCCCGGCCGGAAGCGTCCGGTAACGGAGATCTCGCCGATCTGCACCGGTCGCTTGGGGAGACGCTGCTGAAGGAGAACAAAACGTCTGATGCCGTGTCCGAGTTCCAGCAAGCGCTCAAGCTTGATCCAAGGAATCTTGAATCTGCCAAGGGCCTCGCATCCAGCCTGTACGTCGAGAAGCGCTGGTCCGAAGCGGCGCCCCTGATCGAGCGCTTACTGCAGTCACCTGCGGCCACACCCGGCTTCTATTTTTTCCTGGCTACTTGCTATGACCATCTGCGCGATCGGCAACGCGCGCTCGACGCCTACAAACGGTTTCTGGCGCAATCAAAGGGATCGAATCCGGACCAGGAGTGGCAGGCGCTACAGCGTGCCAAGCTCTTGAGCCGGGAGCTGGGAAAGTCGCTATAATCTGGGTATGAAGTTAGTCCTGCGGCCAGGAGGGTGGGTTCTTGCCTCGGTCGCGGCGTTCGAGATCGTCGCGGCCGGTTCCAACCTGCACTCTCGTCGTGAGCTGAGCGAACAAGAGCTAACGGCGCGTATCCAAAGCGAAGGGAATCCCACCAAGAAAGCCAAACTCGAGATTCAACTCGGCGATCTGAAGCTGGGGGAAGCAGTCGCGGCCTACGATCACGATCAGTTCGACGTAGCTCCCAAGCTGCTCGAGGCTTACCGTAGGCTGATGAAGCAGGCCTGGGATCTGCTCGAGCAATCAGGACGCGACGCCGGCCGCAAGCCTCAGGGGTTTAAGGACCTCGACATCGCTCTGCGTGAACACGCGCGCCGCCTCAACGATCTCAGGCAGCGTACGCCCTTCGCGGACCGCAGCAACATCGAACATGTGACCGACGAGATCGATGCCCTGCACACCCAGGTGCTGACCGCGCTATTTCCCGGACGACAACCGAAGGAGTCTGCCCCCTCCACCCAGATCAAGCCGGGCCGGACCCCGACACCGGTGCCGCGGTCTGGAGACCCAAGGTGATGACGGTCCCTTCGATCCGGAACTCAATGCGGGAGCGGTTGATGCTTCCGACGGCAGCAGCGCGGATCGCATTCTTCCTGGTTCTGGCGTTGGCTGCGAGCACCGGCCTGCGCGCCGACGATCCTGCCGCATTGACCCAGGAAGAGGAAGACCGCATCCGGGACGCTCAGGATGCAAGCAGCCGGATCGAGGTTTACCTGGACCTCGCGGCTGCGCGTCTGGAGCGCTTCAACGCCATTCGTCTGGCGCCCCGCGACCCAAGCGACCCGACCGATCGAGCCGCAACCGTCGATCAGATCCTCAGCCAGTACATCTCGCTCGACGACGAACTGAAGCGCTGGATAGAGGACCAGTACAGCACGGGGCACGATATGCGCAAGGGATTGCGCACGCTTATCGACGTGGTGCCGAAGCAGCTGGTGTTACTCACCCAGGCCCAGCAGACGCCCGATCGCTACGCGGACACCTATCGCTCGAGCCTGCAGGATGCTCTCGCCGATCTCAACGACACCTTAAACGGCGCCACTCAGGCGCTCGCAGAGCAGGAAAAGAAGTTGGGCCAACTCAAGCGTCAGGAAATTGCCGACGCCAAGGCCGCCAAGCAATCCACTAAGGACGAAAAGAAGCGTCAGAAGGAAGAGGAAAAGCTGCGCAAGAAAAAGGATCAGAAGGGCGTTCCCGAAGACGAGGACCAGCAGAACTGAGTGCGCCAGCCACGCCAACCCTTAGAGCAACGGCCCTGGGCCACGGGCTCCTCGGGCCGGGCGCCCGAAGCGGGTTCGCGCGCTGCGTTTCAGCTCGGCTTCTGGGACGCCACAGCGCCCGCCCCTCCAACCTGTCCCGCTGTCCCTGAAGATCACTCGAGGCGAGTTGCGCCAGCTACAACGGCGGCTGCCAGCCGTCACCATGTGGCCGTGCCGCCTCAAGCTCCGGATGCGGCCGAGTCCTTCGTCCGCGCTTACCGGCGCTTGCGGCTGGCCTTGCCAGGGCCCGCTTTCCGCGTATCGTTTCGTCATTTTACGGGGCTGCGCAGCGCCATTCGCATCAAGGGTCAAAGCGTGATCGAAGCGCAGCTCTCCGATCTGCTACAGGAAGCGCCGCCGCTCGTGATCGATGCCATCGCGGAAATCCTCATCACCCGGCTCTTCCATAGACGCACTTCACGGGAGGCGAAAGAGTGCTACAGTGCCTGGGCCGCGAGTCCGGCGGTCGCGCGCCGCATCGAGGAGATTCGCCGCACGCGGGGCCGCAAGCGCCTCCTGCATCCCCAGGGGAACCATTTTGATTTGCGGGCGATTTTCGACGACGTGAACGCCAGGTTTTTCGCCGGCCGGATTCGGGTGGCGGGTATCGGATGGAGTCCTAACCGGTCACGCAGGATGCTGGGCCACTACGATCCCTCGCATCGCACCATTACGGTGACGCGGTGGCTCGACGGTCGCAAGGTCCCACAATACGTGGTGGAGTATCTCGTGTATCACGAGATGCTGCACGCCGAATTTCCGGTAGAGCGTCGAAACCACCGCCGCATCGTGCACTCCAGAGCGTTCCGCGAGGCGGAGCGGAGATTCCCCGATTACGAGCGTGCCGCTCGCTGGCTCAAGGGCGGATGGAAAACAAAAGGCGGCACGCCGGAAGCGCGATTGGAGGCTATCGACTCGAACTTCTAACGATGGCAGCGGCCGGGACTGGCGTTGCCCGGGATGGATTTTACATTGTGCCCTGCTGCTTGGTGTAGCCCTTGGCCGCGTCTTCGTAGGCCTGAAGATTATCCTTGTCGACGATGCCGATGCCGGTGTCGACCAAGGTGGGAAGCGGCGAAGCGGGCGCAGTACGCCAATTATTGAATTCGTGAACCACGTTATGATGCAGATCGTCAAGAAAACGCAGGCCGCAGAACGCCATCGTATAGGGTTTCTGAGCGACCGAAGCCAGGACCGTGCCCTGGGAAATGAAATCCAGGGTCTCCTGGTCCTTGTCCATGGCAACCAGCGGCACCTTGCCGTCCAAGCTCGCGCGATGCAGAGCTTCGGCTGCGCCGGGTCCGCCCGAGGCCTCCAGGCATAGGACGCCATCCATCTTGGCCTTCTTGCCGAGCAGGTCCGAGATCTGATCGTTAGCCTTGCGCGTGTCTCCTTGATCGTCGATGACAGGCTCGACGATGCGTATTTTCGGATAGCGCCCAAACGCGTCTCGAACGCCGCGCATCCGTTCGTTCACGTTGAACTGCCCGGGCACTGTGATCACCACCACGCTGCCCTCGCCGTGCAAGGCTTGCGCCATCCGCGTGCCGCTCGAGAGCCCGGCGCGATAGTTATCCGTGCCAATGAACATCAGACGCGCCGAGTCGGGCGCGTCCGAATCGATGCAGATCACCGGAATTCCCTGCTTGATGGCGTTGTCGATCGGATCCTTGAAGCTTTTGGCGTCGGCCGGGGAAACCAGGATTCCGGTGGGGTTGGCGGCCACCGCCTTGTTGAAAGCATCGAGTTCATCGTTAGGCGAAAAGCTGTCAGGACCTACCAACTCCGCCTTCACGCCGAATCCGAGCTGCCGGACGGCGTCAGAGAAGCCAGCATTGGCTTCCTCAAAGTAAGGAAGCTTATTGTTGTTGGCCACCAGAAAGTAGTGCTCACCCTCATGAGGCGCCTTGCCGCACGAAACTAGCATCGGCAAGGTGATCGACAGCACCCCCATCACCCTCAATACTTTTCGACCTGGTTGCAGCCTCACGTTTCCCTCCCCACTTCGGCTGGATCACTTCGCGGAACCTCGGCTTGCCGGTGATCGCCAGAACGTGCGCATCCCGAGCCGTGCTCCAAGCGATCCTGCGGAGCACCTGAGATTACCACAAAACGGTCGCGGCGCAAGCTCTGCCTAATTATCTGGTGGAAGTCGAAGCTGTCGAAGAAGTGGTAGCCACGGTCAGTGTTTTTCTGACCGTGGGTTCTTTCGATGGGTAAAGCACGCGGTTGGAAAAACGCCAACCGTCGCTACCCGCTCGCCCAGTGACGGGTCCGGTGGATTGGCGCGGTTGGTCGGCGACCATCGCCTCGGTAACCTTTTCTTTTGCGGAGACCCATCGTTCTTGTCGTTTCTGAAAAGACCTAACATGCTGTCTTTTCAATCGGTTGACGGCTTTATATGCGCTAACGGCTGTATTTTCAGCAAGTTGACGGCTTTCGAGGATTTCGTAAAATGAGCGATCTTTGTTTTCAGTAAGTTGACGGCTTCGTTCGGAAGTTTATGCCCGAAGGGGCCAAAGGATGATGACCTGCCCGGCGTCGAACTTGACTGCCGGAACGAAGTCGAATGACTTTCCTGCCATCTCGGCTGGACGCGAGCGCCGGAAGCAACCCTCGGCCGGCTGCGGCGGGGCGGTCGCCGGATTTGGGCCGCCTGAACGTGGTGGGCGACCGGCAGAGTCACCGTGGGTTGCGGCGACTTGCAAAGCATAGAATCCTCCCGCATCGTTATACACCTGGAGTCTAGCACTCCCCTTGAATCGGTTGTCAAGTATAATAGGCTCGCCAATTAGCCGTCATAATGTAGCCTACATTAGATCAAATGGTTCGATGCCTGGATGGGGCAGTGCGGTAGTTCTGGCGGGAGTGGTAGCCACGGTTGGTGCCTTTCCAATCGAAGCCTTCCGGGATCGCGCCCCAAAGAAAAGCCCAACGGTCAGGAAAATGCTGACCTTGGCTACCCGCTACGGTCAGCTGTAAACATCCTGCGATGGATCGACTTGGCCTGGCGAGCTGGGCCGCCTCGCCTGGCTCCAGGCCCTCAGGTTTTGGCGAAGGTTCGCCGATTTATCTAATATAGGAGTGTGGTTACGGTGAAAAAGAGGGGAACTCTTTCAGTGGGGTATCGTCCGGACGCCGAGGGACCGATGCTAGCGCATCAAGTGCTAGGTCGAGCGGTGGAGAGCTTCCGAGTCGAAGCCACACGCAAGCTCGACCTCGCACGCCGCATCGAGCTTGGCCAATTCCTCACACCGTGGCCCGTCGCTAAGTTCATGGCGGCCATGTGTGGTGCCGAGGCGTCCGAGGTTCGGATTCTTGACGCGGGTGCAGGTGTCGGGTCCCTCACTGCGGCGGTGGTCGCAGAGCTGTGTGGCAGGGAACGTCGACCGCACAAATTGTTCGTGGTGACGTACGAACTGGACGGTGCCTTAATCGAATACCTGTACGAAACCTTGGGCATCTGTGAGCAGTTGTGCGTCGAGGCCGGTGTTCAGTTTGGCAGCGAAATCAGGTCTACAGATTTTATACGGTCTGCCGCGAGCACAATCGCAACTCCGTTACTCGAGACGGCACAGCCCTTTGATCTAGCGATACTCAACCCGCCTTATCGCAAAATAAATAGGGACTCCGATGTGCGCCACAGCCTGAGGTCAGTGGGTATCGAGACCTCAAATCTCTACACGGCCTTTCTTTCGCTGGTGTCCCGCTTGTTAAGTGATGCCGGGGAGCTAATCGCGATCACTCCACGCAGTTTTTGCAACGGGCCTTATTTTCGGCCGTTTCGCGAGGACTTCTTGAGGCGGATGGCATTTCAACGAATCCACGTCTTCGACTCGCGCGAAGCCTTGTTCCGTGACGACTCCGTTTTGCAAGAGAACGTCATCTTCCGCGCGGTCCGCAAGACGGCGTCAGTCAAGTACGTCACGCTTACGATGAGCAGAGGCATCGACGATACCTCGCTGATCGTCCGTCATATTGAGCCGTGTGCCCTGGTCCACCCTGGGGATCGAGAGCTATTCCTCCACATAGTTCCTGACGACGCGAATCAGCGGATTTCTGACTGCATGAGTCACCTCCCGAGTGAACTCGACGATCTCGGGGTATCCGTATCCACGGGACGTGTAGTCGATTTTCGCGCGAAGCCATTCTTGCGATCGTATCCAGAGCCTGATTGTGCGCCTTTGATCCACCCTTGTCACTTCAATGATGGATTTGTCGTCTGGCCTAAGTTGAACGGTAAGAAGCCCAATTCCATTGTTGTGAATCAGCAGACTATGGGAGCACTAGTTCCAAGGGGTGCCTATGCGCTCACCAAACGTTTCTCGGCGAAAGAGGAACCGCGACGTGTGGTTGCAGCTCTCTATGACCCAAGTCGGGTGGCCGAAGCGTCCGTCGGTTTTGAAAATCACGTCAACTACTACCACCGGGAGGGCGAAGGATTGCCACTTGACTTGGCAAAGGGGCTCGTGGCGTACCTCAACTCGACTTTTGTTGATACCTATTTCCGCCAGTTTAATGGACACACCCAAGTCAATTCTGCGGATCTGCGAAAACTACGGTACCCGAGCGTGGAAGAACTTGAAGAATTGGGACGCAAGGTCGGTGAGGCCCTTTCGAGTAACACTCTGGTCGACAATTTCGTTGACGCAATGCTGCCGGCTTAGCTCCCATGCTCAGGCCCCCTTACCACAAACTCTTTGGTGGGGTCATCACTGATCCACATTCTAGAGCCGACGTGAAGATTGTTGTTCGACTTTTGTCTGGAGGCGACCCTCTTCCAGTCAGGGTAGGCCGTAGTGGCCCCGCCAAATTGCTTGCTGGAATCAATGCACAATTGTTTGAGCCCTTCCCATTTCTGCTGGTCAACTTCGCCGTCAGTTGTAACTGCCTCGATGAACCACAGTGAGTCGCTCGTAGAATCGTAAAGAATTACGTCAGGCCATACGCCTGCAAGACCGACGCGCACACCGAATTCTTCTAACTGACGCCTCCGACCTTCAGGAATGCGCTCGCCGTCAGAGTAGTCCTCAAATATGACCTTGAAGGTCGGCAAAAAATACTTCCCGTAAACATTGATGGACTGCTTTATGAGTTTTTCGTGCTCGCTCGCGCCAGCACTCTCGGTCGCTACTTGCTGGCTCTCCCGCAGGACTTTGAGTCTTTCTCTCTTGGGATCCTCGGATATCCAGTCTTCGCAGAGCCTGTCGAATCTCTTCTCTCGTACCCCTTGTAAGAGTGTGCGAAACGAACTTTCCAAGCGATATGCACTGTGCGGGGTTTTCGGCTTTATGTGTCCGCTTACGAATTCGTGCTTCGCGGAATCGTATGTTATGGGCTCAATCGCGCCGATCTCTCGCAAGGGCCGTAGCCAATAGTCACGGCCCTCCCTGTCGAGCTTCGCTTTTCCGCGCAGGAAAACGCCGATATACCCGCCAATATGAGCAACCGACGCGCCGTCCGACAGCTTCAGACCTGAAGAGTTAGGAAAGAGTGACGGCAAGTCGTCGTTCAGAAGGCACCGGACGCAATCTCGCATGTCGTCCGTAAGGCAACCGACTCGTCCCAGCACGCTTTCGACATCAGCTTGCGACACGCCCTGGTATTCGTGCGCGACCCCAACTTTCTTCCGGCGGAGCCGCACGAAATAGTCCTCCACCTTCTCTCGCTTTTTTCTTCGAAGGTCCATCGATCCCTAAAAGCTGGCGAAGAATTCGCTGTAGGTCAGGGCCAGAGCCTTCAGCAATCGGTCAATCGCGTTGATGGAGATGTTGCGCTCCCCACGCTCGACAGAACCGACGTACGTAAAATGGAGGCCTGAAATGTCCGCCAGGCCCTCCTGGGAAAGGCCCCTTGCCTTACGACATTTCCTAAGGGCCGTACCGAATCTGACTTGAGGCTTACTTTTTCTCTTCATAAAGCGTGGATGAGAGCCAAGAGTAATTGACAGTGGAATGCTCAAGGGTTTGAGTCTAGAGACTATGAGTATTGTTGGGCCGAGGGCCAGACTAATGGACAGCGGAGATGTGTGATTCGTGCCAAGAAGAACCCGGCCGGAAATGAATCGCAGAACTTGACTGGGAACGGATCAGGGCGTCATCCCGTGCTTTCTTTCGCGGAGGCTCGGCAGGGCATTCGGCGATTCGAAACGAAGTCCGGGCTGGCGCAGACATCGTTGTTTGATATCTGCGAACAAGGCGACGTTGGTTTGATCTGGGCCAGGCGCTGCCCGGGCGGCGTCAATCGGTGGGGGCGCGCCCTAAGGTTGGCTGGGCTTGGCGTGCGACGCAGGGACCGGGTTGATCCGCAGGAAGTTCAGGGCTGATTCGACAACCAGTTTGGGGCTGTTCGTGAATGCGCTGACCTCGTAAGGGCAGCCGATCTTGCAGCCCTTGCAAAAATCCCACAAGGTAGCTTCCTGAGAGATGATCTTCTTCACTTCGGGATGGGCGAAAATTTCCCTTACCGGGGCCTGCGAATGAAACAGAGTCTTGAAAGCGCAGGGCAGGTGTATGGCTCCATCCGGCTTCATGGAGATCAGTTTCGAGGGATGCCGGCAAGGAAACTTCGGTCCAAAACCGCCGTTACGGTAGAAGTCATAATAGTGAGTGTAGAAGCGGACGTTCCTAGGGTAGTGCGCGCGCAACTCGCGAAGCGCGCGTTCCACGATGTCGATCTGCTCGCCGTGCAACTCCGCGTCCGGCAAGGCCTCGCCCTCGCGCATCACGTTGTGGACCGCCTCGGGATGCAGCACCAGGCTGCGCTCACGGCAGAATTCGGCCAGCGAGGGCAGATCGTCGATATTCTCCATGTTGACGGCGGCGTTGATCTGCGTCGTGAAAGGCTTGCGTTTGGTGAGGACGTAATCGAGATTCTTGATGATCACGGGAAGCCCGGCGAGGCCGCGCCGCTTGGCGAATCGCTTCTCCTCCAGCGTATCGATCGAGATCTCGAGCATATCCAGCTTCGCCACCGCGTCAGCGTACTTCTTGATGAGCAGGCCGTTGGTCGGCATCGACGTCCAGAATCCCTTGCCGGCAGCATAGGCGATATAGTCGGAGGTGTTCGGATTCAACAGGGGCTCGCCGCCCGAAAAGCTGAAAGCGAAAAGGCCCAGATCCGCAAACTCGTCCATGCGCTTGAAAATGCGCTCGCGCTGCGCGCGGGTCGTCAGATCGTTGTACTTGCCCTCCACCCCGAACATGCAGTATTCGCAATACATATTGCACATCAGCGTGGTCTCAAACATCACCATGTAGGGGATCTTGAAACCCGAGGCCAGATGTTTGAGGGCCGATTTAGCGATGTAGGGATACTTCATAGTTTATCTTTCGTTGCCCTCGCGCTTCAGTCACCGGCGCGGTCCGCCCTTGCTGCCGGCGCCACCGCAAGCGTTCAGCACGGCAATTTAAATTTCTCAAGAATGTTGTACAATGTGCGGCGCGACACGCCGAGAATGTCCGAAGCCTTCGCCTTGTTGGCGTTACTGAGCCGCAGAACGTAAGTAACGTAGCGCTTCTTCAGCTCTTCCAGCGAGGGCAAGTCCGCGTAGAGGTCGTCTGCCCGCTGGCCGTTCCCCGCTGCCACACGCAGCACTTTGGGAGGGAGATCCTCCGGAGTGAGAAGTCCCGTGCGGTTCACGGCCGCGGCCGATTCCAGCGCATTTTCGAGCTCGCGTACGTTTCCCGGCCACCCGTAGCTGACCAGCGTTCCCAGGGCCTCGCTGGAGACGGCGTGAGCCTGGCCGCGATCCTCGCTTACCCGCTTCAAAAAGTGTTCGATCAGCAAAGGGATATCTTCGGAGCGGTCGCGGAGCGGCGGCAGATCGATCTCAACAACCTTCAGCCGGTAGTAAAGGTCCTCCCGGAACCTCTTTTGCCGCACCAACTCATCCAGAGGCCGGTTGGTGGCGGCGATAAAGCGCACATCGATGTGAACGGCCTTCGACCCTCCCACGCGGCGCACTTCCTGGGCCTCGATGGCGCGCAGCAGCTTCACCTGGAGCCCGCGGCTCATCTCCGAAACTTCGTCCAGAAAAACAGCGCCGCCGCTTGCCTCTTCCAGAATACCGCGTTTGTTCTCGAAGGCCCCGGTGAAAGACCCGCGCACGTGCCCGAAGAGCTCGGTCTCAAGCAGAGATTCCGTCAGAGCCCCGCAGTTGACTGCCACGAACGGTTCCTTGGATCGTCTGCTGTTGTAGTGAAGGGCCTTGGCCACCAGCTCTTTCCCCGTTCCGCTCTCGCCCGTGATCAGAACCGCGGAACGCAGGTCCGCGATCATCGCGATCTTCTTGTAAATCTCGAGCATCGCCGGAGTGCGCCCTACCAGCGTGCTCATCTGGCCTTGCGCTCCCAGCTGGCGCTTGAGGTTGCGATTTTCGGCAATCAGGCTGCGGTTCTCGAGCGCGCGTCCTACCAGCAGCACTACCTCTTCGAGTTTGAAGGGCTTGGAAAGGTAGTCGAACGCTCCCGCCTTCACCGCTTCGATGGCCGTTTCCATCGAGCCGAAGGCGGTAATGAGAATAACCTCGGACTCGGGTTGAATCGCTTTGTATGCGCGCAGAACGTCGAGGCCATTCAGGTTCGGTCCCAATCTCATGTCGCTGATAATCACCGCAAACGACTCGCGACTGCCGATGTCGAGCGCTTCCTCACCGCTGCCCGAGGTCACCACGCGGAAACCTTCTTCCGTTAGCACCTCGCTCAGCAGGCCCCGAGTGGACTCATCGTCATCAACCACCAAGATGTTAATCGCGGACGAATCCTTCATGCCGATCCCGGTCCTCTTCAGCGGCACTTAACTCGCGTGCGAAAGCGCGGCCGCCGGAGTTTCCTCCTGCACCCGGCTATCCACCGGAAGCGTAATGATGAAGCGCGTCCCCCGGTGCACCTGGCTGCTCGCCTGGATGGACCCGCCGTGCTGCTGAACAATCTGCTTGCAGATGGCGAGGCCAAGCCCGGCCCCGGTACCCATCCGCTTGGTGGTAAACATCGGATCGAAGATGTGTTTGAGCGTTTCGGGCGCAATGCCTTCTCCAGTGTCTTCCACTTCCACTTTAATGGCGGGAGGTTCGTCACCGCCATCGCTTCCGGCCGGCGTCGTTACACGAATCTCAAGCCGGCCGCCCCCCGGCATGGCATCGATGCTGTTGTTGATAAGGTTCAGGAACACCTGCTGCAGGTAACCGGCGTCGGCGTAGATGTTGGGGGCACGGAGCGGAAGATCGGTGCGCACTCTGATCTTCCGCAGCTCTAGCACGGGCGAAGAAAGCAGCACGACCTCTTCGATCACTTGACGGACATCGATCATCGCCGGCCGCAGTTCGAACTTGCGGGTCCAGGAGAGCAGTTGCTTGACGGACCGCACAATGTTTTCGATCTGGCTGTCGATGATCTGCAGCCGCCGGTCCATGGTCTTGTCGCCGGTCTTGCGTTTTGCCATCAACTGTACGTGTCCGGAGATCGAGTTCAGCGGGGTGCCGATTTCATGGGCGAGACTGGCGGCAAGCTGTCCGGCCACGGCCAGGCGCTCTGAGCGCGCCAGGGTTTTCTGTGTATCAAACAGCTCCTCGTTGATGCGAGTGAGCTCCTCGTTACGCCGGGCAAGCTCCCCGGTGGCTTCGTTCACTTTGCCGGCCAGCTCGGCATTGAAGTTTTCCATCCGGCTTAACATTCGATTCAGATGGCACGCCAGCCGGGCGATTTCGTCGCGGGCTTTCTCTTCATCCTCGCAATGCGCGCGCACCTGCAGCGCGCCGCCCTCCGCAGCCTCCATGACTTCTACCATGTCTTTCACCGGCCGCCGGACGTTATAGAGAAAGAAGACGTGAACGGCAAGCATCACGGCTACAAGGCTGGCCAGCATCAGGATCAGATTCCGCCAGACCAAGCCGTCGATGATGACGTTAGAGGTTTTCTTCGAGACCCGCAGTTGCAGGCATCCGATGCTCCCACCTTCGCGGCCGCGAATAGGAGTTGATACGATCCAATCGCGGCCGTCGGGAGTCTCAATGCTGATCTGATCCTCCCCCGCGCTCTCGAATTCGTTGTAGTGCTCGATGCCCGGCGTGGCATCAAGTTCCAAATGCGGACCGGCGGCATCGGTGGTCGCCACCAGGCTGTGCGCAGGGTCGTGAGCGCGCACATCACATTGCTCCACACCCTTGAAGTCGCGCTGAACTTCCCGCAGGCGGCCCAGCAGATTGATCCCATTGCCGAGTTCCTGGGCATCCAGCTGATGCGCCGTGGCGAGGGCCTGGGAAAGCACTTTGCGGTAGATGGCTTCTTCGACCGGCTGCCGCGTGAGCAGCATGGCCAGGTAGGTGGAAACGGCGGCTACCGACACCACGGCCACGGACAAAATGATGATAATCTTGGACTGTAGTCCGAAGCGGCTGAAGAGCATCCCTCGGTATCTTAACACCCGGCCGAGGAGAAAAGAAACGCCCGGGTCGCCTTGCCGAGCGGGCGCGTGAAACACATGGAAAACTCCGCCATCGCCGCCATTTTTGAAGAAACTGCCAACGTTCTGAAGATCCTCCAGGACGATCCCAAGTGGTCTTTCAAGGCCGCTGCTTACGAGCGCGCCAAGCGTTCCATTGAGAGCTATTCGGAACGCCTTGACGACGTGGCTCGCGATCCGAATCGCAAGCTTACGGACATCCCGGGCGTGGGCGCCGATTTCGCCGCCAAGATCGTGGAAATCGTTCAGACCGGCAGGCTGCAGTACCTCGAAGAAAAGCTCCAACACATTCCTCGATCGCTTTTGGAACTGTTGCACCTCCAGGGTGTGGGTCCGCAGAAGGTGCGCCTTTTTTACCAGGAGCTCGGCATCAAGACGCTGGCCGACCTCGAAAACGAGGCACGAGCCGAACGCCTGCGCCATCTGCCGGGGATGAGCGCGAAGTCCGAGGAGAAGATCCTTCAGGCACTGGAGGGGATTAAGGACTCCGGAGTCCGTTTCCGGCTCGATACCGCCCACGAAACCGCAACTCAGCTCTCCAACTATATTCTCGCTTTCAAAGGCGCTGAGGTAGTGACGGCGGCCGGGTCGCTGCGGCGCGGGCGGGACACGGTTGGAGATCTCGATCTGCTCGTCACCGGCCACAATCTCGGTAAACTTCCCGGACACCTGTTGAAGTTTCCCGCCATCGCCAGCGTGCTCGCCCAAGGCGACGACAAGGTGAGCTTCAAACTCGCCAGCGGTATGCAGGTGGACGTTCGCATCCTGCCCGCTGAATGCTTCGGCGCGGCGCTCGTGTACTTCACCGGGTCTAAAGAGCACAACGTGGCGCTGCGCGATCGCGCCAAGCGCCGCGGCATGAAGTTAAGCGAGTACGGTCTGTTTCGAGGCGAAGAGGTGGTGGCGAGCCGCACCGAGGAAGACATCTACCAGGCGCTCGGCCTGCCCCTGATTCCGCCCGAGCTGCGCGAGGCCATGGGCGAAATCGAGGCGGCTGAGGAAGGCAAGCTGCCGGATCTGGTGGCGCTCGAGGACATTCGCGGCGACCTCCAGATGCACACCACAGCCTCGGATGGCAAGACCAGCGTCGAGGAGATGGCAGCGGCCGCCAAGGAGCTCGGCTACCGCTACATCCTGATCACTGACCATTCCAAAGCCGTCACCATCGCCAAGGGTCTCGACGAGGAGCAGGCGCTCGAGCACATCAAGAGGATCCATGCGGCTCGAAAGAAGGTGAAAGGCATCGAGATCTGGGCCGGCTCGGAGGTCGATATCTTAGGCGACGGCAGCCTCGACTACTCGAACGAGTTGCTGGCCAAGTTCGACATCGTGCTGGCCAGCATTCACTCGCGAATGACGCAGCCCGGCGAGGAGATGACCGCCCGCATCCTCAAGGGACTCGAAAACCCGTACGTGCGCATTCTCGGGCATCCTACCGGCCGCCGCATCTTTCGTCGCGAGCCCTTCAACTTCGATCTTGAAAAGGTGTTCGAAGCCGCCCGGAAGTTCGGAGTGATTCTCGAGGTGAATGCCAGCCCGGAGCGTCTTGATCTTTCCGATCGCCATGCGCGGCTGGCGCATGACAAGGGGATGAAGATTGTCATCTCCACTGACGCGCACCAGCCCAAGCATTTTCTGCTCATGCGCTACGGAGTCACCACTGCGCGCCGGGGCTGGACCGAGAAAAATGACGTCATCAACACCTACCCGCCGGAGAAACTACTGGCGTCCCTGCGGCCGCTGCCGAAATGAGAATGCCATCGCGACTCCGGCCCAAGCAGCCAGTCCACATCGAATCGAGCGCGCTTGAATAAGCCCAAAACCTCTGTCCGGATTCCACCCGACGCCGTGATCTTCGACATGGACGGCGTGCTGATCGACAGCAACCCTTTTCATCTTCAAATCTGGCGCGAGTTTCTCATCCGTCAAGGTGTTTCTTTCGATCCTGACAAACTGCCTGCCCAGATCTTCGGGCAGCGTGATGACAAAGCTCTGCGCATGTTCCTGGGCGCTGATTTGAGCGAGCAGCAGGTCCAGGATTGGAGCGAAGAGCTGGAAGCGAACTTCCGGGAGGCTTTCCGGCCGCATGCCCGGGCGCTTCCGGGGGTCAATGCCCTGATCGAAGAGTGCCGCGAAGCCGGACTCCCGATGGCCGTCGCATCCTCCGCCATGAAGAAGAACGTAGACTTTGTCGTGGAGGCGCTGAAGCTCGCCCCCTGCTTTCAGTCTGTGGTGAGCGGAGACGAAGTGAGGCGCCCCAAGCCCGACCCGGAAATCTACCTGCTGGCGGCGGAGCATCTGGCCGCGAGCCCGCCGCACACGGTGGCCTTCGAAGACTCGTTCGTGGGGATCGAGGCCGTGGTGCGGGCCGGGATGAAATGCGTAGCGATTGCCTCGACGTTTTCCGTGCAACAACTCCGCGAGGAGACCCGAGCGCATTGTGTGGTCGGGAGCTTTGAAGAGCTGAGCCTGGCCAGGCTCAGGCAGCTTTTCGATCAACTGTCGGGGGATTCTGAAACGCGAATTCCAGATCCCAGATCCGGAATCCCAGATCCGAAATCGTAGACCCTGACCCCGCTTACTCCGGCTCTTCGAACTGCCTCTGTTCCGGCACGATCACCACGATACCGGTGTCGCTGACGTGATACTTCTTGCGGTCTTCGCTCGAGTCGAAGCCGATCACGCTGCCCTCCGGAATGCGGATGTTGCGGTCGATGATGGCCCGCCGGATGCGCGAGTAGCGGCCGATATCGACGTGCGGAAAGATGATGCAGCCGTCGACGTCGGTGTAGCTGTTCACGCGCACATCAAAGGAGAGCACCGAGTTCGACACGCGCCCGCCGGAGACGATGCATCCTGAGGACACCATCGAATCGAGCGCCGTGCCCATGCGGCGGCCCTCTTCGGCAAAGAGAAACTTGGCCGGCGGATACTGGCGCTGGTAAGTGCGAAGCGGCCAATCTTTATCGTAGAGATTGAAAACCGGGCTGATGGAGATCAGGTCCATGTGGGCTTCGTAATAGGCTTCGATGGTGCCGATGTCGCGCCAGTACTTGGCCTGCTTCTTGTTCTCGTCCACAAAAGGGTAGATGAAGACGCGATGATTCTCGATCAGCCTGGGGACCACGTCGCGCCCGAAGTCGTGCGCGGAGTTGGGATCGTCCGCGTCGGTCATCATGGCATCCAGCAGCAGATCGCGATTGAAGCAGTAGATGCCCATCGACACGTTGCACTTGTTGGGATCCCACGACGAAGGCTTGGGATCGGCCGGCTTCTCCTGCCAGCCGACGATGCGCCCGGCCATATCGGTTTCCAGCACGCCGAAGCGCGACGCCTCGGAGCGGGCGAATTCGATGGTTCCGATGGTGACCTCGGCTCCGGTGTCCAGATGATGTTGGAGCATGCCCTGGTAATTCATCTTGTAGACGTGGTCGCCGGAGAGAATCAGCACGTACTTGCAAGGCTCGCTCCCGACGGAATAGAGGTTCTGATAGATGGCGTCGGCGGTCCCTTGATACCAACTGTCGCCCACCCGTTTCATGGGCGGCAACACCGAAACGTACTCGCCCATTTCGTGAGCGAGCATCGACCATCCTTCGCGCAGATGGCGGTTCAGCGACAAGGCCTTGTATTGCGTGATCACGAAGATGCGCCGCAGCCCTGAGTTGATGCAGTTGGAGAGCGTAATGTCGATGATGCGGTAGATGCCGGCGAAATGCACGGCGGGTTTGGCGCGGTCGCGGGTGAGCGGCTGCAGCCGGTCGCCGGCGCCTCCCGCCAGCAGGCATACCAAAGTGTCTCGAACCATCGCAGACTCCTCTCGGCCGCGGAATGCCGGTTGATGCTCCCGGGACGCTCAGTGCCATCTTCTTTGTTTCGCGACCAATCTTCAACCGCTGAACCGGCATTTCTCGAAAATTTAAAGTTGAAACTCGACCCTCAAGGCTCGGGCCCGGCGCCAAATTTTGCCGCTAAGGTCGGCTTTACGCCGGTTACGCTCGCGTATACTGCCACAATCTCGCGAGCGATCCGGTCCTCGGCGTAGCGCACGATCCGGTCGCGGCCCTGGGTCCGCATCCCCCGGCGGCAGACCTGGATGATCCGCGCGGCGATATCCGCGGCGCGCCGCGGCACAATGTAGCAACCGTCCGTGGATCCGAGCAGCCTGGCGACGTCACCCACATCCGTCGAGATCACCGGCAGATTCACCGCCATCGCCTCCTTCACGATATTCGGCGAGCCTTCGGAATGCGACGCCAGCACCAGCGCATCCGCCGCGTTCAGATAGAGCGGCATCCGGCTGCGAGCCACGCCGGAGACCTGTAGCAGTTCGAGTTCGGGCACGTCGCGTTGAGCCTGGCGCACAGCTTCCTCAACCAGGTCGTAGCGCTTGTTTGCGATCGCGGGGTCATAGGGGAAGATCACGTACTTGCGATTCGAATCGAGTCCAAGGCGCCCGCGAGCCTCGGCAGTGTCCATGGGTCGAAACAGGTCCAGGCTGACGCCGTTCGGGATCACGAGGGCGGACTCGAGTCGCAAACGGGCTTTCATGGCTTCGCTCTTGACGATGACCGCCGCTGCCGAGCGCGCCAGCAGAAGGCTCGAGAGCTGGAAAATACGCCCGACAATCCCCACCTGACCCGTGCGATCGAACCGGCCGAGTACATCATCGCCCATGAACGAGACCACTAGCGGCGCTCGAAGCTGAAATCGCGCCACCCAACCCGAAAGCCCAAAATGAGCATGAATCAAGTCGTACCGTTTGGCCGCGAGGCTCCGCCGCACCTGGACAATTCCACCGAGGTAGTTCATCAACGATTCGCGCCCGTTCACGAAGAGCACGTCGTACTCGACGCCGAGAGCGCGCAGCGACTCCATCTGCGCCTCGACGAAGCTCCCGTAGCTGGGATCGGCGGCAGTGGGCCAGAGGTTGGTGACCACCAGCACGCGGTATTGGCTGCGTTTGTCAACGCGGGTGGTTTCGGGGCATGAGGACATTACACCGGGCTCCCTGACCGCGCTTTTCGACCTCATTTTTGGCTCCGGCTCGAGAGAAGTTCAAGTGGGGAGGGCTCACTTGCTACACCTGAATATTTCTTCGTATAGGCTCATGACATGCTCCACCCGAAAAGGGTCAAGGAACGATTCGAGTCCTTCCGCCGGAGCCGCCTTCGCATCGCGCCCCAGCTCTTCGACGATCGCTCCACCCAACTGTGACACGTCGTCCGCCGGTGTAGTCCGGCCGATCGGGCAAGGCTCAAGAATCTCCCGAACTCCGCCGGGACAGTCCATCCCCACTACCGGAGTGCCCAGCGCCAGCGCTTCCAGCATAACGTTGGGCAATCCCTCGTACCGCGAAGAGAGGACGAAAAGATCAGCCCGCTGCATCCACGGATACGGGTTCGACTGAAAACCGGGGAAATGAACTTTATCCGCGAGGCCCAATCGCTCCGCGAGCGCCCGCAAGCTCGCCTCGCACGGACCCTCACCCAGAATCGTGAGGTCGGCCGCCGGTATTGCTTGCGCGACTTCAGTCATCGCCTGAACCAGAAGGTCGAAGCCTTTCATCGGGATCAGGCGGCCGCACGCGAGCAGGTGAGGACCCCGGTTGGGATATGGATTCGCTGCCGTGGCCGCCAGCGCACGAATGCGCTCGATCTCCACCGGATTATAAATGCGGACCATCTTCCGGCGGGGAATCCCGAAGCGCCGCTCCAGATCGGTCAACATGGCGTCACACTGGCACAGGATGCCGTCCGCCCGCGGATAAAGCCGGCGATAGAGCCATCCCATCACCCGCGGGTTGGTGACTTCAGCCGCCATCCAAGCGCTCACCACAATCGTCTCGCGCACCCAAAGACGCACCCCCCGGGGCCAGAGCGGCTTCGAGGCCAGCAGCATGAGGTTGAGATGGCTGATGTTCGAAAGCACGACGGCGGGGCGAAGTTTCCACACCAGACGGATCACAGGCAGGATGGCGCTGCGCACCCGTTGGGCGGCGAGATCATGAAGAGGCACATCCGCCGGCAGCGAATCAAGGTAAGGTCCCTTCCTCTCGAGCACGGCGATGTGGGGCGTGAAGCGCGAGCGATCGAGGCGGGCGGCGAGCGTTACCATCACTCGCTCGGCCCCGCCGCCGCCAAGCGACGGCAGCAGCAACAGGACCTTCGCGGGCTCGGAATCAAGACTCATCAAGGCTGGAAAAAGGGTTCGGGACAGGCGCCTGTCAGACGGACGCTAGGCTAGGCTAGGCCGTTTTCACAAACACAAATTCATTGTTGCCGTTCAGGTGCTCGCGCGCCTTGAGCTTGGCCAGACGAAATCCATGCCGCTCGTAAAACTCCCGGATTTCGCGCGGCGTTGCCACTTCGAATGGATATCCTCCCAGCCAGTCCAGCCAGTCATGGACCACTGACATGCCCCGTTGTTTCTTGTAATCCCGATAGCGCTTGGCGGGATTCCTGCCTCGCAGGACGTCCGCAGCCAGCCCTTTGCCCGCGAAGATGGGCACGAAGACTGCCATCACGAGCGCGGCGCCCGGCCGGCCCGTGATGTAAATCCTCTTGACGAGTCTCCAGCCGTGTGAAATCCAGCCGCGATCGTTGTAAATGGCGATGAAAAGTTTGCCGCCCGGCTTCACCGCGGGCATTACGCCTTCGAGAGCTTGCCACATGTTCCCGGTGTGATGAAGTACGCCCCAGGAGTAGACAATGTCATATTGGCCCAGGCGCGCGAGGTAGGCATCGTCGAGGGCGCTGCCACGCTCGATGCTCCATTCCTTCAAGTTCGGGAAATACCGCCGCTTCAGTTCCTCGGTACAGGCAACGCTCGAGCGATCAAAGTCGAAAGAATGGATTCGAGCCGCGCCCAGCCGCGCCGCCGCCAGCGAAAACAAGCCGCTGCCCGAGCCAACATCGAGAAACGACTTTCCGGCAAGACTCTTCACCTCCAGCATCTCGCGGAGAGAATCCTCTGCGACGGCAATACGCTCGTCGTTGAGAACGCTCAGGAACCGGCGCCAGTTCTCTCCAAAGGCAAAACGCTTTTCGGTATCGATTGGGGTTGAAGGCATCGTCGCTCTGGAAAAGCGTCTGTCCAGAAAGTCTATCTTACTGACGATTACGGGATATAGTGACACATTTGGCGCGCGAGAGGGCGCGGCTTCTCAGCCCGTCGCGAACGCGACTCGACATTTCACGGGGCTCTGAAGCCCCGCCCTTCCATGGCCGGACGCCGCGCCACCGAGACCACATACGGCGAAGTCCAGCGGTTCGGTTTCAGGCCAAAAAGGTAGTCGTCGATCATCCACGCCAGCCTCGATGCAGCGGTATGGGCTCGCGACACCATTTTCCTGAGTGCGCGACTCCGCCAGCCCTCGACGTTGAGCACCTCAAGTGAAACGGGCATCAGGTAGCCTGCGGATTCAACCTGCAGGCCAGCCTGACGGTGCGCCTCCGCGAGCCTGTCTCGACCCATCACCACGTGCGCTTCGTACAGCCTCCGGTCGAGCAGCCTCTGGTAGCGGCCCAGAACGCCGGTGAGATTCGGGATCAGCGTCACCATCTTTCCACCCGGTTTCAGGAGGGCCGCGATCGCGCTTATGGGCTTGATCGCGTCGTCAAAATGCTCGACCACGCCGAAGGATATCGCCACCTCAAAGCGCCCCAAGACCCCCGCCGGCGGATCGAAAAGGTCCGCGCAGTAGATCTCGCCTTGAACGCCTTCCCGCTCGAGGATGCGGCGGGCGCGCTCGCAGCCAAGTTCGGACTGGTCGATGCCCGCCACCTGAAATGCAAGATATCGCGCGAAGTAAGGCAGAAATACCGATTGCGCGCAGCCAATCTCGATAAGCCGTTGCTGGCCCGCGGAATTGGTTCCTAGCACCTCGGCAAAATAGCGATGAAAGCTGCGAAGGGGATAGTTCTTAAGCCCGGAGCGATACGGATCGATCGTCGGCGGTAGCGGCGTGCGCTGCCACCATTGATCCCAAAAGTCAGGCCCGGTGCGGTCGCCGGCTCGCGAATCTGTCTTTCCCACAAAGCTCATTGCTTGCGACTCAGTTCGTTGCCGGCGCGCCGGCTTAAGCCTTCCGAGCGAGGTAAGTGCTTATCGGATGGGTCCTTCGCAGCACTTGCATCAGTCGCAGGAGAGGCCAGAACGGCCTCTCCACAAGTCTGAGGGGGTACTTGAAACCGTACCGAACCGAGGAGATAAGGCCCGGACGCATTCCTTGCTTCTCAATGAACTCCGGCCGCCCGGTTGGCAGATCCTCCCATGACAACCTCCTTCTCATTACCTTGTCCCTCAGAAGGAAGATCAGCCAGTTCTCGGGCTCCAGGTTGAAAATGTGCCCGCGGTTGTCTTCACGCTCGAGCCGGAACCCGGTCTCTTGCAGGTACCGATTGACGGTCTGCCGCGTAAAGAAAACCAGGTGTCGCGGTACGTCCTCGCAGAAAAGGTGGCGGGAAGCCATGCTGTCGAAGTTCGTCACCAGGAAGACGAAGAGCCCGCGTGGCTTGAGAACCTTCGCCGCCTTGCGAAAGTAGTCCATGGGATGATGCACATGCTCAAGCACAGCCCAGGCGGTTACGGCGTCATAGGTGGGGGTATCTACGGGAATATCCGGAAACGATTGAGGGTAAACTGGAAAATCTGCAATCGGCGTCGACGAATGGGATACCTCGACGCCTTCCACGGCCCAGCCTCGCTCGGCCATGAATCTGGGAAAGTCACCATTGGCACAGCCAACGTCGAGCAGCCGACGCGGCCCTCCGCGGTTCTCGATTTCGCGAAGATAACGCGCTTCCCGCGCGTAGCGTCTCTGGTGATACTCTTTATTCTCAGCGAAACCTTTCTCGTAGTACTCGGGAGGATAGTATTTCCCGATCTCATTGAACGAGGGCCTCGGATTCACGAATCCGAGCCCGCATCTGTCGCATTCGACCACCGTGAATAATTCGTTGGGGAAGTACCTGCGATCAGGTATCTGATAAACGGTGGTCTGGCGTGTAGAGCCACACAGGTCACAGGCCGTTGTCTCCACGAATGCTCCAGTTCTGATGCCCGGCCAGGATTGTAATGCAGGCATTAGGTGGTCGGAGTGAGCGGGTTCCGGTCCAATCGTTCTCCGATCAGGACATAGAGCAGCCCGAACACGAGCGCACAGGAGACTAGATATACAATCGAGGTCGAGAGCGCGATACCGGCCACGCCGTAGCGCCGCATCAGCACCCAATTTAGCACGGCATTCAGCACGGTGTTCAAGGCCGTGATCGCCATTAGCGCTCCGTTCCGTTTGAGGGCACTCACGAGACGCACGCCCAGAGTAGCGAGCACGTAGAAGGGGATCTCGAGCGCGAGCCATGCCTCCGTCCTGGCTACGATCAAGGTGTCGTGAGCCGTAAAAGCGCCGCGCTGGAAGAGAATCCGCACCAGCGGCTGCGCAAATAGGAACAGGCCTACGGTGGCCGGCACCGTCACCAGAGCAACCAATCCCGAATAGGTCCGCAAGGTTTTCCGGCACGATGCCCAATCCTGCTTCGCCGCCATCTCCGAAAAGTACGGCAACGCGGCGGCGCCGAGCGGCATGGCCCCCACCACCACCAGCACGGTCACAATTTTGCGGGCGTAGCTGAGCGCCGATACGCTTCCCGGCGGCAGCATGGCGGCCATGCTCTGGTCCACCAGGTCCGTGCTGCTCATCAACAGCGCACCAGCCACCATGGGAACGTACTGGCCGATTACCTGGCGCAACTTGGGATCGAGTCCGTACCAGCGGGGCCTCAGGCTGATGCCGTGCGATCGCGCCGTCCGCGCCAATCCCCAGGCCTGCAGCGCCGTGCCTGCCACCGTACCAGCCGCCAGCGCGTAGATGCTCCACGTTCTCCCGAATGCCAGGAGAGCTGCCAGGCCTCCGAGCGGCGCCAGAATCGGCAGCAGTGCCGGAAGCGCAAATCGTTCGCCGGCGTTCAGCACGGCCGTACCGTTCACCGTGATCGCGCTCATCACCACCAAAGGCAAGAGCAGGTAGAGCAGCTTTCGGGTGAGAAGCAGCTTCGCCACGGTGAATCCGGAACCCAGCAGAGGCAAATACCAGGGCGCAAGGGCCGCCAGCAACAGCGAGAGGGCACCGAGCACCGCCAGGCTCCAAACCATGGCACTCGAGAAAAGGCGCTGCGCGGCCGCTGCACCGTCTCTTTCGCGCACTTCCACAAAGGTCGGGATCACAGCGGAGTTGAATGAGCCGGCGACAATGTTTACCACGAAAGATGGCAGAACGTAAGCAGTCAGATACGCGTCCAGCGCGTCGCCGCGCCCGAAAAAATTGGCAACCGCCAGTTCCTTGGCCGTGGTTGCTACGAGCACCAGTCCGGCCAAAGAGGAAAGGATCGTGGCGGCGCGAAAGATTCTATGATCGGCGGAGCCGGTGGTCGCTGCGGTTGCCGGTCGCGGCAGGCGCAGGCTCTCTTCGGATGGCGAAGTTTGGGGTGTCTGGGCCACAGGTAACGATGGTCTTTCAGTCGATCGTAACATATCCGGGACTCGGGGCCGGGGTTCGCAACAAGATCGAAAATGGATTCGAAAAAAGGTCGGGTCTCCGATCAAGGCGCGCGGCCCCTCTTCCCCTCCCATCGCCCGCAGATTTCCTGCACGTTATCGATCATCTTCTCCACTTCGATCGTGTCCAGTTGCGCGCCGGGGTGCATGGAGATGTTACGCTGCCTCCAGATCGAGTTGAGCCGCGGCTTCTCCTCAAGCGCAATGTGCCCTCCTTGAACCATCAGGTCGATGAGGGCATAGGCCCAGCCCTTGTGTTGAGTGTCGAGCGCGGGGCAAAAGCGTCGCGCTGCCCCGCGCAGCAGCCTTTCGTACTCCTCTCCGGCGATCATTCCAGCCAGCTTCGGGCTCTCTTCCACCAGGATTCGCGCCAGTTCGAGCGCCCCGTAGGTTTTCAGGAATGGTCCCAGCACTTGCGCGGCTCGCCGCCGTTGCACCCAAACGTCCTGCTGGAAGGCGCCATCGCTGGGGCTGGAGTTGGCCGCGATGCGCTCCTCGGAGGCCAATTGCTGATAAGTCCAGAGCGCGATCTCGGTCTCAGCCACCGATCTCAGGCGGAAGCGCTCCTGCCAGATCCGGAGCTCCTCGCAATAGGCGAGGTACAGTTCCACACTCTTGGGACGCTGAATCTGCAAGAGGTTGATTACCGGCGTACTGAAGACTCCGAAGCGCTCCGGATAAGTGAAGCGAAGGGGGAGCGACGCCGTGCCGATGTTGTGAAAGACAGCAAGCAGCTTCTGAATAAGTTCGCGCGGATCTTCGGGCAAGGGCGCGAGCTTCATCCTCAGCTGGCGCAAGGTCTGATCGAGCTGCTTTAGATCGGGTTGCGGCCAGTAGCGGGCAAAGGGGGTATTCTTCGGGTCAAACAGCTTCTCGACGTGCCGGGCGACCAACCATTGATCTTCCCTGCGCAGATAGGCAAAGGTTTCCTCGAGTCTGGCGAAGTCGTAGGTCTGCCCGAACTTTGTCCGGCAAACCTCGGCGTACCGCCCGAGATAAGCCTTGAGATCCAAACTCACTCTGGCCTCGGAATCGAGAGTTATTACTCGGCTCCGATATCCTATCACCGGAAGAGACCAGGTCGGTTACCTGTCAAGGTATTGAGCAGTTTCATGTTGTGCCTGGGCAGCGACACTTGTATAGTCGTCAAAATAAAGCGAGCCGCCGGTAGCGGCCCTTGGAGGACTTATGAGGCCGCTCCGTCATATTCGAGCGATCTTTGTCTCCTTACTCGGCGGCGGAAGCACCGGTCAAGGCACATTCTTGATCGACCAAGTCATTCCCAAAGAATGCTCCGCCGGACGTCAATTGCTCTTCGGTAACGTGCCAAAGCGAAGCTGTCTGGCAGGACCCGGCAGCCTTTAGCACCACGGAGTCCGAGATGCTGGCCGAGTGCGTCCCCAATCATTGAGGTCCGTCCCGCTCCTGCTATCATCAGTGAGATGCGCGACGAGATCGTGACCGTGGTGGAAAATCGGGTTCTCACCGGCGGGCACTTCGTTCTAAGTGTGCGCTCTCCGCAGCAGGCTGCGGCAGCGCGTCCTGGCCAGTTCGCCATGATCCGGCTGCTCGGCCATTCGGACGTGCTCCTGCGGCGTCCCATGAGCATTTATGACGTGAAGATGGAAGCAAAGGGGACGGTCGGGAGTAACGGCTCCTCGAAGCGCAAGCGGATTGCGCGACGATCCCGATCGCCGGCGCTGCTCGAATTTCTATACAAGGTGGTGGGACGAGGCACCGAACTCATGTCGCGCCTGGAGCCGGGCGACCACGTGGGGCTGCTGGCGCCGCTCGGGCATGGATTCTTCGCAGAGGATTATCTGGCGGAAGCGCGCGAGGCCGGCGAAGTAGTTCACGTGGCCGGCGGAATCGGCATCGCAGCCTTGTTGCTGCCGGCGCGGGAGCTGGCGCAAGCCGGCGTGGAACAGCGGCTTTTCTTCGGCGGACGCACGCGGACTGACCTGGTCGGAGTGGCGGAGTTCAAGCCCTATGTCACCGCGACCGTGCTCGCGACTGAAGACGGTTCGCGCGGCCATCAAGGGTACGTGACCAGTCCATTCGAGGACTACCTGCGACGGCGGCCCGACCGGAGCATGCTGGTGCTGGCCTGCGGTCCCTGGGCGATGCTCGAGGCCACCGTGGCGATTTGCAATCGCTACCACCGGCGCTGCCTGGTCTCGATGGAGAACCGCATGGGTTGCGCACTCGGCGTGTGCCTTGGCTGCTCGATCCGGGTGCGGGGCGAAGGCCATGGCGCCTACGAGCGCGTCTGCACTGAAGGGCCGGTGTTCTGGGCGGAGCATGTGGTGTGGGGTGAAAGGGCGGAAGCCTGATCCAGGGATCTGATCCGCAGATTTCACAGAAATGGCGAAACCTAAACAGGAAGGCCCTCGGCCGCCCGCTGTTCGTCGTCAGTCAAAGCGGATAGTGGACAACGGACAACGGACTACGGACTTTGTCCCCCGCCTCGAAGTGGAAATTGCCGGCGTCCTGTTTCAGAACCCAGTGCTGACGGCGAGCGGCACGTTCGGATACGGCCGGGAGTTCGCGGAGCTGCTCGACCTCAATCGCCTCGGCGGAATATGCGTGAAGGGGATTTCCGCAGACCCGTTACCCGGCAATCCTCCGCCGCGCATCTATGAGACCGATTCCGGGATGCTGAACGCCATCGGACTGCAAAACGTGGGCGCCCGGCGGTTCCTGGAAGAGAAGCTGCCCTTTCTGCGGACTCTGCGGGCGCGCTCGGTGGTGAACGTCTTTGGATATTCGACGGAAGATTACGTGCGCTGCATCGAGATCCTGAACGAAGGCGAGGGTATTGACGCCTACGAGCTGAACATCTCCTGTCCCAACACGCACTGCGGCGGCATTGTTTACGGCAGCGATCCCAAGCTGACCGAAGAAGTGGTGGCAGCTTCAAAACGCGCGGCGCGCTTCCCGCTCTTCGTCAAGCTTTCACCGAATGTCACGGACATCACCGTGTTTGCCCGGGCCGCCGAGGCTGCCGGCGCAGATGCCCTCACGCTGGTGAATACTTTTGTGGGAATGGCCATTGATGTGGAGACACGCGGGCCTCGAATCTCGAACTTGACCGCTGGACTTTCGGGCCCGGCCATCAAGCCGCTGGCCGTGCGCCTGGTGCATCAGGCGGCACGCGCGGTTCGCATTCCGATTATTGGAATCGGCGGCATCGCCAAGTGGCAGGACGCCCTCGAATTTCTGATTGCCGGGGCGCGGGCCATACAGGTGGGCACAGCGAACTTCTACGCTCCGGAGACGGCGCTTCGCGTGGCCGACGGCATCGCGGACTACTGCCGGCGCCACCAGATGCATGTCGACCAGGTGGTGGGTAGCTTCAAGGCTGCCGGCGGCACGGCCTAGCCGGGGGCGGCTGTCGAACCGACGTATCAAGGGCCGACAACCGGGTTTGTCAGGGTTCCGATACTCTCGATCGTCACGCTGATCTCGTCTCCAGCCTTGATAAACACCGGCGGCTTGCGAGCCATGCCCACGCCCGGCGGCGTGCCTGTAGAGATCAGATCGCCCGGTTCCCAGCTGAGCGACTGCGAAAGGTAGCTGATCAGAAAATCGATCCGGTGGATCAGGTTCGAGGTGTTCGAGTCCTGCATGGTCTGGCCGTTAAGCGTCAGGGAAATGGCGAGCGCGTGCGGATCGGCGATTTCGTCCGCGGTCACAATCCAGGGGCCCGTAGGCGCGAAGGTATCGCAGCTCTTGCCGCGGAACCATTGCTTGTCGCCGCTCTGCATGTCGCGCGCCGTGACATCGTTCAGCAGGGTGTAGCCCGCCACGTACTCCCAGGCGCGCTCCTGCGGAATGCGGCTGCCGCCCTTGCCGATCACCACCGCCAGCTCAGCCTCGTAGTCAGGCTGCTCGGTATTGGGCGGAATCCTGATCGGATCACCTGGGCCGATGATCGTATTCGACGACTTCAGAAAGAAGACCGGGGTTTCGGGCGCCTCGATGCCTTGCTCGCGGGCGTGGTCTGCATAGTTCAAGCCCACACAGGTGATCTTCGGCGGACGGCCGATGGGCGCGCGCAAACGAGCCTTCGCGACGGGAGTCAGGAGACCGTCCTCATCCGGCGCGGTTGATGCAGCCGCACCGGTCACAACTCCGAGCGCTCTGAGGTAATCCGCGCCACGGCTAACCAGATCGATCATGTCCGACGGAGGGCCGTCTGCGGCCTCGAGCGTCTCCACCGCGGCGCGCAAGTTCGGCTCGGGTTTCTTGAGAAGCCCGCCCCAATCAAGCGCTGCGCTGACATCCACCACCAAGTCGCCTTCAACGACGCCGAGAGCCGGGCCGTTCGGTCCTGCGTAAGTCACCAGCCTCATGAATGGCCTCCATCGGACTTAAGATCCTTCCAGTGCTCGCGAAACGACTTCGATGCCAACGCCGGCAAATCACGACGCTCCGTCCAGCGCGACACCGGAAAGGTAGGAAAGGTGCGAATCCAGCCTTGGCGGGCGAAGATCCCTTGTCCCCAGCGCGCCAAGCGGCCCGACCAGGCGTAGCGGCGCGGGCTGGTCATGATCCAGGCCCAGAAGCGCATGGCCGTGCGCTCGCGCACCAGTGAACCCTTAGGCTTCGGACTCGGGACCGTCTCCTGGACCTGCGCGCGCAGGTGCAGCAGCAGGTCCGGAATGTTGATCTTCACCGGGCAAACTTCGCGGCAAGCGCCGCAGAGCGACGAGGCGAAGGGCAACTCGCGAGCGTGTTCGAGTCCGGCAAATTCCGGAGTAATAAGCGCCCCGATGGGTCCGCTATAGACCCACCCGTAGGCGTGCCCGCCGATCTTGCGGTACACGGGGCAGGCGTTCAGGCAAGCTCCGCAGCGAATGCAGTAGAGCGCCTCGCGCATCTTCTCGTCCGCGAGAGTCCGCAGCCGGCCATTATCGATCAGCACCACGTGCATCTCACGCGGTCCGTCCTCGCCGGAACGCCGGGGGCCGGTCAGAGCGGATGTGTAGGCTGTCAGCTTCTGGCCGGTACCGGAGCGCGCCAGGAGACGCAGGAATACGGCCAGATCCTGAAAGCGCGGAATCAGCTTTTCCAGCCCGACGAGCGCCACGTGAACCGGCGGCGCGGTGCTGGAGAATCGGATGTTGCCTTCGTTTTCGACCACCACCACGCTGCCGGTCTCGGCGATGGCAAAATTGGCGCCACTGATGCCGACTTGCGCCTGCGTGAAGGCCGCTCGCAGCGCTCGCCGCGCGATGGCGGTGAGTTCCTCAGGCTGCTCGGCGCGCTTGGGATCAACGTAGCGCTCGAACAGGTCGGAGACGTCGCCGCGGGTCTTGTGGATCGCCGGGGCTACGATGTGCGCGGGCCGCTCCTTTGCGAGCTGCACGATGTACTCACCGAGATCGCTTTCAACGGCGCGAATGCCGGCCGCTTCCAGCGCGTGATTGAGTTCGATCTCCTCGCTCACCATGCTCTTGCCTTTGACCACCTCGCGAGCGCCCGCGCGACGGGCGATCTCGACCACGATGGAGCAGGCTTCCCTGGCGTCAGCCGCAAAATGAACCTGGCATCCCTGCCGCTCCGCGCTGGCCGCGAACTGGTCCACGTAGTAGTCGAGGCGCGTGATCACCTCGCGCTTGAGGGCACGCGCTCGCTCGCGCAAGCGCTCGAATCCCGGAAGCTCGCCAATCGAGTGCAGGCGATGGCTGTAGAGCCGAAGCGTCGAGCTGCGATAAGCATCCGTAAGGTGCGCGCTCTCGAGGACCTTCAGCCCCAGTTCGTGAATCTGGTTGCTCTCGACAGCGTGGCTGGCCCCGTCGTCCTGCGGCCATGGCAGCGTGACGCCACCGGCTTGCACTGCACCGCCCGCAGCCGGCATAACCAGCGAGCTTGTCGATTTCTCGTTCACGGACATTCGTTACGCTCGAGCAGCCAGCACTTCAGCGATATGCATCGTCTTCAGCGCCAAGCCTTGTCGATGAATCAGGCCGGCCAGATGCATCAGGCAACCTGAATCATTCGCGACCAGGTATTCAGCGCCGGCGGCGACGGTCGCTTTCAACTTGTCTTCGCCCATTGCCACCGAAACCTCGGGAAACTTCACGGAAAACGTGCCGCCGAATCCGCAACACAAGCGATGATCCTGAAGCTCCACCAACTCGGCCCCGCGAACCGAACGCAGCAGCCGGCGCGGTTCCTCAGAAACGCCCAGCTCGCGCAGCAAGTGGCAGGAATCATGATAGGCGATGCGATGGGGGAAGCTCGCGCCGACATCGCCCGCCTTAAGCACCTTGGCCAGGAACTCAGAGAACTCGAAGACGCGCGTGGCGAGCTGCTGCGCCTGGCGCAGCCGGACGGAATCGTGCTCGAAAAGTTCCGGGTAGAACACGCGGATCATGGACGTGCAGGAACCTGAAGGGCTCACCACATAGTCCGCAGCGCTGGAAGCCGAGAACAAGTCAAGGACCTTAACGGCTACCGCACGGGACTCATCGCGATAGCCGGTGTTGAACGCCGGCTGGCCGCAGCAGGTCTGGGCGGGGTTGAACGACACTTCCACGCCCAGGCCGCGCAGCACCTTGAGCGCAGCCACCCCGACCGCGGGGTAAAACTGGTCCGCAAGACACGTGATGAACAATGCCACGCGCATAGCTCTGTTAGAATAACCCGAGAGGCCGACGGATGGGATTTATCTCGCAGGTCGCGGCGATCTTCCGGCTCCTGCTGCTCTTCGCGGTCTTGGTGGCGGTAGCCATGCTGGCCGCCATCACCACCATCCGGATAACAATTCACAGCGGTGAAGAAAAAACCCCAAACCTGGTTGGACTGCCGCTTGAGCGCGCCGAGCGCCTCGCGGGTAGCATGGGACTCGGCATCAAAGTCGAGGACCGGCTTTTCAACACCAAATACGCCGAGAACCAGATCGTCTCGCAGGCTCCGGCCGCCGGTGACAGCACCAAAGCGGGTCAGGACCTGCACGTCCTCGTCAGCCTGGGCACGCCCAGCGTTACCGTGCCGACTCTTGTGGGCGGCAGCGTACGCGCAGCGCAAGTGACCGCCACCCAGCGCGGCCTGACCCTGGGCGACGTCGCCACCGTGCATTGGTCCGGGATCGCTGCGGATGAAGTCGTGTCGCAGGACCCTCCGCCTTCCGCCCAGCCCGCGCGCAGTCCCGCCGTCAGTTTGCTGGTCTCTCTGGGAGAGCCGCCTGCCGAGTTTGTCTGCCCCAGCTTCCTGGGCATGGGAATCGGGCAAGCGGAGAAGGCTTTGACGCGGGCCGGATTTACCATAACGGAAGCTAAGACTGCGCCCGCACCGGGCCCCGCTGACAGCGCTTCCACTCCACCGCCGCCCGCGATTTCGAGCGCGCCGGGCGGAACCATCCTGAGCCAGTCTCCTGCCGCAGGCAGCCGCATCGCAGCCGGGGCGTCTTTCAGTTTCACCGTCGCACCTTAGAGGTTCAGCCTAGCCTAGGTGTATCTCATCCAGCGGGCCAGCTCCACCAGCGACGGACGCTTTCCGTACATCAGCACGCCCACGCGGTAGACGCGCGCTGCGAAATAGACCACGGCGGCCGTAGTCCCGAGTGAGATCCCGACGCATAGCGCGATCTGCCAGAAGGGCGGCGTCTGCATGGCGATGCGCAGCATCATCAGAATCGGCGCAAAAAACGGGATCATGGAAAGCCATACGGAGAGCGGCGAACTCGGGTCGCGCAGGATAATGTTGAACAGGAGGAAGGCGGCCACCAGCACCAGGGTGAGGGGCATCTGCAACTGTTGCGCCTCCTGATCGTTCGAGACCATGGCGCCGATCGCCGCGTACAGGGAGGCGTAGAGCAGGTAGCCACAAAGAAAGAACAGCAGCATGTAGGCTAGCACCGAGAAATGGAGCTGCAGCGCCGGCATCGAGCTGCCGGGACGAAAGGCGGAGGCCATGGTGACCCCATAGGCAGTAATCAGTCCCGCCACGGTGGCCCAAATCGCATACTGGGTGAGACCCACGGCGGCCACGCCGACGATCTTGCCGGCCAGCAGATGAAAGGGGCGCACGGAGGCTATCAGAATTTCCATCACTCGCGAGCTCTTCTCCTCGGTGACGGAGCGCATGGTGGTAACTCCGTATATGACCAGCGTCGTGTAGAGCAGCATGCCCACCACCAGGGCGGTGATGAAGGTTTGGCCGTGCTCTTCGGTCTCGGCGCCAGCGCTTACCTTGATCAACTTCAGGTCCACGCTCGCGATCACTGCACCCACGTCGGACACATTCAGGCCTCGTTCGTGCAGCCGCCGGGCGATCACGGCGTTAGTCACCGCCCGGTCGATGGAGTCGGTCAGGCTGATCTCACCCGGATTCCGGGTGTGGAACTCGGCCGACTCTTTGCCGCCCGTAATCGCCGCCGGCACCAGCAGAAAAGCGTCCAGTTCGCCCCGCTCCACCTGCGATCGCAAGGCGTTCTGTTCGGCGGCGGCGGGCCGCTCCTCTTTCTTGACCACCTGGAAGGCAGGCTGGCCGCTCGCGAGCCTGTCGTCCAGGTTCCGCTCGATCGAATCCGCCAGTCCGCCGGCGTTATCCAGTACCGCGATCTTCAGCGTGTGGCCGGTCTGCCGCGTAGCGGTGTAGATCTGAAAGACGAAGATCCCGATGGCAAACAGCGGCACCGCCACGGTGCTGAAGATGAAACCCTTGGTGCGCACCCGGGTGAGGTACTCGCGCTTGACCACCAGCCACAGTTTACGCATGGGACCCGCCCACCTTTTCGATAAAGATATCGTTCAGGGGAGGTTCGACAAGTTCGAAGCGGTTGATCCGCACCCCGCGCGCGACGGCGGCCTTCAACAGCTCCTGCGGGTCGGCGCCTGCCTCCAGCCTGGCTTCGGTGACGGCGCCGAAGTGGTTCACTCGGGCAATGAGGCCAGGCTGGTTGAGAAAATCGCCGTCGCCCGAAAACTCGATTCTTACCGTGTTCTTGCCGTAAGAGCGCTTGATGGCTGCCAATTCACCTTCCAGCACGCTCTCGCCCTTGTTAATCAGGCAGATCGAATGGCACATCATCTCCACCTGCTCCATGCGGTGAGTCGAGAGAATAATGGTGGTGCCCTTCCGGCTCAGGTCGAGCATGATATCCTTCACCAGCGCGGCGTTCACCGGGTCGAGGCCGGTAAAGGGTTCGTCAAGGATCAGCACGGCAGGCTGGTGAATGACGGCCACGATAAATTGCACTTTCTGCTGCATGCCCTTGGAAAGGTCGATCACTTTGTTGGAGGCCCAGGAGGTCAGCTCGAAGCGCTCCAGCCATTCGTCCACCCGCCGCCGGGCGTCCGCCTCGGAAAGTCCCTTCAGGGCCGCGAGAAACACCAGGACCTCGCGCACCTTCATGCGCGTATAGAGACCGCGTTCCTCGGGAAGATAACCGATCAAGTCCTGCGAGTCATCGGTAAGCGGCCGGCCCAGCAGCTCAATGGAGCCTTCGTCGGGCAGCATGATACGCAGGATCATGCGCAACGTCGTAGTCTTCCCGGCGCCATTGGGTCCGAGCAATCCGAAAATGGCCCCCTTAGGTATGTTTAGGCTCAGTCCGTTGACTGCGGTCACCGTATCGAAACGTTTGACGACGTTGTTCACCGATATCGCAACGCTATTTTCCATAGATCATCCTGGCAGTCGTTGAACAAACGATTCGTCGGGCCTGGTCAGGGCGGGGCTCTGAGTATATCTAACCGTAGTGAGTGTCAGGCGCTCGGTGGTAAGGGCCTGCTGCATCGACGGTCCACTCGTCACTGCGCTCGAATCAGCATCAGCGTTTGATCGTCGCGCGGCGGCCGGCCTTGCTCGAAGCGCGCGATTTCGGAGAAGACGCGATCGATGATCTCCCTGAGGGGACGACGCGCGTTCACTCGCAGAATGCCCTCGAGGCGCCGCATGCCGAATTCGGTCTCGGAGCTGGCTGCCTCGATCAGGCCGTCCGAAAACATGGCCAGAAGATCGCCCGGCTCGATCTTAACCGTGGTTTCCTGGTAGTCCGTATTTTCAAGCAGGCCGAGCGGAACCCCCTCGGCGCGGATGGAATGGCTGCGGCCGCGCCTCACCAGTACCGGTAAGGGCATCCCCGAGTTCGCCAGCTTCAACTGGCGGCTCTTCAGGTCCCAGACGGCGTAGGTCAAGGTGATAAAGTGTCCATCGATTTTGCGTTCCAGCAGCATCACGTTCAGCCGGCGCAACATCTCGGGAGGCGTCAGGTGGCGCGGGGCGAGGCTTCGCAGGATTCCGCTCACCATGGCGCCATAGAGCGCGGCGGGAGAGCCTTTGCCGCTGACGTCGCCGATCACCAGTACCTGCCGGTCTTTGCCGTAATCGAGAAAATCGTATAAGTCTCCGCCGAGCTCCCGCGCCGGCTGGAAGCGCACCAGCACGTCCAAACCTCGAATCGTGGGAGCGAGCGCGGGCATCAGGTGAAGCTGGATCTCGCGCGCGCGCGCCAGATCGCGTTCCAGCAGGGATTCACTGCGCACCACGCGCTCATAAAGACGGGCATTTTCGATAGCTACCGCGATCTGCGGGGCCAGCGTGGAGAAGATGCGCACGTGCTCGTCCGTGAAGTAGCCGACTCGCGGGCTTTCGAGATCAACCACGCCGATGACGCGGTCTCGATAGAGCAGCGGCACGGCCATCTCGGACCGCGTTTCCGGGTTGCTGGCGATGTAACGCGGGTCCCGAAGCACGTCAGGCACCACCACGGTCTCGCGCGAGCTGCCGGCCGCGCCGACGATGCCCTGCCCGTACGGCACCGCCGGCTTCTCAGGAATGCTTTCGCTCTGCTTGAGAGAGATCACGGTGTTATAAGTGCGGGTGCGATCATCGGCCAGCAGGATGCCAAGCCGCTGATAGTCGATCAAGCGCTTGGTAAGCTGGCCGATCTTGCGCAGCAGCTCGTTCAGCACCAGCACCGAACTCAAGTCGCGGCTGATCTCGTTCAGAAGTTGCAGCGTGCGTGACTGGCGGACGGAGCGTCGGTAAAGCATCGCGTTTTCAATGGCGGTGGCGATGGGGCGGGCCAAAAGCTCGAGCAGGCTCTGGTGGCGCTCGGTGAAATAGTCGGCCCAAGGCGATTCCAGATCCATAACGCCGATCACTCTGTTCTTGAAGATCAGCGGAACGGCGAGCTCGGATCGGATGGCCGGCCCCGAAGCAATGTAATGAGGTTCGTGGCGAACGTCTTTCACCAGCATGGAGCGGCGAGTGGCGGCGACCCGGCCCACAATGCCCTCGCCCACCTTGATGCGCAGGCGGCGTGCGGCCTCATCGGGGTGGCCGATGTTGAAGCGGATGCTGAGTTCCTGCGCCTTTTCGCGCAACAGCAGGATGGCGAACACTTCGTAATCCACCGCCCGCTTGATGAGTTCGGCGACGCGCGACAGCAACTCATCAAGATCAAGAGTGGAGTTCAGCCGCTCGCCCACCTCCATCAGGAGGCTGAGAAGCTCCGAGGCTTCCAGGGGCCGGGCCGGGGTCGGGGGAGACTGGATCATGGGAGCTCGTGACGCAATTTCGCCGGGACGGCTGAAAGTTGTTACTCGATCCGCGCCGGCTTAGCCGCGGTTGTGCCCTAAACAGGGGTTCAACAGGAATATCCCTCACCTGTCGCTAGGCCACCACAACTCTCGCCCCCCGGAAGAGGGGCGGCCCCTTCGACGGTGCCCCGTGGTTTTGACCTTGGACGAGCTCAGGGCCTTCGGCCACGAATCGAGGGTGAGGAACGGTGCAGCGTTCAAACGCGTTCCCATACGGATGAGTCGCTAACCCGTTGGGTCGCAACGCTTCCCAATCGCCGCGGCCTTTCCGGTTTGCGTCTGATCGACTATTGTACCATAGGCTTTCGGGCCGCTTCGGAGCCGCCACCGGCGCCGGTTGGGCAGGATCAGGCGCTCAAATTTGCTGGCTAAGTGGGGAGCCCCCATGCGATGCCGGAATCTAAGATGCTGATTCTCGCCTTCGACACCACCAGTCCGGACGGGAGCACCGTACTCTTTCGCGATCTCGAACAATTGGGCGAAGTGCGGTCGGACGGCAAGACTAATTACTCCGTCGCGCTCTTTGAAATGGTGGATCGCCTGCTTGGCGGCGGCGGAGCGACCCTGGCGGAAGTCGATCTCTTCGCCGCTGCCACCGGCCCCGGATCATTCTCGGGGATTCGCGTGGGCCTGGCCGCAGCCCAGGCCTGGGCCAAAGCGTTCGGACGACCCGCGCTCGGCGTCTCCGTGCTTGAGGCAATGGTGGGCGCGGCCCGGCCGCATGCGAAAGTAGCAATCCCCCTGCTGGACGCGCGCCGCGCCGAGTTCTACCTGGGCGTCTTTAGCCGCCAGGAAACAGGCGACGCGGAGGAGTCTCGATTCACGCTCGCCGGCGAGGGGCGGGTTCTGAGTGCTGTGGGCGTTGCAGCTCTCGTCGAGGACATTGCGCAGAGCGGTGACGCTGAAGTGGATTTGGTTGCGCGCGACGGTGACCAGTCCGTCTTTGATCTTCGCGCCCAGCTTCCAAGTTGGGTCAAATGGAGCACCGTGTCCGGCTATTTGGCGGCTTCTATCGCTCGTCTGGCCTTGCGAGCGGCGCGCGAGGGTCACCTCCAACACCCTGAGGAACTCGACGCATTGTACATCCGGCGCTCCGACGCCGAGGTCAATTGGCGCGAGTAGAGGCAAACTTAGCCGTGATCGCGATTCGTGAATTCGCACCACCTGATGTCCCAGCCATTCTCAGTATTGAACACGATTCCCATCCGGCGGGCCATTGGAGGGCGGAAGACTACGAATGGCTGACGCGCGGGCGGGATGGAATTGTTCTGGTGGCGGAATTGGCCGAAAACAAGGCGATCGCCGGCTTCGTGGCCGCCCGCGCCATGGGTCCGGAGGCGGAAATTCTGAACCTGGCGGTGGCATCGGACCACCGCCGCCACGGCATCGCTCGCAGCTTGGTGAACGAGCTTCACAGGCGGCTCCGCGCCGGCGGCTCCGAGCGCGTTTACCTTGAAGTGAGACCGTCGAATCTTACCGCACAGCAGCTCTATCGGTCCCTGGGATATATTGAATGCGGCCGGCGCCGCGAGTATTACGCGAGCAATGGCGAAGACGCGCTTGTGCTCCAAATCCGGCTCGACGCGGCCTCAGACAGCATCGCGAACGACCGGTCCGGACCGCAAGGCGGTGCTCCAACCACCTGATTGGGTTGGACCTATCGATTAACTTGGTTTATTCGGCTTCGGTAAAAGTGATGTTGGCGTTCGCGCTGCAGGACTCAGCCGGTGAAAAAGCTGACGACCGGGGGTCGTGTAAGCTCTGGCGAATCGATGTCCGTCCCCCGTAGGCTCCCCAAAAGAGGCCGCAATCTATCCGATCGCCTTTGATTCCTCCGGAATCACTTCCAGCCTTTGCAGTGCGGGTTGGCGGATAAGTGTGAGAGGCGTGCGAACGCCCACCTGGCTCTCGGTGAGCAACCGGTGCAGGGCGTCAATCGTGTCCACGGACTGGCCGCCGAACTCGACGATGACATCGCCCTCGCGCACGCCGGCGCGCTCGGCAGGACTATTGCGCTCCACCGAAATCACCAGAATCCCGCTCTCAGCCGGCAGATTGTGGAAGCGCACAAGGCGGCGCATCAGCGGGACGTTTTGTCCGCCGATGCCGAGATAGCCGCGCCGGATGCGCCCGTCGCGGATCAGCCGTCCGGCAACAAATCGCGCGGTGTTCGAGGCGATGGCGAAGCAAAGTCCCTGGGCGAGCAGGATCATGGCTGTGTTTACGCCGATCACTTCACCTCGCGAAGTCACCAGCGGTCCGCCGGAGTTGCCGGGATTGAGGGCGGCATCGGTCTGAATGATGTTATCGATGAGCCGGCCCGAACGCGAACGAAGCGAGCGTCCGAGGGCGCTCACCACGCCGGCAGTGACCGTGTACTCGAAGCCGTAGGGATTTCCGATGGCGACCGCAAGCTGGCCCACGCGCACGAATTGCGAATCGCCGAGCGACGCGGCGACGAGGCCGGGCGCATGAATGCGGATCACTGCCAGGTCGGTGCCAGGATCGTCGCCGATCAACTGGGCTTCGAAGCGGTTTCCGCTGGCAGACGCCACTTCAAGACGCTCCGCGCCCTGCACCACGTGGCTGTTGGTGAGGATGAAGCCGTCAGGTGTGAAAACGAAACCCGAACCGCTGCCGCCAGGCCGCCCGGAGCGTTCCCGGCGGTTGTCCTGCGCCGCCGTCACCACGATGTGAACCACTGAAGGGCTCACCTTCTCGGTAGCTGCGATTACGGCGCGCGAATAAGCATCAAGCAGTTCCTGGTCGTGCTCAGACGGGTGCTGGCCGGCGATCGAGCTCCCGGCATGAACTCCGTCAGCTTCGAAGATGTCAGATGAGATCAGGTCCCCGGCGTCGGTCACGACTCCTCCACACTTAACCGCTATTCACTTGGATGATTGGATGAAGCTTAGGTTTCGAGAGGCGATCGAAGGATACGGGTTACAACGCTCCGTTGCCAACACCCTCGGGGGCGGAAGACGGGGCGGGGCGCCGTTCTGGCGGAGGATATTGCCGCATCCAAGCCCGCCACCGGACCATCATCACTTCGCGGAAGCTCTGAGCCGTGTCCCGCATTACGCTGAACCTGGTCAAGGGATCGTTATCCCAGCGCACCGGAATCTCGATGATCCGGCCGCCCCAGCGCTGGATCAGGAAAAGCAGCTCGGGATCAAAGCCAAAGCGCTCGGCTTTCAGGTGCTCGAAGGCTCGGCGGGTTTTCTCGCGCCGGAACAGTTTCAAGCCACACTGCGTATCGCGCAGCCTCAGTCCCGTGAACAGGCGAACGGTCCAGTTAAACACAATGCCACCCCATTCCCGAAACAAGGGCTGGTGGACACCGATCAACTCGCGCTGCAAAGCCCGCGATCCAATGGCAGCATCCGCCTCCGTGGACTCTAGAGCCGCGAGCAGCATCCCGCTCTGATCGATGGCGGCGGAGAGGTCGGCGTCCGTGAAGAGTGCGTACCGGCCTCGAGCCTCCAGCACGCCGCGCCGCACGCTGAATCCCTTGCCCCGGTTGCACTCGTTCACGATCAAGCGCAGGTCAGGCCACGATTCAATGGCGCGCCTCACCACGTCGGATGTCGCATCGGCGGAGCCGTCGTCCACCACGATGACCTCGCCGCTAAAAGTCTTGGAATTCAGGTAAGCCCGAATGCGATCCAGCGATCTCCCGATTCGGAGCGCCTCGTTGTAGGCTGGGACAATGATGCTCAGAAAAGGCGGAGTGGGTTTTGCGCCGGGCACGAGCGGAGCGCCATCTTCATCGATCTGGCAGTCCTTCACCATGATTCCAATGTACCGTAATGTTGCGCATGGGAACGCGAGGCTCTGACGTTCGCCTCTCGAAATGACGGGTAGCCGCTATGATGTGCCGCCCACCAAACTACAGAATCTGCCATCCGCCTGCGCCAGACCAGCCTTCTTTACCGATCAAAGGCACAAATTGACAAGCCGTGAGCGGCCGGATGAAGGTGGCGCCGCCCATTTTGGTGATCAGCTCGAGTTCCTGCTCTTGACGGCTGCCGATCGGAATCACGAGGCGTCCTCCCTCCGCCAGTTGATCGATGACCGGCCGCGGTACCGCCGGCGAAGCAGCGGTCACCAGGATTGCGTCATAAGGCGCAGCGGCCGCGTAGCCTTGGCTGCCGTCGCCGGTCACAACCTCGACCGCGTCGCCATAACCGAGCCGCTGCAGGCGCGCTCGAGCGTCTTCGGCAAGCTCCGGATTCATCTCGATGGTGTAGACCCTTCCGCCGAGATGGGCGAGGATCGCGGCTTGATAGGCGGTGCCGGTGCCAACCTCGAGCACTCGGTCACCAGGGTGTACGGCGGCGGCTTCGGTCATCAAGGCCACGATGAAAGGTTGCGAGATGGTTTCCCATGGACCGATGGGAAGCGCCCGGTCCGCGTAAGCCGCTCGAATCTGGTTCTCGGGAACAAATTCGTGGCGAGGAACCGCCGCCATGGCCGCGAGCACCCGCGGGTCCCGAATGCCGCGCACGCGCAACTGCTCTTCGACCATCGCCTGCCGCTCGGGCTGAAACGAAACTGCCGTATCCACAAGGTTATTCTCGCTCATAGTATAGCAAGTGATTTCGACCCGCGAGAGTCCAACGAAGAGGGTCTCTTTGCCGGCCAGAGTTCCTCACTGTGCGTGGGAGCTTTGATTTTGCTGGGCCACCGGTGGCCCATCGCTGGCTTTGCGCGGCAAATGATAGCCCAGGGCGCCCGCAACGAAGCCGGCTGCCTGCAGAACACTTGCCAGCGGGTGCATTGAGGCTGCCACACCGTTGATTTTCGTGATCAGCAGACCGCGCCGCCGGTCGCGCTCGAGTCCACGCTCACGATCCTCGGCGGCTTGTGCGTGCTCGTGGTCCGCTCGTTGCCGCAAGGCGCCGGCGACGGCTCGCGCCACTCGCGAGCGGCCGGGCTCGGTCTCCGGCAGGAACACCTGGATCTCAGGATTGCCGGCCCGCAAATAAGCCGCGAGCGCGCCATTCACCAGAACGACGCTTGCGCCCGCCGTGCGAGTGAGCGCCGACTCGCTCTGGGGCCACTTGAGGAGCGCGCCCCACGGGTTGGCGGGATCGGTGGCGGCCAGAGCAATGACTTCCGGTATTTCAGGCTCCTCGACGAGCGCGCGCAGCAGTTCGAGCGCCGCGGGCTTCGCGAACTGGGTGGCGCCGAGTCCGGCCACAAACATCCCTCGTCGTACGCGTGCACTTTCCTCCATCGCCTTCAGGACCGGGTAGACAGCGCTGAATCCGCCGGTGATATTTTCCGTCGCCGGCGCCTCGCGCACCAGCACTCCGTACCGCTGCAAGAGCGATTTTGCAAGCGCGTCCGCGAGGTCGGTCGCCGATACCTGCTTCGAAATCCGGTGTTCCAGCAAACTCCACCGTCCTTGCGCCCGCGCCGGGCCGGAGCGGCCTGCCCGGCGCGAACGAAACTGCGACGGCGGCGGACTCCGCCGCTTTCTTCCACGACCCACGAAGGCTCGCAACGCCCCAAAAGCGTCATTGGTGATGAGCCCTTGCCAGACCAAGTCCCAAAGCGCGTCGATCGTCTCGCCCGGATAGCCAGCACCGGACGCATCGTGAATCGCGGGAAAGAACGAGGCGCCGTTCTGACGAAGGAACTCAAGAATCAGGCGAGTCCGGTCCGCTGTGCGTTGTCCATTGTCTTCGGGTAGCACATCAGGCTTCGGGCTTTTCGAAGTCTGCGGTTCCTCTTCGGGGACTACGAAAGACCGCAGAGTTTCTGAAGAGCGCAACTCGGCGCTACCCCTCTCGTCTCCCGATTCCCTCCTTCCGTACCTGGGTCGCCACAATGCAGACAGATGATCCGCCAGGTAAAGCGCCACGCGCCCATCGCGATCACCGAGAGCCTCAACACCGCACCACACGACCTCACCGGCCGCCAGCAGCATGTCGAGATCGTCAGGGCGGTAGCCACGTACACGCGCGGGCAAAATCTCAGATTCGAGCGCGGATGCGACGAGCGGCGCGCCCTCCAGGCTCTCCGAAGCGTCAAGCAACGCGTCCAAACCCGGCCGCGGCCGGGCCGCGCCCTGCCAATGCGTGAGCAGGCGCGCGTAGGTCTGCGGCTCGACGGGCTCAATCTGGCGGCGCAGGATTGCAAGAGATCGCCGGCGAATCCGCCGCAAGACTTCTGCGTCGCACCACTCACACGCATCGCCGATTGGACCACCCGGCCGAAAAGCTCCTTCAAGCACCCGACCGCGCGTCGCAAGGCGCTTCAGAGTTGCTTCGATGGGCCCCAGTGCAATCCCAAATCGCCGTGCGGGCTCTCGAGCAGTGAATGGGCCGTGCGTTCGCGCGTAACGGCCGATGAGGTCTTCGAGCGGCTGCGCGGCACTCGCCAGAAAGGCCTCCGGTAAGCCTGGCGGCAGCGGCACGCCCACGGCGTCTCGGTAGCGAGCGGCGTCTTCGGCCGCGATGTACCGCGTGTCGCCCGCGATGTGCACAGATAGAGCGCGACGCGACCGGGAGAGCGCCAGGATTGACTGTCCCGTTTCACGGCTCGCTGATCTTGCTTGAACTTCAGCGCGGGTGAGATCGCCAAGACCGAGTAACAGATCGTGAACGCCGTCCGGGGAGCGGGCCTGACGACGTTCGTCGAGACACTGCAGTTCGCGCTCTACCTCCTCGATCGCCGCCTGATCCAGCAGCTCGCGCAGGTCAAGATCGCCCAATAGTTCGCGCAAGCGGGTCTGGTCAATCGTGAGCGCCTGCGCGCGACGCTCCGCCAGTGGCGCGTCTCCGTCGTAGATAAAATTAGCGACATAACCGAACATCAGGGAAGCCGCAAAAGGAGAAGGCGTCTCCGTGTCCACGGTGACCACGCGCAGCGTCCCGCCTCGAACTCGTTTCAGGGTCGCGACGAGTCCGGGCATGTCAAACACATCGCGCAGGCACTCACGGTAGGTTTCGAGCAGCAGCGGAAACGACGGGTAAGCGGAGGCCACCGCCAGCAGATCCGCGGACCGCTTGCGCTGTTGCCAGAGTGGTGATCGGACACCAGGACGCCGCCGGGGAAGCAGCAGGGCGCGAGCCGCAGCCTCGCGGAATCGAGCGGCGAAAACAGCCGTTCGTCCGAGTTGCTCCGTGACGAGGGACTCGATCTCACCGGGCTCGGGCAAGAGCAACGACGAGTCCGGCGGCTGATCGGTGTCAGGAAGGCGAATCACGAAGCCATCGTCCGTCCACAGAGTTTCGACGTCGGTTTCGGCGAAGCGCCCGGTGGCTCGAACGCGAGCGGAGGCCGCCATTGACCAGGGAGCGTGCACACGGCTGCCGAACGGCGAGAGCAGGCACACCCGCCAGTCACCCATTTCATCGCGGCAGCGCTCGATGATCAGTGTTTCATCGTCAGGAACGGAGTTGGCGGTTGCGGCCGCCTGATCGCCAAGATAGGCCAGAAGGTTCTCGGCTGCAGATTCGCTGAGCCCATGGTCGCGGATCAGCCGGCCGACGGCGGCCTGCGGCGGTAAAGCTCGTAAGGTGCGCACGAGTTCACCGATGGCGCGGCCGAATTCCAGCGGCCGGCCGAGAGCGTCCCCGTGCCAGAAAGGCATTTTGCCGGGCTCGCCGGGCGCGGGCGAAACCAGCACGCGATCATGCGTGATCTCCTCGATCCGCCAGGTGGAAGCGCCGAGAACAAACGTTTCGCCCACGCGGCTTTCAAACACCATCTCCTCGTCCAGTTCGCCAACCCGCGCCGAGCCCTTTGCCGCGCCGGCATGGAAGACTCCGTACAGGCCGCGATCCGGAATCGTGCCGCCGTTGGTCACCGCCAGCCTTTGCGCTCCGGCACGCGCGGATAGCGTGTTGGCTATCCGGTCCCAGTTGATCCGCGGCCGGAGTTCAGCGAAATCGTCCGATGGATAGAGCCCCGAAAGCATATCGAGCACGCCTTCGAATAACTCTCGTCCGAGACCAGCGAACGGCGCCGCCCGGCGCACCAGAGCCAGAGCCTCCTCGAGATTCCAGTCCTCAAGCGCGACCATGGCGACAATCTGTTGGGCCAGAACGTCGAGCGGAAGGCGCGGGTAGCGCACCGATTCGATGCGACCATCGAGCATCGCGCGCGTCGAAGCGGCACAGGCCACAAGATCGCCGCGGTACTTGGGGAAGATGATCCCAAGGCTGGTGGCGCCCGCCTGATGACCGCCGCGGCCGATCCGCTGCAGGCCGGAGGCAATCGAGGGGGGCGCCTCGATCTCGATCACGAGATCAATCGCGCCCATGTCGATGCCCAGTTCGAGCGACGAGGTGGCCACCAGGCCGCGCAGCGTTCCCGCCTTGAGCTGGTCTTCCACCACCACGCGTTCCTCGCGCGCGAGCGACCCATGATGGGCGCGTACGAGCGGCTCGCCCGCGAAATCGTTCAAGGCTCCGGCCAGACGCTCCGCAAGCCGCCGGCTGTTGACGAAAAGAAGCGTAGAACGATGCGCCCGGATCAGTTCCACCAGTCGCGGATGAATGGCAGCCCAGATGGACGTGCGAACCGGACCTTGAGAAGCTGCGCCGCTCGGAATAGGGTTGAACTCTCCGATGCGAGCCATGTCCTCCACAGGCACTTCTACGGTGAGTTCGAGGCGCTTTCGCTCGCCGGTGTCGACTAGCGTCACGGGACGGTAGCTGATCGCCGCCGCCTCATCTGGTGAAGAATCCGTGTCTCGGACTTCGGCCGGGCGCGGCTTTCGTCCTGTCGCAGCGGTGAGGGCCGCAACCGCGGCGCCCGAGCTTTGCCCGTGCGGCTTGCCTGCAACCTGAGGCCCCGCCCCACCCAAAAAGCGCGCCACCTCATCGAGCGGACGCTGCGTAGCCGAGAGGCCGATCCTCTGCAACGGGCGCCCGCAGAGGTGCTCCAGGCGCTCGATCGAGAGGGCGAGGTGGGCTCCGCGCTTGCTCGGCACCAGCGCGTGAATCTCATCCAGGATGAACGTGTCGACCGAGCGCAACGCTTCGCGCGCATTGGAAGTGAGCAGCAAATACAGCGATTCCGGAGTGGTGATCAGAATATCGGAAGGCTCGCGACTGAAACGGGCACGCTCGGCAACAGGAGTGTCACCGGTGCGGATCGCCACCATGGGCTGGAAGTAGGGCTCCGCGCGAGCACTCGCCGCATGAGCGATTCCCACCAGCGGTGCGCGAAGGTTGCGCTCCACATCCACGGCAAGCGCCTTGAGTGGTGACACGTACAGGATTCGGCAGCGCCGGCGTTTTTCGGGCGGGGGCTCGAACATCAGCCGCTCCAGGCACCAGAGAAAAGCTGTTAACGTCTTGCCCGTTCCTGTGGGTGCGACGATAAGCGTGGATTCCCCACGTACGATGGGAGGCCAACCGAGACGTTGGGGCGCTGTGGGTGCCGGGAACGAAGCGCGAAACCAATCCTGGATTGCAGGGTGAAACAGCGCCAGCGAATCCTGGCCGGAACTAGGCTTTGCACGGGAAGGGCGGCGCATTCGAGATCGAGCTTAGCATCAAAATTGTCCGCCGGAACGGCATTCAGTTCCTGCGGCGCCAGAGCATTGAGATTCCGGGCGTAGCACGGGAGGACCAATTCACCCGTCGACCGGTAATCGTGTAGTTAGGCAGACAAGCCCCGCGCATGCGCACAGGGGCCGTCCCTTGATCCTGCAGTCGCTTGACCGTTCTACTTGATCGACATATGAGTGACGTGCAGCAGGAAGTCGCGGTGATCTTCACCATTCGTCATCGTTGCCACGGCGGCGCCGATGGCCCGATCCTTCCCGAGCGCCGCTTCCAGCGCGTCCTCCGCCTTGTCGAGGCCGTTCGCGTCCGCCGTGGTAAAGACCATGCTGACGAGGCCCGGCGTTTCCGTGTGGTAGTCTTCGCTCGAAACCGAATATGACACGATGGAACCGTCGGCCACCAGTCTTTCCATCACGGGAACGATCGTGCTGTTCATCAGATCATTGAAGGCGCGGTCCTCGCCCGGCTTCACGTGCCAATCGGAGCCGGATAGGTACCCGTTCTCGTAATTGCCCGATCGTCCATTATGGGTGCGGCTGATCAGAATGTAGTCTCTGTGCTTGGAATTAGCCTCCACGGGCGACGTTGTGAGCCCCAGCGCGTAGATCTGCTCCAGGGCCTTCATCAGCTTGCCTTCGGAGCTGGCGGTGAACCAGCTTCCGTGCGTCGGCACGCCTTCCTGGTGAATGAGATTGGCAAAGGTGGCGTATTCAAGGATGTCACCGTTCGCCACCATTTTTTCCATCAGCGGACGCTCCTGGTCAGCGAGCTTCACCATGTCTGGCCACTGTGCGCGCGGCACCTCCCACTCCGCAACATATGTATATACGGGCGGCTTGTCCCCGTCGCTCTGAGCCCGCAGCGACGTGCCTGCTGCTATCGTCGCCAACATCATCAGACCTGCACACGTAATCATTCGCTTTTGCATATTGCTCCCTTGTGTGGAATTCGGCGAGGATTACTCGCCTGCAAGATGTTAACAGACAGCCTGTACATTGACGAGTTACAGGGGCGGGTTTTAAGCCAGCCCCCGCGCCTGCGAGATTCCTCGTCGCCTGCGGCTCCTCGGAATGACAGCCTGGATGAGTTTTCCCGCAGCCTGCGAGCCTAATTGGCCGGGGTCCTCCTCCTTGGATTTATCGGGCCGTCAGAATTGCGTCTTCATCAATCGTGATGTGCTCGGGACGGGCGGCGCTGGTGAAATGAAAGCGGCCTCCCAGGTTCGTTACAGGTACGAACACGCGACTTGCGCGTGAGTCGCGTCCGACGGCCGATCGGTAGACCACGTTGACTGGAACCAGCATCTCGAAGCTCGGGTCCACACCGTGCTGAGTGATCGTTCCTTCCACTCGATAGGATCCATTGACGGCGCGCACCGAGGTTTTCAGCCTGTACTCAGGCAGCCCGGTGGAGTACACCCATTCTTTGAAAAACCAATCGAGCTTCCGATCGTGGTCCAGATCCGAGGCGCGCGTCATATACCTCTCCGAATGGCTCAGGAAGTCCTCGGTTGAAGGATCGCGGCCACCGTAGGCGGTAACAAAATCCTTCAGCATTTGAAAGAATCGCGCGTCCGAACCCGATTCCGGGTCGGTGAGCAGGAGGCGCATCATCTGAATGACCCAGCATGCCTTCTTGTAGACGATCACCTCGTATCCCGTCGGATCGAGCGAGTTGCTGAGCCGCCCTCCCAGCCAGATGGGCCCGGTGGATTCCACCGTGTTGCCTTCCTTGTTTTTGGCCATGAGGTCCTGGCGGTAATCTGCCAACAGGTCTCTGAAAAGCCGGTTGCCGTCTTTCTCCTGCCTGAGTTCGAGCGCGGCGGCGTAGCTGGCGAATCCTTCGGAAAGCCACTGATCGTGGTAGGTTCGCCATCCCACCAGATTGCCCCACCATTGATGTGCGATCTCGTGATCGAGAGTGGCCCGCTCTTCAATGCCCGCGCGGCCGGATTTGGCGCCAAGCTGAAAAAGCACCGCCGGAGGCAAGAAGGCCAAAGTAGGCAAATAGACGAGACCTGGCCAGCCCTGGCCGAAGCTGCCCGGCACCTGAGATATGGCGAGCTGCGGATAAGGAAAGGGTCCAAAGAGTGTCTCAAAGTACGTGACCGCCTCAGAGGCACTGTCCGTGACCGCGCCGATGAGGGCCGAGGGTGACAAGCTCTCGATCGGAGGTGGCGCCACGCGGGGCGCAATTCCCCTGGTGCCGGGTTGCTCGGCGGTGCTCATCTGGGCTGCCGCCTGCGCCTCCAAGTATTTTCCCTGCAGCGCCATCTCCGCTTCCGGCGTGGCATAGACCTTCACCTGAATTTTCGCAAGGCTGCGCGTTCTCGAATCATAAGGGCCCAAGTTAAATCCGGCGATGGGGGCGTCCGCGGCGATCCAGTGGCTGTGCCGGTGGTCCTGCGCGGGCGAGTCTTCCAGGCACCGGCCAGTGGCGACCAGAGTGAGGCGGTCGGGATAATCGAAAGTAAGATCGTAGTCAGATCTCAGGCCTGGGCCCAGATTCGGGTACCAGCTTTCATGAGCCCCCACATAGAGCACCCCGTTGCCGGCATCGGCAATCACGCCGCCGTGGTAAGTGAACCGAAGATGAAACCTCTCACCGGGAGTGGCCGCTCGCGGCAAGATTACGGCCACCCAATTGTTGCGTTCGGAAGGCTTGGAAACGAGTGCCCCCTGAAACGCCGGCACGGCAGAATCGTGTTCGTCGCGGACTTCGGTGACTTCCAAGCTGCCCGAGAGTTCGAAACTGAGAAACCGGCTGGGGGATTGCGCTTCCAGATCGAGATCGGCGCGGCCTTCGAGTGTTCGATCGGGCCTGATGCGCGTCTCAATGCGGTAGGAGCGCGCATGGACGGGCGCCGTCCAGGCATTCGTCTCACGGCCCTGGTCGGCGCTCTTGAAAGAACACCAGATATCGGTGTAAGGCACTCCATCCTCCTCCCGCACAGCCGACAATTGCACCGCCTCCGGCCGGCGCCCGTCCACCGTCAGTTCAAACGTTCCAAGGCTGGCCCCCTGAATGGCAGCGCTGAAAAACTCCGGCCTGCGGTCGCTGGTGAGATCGTCGAGGACGCGCAAAGACCGTCCAGAGTTGAGGCGCTGGGCCATCTCGTTCCAGGCCGAACCGAGCTCCGCCGGCGGTTCCGTGGCCTCGGAATCAGGGGGCCGCGCCTTGCCGAGAAGTTCTGCAACGGTATGATCCGTGAAGCGCAAAAATGCCGTGGAGAATTTTTCGTCGAGAATCGGGGACTCGGTGAACCAGAGCAGGGATTGCCTTTCTACGGCGTCCGGCGGGACCAACAATATCTCGCCGTCCCCAAAGAAGGCGGCTCCCGTCACTTCCCCACCCACCTTGTTGAAGAATCCCAGGAAACCGCGATTGAAATAAATGCTGGCGCGATCCCGCGTGATGCGGGCGTCCCGCAGAAAATAGATGTGGGAAGAATCGATCGAGACGTTGTTTAGCTCGGTGAGCAGCGTACGCGGATCAGGGTTGGTGGTTTCGGTTGCCGTCGAGCGCACCGGCGCCGCTAGAAACAGAGAGACGGCGAGCGCAAGGCCGGCCAGCGTTCTGGAATAGCAGGAGCGCACCGGCCGCGCTCCTGAGCTTGCCGCAGGCCTCGACGGGCGCTCACGCCGCATGGTGGAATCAGCAGAAAAGGTACTTGCGCCAGCGCTCGTCGGATTTCGCCATCATGCGCATGAGCTGGCGGCTAGTGTGGAGCGTGAATGGCCGTGGCGGACGCAACAGCTTGAGATCTACTTCCTCCGGAAACCGATCACCCTTGAGATTATTGCAGCGGTGGCAGCAGGCCACAAGATTATCCCAGTCCGTGTGCCCTCCGCGCGAGCGCGGAATCACGTGGTCAAGCGTAAGCTCTGCCGCCGGCAGGACGCGCGCGCAGAACTGGCAGGTGTAGCGGTCACGCATCAGGATGTTTTTCCGTGACAGCGCCCGCGTCTGATAGGGAATACGATGAAACTCGCGGAGCCGGATCACCGACGGCACACGAAAGGCGGCAGAGGTGGAATGGATGAACAGGCCGTCGGCTTCCTCAGTGGTGGCGACGCCCTTGATCACCAGCACTACGGCGCGGCGGACGGGCGTTACGTTAATGGGCTCATAAGAGGCGTTCAGAACGAGCACCGGAGACTGCATCATCCCATGCGAAGCTTGCGCACCGTCGGACATATTACCTTCGTATTATCTTCGCGTCTGAGCTTCGGGTCAACCCCCCAACACCCATGGATTGAATTATCCCGCCCTTCAACTGCGGGATCTGCTGTCTCTCTGCCTGACGAGCTATGATATTCTTAGTATTGGAAGGCGTATGGGGCACCGTGCCGACGCGGATGAGCCTCAATCGCGAGCGCCTGGAATCTTAAGATTCCCAAATTTTACGGGCTGGATGGTCACGTTCTGGCGAGATTAGAGCCCCTTGGGGACGCGGCGCGGAGGTTGCACGCCGGTCCAAGGAGTGTTTATCTCTTAAAGTGCGGTTTGGCAGCCCGTTTGCTCGCACCGTAACGCGTAAAACCCGCATCAATATTGCTTTGAAGGGGCTTGACAGAGGGTTTAGCATAGGAGTTTATGAACGTGACCGAAACACAATCAACGCCGGCGCTGGAGGCCGCCACCGGACCGCAGGAGAGCGGTCTGCAAGAGCCGCGCTACGAGGCGGCATTCTTTTACGCGTTGTTTTTGAGAGGATACCCACTCGAGAGCCTTCGCGAGGACATCGATATTTCGCCGAAGGTTCTGGAGCGCTGGCGGCGTCTAGCTGCAGGCGATCCCTGGTATCGGGCCACCCTTGAGCGAATGCTGAATTACCGCAAAGAAGTACTCGCGATCTTCGATTCGCTGGTGCTTCGAGAACCTACCTCCTGCGCACGAATCCAATAAAGCTCGCGAATCCAGATTAGGGAAACTCGCGGATTGGTTTCTTCAACAAACTGCTGGATTTTCGAATGCGCCGACAAGGGGAATCCTCCCTCAAAGTGTGCAGGACTACCACAGCTCTGACCTGAATACCGCCCCGCAACTACGCCAAGATTAAGAAACCAAGCCAATAAGAGAGATCGTCTCAGCACTCCGGCCAGCTCGCTCAGCTCGGGCAATTGGCGAATCGACGATTGAACCAGCGGCTCGACGCGAACATCTTATGAGGGTATCCATCGTGCTTGGGCAAGCCGGTTCCTCACTGGTGACTGACGGACCGGGGGCACTTTGAAACAGATTTATGGAAAACGCACAGCGAGCTACGGCCGGCCCCGCGGTGAATCCATGGATTATCGCAATCGCGGTGATGCTGAGCACCTTTATGGAGGTGCTAGATACGACGGTGGTGAATGTCTCCCTGCCTCACATTGCCGGCAGCCTGTCCGCCACCACGGATGAGGCCACCTGGGCGCTCACGTCTTATCTGGTGTCGAACGCCATCGTTCTTCCCATCACGGGCTGGCTGGCAAACCACTTCGGACGCAAGCGCCTGCTGCTGACGTCGGTGACGGGCTTCACGATCGCGTCTTTTCTGTGCGGACTTGCGCCGACGCTGCCACTGCTGATTGTCTTTCGCGTGATTCAGGGGGCGTGCGGTGGCGGTCTGCAACCGTTGTCTCAGGCTGTGCTGCTCGAGTCCTTTCCTACCAAGGACCGCGGCAAGGCCATGGGCTTCTGGGGACTGGGGATCGTGGTGGCGCCCATGCTGGGACCGGTGCTGGGCGGCTGGCTCACCGACAGCTACAGTTGGCGGTGGGTCTTCTACATCAACGTGCCCATCGGCATCGCGTCTATTATTATGACCCGCCTTTTCATCTTCGATCCGCCCTACATCCGGCGGACATCGCAGCGCATCGACTACTGGGGTATCGGGATGCTGGCAGTGGGCATCGCGGCGCTGCAGGTGATGCTCGACAAGGGACAGGAGAAAGACTGGTTCGGCACCCACTGGATTACCGCCTTGATGCTTCTGGCGGTGACGGCGCTCACCGCGTTCGTGCTTTATGAGCTGTGGGCCAAAGACCCGGTGGTGAACCTGCGCGTATTCAAGAACCGCAACTACTCCATCGGGGTCTTTATGATGGCCATCCTCGGGGTGGGTCTTTACGGAAGCGTTGTACTGATTCCGCTGGTGCTGCAGACGCTGCTCGGTTACCCGGCCATGCAGGCAGGCATCGCTATGGTGCCGCGTGGGCTGGGGTCGTTCATCGCCATGCCTCTGGTCGGCGCCATCATGACGAAATTCGACCCGAGGAAATTGCTGATGCTGGGCGTCGTGGTCTGTACCTACACACTAATCGAGTTCTCGTACCTCAATCTGAATGCCGGCTACTGGGACTTTTTCTGGCCGCAGCTCTTCATGGGTCTGTCGCTCGGCTTCCTGTTTGTGCCTCTCACCACCGTCACCATGGGCTCGATCCCGAGGGAGACTATGGGCAACGCCACCAGTCTCTTTAACCTGGTGCGGAACCTCGGAGGCAGCATCGGGATTTCGTCCGTCGAAACCATGCAGTTCCGCGCGACTCAAAACCATATCTCCGTGTTGGGAGCGCATGTCAACGCCCTCACCCCGGCGGCGCGCGACATGATGAATCAGATGCAGGGAGGCTACATGGCCGCGGGAAGCGATCCCGTGACCGCAAATCATCAAGCCTACTCGTCAATGTGGGGCCTGGTGGTGAGGCAGGCCGCGATGATGTCCTACAACGACACCTTCCGGGTTCTCGGATTCCTGTTCCTGATTCTGATTCCCTTGGTGTTTATCCTGAAAAAGCCCAAGGGCAGCGGTCCGATCGCAGCACACTGATGCAGGAGTCAGGAGCCAGAAGTCAGGAGAAAGCCCAAGCCCCATTCATTGCAATCACTTGATCACTTTCTCGCTCGACTCCCGTTTTCTAATAACTCTGTTCCCGGCGCCCGCATTCCGGCTTCCGCTTTTTTCTGACAGAGCGGGCACCAATATGTGGCACGTGCGCCTGGCGCGTGCCGCGCAACTTGGATTGCGGTTCCGCATTTGCGGCAAGGCTTGCCGGCGCGATCGTATACCCACAACCGCGCGCGCGGATTCATCATGCCGGTGGTGCGGCGCGAGCCTGAGTAAAACGCGTCTCGCGGCCCTTCGGGAGCACACGCATTGGAGGCAAGAAGCTCGCGGGCCGTGATCACGAGGCGCTCGACTTCAGCGTCGGTGAGTGAACTGATGGCTGCAAACGGGCTCGTGGCACATTGAAAGAGGATCTCGGACTTGAAGACGTTTCCGACTCCCGCCGTCACCCGCTGGTCGAGCAGGACCGATGCGATCTCGGGCGCGGCAGACGCACGAAGCTTCCGTACGGCTGCCGCCAAATCAAAATCCGGTGCCAGCAAGTCGGGTCCGAGCGCCTGGATCGCTGGATGGCGGGCGAGCGAACGCGCGCTGTGAAACTCGGCCACAGGCACCCTGAAGGCGACCGCCACGTAGGTTTGGGTCTCAATGAGCACGCGCATATCCCGGCGCGGCTGCCGCCAGCGCTCGCCCGGCCTGTAGAGATGCCAGCTTCCGTGCATCCGCATGTGCGTGGCAAGCACAAGGTCGCACGAGAAGTGCATCAGGCACCACTTGCCGCGCGCCTCCACGCTTTCGATTCGCCGTCCGCGCAAGGGAGCGTCGAAATCGACGCGCGCAAGCGCAGGCAGCACGGTTTCGAAGCGGGTGATCGTCTTTCCCGCGAGCGCTAGGTGCAATGTTCGTGCGGCGCGATGGATGGTATCGCCTTCGGGCATGGAATCCGTGTTCAGTTCTCAGTCGTCAGCGGTTTGAGCCATCGGCAATCAGCCGTCAGCGTAGAGCGGAGGCGGCAATTGAGAGCCTAACACTTCGAGCGTGGCCAGCGATGGCCCGTCGTAAGAGCCTGCAGAAGCCGCGGCACACAATTGGGGCCGGACCCGGGACACAACATCGGCTGCGGGGCGGCGACAAGCCCGGCCCGCGGCGGCTACAATAGAGTTGCCTGGCGGCGCGGTCGCCTCCGCAAGAATCCAGCAAACGGGGAGATCAAACGTGGTTTTCGTAGTCATTTTGATGCTAGTGATGTTCGTGGTGGCCGCCATCGTGCTTGTTTTCACCAGCTTTCGAAATCGCATGGTCCAGCAACGCAATGAGCTCGGCCGGGCGCAGCTCGGCCTCGATCAACTTTTGAAGCAGCGGCGGGACGAACTGCCCAAGCTGATCGGGACCTGTCGCAGTTATCTGCCGGACAGCTCCGCGTTGGTCGCTTCCGTCACTGCCGCTCGCACCGCCGAGCAGAGGGCCGCCAAGCCCGAGGAGAAGGCGCGCGCAGCCGCAGAACTGCAATCGGCATTGCAGAATCTTTTTGCCGAGGGAGACCGCCACTCCGCGCTGGAACTCAACACCAGCTATCGCCAGCTCAAGAAATCGATCCGGGGGCTTGACGAGAGAATCGCAGCCGAGCGCGCTCGCCTTAACCAGCAGGTGACCGACTACAATTCGCGTCTGCGCGGATTCCCGGGAGGGGTGGTAGCACGCTTCGCCCGCCTGGGACGGCAACGGCCATTTGAAACGCGCAATGGCCGCCAGCACTAGCTGGCCTGCTCCAGAGATCTTGTTTTCCAGCGACAGAATCGGCCAGGTGCGGCGATCTGCTAGAATGATCAGCGGACTACCCTGCGAAAAGCTATGGATTACGATCAGCTCGCCAGTTTCCTGGAAGTTGCAAGGCTGCAGAGTTTCTCGCGCGCGGCGGAGAAGATTTACCGCACGCAGCCAGCCATCAGCGCTCAGATCCGGCTGCTGGAGCAGGAATGCGGCGAGCGGCTCTTCGATCGCAGCGGCAAACGGGTGCAGCTCACGCAGGCCGGGGAGATTCTGCAGCGTTATGCGCAGAAGATGATTGACCTGCATCGTGACGCGCTGCAGGCGATCGCGGAGCTCAACCAGACGGCGCGCGGCAAGCTTCAGCTGGGCGCTAACGAGGCCACCTGCCTGTATGTACTGCCCAAAACCTTTGCCCGTTTCAAGCAGCTCTACCCACTTGTCCAGATCAGCATCTATCGCAGCTTCAGTCACAAGATCGTGCAGAAGGTGCAGGAAGGCGCCGTGGAGATAGGCGTGGTGACCCTGCCGCAGACAGCACCCAACCTGGAGGTGCTGCTAGTGCATCGTGACGAAATGCAATTGGTGGTGCCGGCCAAGCATCCGCTCGCCAAGCATCGCAGCGTGACGCTGGAAGAAATAGTGCAGTATCCGCTGATCATACCCAAGACGGGCCGCACGCGAGTGGTGGTGGACCGGTTGCTCCGCGAGAAGCGTAACGAGTTGCAGGTTTCGATGGAGCTTGCCAGCGTCGAGACCATTAAGAAGTTTGTGGGAGCGGGCCTCGGCGTCAGTTTCTTGAGCCGGTCTTATGCACAGGCCGAGGTAGCCGCAGGCATGCTGAAAGTGATCCCGATCGAGGGCGTGCGGCTTCAGCGCGAGCTGGGGTTGATTTACCGGCGCGACCGTTCCCTTTCCTTGCCGGCCAAGGTGTTCATCGAAGTGGTACGCGCCTCCACGCATCTGCCGCAGCGCGAGGCCAAGGCGCCGGCCGACGAACGGCATGAGCAGGAAATCAAGACAGCCGAGTAACGTGACCGGTTCATACTCGAATGATTTGCTTATCCAAAACCCCTCCGGCGATCCTTAATTGACGATCGACAATCGGCAATGAATAGAGGCAGGCCACTTCGCGTTATGAAGTTCGGCGGCACTTCAGTGGGCGACGCCGAGTGCATCGGGCGTGTCGCCGCGCTCGTGGCGGACGAGGCCGCGCGCGCGGAAGCCGTGGTGGTGGTTTCGGCCATGGGCGGAGTCACGGACATGCTGATCCGCGCCGCCACTCAAGCCAGCCGGGGGGATCGTGAGAATTGGAAGGGCGCCCGCCAGGAACTCGCCCGCCGCCATCGCGAGGTGGCGGATCGACTGCTGGGCGCGGCAGAACAAGCGCAGGTGCTACCGGTGCTCGCCCAAGAAATCGGCGATTTCGAGAACCTCTGCTCCGGCTTCTCGCTGGTTCGCGAAATCACCCCCCGGGCCATGGACGCTCTCTCAAGCCTCGGCGAGAAGATGTCCGCCGTGCTGGTAGCGGCGGCCTTAAGATCAAGAGGCTGTGCGGCTGAGGCGGTGGACGCGGTTGAGATGATCGTTAGCGACGATCATTTCGGCAACGCTTCACCTCATTTCGATGAGACCACCGTGAAGACGCGCGACCGGCTCGCCCACCTGCGCCGGCGCGGCGTGATCCCGGTTGTCACCGGATTCCGGGCCGCCACCCGCGAAGGGGTCTGCACCACGCTCGGCCGCGGCGGATCCGATTACAGCGCCACCCTCGTGGGCGCCGCCCTTGACGCCGACGAGGTCTGGATCTGGACCGATGTGGACGGCGTAATGACCGCCGATCCACGCCTGGTACCAGCCGCGCGCATTGTTCCGGAGGTCTCCTACCGCGAAGCCGCCGAATTGTCTTACTTTGGCGCCAAAGTTCTTCACCCGAAGACCATCCAGCCGGTAGTCAAGAGACAGATTCCGGTGTGGATCAAGAATACCTTCAATCCGGCGTGTCCCGGCACTCGCATTGGTGCTGCTGCCTCCACCGGCGGGCGGCCGGGCGTCAAAGCTCTGACCACTGTCAGCAAGGCGGCCCTCATCACGGTCAGCGGCCGCGATCGCCTCGGCTTCTCCGAGCTCGCCGCCCGTGTCTTTGAGTCGCTGAGCCGCGAGGATATTCCGACTCTGATGGTCACGCAGTCCTCGGCGGACAACGTGCTGTGCTTCGCCGTGCACGATGCCGATCTGCTGCGCGTGCGGGATGCGCTCGAGCAGGCTTTCGAGCTCGAGATCGTCCACGACTACATCGGCTCTCCCGAAGTGCTGCCACAGGTCGCGATTGTGGTGGCCGTAGGCGAAAACATGAAGGGGATGCCGGGCCTTTCCGGCCGGGCGTTCAGCGCTCTCGGCCGTCACGGGATCAACATCATCGCCATCGCCCAAGGATCGTCGGAGTTGAGTATCTCGCTCGCGGTGGCCTCGGCGGACGTGAAGAATGCGGTCACGGCGATCCATGAGGAGTTCGAGCTCTAGGTTGTGTTGACTCCATTCTTAATGAAAATTTCAGTAAAGTGACGTCATTCTCCGTAGCGCCGCTCGATGAGCGGCGAAAAACGCCGGTCGCAGACCGGCGCTACAACAGCGGTCGCTACTATATTTTGCAATGCTCAATAGTTCCCGGTATTTCTCCTTCGCGGAATTGACTGAAAACTGACAACCGAAAACTCACGACTGTTGCCGATGTCCTGGTTTCTCCAATGCGCTGAAGATGGCTGCGGTGCGAAGCAGGACGCCAAGCGCGTCGATCATCAGTGCACGCGCTGCGGTGGACTTCTGGAGGTTCAGTACGAGTTCGGCCGCCTCGACCCTGCATTGACGCGCCAGCGGTGGCTCGAGCGGCGCGCGACCAACAATCCGATTAACCGCAGCGGCGTCTGGCGGTTCCGCGAGCTTGTTGAGTTCCTGGACGCGGGATCTGAGATCGTCTCGCTCTCCGAGGGCCGCACCCCGCTTCTCGAGGCTCCGCGTGCGGGGAGCTGGGCCGGCGGCATCAAGCTGAGCGTCAAGCACCAGGGCAACAATCCGACGGGTTCCTTCAAAGACCTTGGCATGACGGCCGCCATAAGCCAGGCAGTCGCGCTCGGGGTGCGGGTGGCGGCTTGCGCTTCCACGGGGAACACCTCTTCATCAATGGCGGCTTACGCGGCGCGGGCCGGTCTCAAGGCGCTGGTCTTCGTTCCCGCCGGGCGCATTACCTCCGCCAAGCTTGCACAGGCGCTTGATTTCGGGGCTTTCGTCATCGAGCTCGAAGGGACGTTCGACGATGCCTTCAGGCTGGTGCGCCAAGTGGCTCCTGATTTTGACCTTTATCTCGTCAATTCGGTGAATCCGTTTCGGATCGAGGGGCAGAAGACACTAGTACCCGAACTGCTTGAACAGCGGGACTGGAATCTGCCGGATTGTATCGTTGTGCCGGGCGGCAACCTCGGTAACGCCTCGGCGATCGGCAAAGGCCTGCTGGAGCTTCGCGAATTGGGCTTCATCCAGAAAGTGCCGCGCGTAGTGGTGGTTCAGGCAGCGGGCGCAAACGCCTTCTACAGTTTGATTGCGGAGGAGAGCCGGGAACTCGTCCCGGTCGAGATCCCTGAGACCGAGGCCACTGCCATTCGCATCGGCAATCCGGCTAATTGGCGTAAAGCGCGCCGCGTGCTTTGCGAGACTCAAGGTTGGTGCGAGCAAGTGACGGACGAAGAGATTTTCGCCGCCAAGCGCGCGCTCGCTGAGGACGGTATTGCCGCCGAGCCGGCGTCGGTCGCAACCGTGGCCGGGATTCGCAAGCTTCGCGCTGCGGGGCGGATCGAGGCCGGCGCCGACGTGGTAGCGGTGCTGACCGGACATCAGCTCAAGGATCCTGACTACGTTATCCGGCACAGCGGCGACCTCGGTGCCGGTCGCAGGATTCGAGTGGAAACCAGCCTTGATGCATTACGAAGCTCGGTGGAGAGAATCGTAACTGAGTCACTGAAGCCGTCTTGATCTCTTCCTCACTCGCCCATGAAACGTAATCTGGAGGCCCTGGCCGGGCAACAATTCGATCTTGTCGTGATCGGCGGCGGCATTCACGGCGCCGCCACGGCTCGCGACGCAGCGCTCGGCGGGCTCAGAGTGGCGCTGCTGGAGGCTGGCGATTTTGCCAGTGGAACATCCAGCCGGTCCACCAAGCTGATCCATGGTGGTCTGCGCTACCTGCAGCAGTTTGAGTTCAAGCTGGTCCGCGAGGCACGCCAGGAGCGCCGCTTTCTGACGGAGCTGGCGCCGCACCTCGCACGGCCTGTCCGGTTCCTGCTTCCGATTTATCGCGGTGATTCGTTTTCGCCGCTCAAGATCCGGTTGGGACTCGCCCTCTACGATGCCCTTGGGAATCTTGGCCCAGGGGACCGTCACCGCATGTTGAGCGCGCAGCAGGCGCTCCGCCTGATGCCGGCGCTGCGGCCTGAAGGTCTGCGGGCTGCCGCCATCTATTACGACTCCGGCACGGACGATGCGCGGCTCACGATCGAGAATGTCGTCGATGCTGCGGATCACGGCGCGGCAGTGGCGAATTACGCTGCGGTCCGCTCTCTAGCCCTATCGAACGGGCACGTGACCGCCGCCGAGGTTGAGGACGCGATCACAGGTGGCAGATTCGAGGTCGCGGGACAGTTTTTTGTGAACGCCGCCGGACCCTGGGTGGACCGCGTGCGCGCCCTGGCGCCGGGGTATGACGGTTCTCGCACGGTGCGCCTGACCAAAGGTGTCCACGTCGTGGTGCCGACCGTGACCGGGAATCTGGCGCTGCTGGCCGCGATTCCGGCCCAAGATCGGGTGCTGCTGATGTGGCCCTGGCATCACGGCGCCATGCTGGGCACGACGGACACCGATTTCGACGGCGATCCGGCCACAGTCGAGCCCGATGAAGCAGACATTCGATACCTGCTGCAGGCGGCAAACCGGATCTTCACCCGGCCGCTCGTGCCCGCGGACGTGAGTTGCCCCTGGGCTGGATTGCGCGCGCTTGTGGTCGAGCCTGGCTCCAATTCCCGTAACCCGTCCGCCGTCACCCGCGAATATCGTTTTCATGAAGATCCCTGGGCCGGGAATTTCATCTCGGTATGCGGCGGCAAGCTGACCACTGCGCGTGCCCTCGGCGAAAAACTCGCGCAACTGGTCGCGGCGCGACTCCGCCGGACCCTGAACGGCGTCTCGAGCCGCAGCACAGCTCTGCCCGGAGGCTGCACCGGCGAGTTCGAATCATTTCTTCGATCGGCAATCGAAACGGGCTGGCACGAGTTTCACCTGCCGCCGGCGACATCTGAACGCATTGCGCGTACCTACGGCAGCCGATGGCGCGCCGTGGTCGAAGCGATCCGTCAGCGGCCGGAACTGGCTCAGCCTCTGCTCGCGCGACCCGGCGGCGAACCCGAACTGATCGCGGCAGAAGCAGCCTTCGCCAGCGGAGAGGAGATGGCGGTCAAATCGGAAGACTTTCTGCTGCGCCGCTCCGGCTTGAGCTGGACGGGGTCGCTCCTGGCTGAAGCCGCGCCCCTGATTGACGGCATTCTGGATGAAAATGCCGGGCGCAGCAGAGCAACAGCTTCGCGCTGACCCCCGCGCATCGTAAAATGCAGAGGGAAGCTCACTACAAGAGCTTGAAGTTGCGCGGCGGCCCTGGCATGAGATCGGGCACGACAAAGACTGCGAAAAGGTACAGGATCCGAGGACGCGTCCAAGGCGTTGGTTTTCGCTATTTTGCCGAGCGCGCCGCCCATGCCGCCGGCATCTTGGGCCACGTCAGGAACTGCGCGGACGGTACCGTTGAAGTCTATGCGATCGGAGACGCATCAGCGCTCGAAGTGTTCAAGCACCGGTTGGCGCAGGGGCCGCCAGGCGCCTGGGTGCAAGCAGTGGAGGAATCCGAGATGCCCGTAAATCAAGGTTGCAAAGAGTTCTCCATCAAAGGCGGCTGGTAGCGTGCTTCCACAAGTGAAGCCAGTTCAAACGGAGGAAACTTGGAAGACCTCAAGCAACTCATTCGCGAGATACCCGACTACCCGAAACCAGGAATTCTGTTCTACGACATCACGACCTTACTGAAGGATCCCGTCGGCTTGCACAGAGCGGTGGACGCCTTGGCAGACCACTACGTGGGCCGAAAAATCGATTGCGTGGCCGGGATCGAGGCGCGCGGTTTCATCTTCGCGCCCATGGTGGCGTACCGCCTCAACGCTGGCTTCGTGCCCGTGCGCAAGCCGCGCAAACTTCCGGCCGAAGTGGCGCAGGCAAGCTACAACCTGGAGTACGGCCAGGACTCGCTCGAGGTGCATCGTGATGCCGTGAGTGAAGGCCAGGCGGTTCTAATCATCGATGACTTGCTGGCCACCGGAGGCACCGCCGCCGCGGTGGCCGGACTGGTGGAGTCGCTGGGCGGGCGGGTGGCGGGACTCGGATTTCTGATCGAGCTTGAGTTCCTGAAGGGCCGGGACAAGCTGCGAGGTTACGACCTGCACTGCGTCCTGAAATACTGACGAAGTCAGGAGGGTCCCGGCGGCGGCGGTGCGCCAGTCGGGCGCGAGGGCAGCGCCTTCAATACTTCGTCGAGGAAGAATTCCTCGGGTAGAGAACCTTCGATCGACGCCAAGCCGTTGATGACGGTCTTGGGCACGGCATAAACCCGGTAGCGCGAGGCGAGATCCGGAAATTCGGTAGCTTCGATGCAGTCGGCCTGCACGAGATCACTCTCCAGGGCAAACGATTGAGCGAGGCGCACGGCCTTTGGGCAGTGCGGTCAGGTGGGCGTGACGAACACCTGCAGGTGGACGGGTTCGGTGATCTGGGCGAGCCGCTCGCGGCTCACAGCGGACAAGCCGGAGTCGCCTTTCGACACGAGGATGATCGCGTCCAGCAGGCTTGCGAACTCGTAACCGGCGGGCAGGCCATAGAATCGGATGCCGAACTCTTTGCCGTTGCGCACCACCGTAGCCGGCACTTTGTCGACCCCATACCCGGCAGCTTTCTCTTTGTCGAGAAGGAAATTAAGCACCTCCACCGAGAGATTCTCCGAGAGCGCCGCCAGTTCTTCGAGAAGTTGCCTGGCCTCGCGGCCGTATTCCAGGTTCAGTTCCTGGGTGAAGTGAACGAGGCGGACAGGATTCACCATGTCCTTGAGGCGTTCCTTGATGGCGGTTGCGTCTTCATTGCGAATCAGTTGCATGCCACACTCCTTCTTCGGGCGCTCGGCCAATCTTGATTATAGCTTTGTCCCGCTTGACACGATTCTTGGCCGTCGCCTAGGCTCAACGATGTGAGGCGCGGCCAGGTACGGTCCGAGTGCCTTCGTTCGGAGAGACGCTGGTTTGACTAAAGTCACGGACTACAGCATTCGAGGATGGGCGAATCCCACACAAGACCGTCCGCGCGAGTATTGCGCACGGCTCGAAGAAGGGGAAATCCTTTTTTTCCCGGCGACGCCTTTCGAGCTCCCTCGCGAAGGGGTCGATTTCCTGACTGGCATCCGCCAGAGCTCGGCTGCTTTTCACAAGAACATCTCGTATCGTCCTCGCGAAGACCGGGTGTATGGTCTCGAGCGCGGCGCTGGCAACGAACGACGCCTTGCTGCGATCTTTAGCGCCTACTCGAAGAGCGTCACCGCCTTTGCCGCCGAATTTCTGGTACCATACGCCGGCGGCTGGAAACTGGACCTCGCCAGTTTCCGCTCCCTGGAGGAGCGCGGACGCGATCTGCCGCTGAAATCGCGCAACGATCTGCTGCACACCGACGCTTTCCCCACGCGGCCCACCAACGGCAACCGCATTCTGCGCGTCTTCACGAACCTCAACCCCGTAGAGCCGCGGGTGTGGCTGACGGGCGAACCCTTTGACGTGCTGGCGCCGCGCCTGGCACGGGACGCCGGACTCGAGGATTGTGTGGGCCTGGCGCGATCGCGCTGGAGGCCCTGGACTCGCATGCTGCCGCGAATGGCGACTGCGATCGGCCTGCCGCTGCCCGACCGCTCTCCCTATGACCGCTTCATGCTTGGGTTTCACCACTACCTCAAGGCCAACCGCAGCTTCCAGGAGTCGAGCCCAAAGTCGCGCTGGGAGTTTCCTCCGAACTCCACCTGGATCGTGTTTACGGATTCCGTTCCGCACGCAGTTCTCTCCGGCCGACTGGCCCTGGAGCACACGTACATCGTCTCGGAGCGCGATTTGATTCTGCCTGAAAAGTCGCCGCGCCAGGTCCTGGAGAAGCTCTGCGGTACATCGCTTCGGAACTGACTTCGGCGGCCCTGGGCCGGGTCTGGCGCATCCAAAGGTTGTGGAGGTTGACGTGAGATTCTCCGCCGCAGCCGCGCTTCGAATGTCCGTCAGTCTACTCGCCTTGTCTCTCACCACAATCTCCGGAGCGTTGCGCGGGGCCGATAATCTCAAGCTAGCGCCGGGACTCGACTTCATGAAGAACGCCTATCAGGGACCGGCGATTACCGGCGACAAGATGTGGGATGGGATCGAAAAGGGCAAGCCCAACTACATCTTCATGTACGGTGAGTTCTGCTACGACGCCAAGCGCCAGGCGCAGCGTACGGTGGAGATGTACCGGGACTACGGCGACCGCGTACACTTTGTGATCATCGACCTCTCGCGCCCTATCGCCAAGGTGGAGCAGATTCCTCTGGTGAAGAAGTACTACACGGGGCTCTTTCCGCATACCACGATTCTCGACAAGAACGGCAAAGTCGTGCTCGACTACACGGGCGAGATCGATGACGCCACGCTGATCGGCTGGATGGACGCTGCCGTGCAGTCTGGTGATGAAGCAAACGACCAGAAAACGGCAACTAAGTAGAGCCGCTCGTCTGCTCTGTGCGGATGCGCGCCACCTCTTTTCATTACTCTCCCTTTGAGCTGCTCCGGTACATCCGGTGTGCGCGGCAGGCCAGGAGTGAGGTGGTTGTGAAATTCGCCGTCGCGAGACCGACGAAACCCCAGTTCGCGTGACGGATAAGCGCAAAAACAACCACCAGGAGGCTCAGTGCAGCGGCCCCGCAGCTATAGTAGAAGATGGCGACGTCAAAGTTGCCGGCCGCCTTGCCGTCCCGATGAGATTTCGCGATTGATGCCACCGCCGCGAGTGTTGCAGCCAGTCCCAGGGCGATATTTTGGCGGGTAATGAAAAGGGCGCCCGCCGCCACAGTCGCAGCAAGGCCTATGGCCAGCCACCCGAAGTGAACAAGCCGCGGACGTGTTGTGGTCTCCATTTGCCGCCTCCTCGTACTGCGTTCCCGTTCTGTTACGCTTGCCGGTTGCCTTCGAATCCTATCATGCTTTGCGATGCCCGCCTTTCGAGCGCCGAACGCGCCTCGCGACCGGTTCGGTTCGCGGCGTCGAGGGCTGTTTCGTAGCTCGAAACGTCGCCTTCCGAATCCGAGTGCCCGAAAAAGATGCGCCCGAACGGTTTTCGAATCTCGGGCGCGAGCCGCGTGGTCACACCCGGCAGCCTTCGTTCACGGTCGAGGGCAAGACGGCCATCCTGTTGGACGATGTGCTCTACACCGGCCGCACCACGCGGGCTGCGCTGGACGCCCTGGTGGACCATGGCCGACCGCGGCGCGTCGAGCTCTGCGCCCTGATTGACCGGGGCCACCGCGAGGTGCCGATCGAGGCGAACTATGTGGCCGGACGGTCCAGACTGCGGACGCCGAAGTTATTGAGGTGCAGCTGAGAGAAGTGGACGAGGAAGAGCGAGCGACGCTCTGTGAGACAGGGCGGAAGGTAGTGGATCGACTGACCCACTACCGGATCAAGGGTAAACTCCCGCCGGGCCTTCGCGACTGCTCTCTGCAATTAGCCCTCAGAACTGACCATATAGTTCAGCATCTCGGCAGGCAGTCAATCTCAGAGGAAGCGTCTTCCAGCCGCTCTTCACCTACCGCTTATCGCCGCGAATCCTTTAACCATAGAGGCCACCGAGTTCCAGTAGTCGGGGATCCCTGGGCCTCCCTTTACGATATGGCCGTCGTGATCAAGTGATACCAGGGTTCCGTCGGCGGCTCCAAGCAGCGTTTTAGTGGACGTGTGATACAGGAGACTAGCTCCCAGGTGTTTGGAAACTTTGCCTGTCTTCGGAATGTAAAATGTGCCGGTGCTCAAGACCTTTCCATTGTCTTCTACAGTCACTGAGATACGCATGCTGATCCTTCTTCCTCCATTCTAAAAGATCGGCGCTACACTCCAGCCAATTACTCGACTTTAGCGGCTCTCCCCCGCTTTCAGTTCCGAAAGCTGGGCCTGGTCAAACCCCGCGCGCCGTGCAGCAATCTGGCCCAGGCCCGGGATCAAATAGAGCCTGTTTTGATAGGCCTGCTTCATGAGAAAAATCCAGTATAGAGTGACCCCCGTCATCCACAGCACCCAATAGATGGGGCGTTCGAGGCCGATCCACGGGCCCACCACAGTGGCGAAATAGGCGGTCACCGAGAATATGATCGATTGCCAGGCGCTGAAACAGATGAAGCGGTCACGCCGATAGCCGGGCATCAGGAGGAAAGCGATTGCCATCGGACCAAAAGCATAAGCCAGCAGCGCAGGCAGATTCGGCAATCCGGGAGGCGGACCGTAGTTTCCTCGAGCGCGCAGCTTCCAGTAAATCCCGCTGACGCGACGCTCCTCGATCAGGCGGCGATCATATTCCACGCGTCGCCGGGGATTCCCAAGCACTTCGTAGGCGGCATTGATCTCCCGAAGTTTGCGGGTGGCGAGCTGGTGCTGCTTGGTGCCCTGCGTGAAGCGGTCCGGATGCCAGACGCTCGCCAAAACGTGGTAAGACTCCCGGATTCGTTCCAGCGGAGCGTTGGCAGGAACTTCCAGAAGATCGTAATAGGTCTGTGACGGCCGCACGCGCGGAAACCTCTCTTCTTGTGAGACCAGACCCACCTACTGTTGATGCGGAATCCCTCCTGTCGGGAGGCAATCGCATCGCATCTACGCAACTCGAATCAGCGGGTGCGTCTTGGGCACGACCTCGGCGATTTCTTCCGAGAAGACACCCGCCCCTCTCAAGCTCCTCAGCAATTTCGAAGAATCTTCGGCTACCACCGAAAACAGGAGGCCGCCCGCCGTCTGCGGATCAAATAGCAGGTTCCGGATATCTTGCGGGACGCCCGAATCGAACTCGACGCAACTGCCGGCGAACTCGGCGTTCCGGCCAAGCCCGCCGGGGAGAAATCCCTGGTGTGCGTATACGAGCGCCTCGGGAAGGAAGGCCACGCGGGAGGAATCGATCGCCAGGCTGACGTTGCTGCCGATCGCCATCTCGCGAGCGTGACCAAGCAGGCCGAAGCCTGTTACGTCGGTTGCCGCATGGATCCGATATTCCCGGGCGATTTCGCTGGCGAGACGATTCAAAGTGGTCATCGATTCGGTGGCGGCGGCCACTGAGGCTGCGCTGGCCGACCCCTTCTTGATCGCAGTCGAGATGACGCCTGTGCCGAGCCGCTTGGTGAGCAGCAGCCGGTCGCCTGCCTGCGCCGTGGCGTTCGCCCACACGAGCTTGGGGTTCACAAGGCCCGTCACCGCGTAGCCAAATTTGATCTCGTCATCGGCGATCGAATGCCCACCGATCACAGCGCAGCCGGCTTCCTGCATCTTGGCCAGCCCGCCCTGCACAATGCCCTCCAGCACGTCCAGATCGCGTCCGGTGTTGGGGAAGCCGAGGATGCTGAGCGCCGAAATCGGGCGGCCGCCCATGGCGTAGATGTCGCTCAAAGCGTTCGTGGCCGCGATCTGGCCGAAGGTGTAAGGATCGTCCACGATGGGCGTAAAGAAATCGACGGTCTGCACCAAAGCCAGGTCGGGCGCAATTTGATACACGCCCGCGTCGTCGGCGGTGTCAAAGCCGATGAGCACATTCGGGTCGGATTGTTTGGGCAGCTTGCGCAGCACGGAGTCCAAAATACTTGGACTCAACTTGGCCGCTCAACCCGCCGCTTTAACCATCGAGGTGAGGCGCTTACGTTCGTCCATTTGTTCGTCCATGGCTCTCCTCAGAAAGATTAGAGCAGTGTCAGGCGATATCAGACAAGTGGAGAAGACTGTTCGAGGGCCCGAACCTTGGGATGCCAGGCTGAAGGAGCTGAGACAAGCGACGAGTGGCCGACCCCAGGCCGGCACATATCGAAACCCAAGATTCAGTGTTCGAAAAATCGCAGCTCGGATTCGAGGCGCAGGATCTAAAGCCAGGATTGTTGCATCACATTTTTCAACCCCTGTATTTTGTGAGACATTCCGGCTTCGTTGGTTAGGGGAAGAAAAGTCGAGGCTAGTTCTCCAGTTTTCCAAGCGCCGTCCTGCGGGCAAACTCAAGCAGGGAGGCAGGATCGGCCTCGAAGAGAGCGTCAGATGCTTCTCCCAGCACCCGTAGAAACTGGCTCTCGCTTTCAACGGGCCTGGTGTCCCAAGGATGCTGGTGTGCTGTGACGACCGGCGGGGCCGGAAGAGGGTCCGGGTCCTCCTCGGCACAGAAGAGCCAATACAACGGGACCGCCAACGCGAAGGCGATTCTTTCCAACGTCTCAAGAGGCGGCATGGTCAATCCTTGCTCGATTCTGGCGATGTAGCTATGGTCGAGACCACTGAACTCCTCGATCTCGTCGCGCGTGATTCCTCTTTCTTCCCGAAGTTGCCGAATCCTGGTGCCGATGATCATGTCTGCTCACCCCTGGTTAAAAGGCTCTCCCTACGGGCCCGATGCTGCGAAGTGGCCGGCAAACCATGAGCAATCGGTGTGCCAATTGCCCGCGATAAGAATTAATCTGCTTGGATTTGACCCGTGGAAGGCCCTAAATCGACCTCGGGAGTAACCAGAGAAACAAAACCATACCGGCGGACGACCGCCCGGGTGGTTTGCTCGCAAGCCCAGTCTCGGGCGGTGCTCCGCAGCTGGGACGGCGTCTCGATGTTATTGAAAGCAGATGACTTCCGCATTCGGGCGGCCTGGTTCCTACCGGCAGAATCACCGCTCGGGCGCCGTTTTTCACCTTTCGACGGCTTGACCTTGCGGGACAAGCATCTAATGCCATATTACTGCAGAGTGTGCGCGTATGCGTCATCCTGTGCCGATCCTTTCGGAGCGTACGGTCATCCAGTACTAAGGTTCGGACAGCACGGTCCCGGAACGCATTTCGGCAACCTTTTGGTTAGGCTTGCTCATTTAGGCGAGTAGGACTTGGTCAGAATCCAATGAACTCGATTCGAATTCGGCGGGAGTTAAGGGCGATGGGCCGCCGGTTGCGCGAGTGGCGCATGATCGCCCGGGCTCTGGTCTCCAAGCAGCATCCCGTCGATGCGCATCTCATCCCGGTGCGCCGTTGTAATCTCGCCTGCACCTATTGCAACGAATTTGACGATTTTTCGAAAGCCGTGCCTATCGACGAGATGCTGCGACGGGTGGACCGCCTGGCGGAGCTTGGCACCAGCATCATCACGATCAGCGGCGGCGAGCCTCTGCTCCACCCTGACCTCGACCTCATCATCGGCCGTATTCGCCGCCGCGGGCTTCTGGCAGGCATGATCACCAATGGATACCTGCTGGTGCCGGAGCGGATCAAACGGCTGAACCGCGCCGGACTCGATCACTTGCAGATCAGCATTGATAACGTGCAACCGGACGAGGTCTCCAAGAAGAGTCTGAGGGTGCTCGATAAGAAGCTCCAAATGCTGGCCCAGTACGCCGAATTTCACGTCAACATCAACTCCGTGCTGGGCAGCCCGGTTCGCCATCCGCAGGACGCGCTGGTGGTAGCGCGCCGGGCGGTTGAACTGGGCCTCACAAGCACTGTAGGGATCCTGCATGACGGCGGCGGCCAATTGCAATCGCTCTCCGGGGAACAGCAGGGCATCTTTGAAGAGATCATGCGCTTCGGCAAGGGCTCCTACGCCCGGTTAAACGCCTTCCAGCACGATATTGCGAAGGGGCGGGAGCACGAATGGCGATGCCGCGCCGGCAGCAGGTATCTCTATGTATGTGAGAACGGGCTGGTTCACTACTGCTCCCAGCAGCGCGGCTACCCCGGAATTCCGCTCGAGAAGTACACGCGAGCCCACATCAGGTACGAGTACAACACCCGCAAGGCATGCGCCCCGCGCTGCACGGTCTCCTGCGTCCAACAGGTTGCGATGCTCGACAACTGGCGCGCACCGCAGAAACTCGAAGGCTTCACTCCGCTCGTGACCATAACAGGGCCTGCCGTGAAGACTCCGGACCCCGCTCCTGCGGAGCCTACGTCTACCGGGTGATCAGTGTTAGGAATGACACTAACCTCTCATCCCTCGCCTTTCAGACCGCCAACCTTCCACTCGATCTGCGCCAGAATGCCCCCCAGGATTCGGGCATCGTAGTTGGTGAGGCCGAACCCGAGGAGCAGTTCACGCAGCTTCAGCAGCATCGCCTCGCGACTCTTGGGCTGCAGGTAGCCTACAGCGTCGAGCACATGAACGGCACGATCGAACAGGTGGGCCAGACTTTGCGCGGTTGCAGGGTCCGAGCGATGGATACGCGCCCCAGGAGCGCGCCCGGAGACCATTCCCTGCCAGCTACATTCGTAACAGCAGACCGCCACTGCCTGGCCGAGGTTCATGGATGGACAGCCCGCCGATGTTGGAATGCGCACCAGCGCGTGGCAGTGGCTCATCTCCTCGTTCGAAAGCCCGGTCTTCTCCGAACCGAACAGCAGCGCGGCCTTCAGGAGGGACCGGCGCCGCGAGCCGCCCTCTTCAATCCGGGACGCGATCCAGGCCGGTAGTTCGCCGAGCAGGACCAGGTCGCGCTTCAGATGGCGGCGCGAGCCTGATGTTGTACCGATCACGAGCGCGGCACCCCTGACGGCTTCGGCGAGTGTGGGCACAGCCCGCGCCGATCTCACCACGTCCTCTGCGCCTACGGCCGATCGCGTCTCCTGCCAGGTAGGTTCGTAAGGCTTCGCCACCACGAGTTCGTTGAAACCGAAGTTGGCCATGGCGCGCGCAGCAGCGCCGATGTTCAGCGGATTACGCGGCCGCACCAGGACGATGCGCCAGTTGCAGGCGACAGGATTCATCGACGAGATTCTAACAGGCTGCGCTTCCCATAACGATTCCGCTAGTCCGCATGCCGCAAGCAGTTGCAGTCGGAGACGGGGGATTGGGAGCAGACGGCAGCCATCATCGGGCGATTCTTTGCCGTAAAAGCGGAGGATCTCAAATGAGAGCGCTAAGGCGATTCGTCAAGCGGTGGCGCCGGTCGCAGCCAGGTTGTGGGCTCGGTGCTTCGCGGCGCGTTCGGGCTGATTTATTCAGGCCATAGGGTAGAGCGAAGTCGTTCAACTTCTGAATCGTCGGGCACTCTTGCAGGACGGCGTAATGGAAGAGTGCCCCGTAATACAGGACTTGGGCGCTTCCTGTTCGGCTATACTTAGCTGAAATCAAGAACATGCCGCTCTCTGCCGGCGACAAACTCGGCCCGTACGAAATCCTTGCTCCTATTGGCGCAGGTGGCATGGGCGAGGTGTATCGCGCGCGTGATCCACGGCTGAATCGTGACGTGGCTATCAAAGTCTCCGCCGCGGAGTTCTCGGAGCGCTTCGAGCGTGAAGCCAAATCTATCGCCGCACTGAATCATCCCAATATTTGCCAGGTTTACGACGTCGGCCCGAACTACCTGGTCATGGAGTTTATCGACGGGGCTCCGCTCCATGGCCCCCTCCCGCTCGATGAGGCGCTCCGCCATGCCGTGCAGATCGCCGATGCGCTCTCCGCCGCGCACGCCAAGGGCATTACACATCGCGACCTGAAACCCGCCAACATCCTGGTGACGGCGCACGGCATCAAGCTGCTCGATTTCGGGCTCGCGCTATTGAGCCGCGACGGCGATGGCCGCGAGCGGGCGACGGACGCGACAGCGACCACCGGCATGACCCAGGCGGGAACCATCCTGGGCACCGCCGCCTACATGTCTCCCGAGCAAGCCGAAGCCAAGCCCGTGGATGCGCGCTCGGATATTTTCTCGTTTGGATTGGTGCTTTACGAAATGCTGAGCGGGCGGCGCGCCTTCACCGGCGATTCCGCAATCGCCATCATGGCCGCAATCCTGCACAAGGAGCCCGAACCGCTCCAGGCCCCGCCAGCATTGCAAAGCATCCTGATCCGTTGCCTGCGCAAATCTCCCGCCGACCGCTTCCCATCCATCGTGCAAGTGAAGGAGGCTCTGTTGGCCATCCCGAGCGGAGTGGGCACGCGTGTGGAACGCGTGCCGTCTATCGCCGTTTTACCTTTCGCCAACATGAGCGCGGACAAAGAGAACGAGTACTTCAGCGACGGCCTAGCCGGAGAGATCCTGAACTTGCTCGCTAAAATTCCAAGTTTGAAAGTGATTGCCCGCACTTCCTCTTTCGCGTTCCGGGGCAAGGAGCAGGACATCATCAAAATCGCCGAGGCTCTGCGGGTCCAGAACATCCTCGAAGGCAGTGTTCGCCGCTCCGGCAATCGCATCCGCGTCACCGCGCAGTTGATCCACGCCGACGATGGCACTCATCTCTGGTCAGAACGCTACGATCGCGACATGACCGACGTGTTCGCCATTCAGGATGAAATCGGCCAGGCGATCTCGGAAGCGCTCAAACTACGGCTGGCTCCCCGCGCGAAGACGGTGAATATCGAAGCCTACCAGAATTACTTGAAAGGACAATACCACTTCCTGCGCTTAACGCCGGAGAGCTTGGCGAAAGCGAAGGAGTTCTTCGAGCAGGCCCTGGCCATCGACCCGAATTACGCTTCCGCTTACAGCGGCCTGGCGGTGTACTATTACACGCTTGCGACATTTGGCATAAAACCGGCTGGCGAAGTGGCGCCGTTGGTGAAATCGGCTGCCGAGAAAGCCTTGGCTATCGATCCTTCTGATAGCGAGGCGTACAGCATGTTGGCCAGTATTGCGGCAATGTTCGACTATGACTGGGAGGCGGCCGAACAGCATTTCCGCAAGGCCATGGCGGCTGAACCTGTCCCGCCCATGGTGAGATTCCGCTACGCCTTTTATCGTTTGCACCCGTTGGGGCGAGTCTCTCACGCGATGGAACAAATCCGGTTGGGACTCGATACCGATCCACTTTCCATGATTCTGCACTACAGCATGGCTTTGTCCATGCAACATGCGAAACAATACCGGGAAGCCATTGAGTACGCGCGCAGAGCAATGGAAATCGATGCGAACTACTTCCTAATGTGGTATGCGCTGGGGCTCGCCCAGCTCAGTGCAGGCTTCACACAGGAAGCGATTACCAGCTTGGAACGAGTTGTGGAGCTGGCGCCATGGTGGCACATGGGTGGGTGGTCACTGGGTGCGGCCTACTGTCGGGCTGGCGATAGCGAGCATAGCCAAGAATGGGCGCGGAAGCTCGCCGACTCGCAGGGTCACACTCTTGGGGCTTCGAGGTATTACGCCATTACCGGTGAAGTGGATGCGATGTTTGACGCGCTCGATGGGGCGTACCGGCAGCGCGATGTGTTCCTTCCCTTTCTTCAACACGAGCTGTTCTTCGACCCCTACCGCGCCGACCCGCGCTTCCAGGCTCTGCTCGAGCGGATGGACCTGGCGTAGAACCTGGCGAACCCCCAGCGCACTGCTCGGGCCGTGTTTTGAAGTGGAGTAAGCGATTGTATGTGGATGGCACCCTTCCACTAGTTGGTTCTGTCCGGATAGGCCGTCAACCAACCGAAATCCGCGTTCTGAACCGTTAGTGACGGGTGGCGGGGCGAAACCATACCAGCGGCCGCTACTTAACTGGTGGGGGCGCGGCCAGCGTCATGCCATGACGGCGGAAGACGTCCATCATTTTTGCGCGATCGGGCGGGCCGCCGCCGTCGTCGCGGATTACTTCGGCGGCTTCTCGGAAGTACGCGGGGCCCATCATCGCCGGGGATATGACGGCGAGTTGTTTCACATCCTCGTTGCCGAGATTGTCGAAGCGGTGCACCGCGCCTCGGGGGATGCACAGCGCTTGCCCGGGACCAACCTCGATCTGCGTGCCGTCAACCGTCCAGGTAAGGACGCCCTCGATACCGTAGAGGATCTCCTCGTAGGCATCGTTCTTGTGGGCCGGCGCCGCCAGCTTCTGCCCAACCGGGACGAGAACCTCGAACACCGACACGCTTCCGCTGGAATCATCGCCGGTGAGGAGGAATCGGATCCCTAGCGGACCAATCTTGATGGTCTCTTCCGAAGCATTGACTCTGGTCGTACGCTGCTGCATAATCGTCCTCTTTGAATGAAGTTATAACACATTTCTTATCTTCACTCGAAGCAGTCTGAGACCGGCTGGCCGGATTGTGTCCGGTTGCTGGGCCACCCGGAAGCTACTCACCCGCTTGCAAGGTGAGATCTGGCGTCGATATCATCCCTCCCGCTTCCCGTGCACAACGGCCGCGCCGGTGGTATAGTCTTGCGGATGGCCGATTCCATTGCGGGCCGGATTTCTGCTTCGACCGTGCCAGGTACAGTACTTCCGCGGCACTCTGCCCTCGTTCGCCTCACGCACTGGCTGATCACCTTATCCTTCCTGGCCCTGCTCCTCAGCGGAGTGGAGATTCTCATCTCTCACCCGCGCTTTTATTGGGGTGAGACCGGCAACTCAGGGACTCGTCCCTTATTCACACTGCCGATTCCGGCCTCCAGAGCCGCCGTCCCCACCGGCTACGGCTACGTGCTACCCGACCAGAACGGCTGGAGCCGCTATCTCCATTTTCAGTCCGCCTGGCTCGCGGTAGGGACCGGCTTACTTTACCTGGCCTTCGGATTCTTCAAAGGGCACTTCCGGCGGAATCTGCTTCCCGCCTCCTCTGACCTCTCCGCGAGGGGGCTCGGGAGCGTCATTGCCGGGCATCTACGCTTCAGGCGGCCGAGTGAAGAAGAAGCCTGGCGGTATAACGTGCTGCAGCGACTGACATATCTGCTCGTCATTTTTGTTCTCTTTCCCTTGGTAATCTGGACGGGCTTGGCCATGTCCCCGGCCATCGCGTCCGTGATTCCGGCCGCGGTCACGGTTTTGGGCGGCCAGCAATCCGCGCGCACCCTGCACTTCTTCGTCTCTGGATTCCTCGTGCTCTTCCTTTTGGTTCACGTCCTGATGGTTTGTCTTGCCGGATTCCGAAACCGCGTGCGCGCCATGATCACTGGCCGCCCGACACCCCCTATGGAGCGAGCATGAGCAAACTCTCACGACGTAAACTCATTACCACTGGCCTGGCTGCTGCTGCCGGCGCTTCCGGGCTCGCCGTCGCTGCGAAGCTCGCCGAGCGTTACGGCCTCATCCCGCCCGATGCGGGCGGTCTCTACGGCGCCGGCGAAACCCTGACCTATGCTGCTCAGCGCTTATTGACGCGCCACTCGCTCGCCCGCGAATTCGCTCGCAGCCAAATTTCGAAACCGTTCGCAAACGAAGTCGCTCCCTTGGGCGAAGGGTTCCAGCGCCTTCAGGAGGGAGCGTTTGCGGACTGGCGTCTTGCCGTCGATGGCATGGTCGCCCGCCCGGCATCGTTCTCGCTTGCCGAGCTCAAGGGCTTCCCCTGCCGCACCCAGGTCACGATGATCCAGTGCGAAGAAGGCTGGTCTTATGTCGCCGAATGGAGTGGTGTGCCGCTCTCTCACATCCTGGGTCTCGTGGGCACTCTCCCTCAGGCTCGGTACGTTGTCTACCGTTCTATCCAACCCGGCTGGTGGGAGAGCATCGACATGGCTGATGCCTTGCACCCTCAAACCCTCGTCACCCTCGGGATGAACGGCGGTGAGCTTCCCGTCCCATTCGGCGGACCTCTGCGCATGCGCGTTCCCCGGCAACTCGGCTACAAGAACGTCAAGTACATCACGCGCTTAACCCTGACCGATAACCTCAAACGGTTCGGCAAGGGCTTGGGCTCGTCGTCTCCAGAGGGCGGGTACGCGTGGTACGCCGGCATCTGACGGCGCAGGCCGCCCGGCGCAGCTCTCTTGATACCCTGCCGACCGGGCAACCCTGACTAACCCGATCGGGAATCAGTCTTTCAGCTCAGCCCGGGTGGCATCTGACGACCCTCTACAGTCTTGGGACGGCGATGGTAGAGCGCCTACGGCCGTCACAAGCAACGGCGCTGCCTTGGTCCGGGAAGTTGCCCCGACCGCTCTTCCCCTCAATTCACTTTGGTTAGAATTGTTTATCCGCCCGGTCCAAACCACAACTCGAATTGCCCAGGCCGGACGGCAGAGCCTTTTGGCGGAACGTATTGTGGATAAGCGTCGACATTAGATTGCTGGAGCGTTTTGATGATACCCGGCAGGTCTGTACCCTGTTCATCGCTTCGCTGAAAATACCGGAGTTGCGTGTTCTTGGGAGCGAGGCTGCCGACGCACAAAATTCCCCCAATTCTCGGTACGATGTAGCCGGCAGATCTAAGTCGAGCCGCGGTGATTTCGGCTTTCGAGCGCTGGCTCTCATTTGCGATATCAAGGTAGACTCGCGAAGGCAACTTAGACGCGGCATTCGCCGGTAGGGCTCCTGTCGCCGGTAGGGCTTCCTTCGGCGGCAGGGCTCCTTTCGGCGGCTCAGGGGGGAGCAGGCTGAAGAGGTAGCGCAACTGGTTGAAACTGGTCTCAAGCTCGCGATAATTGGTGTCAAGCTCGCTGTACCTGGTCTCGAGATCTTTCAGTTGGGCCTTCTTGCCTTCGATCTGACCGTGTAGCCGGTAGGACACAAAAATCATCGCAATCATGACGGCGGCAGCACCCGCCACCGAGGCCCATGCCACTCGCGGCGCGCGCCGGCGAAGGCCTGTGTCCTTTCGGTCCGGTGTCGGGAGGAGTACTGGGTTGCCTTCTACTGTCATGTTAGCGGCTCAGCGCATCCAGATGCACCACGCCGGCGGCTTCCAACTCGGCCCGATGCTCCCGCAGCGTCGCATTACGCTGTTATCGTCTGTAGCATTACTGTCCATAGCATTACTGTGCCACAGACTGGCCGCCGCTGTCGACGTGGGCTGACCGCGCCCGGCGGCTGCCAACGGCGATCCGGCGTCCACTCGACGAAATTCAAGGTACCCCGTGACCTGCGGGTCCACGCTTCACGGCTTGATCCTTGTCGTGGTTCCCTGTTGCATGTAGGGTGGTGGAGGCACTCGCGTGCTGGCAAGGAGATTCTGATGCTCGACCTAAAACGTCCTGGTGCTGTAGCGCTCACGCTGGTATTGGTCATGGCTGGCGCGCAAGCCTTACAAGGCCAATATGGCGTCACTACCGGCCTCACACCTCAGCAAGCCGCCAACGCACGTTCTGCGTTCGTTCAGGTTAGCCCGCCACCTCATCCTGTCTACGAAACCCGCCGGGTTCACGACCCAAACGGCACCGGGAAATTCTATATGGGCCGGGAGATCGCCCAGACGATGGGATCAGGCGGCATTCCCTGGCTGGACCGCCCAGAGCGCGACGAGGAGGAGCATCCCGGAATCGTGATCGACGCCTTAGGGCTTCGGGACGGAGATGTCGTCGCAGACCTCGGGGCCGGCTCGGGCTATTTCACCTTTCGTATTGCGCCACGAGTTGGCAAGGCGGGCAAAGTATTGGCCGTGGAAATCCAGGATGAAATGCTCGAAACGATCCGCCAACGCGCCGCAGCGCTGAAGGCCACGAACGTAGAGGAGGTCAAGGGCAGCGAAACCGATCCCAACCTACCCGCACGCGGCGTCGATCTCGTGTTGATGGTGGATGTCTACCACGAACTCGCCTATCCGTTTGAAGTCATGACTAAGGTTCGCGAGGCGTTGAAGCCTGGCGGCCGGGTGGTCTTTGTCGAGTACCGCAAGGAAGACCCCAGGGTTCCGATCAAAGAAGTCCACAAGATGTCAGTGGATCAACTCAAGAAGGAGATGAAGGCGGTGGGGCTCAGGCACGTCCGGACGGTAGAGAGTCTGCCATCGCAGCACATCGTAATCTTCGAAAAGAGCGACTGATCGCCTTCCGGCCCTCGGCGTGGGCGATCGGCCAGCCTGGGATGTTTGAACCAATGCCGGACGCGAACGCTCTTCAGGAATCCGGAACGCAGCCTGTCTGGTTCGGATTGGAGTAGTGCAAGAACAGGCCCCGGGGGAGAACAGGGTTGAAATCCAGTTCGGCGGGGAGCCCGACTGTAGGTTTCGACTTACTTGAAAGCCTTCGAAAGTCCGTCAATAGCGGTTACGAACTGGACGCCAAATACGTTGTCGCGAACTGGCGGACCGCCTTGCACTGCTTCCCACTCGTAGCCGACCTTCAGTAACTGAAAACGGTCGGGCCTGAAGCCTACAGCGACTTCAGCGATCTGGCGCCTCGCTAGAAAACTGGCGGCCTGGCGGTTGTTGGTCTGGTAGTTGCCGCGAACGGCCGAATACCAGCGCGGACTGATGATCCGCTTCAACTCGACGTAGCCAAAATTTAGAGCCGAAGCGCTCGAAGGCGGAAAGCGAAACACAAAGTGCTGCCATTCGCCGCCCGTGCTCCATGCTCCGTGCGCCCACTGCGCGTCAACTCCCAGGCCGCTTGCCGGAAAGTCACGGACCGTCGAACCCGCGGGCAGAAGAGGCTTCAGGGAATTGTTCAGCCAGGGACCGTCGTACGCGGACACTCCCACCCGGAAACCCTGGCGAATGGTATAGCCGGCGCCCGCGGTCCACTGGATGTGTTGGCCGGAGTCAAGAATGCTTCGCGGGTCATAGGGATTGCTGTTGGTGATCTGGAGCCGTGTGTCAAGGCGGTCGAGAGAGAGGTCAAACTCCGCGCCCGGCAATCCATAAAGGGTCACCGGCGTTAAACCGTAGGGCTCCTGGCCGGGGCGGAACGACCGCAGCTGCAGATAGGTGTACGGCAGCGGCTCGTCGATGAGAGCGTTATCCATGTCATCGTATCGCAAGGGGAAAGCGCCGAAGGCGGACGGCAGCTTACCGATCTTGACACCGACCGACGTATGGGTCCACGAGCGCGCGTAGCCCAGGAAGAGCTGCAGCGCCTGTGTATCGATCCCGCGATCGGCGCTGTAGGCATCTTCGTAAAAGAAAGGCGTGGAACGCACCTGGATGGCCGAATAGAAGTACCAGTGCGAACCTAGCTTCATCTGGGGCTTGGCCAGGACGCGAAATCCGGGATAAATGGAAGTGGCGGACGGCTCGTCAGCCTTAGGGCGGTCCGTATCCAGGAAACCGCCGGTGATCGTCACGGGGACCGTCACGCCCACCTGGGCTTCCTGCGCGTGCAGACCGGCGCCGGAACTTCCGGCCAGAAGCGGCACAAGAAGAATGTAAAGATAACTGCGCACGTTCTCACCTAACCTGCTGCGTGCCGCGCCATCGTCAATTGACAATCCTCGCTGGACGCCATTGCGGAGTGCGCGTTCGGCGGAGCGCCAAAGCGGACGGTGAAATGAAAGCGGCTGCCGAGGCCTGCTTCGCTTTCCACCCAAATACGCCCCTGCATCATTCCCACCAACCGTGAGGCGGTCGCCAGGCCCAGACCGAGCCCCCCGTGCGCGCGAGTGGACGACCCGTCGGCTTGTGAAAAGGCATCGAAAATCATCTTCTGCTTGTCCACTGGGATCCCGGCGCCCGTGTCCTCGACAACGAAGTGCAGCCCGTAATCGCAGTCTCGGTCTGGGTTTTCCCGCTCCACAGTCACGTCGACTCGGCCTCGTTCGGTAAACTTGATCGCATTCCCGGCCAGAGTGGTTATCACCTTTTGTAACCGCGAAGCATCGCCCATCATCCGGTCTGGAACTTTTGGCGCTACATCCCAGGCGAATTCCAGCCCTTTTTTCCGGGCGCTGGGCTCCAGCTCTTTCAAGGCTGACCCCAAGGTCTCGTGTAGGCTGAACTCCGCGAGGTCAAGCGTAAGTTTGCCTCCGTCTACTCTGGAAAAATCGAGAACGTCGTTGATGATCACCAGGAGCCGGTCCGCGGAGAACTTCACCAGGCTCAGGTCATCACGTTGCTCCGGGGTGAGTTCGCTGTCGAGCACGAGATCGGTCATGCCCATTATGCCGTTCATGGGGGTGCGAAGCTCGTGGCTTACGTTGGAAAGGAACTCGCTCTTGGCGCGGCTCGCGGCTTCGGCAGCCTCTTTGGCGCGGCGCAATTCGGCCTCCACCTGCCGGCGCGCGCTGGCGGCGTGGTTCAACGAACTGGCCAGCAGATTCACTTCGAGAGTGGAAGACTCGACCGAAAATTCGCTCCACAGCACGCCTGTCTCGCCGCTCTTTTCCAGATGCGAGGCAAGATCGGTCAAAGGTCTAGAAATGGAACACGAAACGAACAGAGAAAGAACAAGGGCCATCAGAATGGCAAGAATATATTTGACGAATCAAGTCAAGGGAGATATTATGCCTTCTGGAAGCGAACGCGCGGGCGTAAATTCCCGTCAGGTGTTGCGCATGTTTCTAAGTTTTTTTGATGACTCGGAATCCGGCTCGGACGGTCTGAG